>CALUYZ010000052.1 GCA_944325175.1 Candidatus Gastranaerophilales bacterium | reverse complement strand
ATTTCCCGAACCGTCAATTAATGCCTGATAACTTGATTTATCTTTTGCATTAGGTTTGTAATTTCCTGCCGTCCAATTGTAATTAAACGACCAGTTTGATTTGTACGGATGGTTTGAGAATTTTGGTAAGGTCCAGTTGTGCAAAAAAGCGTAAGCCGTGTGTGAAAATAAAGACAAGCGCAGAGCTTGGCTTTATTGAAACCAATCGATGGCGACGTTTCAAATTCTTGCCGAAGGCGAATTTGACAGGAGCAAAAAAGCGTAAGCCAGAGTGAAGACCAAAACGATGAGTTTTGGTCGTAACTGTTGATAGGCGACGTAAGAGTTTTGCTAAGCAAAACTCAACAGGAGCAAAGGTCAATCAAAGCACAGTCACCATTCAAACTTTCAGAAAAATTAACACAAGGTTTTGGAAATTTTAACGATACAAGAATGACATACACTCATTCTTAGCGAGCATAAGCGAGCTTTAGAATGATGGATGCAAAACTCTAACATACAAGCAATTTTAATTGCGTAAGTATGTTAAGAGTTGTTGTCAAAGCGTAGGATATGATGTTCCAATACATTTAATTCCGAGATTCTGATAGCAAAATAAATTTTTTTATAAATTCTCATAAAGAACTTTTGAATGATTATTTAAAAACTCTATTAATTTTAGTCCGTATTGAATTCGAAACATTTGGGTATTTAAATTTTGTAGATGAATTATTTATCTCAAAATACAAAACTTTAATAATAGAGTTGGACAAATTTAACCAGTCCATTCAGGAATAATTGCTGCACACCTATCTAACTAGTTTTATCCATTATGATTTATCACTTAGTTTTAGAATTTTTCCTACTTATTTTATATAAAATAAGGAATTCTCATTTTGTGTCTTATAATTTTCAAACTAACTGCCTCCTTACAAACACCATTATTACTCAAGTAATTTTGGTGATGTGCGCTGGTATTTAATTTGCTAACATATAAATATCGCATACAAGTAATTTGAGAAGTTAATATAACAGGAAAAAATGTGCTTGTGAAAAGCCACATGCGTGATGATGAAAAAATAAGAGGCTAGAACTATTTAAACAGTTTTAGCTCAACTTATCCCGAAAGAGCATTGCAATAGGCATTTGACAAGAACATGGCCAAATGTTAAAGTTGCACTATGAAAATTAAAGCGCCGCACCGGGAAATTATATCTTTTGTTTTAACAAATTTATTTTTGCTTTTGAGCTGTTACATTGCAGCATTTATATTTATAGTAGCCATTTTTGCGGCTTCACTTGCCATAAAGTGCAGTGCTTACGGCACAGGCGGCTTATGCTTCAAAATGCTCATCGGAAGCATTATTTTATTTATATTTCTCCTTTTATTTATAATTGCAAAATACTTTTTAATCTATATTTTATTTAAAAAAATCGAAAATAAAGGGTCGCAAAAATTTAAAAATATTCTTCAAAATCTGAGAAACTCTTTTTCTTTAAAATTAAAAGTGCTTTTATCAGCCTTTATTTTGGATATTTTATTTGTTACTTTTCTTTCTTTTACTTCCCCCGAAGGCTTAAATAAAATCACATTTACCGACCGCCTGTTTGAATATACCATTTCAGGGCCCTTGTTTTTAATTTATGCTTTTACTTTTATTTTGTTTAGGATTGAAAATGTAATAAAAATGCTAAAAACAAAGAAAAATCAAATTGACGATAAACTTTTAAACTGCTAAAATGACCGAATGAAATTTCGTTACAACATTTTTGATATAGAATTTATTTATTTTGTTTTAATAAATTTGCTTTATATTTTTTGGCTGCCATTAATTTCGCTGATATTAGCATTTATATTAATCACTATTGCATCTGTTGAATATGTAGAATTAAACAATAAACCTGCCAATATCGAATATGTAATAGATTGTATTATTTTCTTTATCCTTGCGCTCATACCTCTTTTACATATTTGTTTAAAAAATTTCTATCTTTATTTTTTGGCAAAGAAAATTCTTAAAAAAGGTGCTTTTAAATATCGAAAATTAATTAAGAAAGTTAACAACAACACTAAAACTAAAAGAAAAGTTCTGCTAACAACACTTATAATAGACATTTTAATCATATCTTTAGCATCAGGGGTAATGATATTTGCAAATGATGGAAAAAACATCGCTTTTGTTATAGCTTTTGTCATAATAATCTATTATATTTTTGGTGGTTTCTTTTTACCATATTTTACCTTGTTTAAGTTACTTGGTATTCACAAAAAAAGAGTTATATTTCCAAAATAATCAAACTAAGCGTACAAAATAATCAAACCATGTGTTTCTTTACATTTGATTTGTACGGATACTTTGATTATTTTGGAGAGCCCGCTCTGCGAGGGCGTTTTCAGGTCGGAAAATTATGTTTTCCAAAAAAATCAAACTACCAAATTGGACTTTTTTCGGTCTGTACGGGTAGTTTGATTTTTCCTTGATATAGCTGAGTTTAGCACTGTTTTTGAAGTGTACGCTTAGTTTGATTATTTTGGTAAGGTCCAGTTGTGCAAGAAACTAAAAAATTAACATTAAATTTCAGAAAATTTAACACAAGGTTTTGGAAATTTCTAAAATTATTAAAATTAAAAATATATCAATTTGAATAAAATATGTTAATTGATACAAATACAACATACACTCATTCTTAGCGAGCACAAGCGAGCTTTAGAATGATGGATGCAAAACTCTAACATACAAGCAATTTTAA
>CALUYZ010000051.1 GCA_944325175.1 Candidatus Gastranaerophilales bacterium | reverse complement strand
AACATTCTGACGTACATATCCATTTGCCCGATGTCGGCATGGGATAATTTTGTTGTCTTTAAATCTATCACAACAAAACATTTGAGCAGGTAATTATAAAACACCAAATCAGCATAAAAATGATCGGTTTCGGTGCTAATTCTGAATTGGCGGGCAACAAAAGAAAATCCTTTGCCTAATTCAAGTAAAAACTTCTGTAAATTTGTAATTAAAGCCGATTCCAATGTACTTTCTTTGCCTTCAATGTTTTCAGGCAAATCCAAAAATTCTAAGACATACGGATCTTTAATGAATTCTTTAGTGTTAATTACAGCCGGCAAACATTTTTCAGCATTATTTACCCCTTCTTGAGTTGATAAAAGCCTGTGATAATAACCGCTTTTGATATTGCGTTCAAGCTGACGGTATGACCAGTTTTGTGATGCAGCTTCATTCATGTAATAATTTCTTTCATCGGGATTATCAATTCTTATAATTCTTGCTATATTTGACCAACTCAAATTTCCTAGACGCTGTCTGGGGAATTCAGGATAAACTAAATAAAAATTCCTCATACTCTGCAAATTTGCTTCGGAGAAGCCCTTACCGAAAGTATCCGTCAGGTATCTTGACAAATTTTCAATAAGCTTAGTTCCGTATTCCGCGCGGGAAGCACCACCCTGCTCTTCTTCTACAATACGCTGTCCGATTTTCCAGTATGTTTCAACCATAATGGAATTCACTGTATGATACGCTTTCGCCCGTGCTATATTTAGTAACTTTGCTATATCATTATATATTTTAGAAATCTCATTAGCCATGAATACCCCTGTTATTCTTTATTATACTCATATTGTTTTACTAAATATTCAAATGTCATATTTTCTTGAACCGAATCATGTGGTAATAAAATATATTTCCAAACTTTACCACCATTTTTAAGATTATATTTTGTAGCATTTTTACAATAAATAAGTGCTGCTTTAGCTTTTTCTAGCACATCAGAGTCATTCATTGCATTAGCTTTTTTGGTTTCAATTAAATAAATTATATTTTCTGTTTCAACAACAAAATCAGGTTCATATCTATGAGGGTTACAACCATCAAACCAAAAAATATTAAACTGGTTAGCTGCAGGTTTTAGCCATTTTAATACATCTGACTGTTTTTCCAAAATAATAGAGAATACCTTTTCCGTATTAGAATCAAATTGATAAACTTCATGACAAGCTTTTTTGAAATTAGTGAATAACATTGATTTAATTTTTGATTTGTCAGTAACATTATCTCTATAATCATACAATTGCTGTCCTTGTATTTGTGTATAGTGGTGAGGTTCAATTCTGACAAACGGATAAACTTTAGGCTCATCATATACTGTTTCACCTTTACAAAAATGGCTCATAAGTTGAGGTTTGATATAATTAAAAATTTCATTTATTTTGGAAGGTATTAAATTTTCAATATCTTTCTCTTCGGGAATATAAGAGTGATAATAATCTATAACTTGATTTGCTATATCAAATAGAATTATCTTATCTTTGTCATAATTTACTTCAGGTATGTCAATCAATTTGGATACAATTTGATTAGGCGATGGCTGTTTTTGGGAATATAAGTTCGTTGCAGAGATAGAATCTTGTTCTCCGGATACAAGATTTTCTCTTAACAATTTTGCCTCTGTAGGAGAAAATTTTATAGCATTACTTGAAAAATCAACTTTAAATGGATTAAAGTGAGTTTCAGTAGTTCCGACAGGTTGAACAATAATTTTAGGAATATTAATGGTTAATTGCCGGAATTCATTTTTGATTTTTTCAAATTCTTCATTACTTAATATTTGTTCTTCTTTTATTTGTTCAATTTGTTGTTCTTGCAATAGGCTTTGTTGAATTATTGTTTTTTCAACATTTTCATTATTGTCAAAAAATGTTCCTATTTTTTGTCCTTCTGAAATCCTTTGAATTTTTTGTTTGTACATTTCAGAAATAACTTGTTCCTTTGTCATTTGATTTATATTCAAGCCCTGTTTGCTTAATGATAGAAATGCGTTTTGTGCGCTTACTTTTCTATCTAATTTTTTCTTTGCTTCTTCTTTTTCATAGGTATCAAGAATCTGCTCTATTTGCTTTTCTTCTTCTTGCAATTTTTGTTCAAGAATAGAATTGGTCGTAATAATAATTTTTCTTTGATTTAATTGTTCTTGAACTTCCTCATCATCAATATTGATATCAATAAAGTTTTCTTTATTAATAATAGAATCTTCTTCTCTAGCAGCGTTTATAATTTCCTGAAATTTTTTATGAACAACAACAGTCAGCATATCAACTTTTTTATTTCCGGTTCTTTGACCGTAAGGAAGTCTTAAACCTCTTCCGAGAGTTTGCTCACCTAATGTTGTTGAATCGAATTTTCGCAAAGGTACAATTGTGTATAGGTTATTTACATCCCAGCCTTCTTTTAGTTTATCAACATGGATAACTATTTCAATTTTGTTTTCAGGTTTTTCAAGACTAATTAGTTGAGCCTCTGCGATAGTACTTTCTGCTCCGGAGAGATTAGAATGATATACCATAACTTTATTTTTGTATGTTCCGTTAAAAAATTCATCAGATGTTATGTATTGATAAATTCTGTCTGCATGAGGGGTATCTTTTGCAATAACTAAAACAAATGGTTTTACTAACGGTTTGTTATTTTCCAGAGCATACATCTCCAGATGATATTTTGTATCTTCATGAAAGCTAACACCATCTCGCAGTTTTAGTTTATCCATTTCTTCTTCCGGAAGTTTTAGTTTATCAAAATCTGTATTTTCTCTTGTTGCAACGGCAGGTTGTTTGCAATAACCATCTCTTAATGCTTTTGCTAATGAATATTCATAAACAAC
>CALUYZ010000050.1 GCA_944325175.1 Candidatus Gastranaerophilales bacterium | reverse complement strand
TTTTCAAAATCAGGCGGGTCTATATTTATAATAAAGCTTGTTCTATCCGGAGTTAAAATGTCCGGCGATATTTCCGCAGGATTATTGGAAGTCATAATATAAATGCATTTATCATCATCAAATGCTTTGCTTAATTTTGCTTTTAATTCGTCTAATACCTCAGAATCTTGATGTGCAATTGCTTCTACTTCATCCAAAAGAATTATTGTTCTTTCGCCTGTTTGTTTGTATTTTTTTCTAGCTCTTCTGGTTTCAACTTCTATTTCATCCATAACATCATCTGGTTCTTCAGAAGTGTCAATCGTAACTGGCTTTGCACCTTCTTTTATTTCTTGTGCTAATGCAATTGCAAATGTAGTTTTTCCGGTTCCCGTTGGTCCAAAAAATAAAATTGCATTTGGAAGTTTTGTTGGCACACCTGATTGCTCTTCAAAAATTTTATTTATTAAAATATTTTGCAAAGTTGCTTTTTCTGGCTCATAACCTGCTAATCTACTAAAACCACTATTTTTATTTGCGGCTTGTTGCTTCTTTGCTAAATCAATTGTTTTTTGGGTTGCTTCAAAATCAGATTTTAATTTTATTAATTCATCAAGTGTAGCGTTATGTCTTTTTGCGGTTTCTAAAAGTTGTTCGATGTCTTTCAAATGCGCTTCTTTCGCTTTTTGAAAAATAGCTTGATCTTGCCTCCAAGCATCCATTCTACCCCTATATTCATCGTCTAATTTTCTTAACGCTCTTTTTTTGCCAAAAAATTTGTTTTCAGCTTTTTTTCTTTCTTTTTCGTAAGTATCGGTTATATCATCTACACTTTTTTGAAAACTATCTACATAGTCTGTAACAACAACAGAACCATGCTTCTTGTCAATATCTTTAATATTTGTTGTAAACACTCCATTAAAAGATACTACATTAATATTTCTTGTATTTTGTATGTTATTTATACGCATATTATTCTTTATTATTGTAATCCACCAACATAAAACCAATCAATATTATTTTTTGCCTAAAAATCAAATTATTTATAAAATTAACAGTTTGATTTAGTACAAAAAAGGCTCTAATTTAGAGCCTTTCTGCCTCTCTACTTATTCAAGAGTATTTTATCATAAAAATTTATTCTATAAATTCCCAATTTAAACCGTAAGCACGTCGATTTTTTCTGCACGCATTTTTAATTCTTTCGTTTGCTTTGCTTGATTTAGTTAAACCTTTTTCGCATAACCAACATGCAACATCACGAGCAGATTTAAAAATTTTATTTATCTGAATACATCTTATGGCTTTTGCGCTAGGGCAAATTGAACGATAAGGTGCAATTATTTCTTTAATTTTTTTAAATAATTTTTCAGATACACGATAAGTTTCCATTTTATTTTCAGCTTTTAAAACAATAGTAAATTTTGATCTAGTTGTTATCATTTATTTTTTCCTGTTTATTTTTAATTATTTGAGCAATTTCAATCGCAAAATCGTTATAATTTTTAATTTTAAACTTCTCTAAAATTGCAAGCACAACGTCAACCCCTGCAAGATTAACCCTCAAATCTCTTGTAAGAACGACAATTGCTTTTAATTTTTCTAAATCCGATAAAGAATAATATCTTTTATCGTTTTTTCTCTCTGCTTTTAAAATGCCAATTTTTTCATACATTTCAAGTGTTTTTTTAGAAATTTTTAAAACACTTTTGATGGTTTGAATTGGCAACAATGCTACATCTTCATTGATTTTCATTTCATCATTCATTTTGTTTACCCTCTTAACTATTAAATCTCTTTTGTTTATATAATTTTGTTTAAACGCTTCAAAAAAGGCTTCGTGCCTATTGGTTACATTGGAATAATTAATTGCTCTTGAAATTTGTGTTTTCAAGTTTGGTAATCCTATTTTCATTTCGTGGATAATTTCCATATCGTTATAACCTTTTCCAACGAGTTTTAATATTTCAATTCTTCTTTGTTTAAAATACGATTTTCTTGTCATAGAGCCACTTTTCAGCTTTTTGTGTCTTACAATTTAACCATTTTGTAAGGCAATTTTTTTATGCTGGAAAATTAACCCATATGGGTAATTGAATGAAGAAAAAATATTTGATACACTACATTTTAAAAGAAGATAAAAATTTCATAAAATTAAACAGTAGCAACGCTTTCTATGATTTTTTTATTAAATGCTATACAAAATGGTTATTTTGTAAGGTAAATAATATGTAATGCAACCACTCTCGTAGAGAGGGTTTTGACTATATAATAAAGTTACTGTAACTATAATCAATTTGGTCTTGCTCAATCCCAATATATCTCAATGTTATTTGAGGACTGGAATGATTAAAAATCTTTTGCAGGATTACTACATCTTTAAATTGTTGGTAATGATGATATCCAAATGTTTTTCGCATCGAATGCGTTCCGATTCTTTCTTGAAGTCCTGCTTTTTCACACGCATTACGAATCAAGTAATATGCAGTTACTCTATCAAGACGATGTTTCCAATGTGATAAAAATAAAGGTTCAGTATTTCTTCTGCCTTTGACAAATTCTTCAATCATAGGTTTTAATCTCTCGTTAATTGGAAACTTTTTAAATTTTCCTGTTTTCTTCTCTACTATTTGAATGTGAGTTTTATTCCTTACATCTCCAACATCAAGTGAAAGTAAATCAGAAATTCTTAATCCACAATTTGTTCCAAGAACAAAAGCAATAAATTTCTTTGACTTTGGCTTTTTAAAACTTTTTCAACCTTTTTAATATCGGTTTTGTTTCTAATAGGTTCTACAGTTGTCATATTCCTCTCCTCTCTTAAGACCTACTAAATATTAGGGAACTATTCCCCTAAAAAATTTTCGGTCATACTAAGGATTTCTTCAAAGTCTTCATTATTAAGTTGTAAATATGGTCTTGCAGGTATGGTTACAGATTGATTTTTACCGGCTTGACCTCCAAGTTGATGAATTGCGGCATAATCAAGATTTGAACCAATAACAGCGGAATCATTGTCATAATATGTACTTATTGATGATGCCAGTTGCCCTGAAACTTGTAAAATTTGTCCGGGGTAATGTCCTGTCTTCGTTCTCTGTTTTTTCGTTGATTCGGCTAAATCTATCCACTTATCAAGTCTGCCTTCTTCTTTAAAATTTTCTTCGGTAGAATATGCGAAAATACCTGCGATATTTTTCATTAA
>CALUYZ010000049.1 GCA_944325175.1 Candidatus Gastranaerophilales bacterium | reverse complement strand
AAATTGGAAATTGCCCTTTCATATCTTCATACAAAAGGGCAAAATCACATTCTTTTTTTATTCTATTTAATTGCATCTTCACAATCTTTGCAGATGCCATCTGTGTTTAATTCTCTATATTTCCAGCATCTTTGGCATTTTTCGCCGCTTGCTTTTTGAATTTTAACGGTTAAGCCGTCAGCTTCAAATTCTGAAATTGAATTAAATTCAGGGTTTTTGCCGACGTAAGCGTGAGAAACAATGAATAAATCCGCAAGTTCATTTTCATATTTTTTAAGAACTTCAACATTATTACCGTCAAGTAAAATGTCTGCTTCAAGAGAGCTTCCTATAATTTTGTCATCTGAACTTCTTAACGGTTCGATTGCTTTTGAAACGGTTTCTCTTGCTTTTAATAAAATAGAATATTCTTCTTCAAGTTCATCATTATCCCAAAGAGGGTTAACTTTTGGCCAATCTGATAACAAAATGCTTTCTAAGCCCATTTTTTGAGCATCAGGTGTATTTTGCCAAATGTCTTCTGCCTGATGAGGCATAACCGGAACCAAAATTCTAACCAAAACTTGCAAAATTTCAAACATAACAGTTTGAGAAGCTCTTCTTGATAATGATTTTTTACCTTGAGTGTAGAGCCTGTCTTTTACAATATCAAGGTAGAATGAACTTAAATCAACCGTTGCAAAATTTTGAAGATATTGGAAATATTTATAAAATTCATATTCTTCAAAGGCAGAATCTACATTTCTAATTAATTTGTTTAATTTTGAAAGTGCAAATTTATCGATTGATTTTAAGTCTTCATATTTTACATAATCAGTTTTTGGGTCAAAATCAAAAAGGTTGCCAAGTAAAAACCTTGCTGTGTTTCTTGTCTTTTTGAATACTTCAACAAGCTGGTTAATTATGTTTTGCCCGATTTTAATATCGTTTCTGTAATCAACGCTTGCTGCCCAAAGCCTTAAAACATCTGCCCCGTAAACCTTTGTAACTTCTTGAGGCAAGACAACATTGCCTAAAGATTTAGACATCTTTCTGCCTTCGCCATCTAATACAAACCCGTGGGTTAAAACGGTTTTATACGGTGCAATGCCAACCGTTGCAGCGCAAGTTAAAAGTGAAGATTGGAACCAGCCCCTATGTTGGTCTGAACCTTCTAAATACATATCAACAGGAATCGGGTTAACATTATCTGCTGCAAATTCATTACATCTTTTTGCAACAACTGCTCTCCAAGAAACGCCTGAATCAAACCAAACATCCATAATGTCTGATTCTTTTTCAAATTCAGAACAACCGCACTCGCATTTTGTGCCGTTTGGTACAAAATGGCTTGCATCATATTTAACCCAAGCATCTGAGCTTTCTTTTTCAAAAGTATCTGCAATTAATTTAATTGTTTCATCGTTAATTAACGGTTTATTACATTTTTTGCAATATAAAACAGGAATAGGAACACCCCACGCTCTTTGCCTTGAAATACACCAATCGGTTCTGTTTTCAACCATATTGGATATTCTTTTTTCGCCTGCAGCCGGTATCCATTTAACATTTTTAATTGCATTTAAGGATTTTTCCATAAAATCGCCCACACGAACAAACCATTGTGGAGTTGCCCTATAAATTACGGGGTTTTTACATCTCCAGCAATGCGGGTAGCTGTGGGTTACGGGTGTTTTTTTCATTAAGGCTTTAACTTCAGTTAATTTGTTTATAACAATATCGTTGCCTTCTTCATAATAAACACCTTCAAGTTCAGGCACCTGATTTGTCCATCTGCCTTTTTTATCAAGGGGTGAAAATGTTTCAATACCATATTTTTGGCAAACTTCCCAGTCTTCTAAACCATGCCCTGGAGCTGTATGAACTGCACCGGTACCTGCATCAAGCGTAACATGTTCGCCAACTATAATTTTTGATTTTCTGTCTAAAATCGGGTGTTTTGTATCAATATTTTCTAAATTAATACCTCTTGTTTTTGCAACAAGTTCAAAATCGCTTTCTTCTTTTTCAATGTCTTTTGCAAAAGCAGAAAGCAATTCAACTGCAACAACATAATATTCGCCTTCAAATTTATATAAGCCGTATTCATAATCAGGATGCAAGCTTATAGCTAAGTTTGATGGAATTGTCCAAGGGGTTGTTGTCCAAATTACCATATAGCAAGGTTTTTCAAGGGAAGATAGATTGAATGCTTTTAAAAATTTATCTTTATCAAGAACTTCAAACCTTACATAAATTGAATCTGATGTAACATCTTGATATTCAACCTCAGCTTCAGCTAAAGCAGTTTCGCAGTGAGAACACCAATAAACAGGTTTTAAGCCTTTTTGAATGTAGCCTTTTTTATAAATTTCACCAAAAACTCTGATTTGTTCAGCTTCAAATTCAGGTGCAATAGATAAATAAGGGTGCTCCCAATCGCCCCAAACACCAAGGCGCCTAAAGTTTGCTTCTTGACCTTTAAGGTTTTTCATTGCAAATTCTCTGCACATTTTTCTTAATTCAAAGGGAGAAACTGCGTCTTTTCCGCCTTTAATATTTTTTGCAACGGCATTTTCAATAGGAAGCCCATGGGCGTCATACCCTGGAATATATGGTGCAAAATAGCCTTTTTGAGATTTATATTTAATAACAATATCTTTTAAGATTTTATTTAGGGCAGTTCCAATATGGATTTTATCGGAACTTAAATATGGGGGGCCGTCATGCAAAATGAAGGCGTTTTTTTTGTCTCTTTGATTTATATTTTTTTCATAAATTTTATTTTCATCCCAAAATTTTTGAATTTCAACTTCTCTAACAGCAGCATTAGCGCGCATTGCCAAAGTGGTTGAAGGCAAGTTCAAAGTTTCTTTAAACTCTTTCTTTTTTGTTTCTTCCATTGTTAATCTTCCTCTTGATAAAAATTAAGCTAAAAACATTATAAAATAAACAATTTGAAATTAAAGCATATTTTTGATAAAAAGAAGTCATAAAAGAAGGAAAAAGAACAATGGAAGAACTAAAAATTGCAATCCCAAACAAGGGCAGATTATCTGAAAAAATATATGAATTATTAAATGCGGCAGGCTTAAATTTTGAATCAAAATCAGAAAGATGTTTGCATATTAAAACACAAGATAAAAAATGTTCTTTAATATTCGTTAGAACTCAAGATATTCCTAAATTTTTGGATGCAAAAGTGGCAGATATCGGTTTTACGGGGCTTGATATTGTAACAGAAGAAGGAATTGACCTTGATGTTATAAAAAGGTTTGATTTTGGCTACTGCGATATGGTTGTTGCAGTTAAAGAAGAAGATAAATATCAAAAAACAGAAGACCTGCCCGATGTTATAAACGTTGCAACAAGTTTTCCAAACATTGCAAAAAAATATTTCAAAGAAAAAGGCAAAACGGCAAAAATAATTGAAGTAAA
>CALUYZ010000048.1 GCA_944325175.1 Candidatus Gastranaerophilales bacterium | reverse complement strand
GGAGATTTTAATTATAAAATGGATTTCTTTCTTCTAATTCCAACTCTCTTTCAAGTTGCACATTGCAATTTTCCAATTCTTGATTAAGCCAACTTATAACGTCATATTCCTTCTCTTTTTCAATTAATTCTTTAATTTTTTCTATTTTATTTTTTATATTGTCGCTCATTTTTCCTTCAAATGAGCCTGAAAAGCTATTTCTATGAAGCTCAATCAACATCTTTTCGTTTTGTGGATATTGTATTATCAAATCTCTATAAAAAGCATTACAGGGTATATTAGCAAACGGCAAAAAGCCGTCTGGGGCCAATTTTGCAATTAGAACAGCTCGATTTATATAGTCTTTTTTAACCCAATCTTTAATATCTTTTGTATTAAATGCCTCAAATAAGCCATTTTCGCTCCACAAGCCATGAAAACCAAGGGGGTAATAGTTTTTTTCTTTGTAGAATGACTCAAGTGTTTTTGAAAACAAGTTAAACATTTCTTTTGGCTTAAGTTTTGCTAAATGAATTGCACACAATTTTAAATATTCATCGTAATATTTGTAATTGTTTAAAATTGAGTTGAAAATATTTTTTAAGACTTTAGTATCAGTTTTTTTATCGGCATATTTATATAGTATTTGCTGTATTTGGTAGTAACTTGTATATTGATTTTCTGATTTGGTTTCAAAAAATAGTTGAATACACCTAAAAACAATTTCTTTATCAAAAAGCCTTTGGTTTTCCGTTTTTTCATTAGAAAAGTTATTAAAAATTACACCAATACAAAGTTGCAACGCATTAATATCATTTGAATATTTTTCTAAAATATAATTTATAATTTCATTTAATAGGCTCATTGAACACTTTGATATACTGTATTTTAAAGAATAAATCGGAAATTCGCTTTGCTTTATTAGGCTAAATAAATAACATACTGTTTTATTAGATGCAGCCGAGCTTATTATATCAGGTAAAATTTTATAATACGGCGAGTTTTTGCCTATATCCAAAATCAAATCTTCCGCTTTTTGATTTTTAGATTTATCCTTTGAATAGCAAAGAGCGTTAAAATAACCTAAAATTAAATCTATATTTTTAGGGTTTAATTTAGTGAATTTTTTTAAAATATTTTTGTAGATTGTAAATGAGTTGCCAATAACTGCAATCTTTTTACCGACCAAATATGACATTTGACAATCTTTAGATAATAAAAATTCTATAATATTATCTTGGCTAAAATCTGTATTTTTAATAAGTTTTTCAAATTTTTCTTCTTGCTCTTTTTTTATGTATGAATTATTAATGCAAAAACTTTTAAAATCATCAATTTTACCGATATTTTTTAGTTCTTTATAGAATTTATCGTATTCTTTTTTATTTTTCTTATTTAACTTTTTTACCCAGTCGTATTTATATGAGTTTTCAAAGAAATTAAATAATTTGCAAATATCGCATTCCGGCAATTTTATAAATTTACCATAATTTTTTAAAGCAATCTCAAATGTTTGATTTTCCAATAATAAGTAGGTTGTTGTTTGGGAAAATATTTTAACGCATTCATCTTTTACTTCTTTTTCATTGTTTTTTGCTAAAATGTCAAATATTATTTCAAATAATTTTTCAATGTAATTAGTTTCAACATTTGAATATTTAAAAGAATCTTTAATTTTAACAATGGAAATAGTCTTGTGGTCACTACTTATAACTTTATCTACATTGTGTGGATTCTCCAGACCTCTTTTAATAGCTTTTAATAGTAGAAGAACTTCAACCTTATTTTTTGTTTTATTTAGTTGATTTACAATGTATTCAATTTTATTTTGCAAAGCAGTGTGTGTATTTGCAAGATCGTTATTATAAAAAATTGTAAATAAGTCTGCAAATAAAGTTTGAGCAGTATTTGAGTAGTATTTTTTACTTTCGCAAAGAGCTATTCTAAATAGCATATTTGCACATCTTTCAAAATATTTTGGTATTAGAGCATAATGCAAAATTAATTCTTGAATATTACGCCCGTTTTCATCAAGCTCCTTGTTTTCTGCACTGAAAATTATTTTCTCTAACTTATTAAAAAGACATTCATTTCTTGTATAACCTATGCAATTTAAAAGATTTTGTTTTGAAATTAAATCATTAAATTTTTCAAATTGGGAATTTACTAACTTTTTTTTTATATCTTCAGAGCAACTCATAAACTCGCTATCGAAAAATATTTTTAATGAATCAGGCATATCGCGAGTGTAATCTTCGTAATTAAAAGCAGCTTCTTTTGTATCCCACCACTCTTTTTTTAGCCAATTTTGAAATATTCGAGGTGAAATATATAAACTGTTTTCTCCTCTTAATATTGTGTTATTTTTTAGTTCTTTAATATATTCATCTATTACGCTACTTTTTAAATTGTACTCTTTGTCTAAAATATTTTTTATAAAATTAAATTCATTAACATAATTACCACCACATCCAACTTTTTCATATATACTCAATTCGCGCAAAATTCTTAATTTTTCTGTTGTTTGGATTGAGTCTTTAGAGTCTTTATTGCTAACATACTTTTTCCAGATATCATCAAGGTTATCAAGGTAATCTTCAGGATTGTTATTGATATTATCCGCAACAATAATGGCAGCACGAGGAAAACCTTCGCACAGTCTTACTATTTGCCTTATATTGATTTCGGGCATACTTGGAAATTTTTTAAAAATGATTTTACTCATTTGCTCATTATCCAAACCATCAATTATAAAGCAGTTTTCATCCGATACTTTGTCTGTATCTTTTTTGCATGATTGATATATGGTAATAAGTTTAATATTAGGACAGCAATATTCCAGCTTGTTAAAGATTTCTCCTGCATCCCTGGAATCACATTCATCAATAATCAAAATTAAATTAATATCTTTGTTACTTAATAAATAATCAAGCAAGCCAGAATTTTTATAATCACCGGGTGATTCAAAAAATAAACATAAATTTTTTAAATTATCTTGCGACAAAGCCTCAAGAACTGTTTTGGTTTTGCCCATTCCTGAAGCTCCTAAAATTCTGATATGTTCTGCAGTATCACCCTTATTTGGTGTTTTTAATTTATCTTGTATTTTTTTTATAATTTCAAATCTTTTTTCATCGGCATAATATTCGCCCCTTAAATTAGATTCGCAGATTACATTTTCTATTAAATTTTTTAATCCACAGCCCGGTACATTTTTTATTTTAATAGTCAATGCGGGATAATTTTGTTCAATGACTTTGCTTAATTGTTCGTATCCCCACACTTTGACTTTAGGGTTTAAAAACCATGCTTTGCGAAAATAATCTGATACTAGTTTTTCTGTTAAGTCACGATTTTTTTGAACAAATGTATGTCTAAAGGAAACAAAAACATAAGTACCATCATTTTCTAAAACATTTCTTATTGCAGGTTTTAATAAATTTCTGTATTCTTCTTCGGTTTTGCAATAAGACAGTTCTTTTTTTGAACAATTAAACAATTCTTTTACAATAGCGCTTTCATTCCATGGTATTTTCTTATCTGTTTTTATTTGATAACATGTTAATTTATCGATAATAATGTCGCCCGTTTTTCCTTGCGGACATTCTACTATTGCATCTATTCCGCCGTCAGAACAATTAATATTTTGACCTTGTGGGCAGTTTATATTAGTTAGGGGAATTCCGATTCTTAGTGCCTCACAACACAATAAATCATTAAATAACTCAACAGCTTTTTCAGCACTATATTCAGTGAGTTTGCGGTCTAATTTAAAAAAATCACTTTGTGCAAATACCATTTATATATAATAGCATTATAATTCATAACCCGCAATTAATTTTAATTGTCAGTTGTATTAGTTTTATCTAGCTATATTTATTCTTGATTTATGCTCATATATCTAGACACATGTTCAACTGTTCGCTTTGCAAAAATCATC
>CALUYZ010000047.1 GCA_944325175.1 Candidatus Gastranaerophilales bacterium | reverse complement strand
GGGGAAATTACCCTTGCTCATAGAGGCGTTTTATTTTTAGATGAGATGCCAGAGTTTCAAAGAACGGTTTTAGAAGTTTTAAGGCAGCCATTAGAAGAAAATTTTGTTACCATATCAAGAATACAAAACACAATAAAATACCCTGCAAATTTCATTTTAATTGGCGCTATGAACCCATGCCCGTGCGGCTTTTTAGGGGATAAAAAGAAAGCTTGCACGTGTTCTGAGTTTCAAATAAACAGATACAAAGGCAAATTATCAGGCCCCCTTTTAGATAGAATTGATATTCAAATTAATGTTCAAAGGCTTGATGATGAAGAACTTTTAAATATGAAAAATGATAGCGAAACATCTGATATCATAAGAAAAAGGGTTATAGCTGCAAGAAAAATTCAGCTTGAAAGATATAAAAACGATAACATCTATACAAATTCAGAATTAACGCCAAAATTAATTAAAAAATATTGTAAAATTGATGATGAAATAAAGGCTTTATTAAAAGGCGCAATTAATAGGTTTAATTTATCTGCTAGAAGCTATGACAGATTGTTAAAAATTTCAAGAACAATAGCAGATTTGGACGGTTCAGATGACATTAAACAAGGACACGTTATAAAAGCCCTAACCTTTAGAGGGTTAAGTTAATTTATTTATAATTTGAACTATTTTTTCTTTTGCTTCATTTAATTTATTTTCATCAACGCTAATTTCAAATTTTTCATTTTTTAAAATGGAATAATAAACCATTTTTATATTTTTTGTTTTATATAGTTTTGATAGAGAATAAATGTAAACTAATGTTTGAATGTCTGATTCCGGCGACTTTGGAAGATTGTTTATTTTCCAATCTAAAATATAATAGGTTTCATTTTTTTTAATAACGGCATCAAATCTTCCTGTTAAATATTTATCGTTAATTTTTACAAAAAAAGGCTGTTCTATAAATTTTTCATCACCTGATATTGCAAATTTAACAATTTCAGAATTTATAAATTGTTCTAAAATTTGAAGTTCAGCCCCATTAAACCCTTTTTTAAATTTTTCAATATCAAAATTTTTAAGGTAATAGCAAATAATATTATGGAATTTATTTCCAACCTTTAATTCTTCATTATCTTCAATTAAATAAAGGTTAGATAGATACCTCATTTTAAATTCATTTAGGGAGCTATCTAAAATTTTTAGAGAATTTGCACTAAATGTATCTATCATAATTCCCCCTTTAAAATTTCAAAAATTTTAGATGCCTTTACATTTGTTTTTTTATTAAAAATTTTATATTCTAAGGCAGTTGTTATATAAATTTCATTTCTTGCCCTTGTAAGCCCAACATAAAAAAGCCTTAAGTTTTCATCTATAATATCTTGTTTTTTATCTTCCGCTTTATTATTTTGCAAATTTGTTGTTATTTTAACTTCATCTTTTAATTTAATTTCATCTAAACTAAGCCCTAGGTTTTTATCATACATATTTGGAATAAAAACATAATCAAATTCATCCCCTTTTGATTTATGAAGGGTCATAACATAAATTTCGCCTTGTTTTGTTTCGTCGTTATCATCAATTAATTTTAAATTAAAGCCGCCTTTTTTATTGATTTCATTCATTTTATTCAAGGTTTCTTCAAAGTTCCCTGCTGTTGCATAAATTTTTGAAACAATGGATGAAATTGGCGCTATATTTATTTTTTTTATTTTATTGTTTCTAAAATAAAATTCACCAATTTTAAATGCAAGTTCAACTACAGGCAAAGTTACAAGCTCTAAAAAATATCTTAAATCCCACCAATAGGGGGAATCTTCGTTATTTTCCAAAATAAAAGGTGAATTTTGGTTTTTAATTTTTTCAATTAATTCAATTTCATTTTTATAAAAACCAAGGTCTATTAAGGTTTTTAGATTGTTTGAGATAATAATATTATTCATTGGGTTTGAAATAAAATTAAAAATAGCTAAAACCGCCTTAAAAACAGGGTTTTGAGAAATACTATCCGATTTTGTGATAATTTTTGCATCTATATTTTCTTTTAAGTATTGAGCAAAAATTTCAGCTTCTTTATTTGTTCTTGTTAAAATGCCGATTGTTGCATTTTTATCATTTTCTTTAATTTCAATTATTTTATCTTTTATAAATTTCTTTTCATCTTCTTCAAAATCAAAAACTTTCAATTTAACGGCATTGTTGTTTACAATGTTTTTCCCTTGAATTGGTTTTGTTTCAATTTCAAAAAATGATGTTTTTGAAACCTTTAAACCCCTTTTAATTAAATCGTTTGCAGCGTTTATAACCCCTGTTGAATTTCTTGCGGTAAAATTCATGGTAACATTTTCGCTTTTTTCAATGAATTTTTTAAAACCTTTAGTGTCAGAATTTGTAAATGTGGATGTTATTGCTTGGTTAATATCGCCGCAGCGAATAATATTTCCAAATTTATGGGCAATTATATTAATTAATTCCTGCTGAATTTCACTTGAATCTTGCGCTTCATCTTCAATTACAACTTTGGCTAAATTTTGGTAATATTCCCTTATTTTGGAATTTGTTTTTAAAAGTTCCAAAGATAAAATTAAAAGGTCGTCATAATCTATTAAATTTAACTCTTTCAAAGAATTTTGGTATTTTTGATAAATTCTTTTAAAAGAAGGGGTTAAAAGTTCATAATTTTTGAATTTTGAATTTTTAAAGCTTGAAATTGCCCTTTCATAATTTTGTGCATTTTTTGGGTCAAAGCCTTCAGTATATAAAATTTCTGTTATTAGCTTTAATTTTTTAATTTCATCAATAATATCAAAATCAACATCTAACCCTAAATGCGCATGGTTATTATTTTCTCTTAAAATTCTCATAGAAAGCCCATGGATTGTTGATATATTGGGTAGTTCAGACATATCAGGAAATGAATTTTTAATTCTTTCTCTAAATGTTCTTGCAGCAGAATCCATATAAGTTAAAACAAAAATGTTATCGGGGGCTATTCCTTTTTCTAAAAGTTTTATAATAAGAGCAAGCATTATTGTTGTTTTACCAGCGCCTGCTACAGCCGTTACTGCCATTAAACCTTTTTCATATTCTAAAACAGGCTTTTGATCAGGCCTTGGGGTTATATTAAATTTTGGAATTGATTTTTTATTTTCAACAAAAAAATGTTTTATCCCTTTAAAATTTTCATTTCCTAAAAAATTATAAATAGATGATAATAAAATTATTTCGCCATCTTGAAGAAGATATAATTTCCTCATCATTCTTGCAATTTTATTGTTTGTTAAATTGATGTTATCATCAAGCGTGAAATCTTTTTTAATTCTGTTTTTTTGAAAAACCCAAGCATTATATAATGGACCTATATCTTGTTTTATCCAGTTAGCGTTTGTTGAATCAAACAAGAAAAGGTATTTTGATTTAATTTTAAAATCAATGGCTTTTTGCAAGCTTGAAACATTAATTGCATTTTCTTTTAATTCATCTTCAAAAATGGGGTTTTCAGATATTATCGTGTTTTCTAATTGAATTAAAAGTTCAGATTTATTAAAGGTTTTAAAAATGTCCTCAAAATCTCTTAATTGCTTTAAAAGACGGTTAATTTTTTCATAATCTGTTTTATTGTTTTCATTTTTTTCAATGAATAAATTTGTTATTTTAAATAAAATTTCAGATAATTTTTTATCTTTCAATTCTTCTTTTAAATTTAAAAATTCTTTTGTTTTGCCAATTTCAATGTAATTTTCTAAAATTTCAAAAATATTTTTTGCGCCAAAATCTGCTTCATAGGTTTGTGCAATTTTTATACTGTCATCCAAACTAAAGCCTAAAACCTGCCCCAATAAGCCTTTTAATTTGTAGGGGGAAATTTTAAAATTAGTTGGCTCTATAATTAATTTCATTATTGAAATTAGGGCTGAAACAGTTTTATTTTCTTCAATTTTTTCACTTCCTGTTATAAAATTTATTTCAGATTTTATTTTATCTAAAT
>CALUYZ010000046.1 GCA_944325175.1 Candidatus Gastranaerophilales bacterium | reverse complement strand
TTCCTTGCATTTGAACTTTTATAATTTTTTCAAGCATTTTATAAGCGGCAGGAACCACTTTTTCAATATTAACGTGAATTTTATTATCGGGTGTTAAATTGTATGCGCCTTCTTTTAAAAGAAAATAATTTTGCATAACGGTTCTAACCCTGTGGGCTTGAGATAGGGTTGGTTTTGATTTTAAGAAGCAATCACAGACAAAAGTTACTATAATTTGAACCCTTTGTTCTTCTGTATAATAGCCCATTTTATAAAGGTCATCTACAAATGCAAGTGATGCCATATCTGCTTTATTTTCTTCAATTATACTTGTATATTTTCCAAGGTTTTCTGTGCCTTTGTTTGGACCCAGTGAATGAGCATTTTCATGACCTATTGTAAACCAGTGGTCTGCTTCATCTAAGTAAAATTGATGTTGAGATTTATCTAAAATGGCATCCAGCCTTTTTTGAAGTTTAATTGGGTCTGCAACTCTGATTTGTCTGTGGTAAACATTTCTTCTGCCGCCACCTATGGTTAAAGACAATTTATCGTTGTTTGGAAGATTTTCAGCTAGGGTTATTCCCCCTCTAAATTCGCCAACATCCCCTGTTACTGCAACTAAATCCACATCTACCATGGTTTGTTTTGTTTCGCCTGAACCATTTGGATTTATATTTTGCTCGTATTCATTATTAAATGGCATTAAAGAAGCTAATTTTGGAAGGTAATTTTTAATTTTAAGTAATGCTTCTGTTCCTTTTTTATTTACAATGCCAACTCTTCCCCCAAGTGCATCTTTTGAAATTGGGGTTATGTTGAATTTATCTAAAAGGGCTTTTAATTCAGAATTTTCAACAACAGTTTCTGTCATTTCATCGTGGTAATTTTCTCTTGTTATTGTAAATTCTAAAGGTGTATCTTGAAGCTCTGCCCATTTTTTATCTGCATAAGCATCTAACATTGGGTCTGCATTTAAAAGGGCATCTGCTTGAAGTTTTAAAAATTCATTGAAATCAGAGTTTGTTGAAACTTTGCTTGCTTTAATTAATTCATCTGCCATTAATTCAAAATCTTTTTTAAAGTAATCAATGTAATCAATGGCAATTAATTCATCATCTTTTCTTTCAATTACAGACCTTTGATTTAAAATTTTTCTAACTTCATCAATTTTATTTTCATTAAGCATTTTAATTAAAATTGAATGAAATTCATCTACAGTTAAATCTTCCGGGTAAAAGCCTTTGCCTTTTAGTTCAAATGTATTTTTTTCTAAATTAATTTTGTTTGTTTCTGTGTCTATTGCGCACATTCCTTTTTGGGCGTCATACAAAATTTTTGTTAAAATTGCCCTTTCATCATTTTCTTTAATTTTTTCATTCAGCCAATTTTTAAAAGGAAGATTTTTCCTGTTATCAAGCCTTTCATTTATTGTTTCTAAAATGTAGACTGCTTTAACTAAGTGTTTTAGGGCAATTTTGTCGTTTTCATCTAAGTTTTGATATTCTTTGCTATCTTCAGTTAACATTTTTTTATCTGTAAGATAATCTTTATTTGTTCTTTTTTTTAATTCTTCTAAACTTAAACCGTAATCAAAATTTTCCATAAAAAAATTCCTTTTTATTTTTTAAGCCAATTTTTAAAAAAGTTCATGCCTGCAGTTGAACTTTTTTCTGGGTGAAATTGAACTGCTGTGACATTATTTTTTTCAACACTTGCGCAATAATCAATGAAATATTTACCGTAAGAACTTATTATATTTTCATCTTTTGGTTTTACATAATAAGAATTTACAAAATAAAAATATTCATCATTTAATAGTGTGTTATTTTTGGTTGTTTTAATTTCTGCCCAGCCAATTTGGGGGGTTTTACCTTCTCTAAATTTTAAAACTTCCCCTTCAAAAATTTTTAAGCCTTCAACGTTTGGTGCTTCTTCCGATTTTTCAAATAAAACCTGCAACCCAAGGCAAATGCCCAAAAAATCTTTATTTTGGGTGGTTAAATCTTGAATAAAATGAAACATATCTTTCGATTTTAATTTTTTTATTGCCTGTTCAAAATGCCCTTGGCCCGGGAAAATTATTTTGTCGGCAGATTTTATTTCATTTTTATCAGATGTTATTATGTGGGAAATATTCAAGTATGACAATGTGTTTGCTATACTTTGAACATTTCCCGCTTCATAATCTATAATTGCAACTTTTAATTTAGAAGTTGTGTCCATCAGCTTTCATTCTTTCAATAACTTCATCTAATGAACTTTCAGATGCTGTAATAGACATTCTTACATATCCTTTGCCTAAATCGCCAAAGGCTTCCCCTGGAACTATTACAATGCCTGATTTTTCAAGAAGGTCATCTGCGAATTTTTTAGAATCGCCATTATAGCGTGGCGGAATTTTTACCCAAAGATAAAATGAAGCTTTTGGCATTTTAACGCTGTAACCAAGGGAATTTAGCCCGTCTACAAATTTTTGAATTTTATGTTTAAATTTTTTGTTTGCTTCATTAATGTATTCATCGCCTTCTTTTGAATCAAGAAGCTTTGCACCTGTTAATTGTAATGCTTTAAAAATGCCTGTATCGATTGTAGATTTTAATTTGCCAAGCATAGAAACTATTGTTTCATTACCGCAAACAAAGCCCATTCTCCAGCCTGTCATAGCGTAGGGTTTAGAGAAGCTGTGGAATTCAACCGCAATATCTTTTGCACCTTTACATTCTAAAATGCTTCTTGGTTTGTCGTTTTCATCAAAATAAATTTCAGCATAAGCATTATCTGAAATTAAGATGATGTTATTTTTCAAACAAAAATCAACGCATTTTTGCATATAATCAAAATCGCAAGTAACACCAAGAGGGTTATTTGGGTAGTTTATGATTAATGCTTTAATTTTTTCTTTTTTATAGCCTGCATTTAAAATTTTGGTTAATTCAGCTTCTAAATCTGGTTGATAATTGTTTTCTTCTAACAAAGGAACACCCCAAAATAGCCCGCCTGATACTTTAACCATTTCTTTATAGCTTGCATACCCTGGGTTTGGGCACATGATAATATCACGTTCTTTTTCATCAACAACAGGGTTAATTAATTCTCTTATTAAGTTTGCAATGCCTTCTTTTGAACCGATTAAAGAATAAACTTCTTTTTTAGGGTCAAGTTCAACCCCAAATCTTTTTTTCATTCTTCTTGCAACTGCTTCTAAGAAATATGTTTCGCCTTTTGGTGTTGAATATGTGTGAATTGAAGGGTCATCCAAAACATTTTTTAAGGTATCAACCGCAAACATTGGCACCATATCGACAGGAGCGCCCATTGAAAGTGCGATTGGCTTTCTGTTTTTCTTTGTTAATTCCTCAGTCAGCGCCAACTGCTTTGCTTTAATTTGAAACATGATGTATGTTTCAAGCGATTGTACGTAATCGTTAAATTTTGCTTTCAAAATCTGTTCGTTTCCTGCCATTTTTATATCCTCATATTTTAAAAATTGTAATTCGGTATTTTAAATTCTCTTTTGTCAATGTCTTTATTTGCATATTTTGAATAAATTGAATAAGAGATTTCTTTTGATTGTTGAACATATTCTTTTGTTAAATATTTTAGGTAAGTTTCATTCAAATCGCCTGAATAGTTACCCATTAATTTTGAATATTGGGCTAAAACTTCTTTATTTTTGCCGCCGGCATAAGCTTTTGTTTTGGCGTCTGTTCCTGATGGCCTTATTTCAATGAATTTATCGTCAAAATTGAAATATGTGCCGTCACCTACAAAATAAACGCCTGAAAGGTTTGAAAAATCAAGGGTTTCAAAGGTTGAAGATAAAATTTCTTTAATGTTATCTAAAGTAATTTTATTTTCATATAAGCCGATTGCAAGTGCTAAATAGAAAATATCGTTTTTGGTTCTTAATTTTTCACCTTCGGTTTTTGCAATTTTTAATTTATTAATATCAGGTTCTGATTCGTTATAGTAGGCAATATCATCTCTAACATCGAATTTTGCGATGATATTATTATTTTTATAAACGTTTTCTAAGTGTTTATATAATGGAATATCTAAAGTTGAAATTAGCCCTGAAGCTGCAATAATTGCTTCTGTTGCGCTTTTTTCTCTCATAGAAAGTGCCATTCTGTTATTTAATGATTTTATTTCATC
>CALUYZ010000045.1 GCA_944325175.1 Candidatus Gastranaerophilales bacterium | reverse complement strand
CACTTATCAAGTCTGCCTTCTTCTTTAAAATTTTCTTCGGTAGAATATGCGAAAATACCTGCGATATTTTTCATTAATGGTCGCAGGTTTTCGCTTCGTTTTGCCAAATCAAGTAATCTTGATTCAACCTCTTTATTATCAAGTTTTACTACGAGCGAGGGTTGCAAATTTAAAACTCCTTTTTATATTTGAAACACGAGCGAAATGAGGCAGATTTGCCTTTCAAATCTGCCTGTTCAATTGGTTCACTCATTTTTAAATAAATCTTTAATAGGATAATTAGCAATCAAAAGTTCTTTATAAACTTTATTAGCTCTGTTTGTACCCTCTCGGTTATTGATTCCGTTCTGTCTTTCAACTTCAATCATTTCATATCCTTTATATAATTCTCGAACTTTTGGAGAATCATCGTATGAAAGAAGAAAACGCCCCTTGATGCCGTCTAAAACATCCCTTAAACGTTTATGGTCAAAGTTTGCAGTAGATGTTACTTCATAACCGCAACCTGAAGTGTATGGAGGATCGCAATAGAAAAATGCATCCTCAAAATCATATTGCTTGATTAATTTCTCAAAATCTCGATTCTCAATCATAACTTTATCAAGACGTTCATGAATTGCATCAATTTTAGTTAAAATATTGCGTTGAGATTTTGAAGCTCCACCACAAGATTTTTTTACAGTTCCAAAAGTATCACCACGACCACCAAAAGAACGTGTTATTAAAAACAAGAACTGTGCTGCTTTTTGAATATCGGTAATAAAAGTGCCATTCAAAAATTGAAAGAACATTTCACGAGAGCCAAGAAGATATTTTAATTCTTCTTTTAAGGCATTAGGATGATATTTCACGATTCTAAAAAGATTAACTAATCTTCCATCTAAGTCGTTGTAGATTTCTAAATCTGCCCATCTGTCCTTATAAAATAAAACCCAACCACCTCCACCGAATGGTTCAATATACGATTTTATATCTTTAGGAATAAGTGGAGCGATTGTTTTTCTTAGTAATCTTTTTCCACCAACCCAATTAATTAAGCACTTTCTATCTACAGTCATTTAATACTCCTTTTATACTTGTTTTAATAGTGTTCAAATATCATTCAAACCGCTGTCTTGGATTATTCGGGGTGTCGGAAAGTTCTCAGCTTCCCGACACCTTACGGGTTACGCTTCGCTTCACCCTTCCGAAAATCCGCTTGCAGGATTATGAGACCAACCAACATCCGGGGCAATTTTTTTACCGGTCAATGGATCTGTGTAAACTGTAACCGGTTTGTATTCTCCTGATTTTTTCGAGACGAGTCGCATCTCTTGAGAGAGTGTTCCTGTTGAATCACTTGGTTTTATATTCTTTTTTTGCAGGTTGTAATTAGACAGAGCATTTACTCTACATCTGCATCTCCAACCGTTTGGAGGGTAAAAACTAGCCCAAAACGGGTCATCATACCTGTAAACCAATCCATGAAGCTGTGCGTGTTCAGGTCTTGTTTTGCTATCTAATACTGCGACATATTCCCAATAAGGACGATTGTCTGTATTATCCATTTGCGTTTTATATCGCCCTGTCATATATGAAGTTTGCATATTGACGGCATAGATTGTTTTTAGACGATACATTGAACCAAGTTGCACTTTTTCGGCATTGCCTTGAGTATCAACTACAATCTGTTCGCCCCACCAACCTTTTTTTTGCAGGGTAGGTTTAAGTTCTTTTTGAAATTCTTGAAAAGTTTTCCCTTCTTCAAGAGCCTTATCTAATGCAGAACGAATATCTTTTAATATGTCTTCTCGCATAACTTTGGCAACAGTAAAAGTCTTTTTATGTGCATCCTGCCATAGCTCGTACCAATCCCAAGTATATGCTTGTCCTTTTTTCTTGAAATATTTTATTGCAGCAGTAGGAGCGAGTTTAAATAAACCTTTAAGTTGAACCATTAGTACCTTACCCCCATAAAATCAAGAACTCTGCCACAACCGAGAATATTTATACAATACTCATATTGTTTTGGATGCGATTCTTTCATTAATTCAAAACGATTTGGAGATTTTTCACTTTGAACACCAAACATACAGAACATGCAGCCCGTGCGTTTAGCTTTAGTTGTATAATATTTGCCCGATTTATCTTGCTTGATTTCTCCATAAACAGAACAATATGGAATATTACACTCAATTAAATATTTTAAAATATCCTGTTCGGTCCAAAAACCAAGAGGAGTTGAAACTGGACGTTTTGCATCAAAGGAATTACAGCCTTTTCTAAGGTACTCACTTTTTCTTAGATTGCTTTCTGCAGCCATTGTTGCAATAATCGGGTACAATCCGGATTCTTTCTCAAATTCTTTTGCAGGGTTCTTTTTCATAATATTGCAACACTGTGCAGAAATTTTTATATTGCTGTCTCTCAAAAATTTCCATTTCGCAAGACAATAGCGAATTCCGTATTTTTTTACATATTCACTATTAGGATCAAATTTTTTAGCAGTATATCCGTTAGGATTTTTTCTATTTTCTTCAATAAATTTTGCAACTTCTTTACTTATTACAGGATACCCGTATTTTTCAATAACTTTATTAAAAGGCATATTAGGTCTAAGAATTATTACATTATCAAAGGTTTTAACAAAACTTCTGACTGCAGGATACTCAAGTCCAGTATCTATGTAAACAGCTTTGACATTAGGATAAAGACTGCGTACTAAATGCAAAAGAACAGTTGAGTCTTTACCTCCAGAGAATGAAATATATACCTTACCGTCAAAGTGCTCATAAAACTCTCTGATTCTTTGTTTTGACATTTTAATTTTTAAATGTAGTGGTAAACCCTGTCGCTGTTTAAGGAAGTTTCTTTTCAAAACAGCTTCTTCAGGAGTAATTTTAAACATAATATTCCTTTTTAAAAAATCGCACTGTAACAAGAACTTGCAGGCAATATTGTATTTTTAATCAAAAATCTTTAATGCATAAAAACTACTTATGTAAATTCTATTCAAGACCATCACTCCTTCCTTGCAGTTCGCACAAGAACAAAGCCTTTTGAAGAGTTTGCTCAAATTGTTTAGAGTGAAGGTTTTTATCGGTTAATAGTTCATAAACTTCGTTAAAATCCTCGCAACCATCAATTAATGCAATTAAAGGAGAAATCATTTTTTGAGCTTGTTCAGATAATTGTAGAGTAATCTCTTTCTATGTAATTTCCATATTTTCGATTCCAAGCTGACTGTCCGTATCTTGCCAAATAGATACTTTGTTTTGGCACCTCACGCCTTAATCTTCTTTTAAAAGATGTACAACTTGGAAACTCATATTTGCTAATACCAAATTCTTGCATAGCATAGCCTAAAGTTATATCCCAACAGCTTCTAAGAGATGGGCCACCCTCAACCAAATACAAATTTTTAAAATATTCAAAGTATTTGTTATTAACAGTGGTTCTTGATGCATTGTTTCCATATCTTGAAAGTAATCCAAGAACCCCATCTTCGTTGTATCTTTTTCGCATCCTCATTATTGAGGGATACGAAGTTTTAAATTGAGGATTTTTAATATTCCATTTTTCAATAAAATCTTTTAATTCTTCTCCCTTTAAGTTTTCAGATTGATGAATTACATTTATATATTTTTCAGCCTGAATTTTAGCCCAATCAGGGGCTTCTGAATATTTCTTTTTACTTTCTTGAGAATTTGAAATTACTTTATTCTTCGCATAATTCGGCAATGAATCAAAGCGGATAAAATAATTGAGGGACTTTTTGATAAGTTCTACCTTGTAGCTAATTTTTCCGCTTCTACAATAATCTTTTACTGTCTTTTCCTTTAAATTAAGTAATCGACAAGCTTCGGAAATTGATATCCATATCGGAGGGTTATTTTTTTCTGTCTGATTACAATCCATTTGCAACACAATCTCCGATTTTTATACCAAACACCTTTTCAACGATATATGCATCAACAGGAGGGCATTGTCTATCTCCTGAAATATGTTTTCTCACAAGACTATCCGAAATATTAATTTCCCTTACTATATCAGTAGCTCTTAGATTGTAAATAGCCATAATGAATTTTAATAAAACTTTCTTTTGGCAAAAAGCACAATTGTTCATAAATTTCTATTCCTCTCTTGATTGATATAACAGGGCTACATCAACCAAGCTAGTATTGTTGTCAGATTTTTGAATAAGACAATCGGGCAATTTTTACAGCACAACAAAGCTAGCCCAAATGGCTTACTGTTGTTCTGTTTAACTACCGCAATTTCCTCTCAATTATT
>CALUYZ010000044.1 GCA_944325175.1 Candidatus Gastranaerophilales bacterium | reverse complement strand
CTTCTTTTTGTAGGAAGAGGAATAGGACCTGATACTGTAGCATCTGTTCTTTTCGCAGTTTCTACAATTTTTAATGCGGAAGAATCAATCAATTTGTGGTCGTATGCTTTAAGGCATACTCTAATTCTTGATCTTTTTGCCGTATTTTCCATTTTTCAATTTCCAATTTTTTTGTCACTAATAAATTTGCGCACCTATAAATGCGCAAAATTAAATGTAATATAAACAAAATATACAGTCAACTGTTATTTTTTAAATAAATAGCAAATTTTGTTACAAAAGTTCAAAATTAATCGGGAATGTATTCAATAATATCGTTCAAGCCGCATTTAAAGTAGTTGCAGAATTTATTTATTGTGCTTAGCTTCACATCAACGGTTTCGCCTCTTACAATTTTTGAAATCGTTGCAGGGGTTAATTTTGTTGCATTAGCAACCTCGTAGCCTTTTACATTATTTTGCCATATTAATTCATGTGCCTGTATTGAAAAATAAGAAATTTAACCCTGACTCATAACATTTTAGATTTTTGAGTTTGGGGGCTTTTGGCATAAGTAACTTTTTAATTTTGACAAAACATTTTACAAGTCAAAATTCTATAAATTGCAAATATTTTTTATGCTTTCTTTTTTATTGTTTTTGAAACGGCATTTAAGAGAAACAAAACAAAAGCAAGAGCAATCGCAAAGATAAAATATCTGTTGAGAAAGCCTGTTGTAATTATTGCAATAATTGCACATGCCATAGATACTGAAGATAGCGTTAAAACGGCTAAGTCTTGAGAAAAGCCGTGGTGTAATAATTTATGATGAATATGTTCGGAATCTGCAACAAAGGGGCTTTTGCCTTTTGAAATTCTTCTTAAAGAAGAATAGGCGACATCTAAAATAGGAATAGCCAAAATTAAGAAGGGGAGATACATTAAAGGGGTTCCTGCATCCATTATGCCCGTGATTGAAAGAGTTGACAACATAAAGCCTGCAAATAAAGCGCCTGAATCACCCATAAAAATTTTAGCGGGGTTGTAATTGAAGGTTAAAAAAGCAAGCATGGCACCTGATAAAATTATTGCAACAAGGGCAGAAATGGGAGATGAAGGTGTTGCAACTATTGATATTATTGCTATTGCAACTGAACCTATTGTAACAACAGAGCCTGCAAGACCGTCAATTCCGTCTATAAAATTAATTGCATTTGTGATGCCTACAATCCAAAGCAAGGTTATAGGATATGCAAAAAGCCCAAGTTCAAAATTATTGCCAAACGGGTTATAAATTTCATCAATCCTAACACCAAGCAAAAACACCATGGTTGCAATTACTATTTGCAAAAATAGTTTAAATTTTGCATTTAGGCAAAAAAGGTCGTCAATAAGACCCAATAAAAACATTAAAGAACCGCCTACGATTATGCCTGAAAGCCCCTGACCTTTTGGATAATAACTTAATAGAACCAAAAACAAAAAAGTCATCATGACAGCAAGCCAAATTCCTATGCCGCCAAGCCTTGAGATTTTACCTTTGTGGATTTTTCTTTCGTTGGGAACATCTACAAGCCCCATTTTATCTGAATAATAAATGACGATAGGAACTATAAAAACTCCTAAAAGATAAGCTATGATTGCGCCTAGAATATGTGCTTGTGTTAGTTGTATCATAAAAACCAGTTTTCTCTTTTTTTAAGAAATATTACCATAAAAATTAAATGCAAGCTATATGGTATATAAAATAAACAAATTATACTACCATGCCTGCATTTATTTTCTATGTATTGTATGTTATTTTTGCGCCTGATACATTGCTCTTTGCGCAGCTGTACCGTAGGGAATTGCCTGTTTGTCGGTTATCATTATTGAAAATATATCTGTTAGTTTGCTGCCATTTGGAGTGGATAATTTATAGGGTTTAGCACAATCAAGACTTTTACAATTAACATTTGCGGGGTTTGGTTTTCTGTCTCCGTTAACATCTACCGTGATTAAGCAAGGGGGTTGAGTTGTTTCATCGGAATTATTGCTTAAACCATAAGCGCCGCAACCTTTGCATAAGCTAAAATCATAATCGGGATTAACAGGCACGCCGTCTATATATCTTACAGAAGTTGTTGCTCCCTTGCATACAAAAATATTTTCATTTTCATATAAAGGCAGTTTGCTTATGTTTGATGTGCCTGCATCATAAAATTCAAACCTCATACCATCGGTTGTATAAAAAGCCGCATTATTAAAAGCTGCGCCTGTAGAGGTTTGCACCCAGTAAAATCCTAACATGCCCTCAGTTGTTTTCATAATGGACATGTGTCTTTTTAGGTAATTAAAAAGATCGGCATTATCATAAGGTGATTCGCCTTCGATTGCTATATTCATTGTAATTGCGCTGTTTAAAACACTTACTGCCTTTCTTAAACCTGTTTTAAATTCTTGTTGTTGTGTATTGGAGATAACGCTTGGAATAGAAATTGCAGCAACAATTCCAATAATTGCTAATGTGATTAAAACTTCTGCAAGCGTAAAACCTAAAATTCTTTTCATGGATACTATCCTTTCTTATATTGTTTAAGAGTATCAATATATTACTATTATAAAGTAATATATTGGCTTATGCAACAAAATTGCAAATTATATAATACGTTTATGGGAAATGAAAATAAATATCTTCTTGGCAGAAATATTAAGGCGGAAAGAGTCAGGAAAAATATGACTCAGGAGCAATTTGCAGAAATGATTGATATGAGTTTGAGCTATGTAAGCAAATTGGAACAAGGGTTAACAACCCCAACGGCTTTTGTTTTGTTTAAAATGTCAAATATTTTGGATGTTCCAATGGAAGATTTTTTTAAGGGGATTAAAATATAGATATTGGTTTGAATTAACGGATTGAGTAAGCGGAAGAATTTTGTTGTTGGGGATGTTTGATGTGGTTATGATGTTTGTGTTTTTGTTGTTGGGGGTTAAAATTTCTTTGGTTGGGGTGGTGTTGGGGTAGAAACCCCAACCTACGGTTTGATGTTGGATGAAATAGGTTAAAAGAATTGTGGTTGATGTGCAAAGGGGAAGTAGACTGTAGGTTGGGCTTTCAGCCCAACAGCAACATTAATTTTTTTCTTTTTCCATTAATTGTTTTTTGTAAATTTTTTCAAACGGCTTTGGGTCTTTAACTATTTCATATAACATTTCCCCGAAAGAATCGGGTATAATATCATGCCAGCTTAATTCATATTTATTTCGAGAGAAAGAATCTATGGCTTCATTATCCAAATTGTATGCAGTTGAAGACACCAACGCTATTTTTTTACTGTGAAGATTAATTACTGTCTTATCTATAATATACCAAATTTTTGTGCCTGCTATTTTTTCAAGCTCTTTAAAATACTCGCTTTTGTCATTCAAATTTTTCATCCAAAATGTTTTTTGATTGTAGTTAACATTGTCATAATCATCAATATAATAATCTATAGAGTCTAAATCAATATAAGTTTTTTCTTTTAACTGAAGCCAGCTTGAAGCATTTGCCTGAAGGCAAAAAAACAGCATAAAAAGAAGTAGTAAAAATTTTCTCATATTAATTGTCCTTATGATATTTCAATTCTTTTCTTTTCTTTTAAAAGTTCATCATAAACCCAAGAAGGAACGAAATTTTTACCCATAATGATTGTGCCATGGTTCATAGAAGGCGCATGAAAATCAGAACCGCCGGTTATAATAAGCCCGTATTGTTCTGCCAGTGATGAATAATATTCAACAACAGCCGGTGAATGTTTTCTGTGGTACGCTTCAATTCCTCTCAAACCGTAGTTTATTAATTCTTTTGCAAGAGAATCCGCTATTTCAACATCAATAGGATGTGCAAAAACGGGAATTCCCCCTGCATCATAAATAATTTCACAAGCATCATGGGGTGAAACCGTTTTTCTTTTAACATAAACAGGCGAATCATCGTTTATATATTTTGAATAAGCTTCAGTCACATTGCTTGTTCCGCCTGCGTTTGTAATTGCACGAGCTATATGGGGGCGCCCGATGCTGCCGCCTTCAGCTACAAGCTTTTTAATATCATCAAATTTAATTCTGATGCCTGCTTTTTTATTTAAAAGAGTTGTCATTTCTTTGGCTTGATGAACACGTGCATTTTGTTGGAATTTAAGCATATTTTGGAATTCATGGTTTTTAACATCCATAAAATAGCCTAAAATATGAACTTCATAGCCTTTATAAATTGTATTTATTTCAACGCCTTGAATAATTTCAAGTTTTTTATCGTTTTCTTTTGCATAATTTTGGGCAATATCGTATGACAAAATATTGTCATGGTCTGTTAGGGCAATGACATTTAA
>CALUYZ010000043.1 GCA_944325175.1 Candidatus Gastranaerophilales bacterium | reverse complement strand
GTTATGGCAATTTATATTGCAATGGGGGTTGATGCAAAATTTTTGCTTGCAGCATCTGTTATGGCAGCACCGGGGGCGCTTGCAGTTTCAAAAATAATTTACCCTGAAGTTGAAGAAAGCCAAACTAAAAACGAAGTTAAAGTGAATGTTGAAAGAACCCATGTTAATTTAATAGATTCTATTGCAAATGCAGCGTCAGACGGTATGAAGGTATCATTAAACGTTATTGCAATGTTAATTGCACTTTTATCTTTAATTGCAATGGCAGATTGGGTTTTAGCAAAGTTTGGTTTATTTTTATATGATGTATGTAACATTCATCTTTCTTTTATAGATTTATCAAACCTTAGCATCAAAGCTCTTTTAGGCGCTATATTTTCATTTTTTGCTCTTATTATGGGCGTTCCAATCGAAAATATTTCTCAAGTGGGCGCTTTAATGGGTGAAAAACTTGTTTTAAATGAATTTATAGCTTATACAGATTTAATTAATATGAAAGACATCCTAACCCCAAAAGCAATTACAATCGCAAGTTTTGCCCTTTGCGGCTTTGCAAATTTCGGTTCAATCGCAATTCAAATTGGGGGAATTGGCGAGCTTGCGCCAACAAGAAGGGGTGATATTGCAAAATTGGGCATAAAAGCCTTAATTGCAGGCACATTCGCTTCATACATTTCAGCTTGCATGGCGGGGATTTTAATGTGATTATTGAACAAACCCTAATTTATAAGCCAAAAAAACTCCCTTTTGAAACGGGTGAAATTGAAAATTTCATTTTAAAAAACGGAATTAACCCAATAAGGTGGTCTATAAATAAAAAAGAGGGGGATAATTTTTATATTCAAGTGTCTGGTGTAAAAAATTAAAATAAGATTAATTTTTGTAAAATGAAATAAAATCATTATTAAAATATAAATAAAAGGAAAGGTTTATTTATATGTTTGATTTTGAAAAATTAACAAAAGTTACTCAAAATGTTTTAATTGAGGCGCAAAACCTTGTTAAAATTAATAAAAATACATTTTTAGAACCTGCTCACATTTTTCTTGCAATTTTAAATTCCACAAATAATGAAGCTATTAATAGCTTCTTAACTTCATTAAAATTGACAGGAAATTTAGTGAAGGAAGATATTCAAAATTTAATTAATACATACCCTAAAATTTCAGATAATACCGTTCAACTTTATTTTTCAAATAATTCCTTAAAATTAATGGATGAAGCCTTTGATTATGCTAAAAATATGAAGGATAAATTTGTTTCTTATGAACATATAATGCTTGCAATGTCAAAATTTGTACAAGTTGAAAAAAATGAAGAAGGTTTAAAGAAAATATTCAATAAATATTCAATAAATGAATTAAACATCTTAAATAAAATAAAAAATTTAAGGGGGAATAAAAAAGTGGATAATAATACAGCAGATGAAGAATATAACGTTTTAGAAAAGTTTTCTGTCGATTTAACAAAAAAAGCACGTGAAGGAAAGCTTGACCCTGTTATAGGCAGAGATGAAGAAGTTCGAAGAATAATTCAAGTTTTAAATAGAAGAACCAAAAATAACCCCGTTTTAATTGGCGAAGCTGGCGTTGGTAAAACTGCAATAGTTGAAGGCTTAGCCCAAAGAATTGTAAGGGGCGATGTGCCTATGAGCTTAAAAGATACAACCTTAATTGCGCTTGATATGGGTGCTCTTGTTGCAGGGGCAAAATATAGGGGCGAATTTGAAGAAAGGTTGAAAAAAGTTATAGATGAAATTCAAAAATCAGAAGGGCAAATAATTCTTTTTATTGATGAACTCCATACTGTTGTTGGTTTAGGTGCCGCAGAAGGTTCAACGGATGCAGGCAATCTTTTAAAACCAATGTTAGCTCGTGGTGAAATAAGAACTGTTGGGGCAACTACAATTAATGAATATAGAAAATATATTGAAAAAGACCCTGCCTTAGAAAGAAGGTTCCAGCCTGTTTTAGTTGATGAACCTTCAGTTGAAGCCACAATTTCTATTTTAAGGGGCTTAAAAGAAAAATACGAAGTGCACCATGGGGTAAGAATTAAAGATTCAGCACTTGTTGCTGCCGCTAATTTATCAAATAGGTATATAACAGATAGGTTTTTGCCTGATAAAGCGATAGATTTAGTGGATGAAGCAGCGTCATCTGTTAGAATTGAAATAGATTCAATGCCTGAAGAACTTGATAAACTTGAAAGGCAAAAACTTCAACTTCAAATTGAGCTTGAAAGCTTAAAAGAAGATAATGATATTGAAAAAATTGAAAGAGTTAAAAAGGCAATAGATGAAATTTCAGCTAAAGCAAGCGTTTTAGAAGAACAATGGAAAAAAGAAAAATCACATTTGAATGATGAAGTTTCAATTAAACAAGAAATTGAAAGAACAAAAATTGAAATAGATAACGCTGAAAGGGCTACAAACCTTGAACTTGCTGCTAAATTAAAATACGGTAAACTTCCTGAACTTATGAAAAAGTTGGATGAAGCAACCAAAAACCAAAATGAAGCCCATAAAAATACTCTTTTAAAAGAAGAAATAACAGATGAAGACATAGCAGAAGTTGTTTCAAAATGGACAGGCGTTCCCGTTAATAAACTTGTTGAATCAGAAAATGAAAAACTTCTTGAAATGGAAGATATTCTGCACAAAAGAGTAATTGGTCAAAATGAAGCGGTTGGCGTTGTTTCTGATTCTATTCGTCGTGCTCGTTCAGGCTTAAAAGACCCAAAAAGGCCAATAGGAACATTTTTATTCTTAGGGCCAACGGGCGTTGGTAAAACTGAACTTGCAAAAGCATTATCAGAATTTATGTTCCAAGATGAAGACGCCCTAATTAGAATTGATATGTCAGAATATATGGAAAAACATTCTGTTGCAAGGTTAATAGGCGCGCCCCCAGGCTATGTTGGCTATGATGAAGGCGGCCAATTAACAGAAAAAGTAAGAAGAAAACCGTATTCTGTTATTCTTTTTGATGAAATTGAAAAAGCCCATTATGATGTATTTAACATAATGCTTCAAATTTTTGATGACGGCAGATTAACCGATTCAAAAGGAAGAACGGTAGATTTTAAAAATACGATTATAATTCTAACTTCAAATATAGGTTCTGATATTATCTTGGATAGAGCGGTAAAAGGCTTATTAAGTGAAGAAGAAAAAGAAAAAACAAAAGAAGAAGTTAAAGAAAGGCTGAAAGAACATTTCCGCCCCGAATTTTTAAATCGTATTGATGAAACGGTTTATTTTGAAGCTTTGACATTGTCTGATTTGAATAAAATTGTTGATATTCAAATTAATTACTTAAGAAACTTGTTACAAGAAAGAAAAATTGAATTTGAAATCACAAACGATGCCAAAGATAAACTTGCGCTTGACGGCTACAACCCAATGTATGGCGCAAGACCGCTAAAAAGAATAATTCGCCAAAAAATTGAAAACCCCTTATCAAAGGCAATTTTAAAAGGAGAATTCACAGACGGCGATAAAATTTTAATAGATGTTAAAGATGATGAAATAACATTTAGTAAAAAATAAAAATAAAAACCCCTATATTTTAGGGGTTTTTATTTTATAATTAAATTCCGGAGCAATAACAACAATGAAAATATCACCCGTCACATTTGGCAAAAATTATATAAGACAAATAAGGGTGCCTAATAAAAAAGAAAAAAAGGTGGCAACCCTTAATTTTGTTCAATACGAAAATAAAATATCCGATAAAGACCAACTGAAGGCAGAAACAAAAAAGCGGTTCAGAAATATTGAAGGCTTTTATGCAAGTGCTATTTATGAAGATTTTACGGATAATATGGCGCAAGAAGATTCTAAAGTAAAATTTTTTGGCATAGAAGATGATGACGGCAAAATACAAGCCCTTATGGAAGTTCACTCGAACGTTAACAGCGATTATCAATATATTATGCCAAAAAAACAAGGTTTGGAAATTTCTCTTATGTGTGTAAGTTCCGATAATAAGCACAGAGCGCAGGAAAGAAAATATCAAGGGCTTGGCGCACAGCTTGTTTCAGGCGCCATTCGACAGGCAATGGATGAAGACAGCGATTTTATAATTCTTGAAAATAAAGAAGACGAATTTTGGAGCAAAATGCCCTATTTTCAAGATTTTGAATACGGTTCAATAAAAGTTTTGGATTCAAAAGATTTCGCAAAATGTGCAACAAAACTGGACAAAAAGGGCTGATTTATAAAATGCAATATGAGCCTAAAATTCTATTGTATGTGCATTTTGCCTTAATTTCATCAAGCGCTGTTTGAATTTCATCTATGCCTTTGTCAATGTCAGCGTAAAAAATGTATTCGCCAAAAACTTTTTTAGACGGGCGAGATTCAAGATATAAAAGGTTTAA
>CALUYZ010000042.1 GCA_944325175.1 Candidatus Gastranaerophilales bacterium | reverse complement strand
CCCTCGAAAACAAAATAAGCACCCTGACGGGTGCGCGAGCAAAAATTGAATATGCGGGCTGCTAGCTCAGGTGGTTAGAGCGCACCCCTGATAAGGGTGAGGTCGGTGGTTCGAGTCCACTGCGGCCCAGATTTAAAAGGTAATAATAGCAAGGGTTTTAGACCTTGCTTTTTTAATGCAAATTTTTAAAAAATGGTTTTCTGTAATATTTATGGAGTTTGTTATTTTGTATAATTAGTTAAAAATAGTCTAACTGGGCAAACTTGATAAAAAATAAGCAATCTATATAAAGATTGCCTAAAAAGTATTGTTATAAACCCCTCTTTATCAATTAAAATTTGCCAGCGCTTCAACAGCTGAAATTTCCTGTTCTCTCATTGTATGCGCGTATCTCATTGTTGTTTGTATGCTTGCATGGTTTAGAATTTCTTTTACAACTGGCAATGGTACACCCGCCGCAACCATTCTTGTTGCACCTGTATGTCGCAAATCGTGAAATCTTAAATTTTTGACATTGGCAAGTTTGCAGACAGTTTTAAAAGATTTTTTTATATCGTTATATTTTGTGCCTGTATAGGGATTTGTAAATACATATATGTCATCTCCCTTACATTCATACATGGCCAAAAGGGTTTTTCTAAGTTTACTACTCATAGGAATTGTATTTTTCTTACCATTTTTGGTATTAAGTGCCGATATTTCATTTTTTGCAAAATCCACACATTCCCAAGTCATATTTAAAATTTCACCTTTTCTCATGCCTGTATTAAGTGCCATTATTAATATTGGTTTTAGATACGCGTGCTCTCCATTATGCCTACGTTGTAATTTTTCTTGTTCTTCAATTGGAAGATTTGAAAAAGAAAAATCATCGTCACAAACTTGATACATTCTTTTTTCTTCATCAACAGATAAATGTCGTTCAAGTTTATTGGTAACTCGTAATTTATTAACTTCTCTTAATGGATTCTCTCTAATATAACCGTTTGCTATTGCTAAAGAAAACATTTTGCTCAAAGCAGCAAGTTCACGATTAATTGTTGCAGATGAAATATATTTAACAACCTCTTTTCCGTTAACTTTTTTCTTAGCAAATGTTGTTTTTTGCCTACTTTCTTTATAATTTTCAATAACTTTTGGCGTAATTTGAGCAAGTGTTTTGTTTTTCCAAACATTTTTGAATCGGTTTGCAATTCTAACAGCAGTATCAACAGCACATAAGTTAGTTTTAGCATATTTAATGTATAAATCGGCAACCTCAACAAATGGTTTTTGTCCGATATTTTCAGCCAAATCAAGTCTGCCGCGCAAAAGGTCAGCTTTAAATACGGTAAGATATTTTTCCGCATCTCTTCTGCAAGTTGCTTCGGGTATTGAACGACAATAGCGCTGTTTGCGTATCATTATTTCAAAATACCATCGACCGTTTTTCTCATATACACCCATTTAAAAATGTCCTGTTTATTGATATCTGCATTTTATTAATACAAACAAACAAGCAAAAGGCAACATTAGAGAGGATTTTAAGGTGTAAAATCAATACAAAATTAACACTAATAATTTAGAATAATTTTAACCTGTAAATCGTAGTCAAAAGGCTGAAATTGTAACATTTCGACATATTTATATTAAAATACTCGTATGATTTTTTCTAATAATAACTTTTTACAAATACTTCTTTTTCTAATCCAGTATACCGATGATATTGACGTAGGGCAGTTTTTGTTAAATTGCGATTCTCGCATAATTAAAAGAAAACCTAAAAGTATTGTTGATGATGATAACATTTTGAGCAACAAAGAATTGCTATTACAAAAGCTTTTAGTTGCAAATTATAAATTTTATAACAGTTACACCTGCGTAACATCGGATAATATAAAACAAGACAGACAGTTGACAGATATCATAATAGAACACTTAAAAGCAATTAATCGCTGCTATATTAGTTATTTCTTGTATGATAGCGATAACGAAATTGATTTAAGCAATGTAGAACTTGCTATAAGTAAAGATAAGCTTGGTATTGGCACAGATAAAACCATAAGTATTGAAGATTATAAAAATTGTGGAAATATCCCAAAAGAAGATATTAAAAAGATTTTAAGCATAATAATCAACAATTACAAGCAGTACGGATATTATTATGCTATTGAGGGTGATTCTGTTTGCAAAATCAATATTCAACATAGCAAAAAAACTGAAACACACTATCACATTACATATGCAGAAAGAACAACATATTTAACAAATGAGCAAACAGGTTTAAAAATAAATATCAAAAAACCAATAAAATTCTTTGGACTCAACAAAGAAGGGGTGCCGGATGTTTTAGCCAAGGGATTAAAAGATTTTAAAAAACTTACTAAAGCCATTATAGAAGCATTGGCAAAAGAACCAGCACCTTGTTGTTATTGTTATCCAGACAAAAAAGAACAACCTAAAAGAAAAAGGTGTTTGAATTGTGACGAAATAATTCAAGGATTACATCATTTACAAGGCTCAAAAACGCAAAAAATAAAAACTAACAAAAAAGAAATGCGCAAAAAATCAAATATTATAAATGTTGAACAAGGATTAAAAAGTATAAATTACGGTAAGTACAATAATATAATGACTTTGCGCAAAGCAAGAAAGCAATTTTTAGAAAAAGTTCTGGATAATTGTAAACAAACTAATCCTCAAAACGATGAATTGATAAAACATATAAAATCCTTAATTGACAAAGGTTTTGGAGCAATATAAATCAGCATAATTGTAACGAAATAAATTTTACTTATGATATTAAAATTCAGCGTTTTAACTCATCAAAATTTTTAGACTAAATTTAAAATTTATTTGTTATTTTCCCATAATATTCAATAACACCAATATTTTAAACATTTTAGCTGGAACGAATAATCTTGCAAAAAAAATATTGAAATCATTATTTTTTGCAAAAGTTTTATGATACCAAGTTAGACAAACTGACAAATTCAAAGAATAATTAAAATATGAACAACGCAGAACAAAATAACAAAACAGAAATTGAATTAATGACATGCAAACAGGTAGCAGACATGTTAAAAATTCAAGTTGGCACAATTTATTCGTGGATTTCGTACAAGCAGATTCCGCAACAAATTTATCGCAAACTTGGTCGAAAACCGATTTTTATTCGAAGTGAAGTTGAAAAATGGTTTTTGGCAGGTGCAGAATTAAAAAAAAGAAAGGGGTAAAAGGTAGAATGACAAAATATTAAAAATATAAATTCAAGTAGTAAAATTGCAATTCAGTTGTTGAATTTATCAGCAGCGCAATTAAAAAAATTAATCATTGCACAAATGCTTATTTAAAGTGAGACATATTAATCGTTTGCATACAGAAATAAAGTATTTAAACGTAATATAAACATAAATATAAATAAAATAAGGAAAAGTCATTTTTATTTTTTTAAGCTCGCATCTGCGATGCTCGCCCAAAATGGAGAAACCGGGTATTTGTGTATTCCGAATCACCTTGAACTTTTGTTCTTGCGGAAATTATCTCCCTTACATTAAAAACAAAGAGGAAATCAACATGACTAAAAATATTTATTGCTCAATGAGCGATTTATTTAAGGTGCTTAATATTACAAAAAAAGAGCTCGATTTAGCTTTGGAAAAAGGCTACAAACGCTATCCGAAAGTGAAAAATAAAAAACTACGTTGGATTGAAGAGCCCAATGAAGAATTAAAAAATATTCAAAAAAAATTGTTGGAATATTTACAAGCTAATTTAACTTGTCCTCCTTACTTAACGGCAGGATTCAAAGGACAAAATAATATAATAAATGCAAAAAGGCACACAAATAAGCGAGAAGTAATAACTTTAGACATTTCACATTGTTTTCCAAATACAAAAGCCAAATATATAAAAAAATTTTTTAAAACTTGTGGAGCCAAGGGTGAAGTTCTAAATATATTGCTAAAACTTACAACTTACAAGGATTATCTTCCAACTGGTGCGCCTACAAGCACGTTATTAGTGGCATTTGCTCATAAAGATATTTTTGATTTGATTTATAAAAAAATGCAAAAAAATAACATTGATATGACAATATATGTTGACGATATAACGCTCTCGACCCATAAACACATGAGCAGTTCAGTCATAAAGTATGTCAACAAAGTATTAAAGCAACATGCGCTTTGGCTAAAAAAATCTAAAACAAAGCGTTACGGCTATCGCCATGCAGAAGTTACAGGAGTACACATTGCACAAAATGGGAAATTATCTGCACCTTTTTGTGTCGGGTATTCAGTAGTGCAAAAACTTCGAGAGAAAAATATCGAAGAAATGGAACTAAAAGAGTTAAGAGGGATTATTGCTAAAATAGGCTATTTGCAACAGTTCAATAATAAAACCATGCAAACAACAAAAATTAAAGCAATAAAGCAATTGAGAAAACTGGAAAAAAAGAAATTAGAATCTAGTTAGAACTTGAATTTTTCAGGGGGACTAAATGAACTTCATTCATAATACATACTGTCACTCCCAAAAGCCCCCCCTTTTTTTATTAATAATTAAAGGCCGCTCTTTTTTATAAAGCTCATTAAAATGAGCCATATGAAAAAATACAAAAAAGCACTGTTGAGTTATTAATAAAGCTTGTTTATTGAAATTTTAGGATAAAAAACCTTGTTTTAGATAGGCAAAATAATAATAAAAAATTATGTATCATTAAAACTTTTTGAAAAATAGTTGGGGAGATATGACTTGTTCTCCCCAATTATTTTTAATTGCAACTACGTGTTCCAACTTGTCTACCTTTTTCATCATACATATAAAGAATTGACCCAATTTTTATAGTTACATTGCCCGATGTGTAACCATACAATTCGCCACCTTTAGTCCAAAGTTGACGATTGTTTTCATCGTAAACATAAACTATGCTGCCTCTTTGTTGTGCCATTCCAATAGCCATTTAATACCTCCTTATTTTTATACTACTCACTTGTAGGTGCATACAAGCAATTTACTTTAG
>CALUYZ010000041.1 GCA_944325175.1 Candidatus Gastranaerophilales bacterium | reverse complement strand
TTATCTGCCAAAAATTCCGTTATAAGAGTTTTATTTTTCAAAGTCAAAGATGTAAAGAAATCAAGCCCTTCTTTTGTTTCAATGCCTTCAAAATAAACAATATCGGGCGATTGAAATTCAATATATCTCATGGCTTTATCTAAGTTAAACCCAACAGATTCATTCAATTCAGATTGAATAACATTTTTTAATTTATACTTTGCAATGCTCTCTAAGGTCATTGCTGTTTTATTTTTGGGCGTTAATTCATCTAAAATTGAATAAACAAGGTGAGTTTTTCCAGATAGTGAACTTCCGCAAACAAGAACAACCCCCGGGGTTAAAAGTGCATTTTTTAATTTAGAAATGGTTTCTGAATTTTTAATCAATTCTTCAAGCTTCTTTGGCGGATGATAAATTTTTAACAAAATTCTCTCGCCTGAAATTGTTGGGTAGGCTGAAATGCTTGCAGTCAAGCTTATGTTATCAACATTAAAAGTTAATTTTCCAAGCTGTGGAATTTCAGATATTGTAGGGTCAAGCGCACATAGTGATTTTAACATTTGAATAAAAGGGCTTATTAAAAGCGAGGGAATTGCCCCTGTAGAGTATGCCTCATCTTGTTTTTTAAAATAAACCGATAAAGAATCAACCAAATGTTCAAAATACAATTCATGGATATTTTCTCTTATTGCTTGTTTTAAAATTCCCCTGAAAAGGTTTTGCAAATGTTCTTCAGATAAATCTTCGCTGTGAAGCTCATCTATCCATTTAAAATCAGCCTCTTTTTCGGTTGTAATGTCTTGAACTTTGCCTTTTAGGTCATAATATTCATTAATTTTTTTCAAGATTGAATTCGTTGAACCCAAAACAGGCTCAATCGTTTTTCCGGTTCTTTCAATAATTTTATCTATGGCAAATAAATCCAAAGGGTCTGCCATAATAACGGTTAAGGTGTCTTCAATTTGAAATAAAGGCAGCATTTTATAGGTTATTGCTTCTTTATAGCTTATATATTGAAGGCATTTTTTATCAATTTCATAATCGTCTAAATTAACGTATGGAATGTGGAGCTTTTCTTCTAAAAATTTTAAAAGTTCAGCTTCCGTGATTAGTGAAGAATTAATTAAAACCTGCCCAAGGTTTGTATTTTGGGCATTTGCAATTTCTTGAGCATGCTCAATATCTTCAAAAGTTATGATATTATTTCTGACCAAGTCATATTTTAATTTATCTATGGTTTTGTTTGTAACTAAATCCATAATTTATGCCTCAAGATATTTTCTGACGCTGTTTAGAACCTCTTCAAATTCAAAAGGTTTTGTAATATAAACATCTGCCCCTGTTTCTTCACCGATTAATTTATCGGAATCTTGCCCACGGGCGGTTACCATAATTATTGGAATGTGTTTATATTTATTATCATATTTCAAAAGACGTGCAATTTTATAGCCGTTAATTTTTGGCATCATGACATCTAAAATAATTAAATCAGGATTTTCTTCTTTCGCATATTTTAAACCCTCTTCGCCGTCAGATGCCGTTATAACATCGTACCCCGTTGCTTTTAGCATAAAAGATAAGGTTTCTGTTATATCTTTTTCATCATCCACGACAAGAATTTTTTTCTGCATAATTCACTTCCTAACTATAAACGGCAACAATCAGGCTTCTTTTTTATAAAATGCCTTTGATAATACTATATCACAATTTTTCAAGTTTATTTCATCTTCAATTTTTGAAACCATAAAATCAAATGCACTTCTATCAAGCCCCGTTATAAAAACTTGCGAGATAAAATTATCGTTTTTTTGTTCCAAAAATTCTTTTGATGTTTTTGTAAGTTTTATTATATTTGAAAGCTTTAAATGATTATAAAAATCAAAATTATTTTTTTCCGTAATTTTGAAATAACCGACAGATTCAGCTTCGTTTTTAATTTTCAGATTAAGCTCAATTTTAAATGCCTGCTCATCAGAATAAACAGGAATTATAACGTTAAAAGTTGAACCTTCGTTTTTAATTGAATCAACCCAAATTCCCCCTAAATGAGCGTCTATAAAATGTTTTGTAATAGTAAGCCCGAGCCCAATGCCACCTGTATTTCTTGATAGTGTATTTTCAATTTGTGAAAACTTATCAAAAATTTTTGGTATATCTTCTTTTTCGATGCCAACACCTGTATCTTGAACTGAAATTTTAACATAATCGCCAATATAGTCTGAATCTGTGGGATTTATTAAAATGTTTTTATCAGGATTTTGTATTAATTCCGTAAAAATTTTAATCTTTCCGTTTTCTGGTGTGAATTTAATGGCATTTGTTACAAGATTTGATAAAATTTGATCAATCCTGTGTTGGTCAATATAAACAACAGGAAGATTTATTGAATTTTCGGCAACAAGTTCTATGTTTTTTTGCAAAGCTTGATTTTTAAATGTATTATAAGCAAGCTCAACAGAGGGAAGAATTGATAATTGTTTAAATTTAAAGTCGAATTTTCCTGTCTGCATTCTTGATAGGTCAAGCAAATCTTCAATAATGCCCGATAGCCTTGAAACATTTCTTTTTGCTATATTTGCAAAATTTTTATTAATATCCCCTATAGGGCCGCCTTGCTCTGATAAAATTATGCTTAGAGCATTATTTATAGGGGTTAAAGGGGTTCTTAGTTCATGGGATACGATAGAAACAAATTCAGATTTCATTCTTTCCAATTTTTTTAATTTAATGTTTGTATTTATTATATCTTCATACAAAATAGCACTTCTTAAAGGAGCCAAAATTTGATGTATTATTGATTGAAAACAGGTTACATCTTCTTTTGTAAATTTGTTTTTTCTAAAAATTTCAATAACACCTTCGAATTTATCTTTAATTACAATGGGAGCAATTAAAGAATCGTATTCATTAAAGGTTTCGTTAAAATATTCATTTTTATAAGACGGCTTTGTATTTTGGATTGTTTCAACATTAAACCTTGATAATTTAAGGCTTGTAATTCCTAAATCTTTTGCGCCCATAGAAAGGCGTTTAATTAAATTGGAGTTAAATTCTTCAGTTGTCTTTTTAAGTGAATGAATATAAAATTTTAATTTATCTTCTTTCAGATTGTCCCAAAAAAGGGCGGTTGCCATATCATAGCTTAAAATTCTCTCTAAACTTTCAAAGGCGACTTCATAAAGTTTTTCTTTTTCTAATGTGCCTGCAAACTTTGAGCTTGCATTATAAAAAGCATCTATTTGATATAAATTCTTTTTTAATTCCATGGTTTCTTTATGAAGCCCAATGATATTTTTTTTATTCAAAACACTTAATTCTATTTCATTTTCCAAAAGTTCAAAATTAACGGGCTTTAAAAAAACTTTTATTGGGGTTTTTATTTCGTTTTTATTGTAAGTTTCTGTTATATAAAAAACTTCAAAACTTTTGTTTATATTTTTAGCCAATAACTCCATTAAAATTAAATTAGAATTATTAACATTTGAATCTAAAAGAACAACATCCGTGTCAAAATTCAATACATCGTCAAAAAAACCTTCGAAAAAACCGTTTGAAGTTTTTACATTGTGTTCTTTCAGATTATAATTTTCGTTTGAAATTACATATATATTTGCCATAACAGGCTATATAATAACAAATTAAAGGTAATGTGTCAGAAAATTAACAAATATATACTTTGTCTTGAAATTCAATGAAGGCTTGTTTTAATGCATTTATAATTTCATCATCATTTAGAGAAGGATTTATTTCATTTATAGTAATAATTTTTTCTCTATCAATGGGTTCTATGAAAACTTTTTCAAAAAAGGAATAGTCAATATCTCTTATAATTGAACCGTGTTGTAAAAAATATCCTTCTTTTCTATATTGGGCTGAGCCTATTAATTTTTTTCCCATATAAGAAATATCGGCGCCTGAGCTTATATTCATGCAATATTTATTATTCCCGCCTCTATCACCCCCATAAGTCAGGTTAATTGAAAGTTTTTTAAACCCTTCGATTAGAATATCCGAAATCATTTTATAGGTTTGAATAACGCCATAATTTGAAGGAATTTTGCCCACCACCATATATGTTATTTCATTATCATGCAATAATGCTCTTCCGCCCGTAGGGCGCACAACAGTATCAATTTCAAAAGGTGATATAAAAGGCTTTTGGTTTCTGCCCAAACTGATACATTTTGGTTCCCAACCGTAAAAACGAACAAAAAGTTCATCTTTGCCTTTAGCTATTGCATTTTCCAAAACAGATAAATCAATATTCATATTTTCTTTACCTGTATATTTTTTAAATTCATATAAAAAATTGACTTTCATAAAATAAATAATATCATGTAAGTATGAGGATGATACAAAAATTAAAAGGATTAGAAAAAGCCGTAGTATTTTTAAGATGGGCAACCGATGGTCAGTTTGGTCGTCTTAAATATGTTGGCGAAGATTTTGTTGAATTTGAAGTTTTAGATACGGATTCTATGGAATATACTGAAACCGTGCTTATAAATTCACAATTAATTTTAGAAGTTATTGTTTCAGGCTATGAAGTTGCAAGAATTATAGCTGAAATTGCAGTTAATTTATCCGCAGATGAAAATTAACTTTGTTTAAAGCTTCAAATTTAAAAAAGACCGCAAATTGCGGTCTTAAATTTTATATAAACTTCTCTCTATAAAGTTCCGATTAACGCTTAGTTTGCTTGAGGAGCAGGAGAATTCCAAAGTGCATCTCTGGTTAATTTAGAACTTACCATTTCTTGTGTAAGATTGATATTGTTCGGTGTGAAAATAAATACAAAATCACCGATTTTTCTTTGGTTGCCATCCAGCGCATGGGTGCAGCCGCACAAGAAATCGACTATTCTTTGTGATTCTTCTCTATCCAATAATTGTAAGTTCAAAATGACCGTTTTTCTTTCTTTTAAGGCTTGTGCAATTTGAATAGATTCATTGTAGGCTCTTGGTTCAAAAACAACAACTTCATAACTTCTGGGGTCTACACCTCTTTGGGGCATTGAAATAACTTTTCTATCATTTCTGATTGGAGATGTTTGTTTAAAGACAGGTTCTAATGCTGCATTTCTGTCTGTTTCATAACCTGTTTCAAATTCTTCACCTAATTCACCAAAGAAATCATCATCTTTTCCGCTTTCAAATGGTGATGTTAGAAAACCTACAATAGACTTAATTTTGTCTGATACACTGGCCATTTTGCCTTATCCTCCTGTTTATTCAAATAATATTCTACCTAGTCTTACTATTGTTGCACCGTTATCAAGTGCAATTTTGAAATCGTGACTCATTCCCATTGAAAGCTCTTTCAGATGATAAAATTCTTTCAGTTTGTACATCTCGCCAAATAATTTATCAATCAGTCTGAAATCATCAACAAAAGGTGCTACGTTCATAAGCCCAATAAGCTCAACACCGTTCATTTCCGAAACTTCATTTATCATACTTTCTAGTTGAGAAGGTGCAATTCCAAATTTTTGTTCCTCAAAAGCGTTATTTACTTGAATTAAAATCTTTTGTTTAATACCAAGCTCAAGAGCTTTTTTTGAAATTTCACTTGCAAGTCTTACAGAGTCAACCGAGTGTATTAATTTAAAAAAACCTACTGCCCACTTAACCTTGTTGGTTTGCATGTGACCAATTAAATGATAACTGCAATTTGAATTAATTTTATCGTCTAAATTGTTGATTTTTTTAACAGCCTCAGGAAGTCTGCTTTCGCCAAAATCTCTTATTCCTGCTTCATAGGCTTCTTCCATTTTATCTGTTCCGTAATACTTTGAAACAGCAACGATTTTAGCGCCGTAGTTATCAACTAAATTTTGAATGTTCGATAAATTTTCTTTAATTCTGTTTGCCATTGCAAGCCAACTAACTTTTTGTTTATTCTGCAAGAATCTTTGCTTTGATAAGCACTGAATTAATTATATAAAAGCGTTTGGCATACGGCAACATTTTATGGATATTAAATGTTTTTATGACAATAAATAGGGGGAAATCATGCTATGCATCATGGTTTGGGCATGATTCAATATAGCTTTACAATTAGTTACAACAACTTAAAATTTCTTAAAATTAGCATTTTTTAAGGGTATTGGGTGTATTGGATACATTTATTGACAATAAAAAATGCCCCTTTAATAAAAGGAGCATTTTTTATATTTATCTCAAATTATTTAATGTTTGAATATGTCCAAGCATCTAAATTTGGATTTTCTGCAATTTTAGCGTCTGATTTTTCATCTTCGCCTGCTTGAGAACCGCCATGAGCGATTGGTTTATATACTCTGTTGTAATATTCAATAAGCATACGATCTGAATTAAAGTAAGCTTCAGCAGTTCTTTTTGCTTGTCTCATCAATCTTGCCCATTCACCTCTATTTTCATAGTAAGTTGGGATGATTTCATTTTCAAGAGTGTTCATAACACATTGATGATCTTTCCAGTGTCTTTCTTCCCAAGGAATATCATCGTCTAAGCCCGGGTATTCAACGGTGTAGCCGTTAATTCCGGGGAATGTACCTTCAACTGTCCAACCGTCAAATGTTGACAAGTGAACCGCACCGTTTAAGTTTGCGCTCATGCCGGATGTACCTGAAGCTTCAAAAGGTCTTAAAGGTGTATTCAACCAAATGTCTGTACCTTTTTTAAGTTTAGCTGAAAGTGCAAGTTCATATCCGGGGAGCACAACAACGTTTTTCATTTCATAAGATTGTTTTAAAATCTTATTAAACATTTCTTTGCCCATTTTATCATCCGGGTGGAATTTACCTGCAAAAATCAACTGAACTTTGTTTTCATTCAATAATTTTTCAATGCGGGGTCTATCCATTAAAATAAGCCAAGCACGTTTGTAATCTGCAAATCTTCTTGCCCAAGTAATTGTTAAAACATT
>CALUYZ010000040.1 GCA_944325175.1 Candidatus Gastranaerophilales bacterium | reverse complement strand
GCTGCAATAATTGCTTCTGTTGCGCTTTTTTCTCTCATAGAAAGTGCCATTCTGTTATTTAATGATTTTATTTCATCATTTGAACCGATTATCATACCGCCTGATTCTTCGCCGCCAAAAATCATTCTTGGTGAAGAACCCAAGTGGATTTTATTATTGAAAATATCTTCAACAACAATGTCTTGAACTTTATTTTCAATTTGAAATTCGACTTTTTTAACAACGTTTGCAATTTCTTTAAAGCCAACGGGTGTGTTTATAACTTTAATATTGTTAAATTTTGCCCATTCATCCCAGCTTTTTGAACTTGCTGTTGTTTTTACCATAAATCTTTCATAGTCATTAAATTTGCCTGTTTGTTTAAGTTCATCTTTAATGTAGTCAACAATCATTAAAAATGCTTGGTTTGCTGAAAATATACAAAGAATTCTGTTTTCATCCAAAATTGTATAATCAACGCCTATTTTTTTAACATCCTCTGCATTTTTAATATCTTCAATTTGAACAACAGATAACCTGTCATGGTCAGGGTCTGTAATTAAAGAAACAGTGCCAATCGGGTAATTTTTTAATTTTGTTTCATAGTGAAGAGAATCAATTACAGGAAAATATGTTTCCCCTTTTTCATTTTTGCTTGTAACTGTTATATCAAGTGACCAATCATAAAATGAACCATTTTTAATGTCTTTTCCTATACCATGGAAAAACGGGTCTTCTTCAATATTTAACCAGTCAAAAGTTTTTGAAATTTCAAGTTTATCTAAAATTTTACTTAATGTGCGGTAGCTTGCACCCCCAACAGCATCAATTATTATTTTTTTATCAAAGTTTTTAATTTTATCTAGGGTGTTTTTGGTTGCAACCGTTGTTTTTAAGTATTCTACATAAAGGTCAATACCATTATTTAACCTAACCATTGCACTTTCATCTATTAAAGAATCATCAGAGGCAGCAAAAGAAATGGTATATTCGCCTTCTTTTTCAACAATATTTAGAATTTCTTCCATTTTGTTCACAAATTCCATACTTTCATCGGGTAAAAATTGTGAACCTTGGTTGTTTAAGTCTTTTGTTGCGTTTTTAACTGAAATACCGTGGGAACTTGTAATGTATTCTGCACCTACTAAATCCAGCTTAAAAGCAAGGAAAGATGCAAGCCAAATAGGAATTGTTTCTCTATTTTTAGGGGTTAAGGTTTTAATTCCTTGTTTTGCTTGAATTCTTGCAATTAAATCAAGATAAATTTTTGAATTATACCTAACTTCAGAGCCTGCTAATTTAACAAGTTCCAAGTTCGGATATTTTTCTTTTAAAACTAAAGCTTTTGCTAAAGTTGCCAATGTAATTCCAACTGTATTTATTGGAAACCTTGTATCATGCGGGTATAAAATGTTTTGAGGCCCTCTTATACCTGCGGTTGAAACAAGCGCTTCTTTTTTATAGTTTTCAAACCAGCTTTTTAAATTTAGTTTTTGAACTAATTCCCTTGTTAGTTTGAATTGAAATTCGTTTTTATTCAAATAATCAAAAACTTTATCGTTTTTTATATCATCGGGGGTGTTTGCTTCAACCCCTTTTTTAAGCATTTCTTCTAAATTGTTCATAATCGTTGTTAAACTCCATATAGTTTGAAAGAATTATACCATAAAATCACAATTCTTAATATATTTTTATGGTAAAATTGGTGTATAAAAATATTGGAGAAGCTATGAACCCCCCTAAAATTGCAGTTGTAATACCTTGTTTTAACGAAGAAGAAAGTCTTCCAAACAGCCTTAGAAAAATTTGGGACTGCATAGAGGAGCTTTCAAACAAAGAAAAAATTTCAAAAGACAGCCTGATTTTTTTAATAGATGACGGCTCCACGGATAAAACTTGGGAAATATTATCCGAAGCCCACAAAAGGGCGCCTGAAAAAGTTAAAGCCATTAAATTTACAAGAAACTTTGGCAACCAAACAGCAATTTTTGCAGGGCTTAAAATGATTAAATTTTTTGATGTTGACGCTGCAATTACAATAGATGCAGACCTTCAACAAGATGAAAATAAAATTGAAGAATTTGTTGAAAAATTTAATGAAGGCTATGATATTGTTGCAGGGGTTAGAGAAAATAGCGAAGAATACGATTTTATAAAAAAACAAACTTCAAGCCTTTTTTATAAATTAATAAACTGGCTTGGCGTAAACATTAAGCCAAACCATTCTGAATTCAGGCTTGTCAGCAAAAAAGTTTTATCTTTGCTTGATTTATACAGAGAAAACAACCTTTTTTTAAGGGGCTTATTCTATGAATTGGGCTTAAAAACAGCTTATGTAAATTATTCAATAAAAGAAAGAAAGTTTGGAGAATCAAAATTTTCTTTTTCAAAGCTTTTGTGCTTAGCAAGCTCAGGCATTGTTTCATATTCAACAAAACCTTTAAGAATAATTTTCTTTTTAGGCTTAATTGTTGCAATTATAAGCTTTTTAATTTGGGCATTTACAATTTTTGTTGAAATTGGCTTAAACCACGATATAAATGCTATTGAACCTTATGAAATTTGGGAATCTTTTATATCAGGCGTTCAAATTTTATCAATAGGTATAATTGGCGAATACGTTGGGCAAATTTTAATTGAAGTTAAAGACAGACCAAGGTTTTTAATAGATGAAGAACTTTTATAAATGTTAGAAAATTATGAAAAATATTTGAATTTAATAACAAGTAAAATTGAAGGGTTTTTTGAAAAACAAAAACCTTATATTTTCTGCAAAAAAGGGTGTGCAAAATGTTGTGAAAAAGGCGAATACCCTTGGAGTGAAATTGAATTTAAGTTTATTATGAAGGGCTTTTCACTTCTTGACCCTTCCATTCAAAATGAAATAAAAGAAAAAGTAAGAAAAATTAAAGAAGATAAGAAAAATTTTAAAGAGGACGGCATTTTTTTATATGAATGTCCCTTTCTAATAAATGGCGCTTGCAGCCTTTATCATTACAGAGGTATAATTTGCCGCTCTTTCGGGCTTTTAGTTCAAGTGGAAGGAAAAAAACCGCAAATTCCTTTTTGCTCATCCTTGGGACTTAATTATTCAAATGTTTATGACCTTGAAAAAAGGTCTATAACAGTTGAAAAATTTAGACAAACAGGGCTTTCTATTGAACCTAAAATTTTTAATGTAAGCTATAAATTTTTAACAAACGAAACCTTTGAAAAAGGGTTTAATTTCACCTTCGGCGACAAAAAACCCCTTATAGATTGGTTTGAATAGTTAAATGTTATAAAATATAACATTATATTAATAACTTAGCACAATTATTGATTATATCGCTTTTTTATTGTGATATAATATAACAATAAGGGAGATTTTATGTTCAGATATATAAAACTAAAAAATTATAAATCACTTGTTGATTTTGAGGTTGACCTTACAAATAAAAGAGGTACACCTAAAAAATTTATTTTAATATACGGCGAAAATGGCATTGGTAAATCAAATTTTGCTTCCGTTTTTGCAACTTTGCTTGAAACATTTATGTCAAAATCAGCTATAGAAATAATTAACCGTTTTTTAGAAAGCGGCAATAGTGTTCATAGTGCAAAATTTCAAAATATGTTAAGCGGGCTAAAAGATACGGAAAAAATTATAAAAAGCGCAAAAACAATCGGCATTGATGAAAATATGGTTCTTGAATTTGGTTTCAGAATAAATAAAAAAGACGGTTTTTACCGCTTGGAATATGATAATGAAAAACTTATTTCAGAAGAACTTGAATATAATTTAAGCGAAACAAATAAAATTTCATACAAAATAAAAGGAAATATGAAAAGTTTTAATCTTCAAGATAATTTATTCAAAGATAAAACATATAAAACAGAAATTGAAAATTTGTTGAATAAATATTGGGGAAAACATTCCTTAATATCATTAATTGCATTTGAACAATCAGATAAAAGACGAGGCTATATTTCAAGCAAACTTTCAAAAGGCTTATATGATGCCATAACAAATATGATAACAATGAGTGTCAGAATAAGTGGTTACAGGGGTGCAGAACTTGATTTTATGGGAACAAGCAACCCGATATATTCTCAAATATTCAAAGGTAAAATTCCCATGGCTTTTACAAAACAGCTAAAAAAAGTTGAGCAATTATTAAACATTTTTTTCACAAACTCATATTCTGATATAAAAGGGGCATATTATCTTATAGAAGAAAAAAACGGTATACTCTATTACCATTTAATGTTCAAAAAAATGATATATGGAAAATTAATTGATATTAAATATGAGCTTGAATCAGCCGGAACAAAATGCTTGGTTGAACTTTTACCATATTTTATGAGCTCGCTTGAAGGAAAAATAAGTGTAATCGATGAAATAGACTCAAATATCCATGATGTTTTAATTAATACAATTTTAGAAGAACTTTTTGATTCTATTAAAGAACAAATAATCATAACAACCCACAATACAATGCTTTTAGAATCTGAAAAATTAAGAGGCGGGGCATACATTTTTAATATTAATAAAGAAAATAAAAAAGAACTTGTTCCAATAACAGATTTTGAAGATAGAATACACCCTAACATAAATGTAAGAAAACGTTATTTAAACGGTTTATATGGCGGTGTGCCATTTTCCACATACATTAATTTTGACGAATTAAAAGATATTGTGGAGCAAAAATAAAATGAAGCGCCAATTATCGTATCTTAAAGCTGTTGTAATTTGCCATGGAAAAAGTGAAAAACAAATAGCGGAATTTATTAAAAGCAAATTAAGGTTAAGAATTGATATTGATTCAAAAAATAACGGCAAAAATTCAATACAAATAACAAGTTTAATGAGATTTTTAAACAGCAGAAAATATAAAAGCGAAAAAGATTTTCTAAATTTTTATAGAAATGATTTAGATAAACTCAATGATGACTTTAAAATTTTTACGATAATGGACACGGACGATTGCACGGAAAAACAAAAAAAGGAATATTTGAATAAAGTTATGTTCAAAAACCACCCCTTAGAAAAATACATTGTGCCCATTGCAAATTCGCCGGAGCTTGAATCTGTTCTTGTTCAAGCGGGAATAAAATTCAGCAAAAAAGGTGACAAAAGAAAGGGTGAATATATTTCAATTTTCCCAACAGACCCAAAATATCAAAAATCTGACATTATTCAATTAGAAGAGTTTTTAGAAAATTTAAAAAAATGCCCTTCAACCAATATGAATGAATTTATTGAATTTTGCCTAAACCTTTAATTTATTTGAGAATAAAAACATACCCTTTTATAAATTCTTTAATTGAATTTAATTTTGAAATTGAATCTGTTTCTATATAAAACCTGAGTAATGGTTCAGTGCCTGATTTTCTTATTAAAATTTTTGTTTTTTCATCTTCAAGATAAAGCTTAACACCGTCTATTTCAGATTTTTTTGTTATTTTTTGGTTTGCAAAATTTTCTAAAAGTTTAATTTCATTTATGATTTCTTCTTTTTTTCTGTCGTCTGTCAGTTGAACATCAACCCTATCTTGAACAAAACGAACACCGGCAAATTCAAGAATTTCTTCTTTTAGTTGGTATAAGGGTTTATTTAGTTTTGAAACCATTTCTAAAATTAATAAGTTGGCATAGATGCCGTCTTTTTCTGAAATGTAATCGCCTGTAGATAAACCGCCTGAATCTTCGCCTGCTAAAATGGTTTTGTTCATTCTCATGGCTTCTCCTAAATATTTAAAGCCGACAGGCGTTTCAATCACTTTAACATCTAATTTTTCTGCTACTACATCCACTAATTGGCTTACACCAACGGTTTTTACCATATAACCATTGTATTTTTTTGTTTCTTTTAAATATTTTAAAAGCATAGCTAAAACTATGTTTGGTGAAATATAGTTTCCTTTTTCATCTATAACGCCGTATCTGTCTGCATCACCGTCATTTGCAAAGGTTATATAGCCATTTTTTATATTTTTCATAAAGTTTGGCTTTGGTTCAGGCAAAAAGCCGCCAAAGTTTGGGTCATATTTATTATTATAAATTTCAAAATCAATATTATTTCTTTTTAAAATTTCATCGAAATAACCGTAGGATGCGCTAAATAGGGCATCATATATAATTTTTGGGGGGTTTAATTTAATTGCATCAAAATCAATTAAATCTTCCAAAATTTCAAAATAATCAGCTGAAAAATCTTTTTTAATAACAGAGCCTTCAACAGTCGGGTTCAATTTTTCAAATTTATGATGTTTTGATTCAATTATATTTTCAATTTCTTTTGTAATTTCATTTGTTGCAGGGCCGCCATAGTTTGGAATGAATTTAATTCCAAGGTACTCAGGCGGATTATGAGAGGCTGTGAACATAAGAGCGCCTGCGCAATTTTTGGTGGTTTTTGCTTTGTATGCAATAACAGGCGTTGGCACCACTTTAGATGATAAAATAACGTCAAACCCAAAATCAGATAAAATGTTTGCTGCTGTTTTTGCATATTTATCTGCATCTCGTCTTGGGTCATAACCGATAATAACCGTTCCTTCGCCTAAATATTCAGCTATTGCATTAACTATTTTTGTAACCGTTTCAATAGTAAATTCTTTTCCTAAAATTCCACGAAATCCATCAGTTCCGAATTTTATTATTGTATTCATTTTTCCTCTTTTAATTTATAATACGTTATATGAATAATTATATTAAAAAAATATTATATTTAGGACCAAACGGTTCAAATTCTCAATTTGCAGCTGCCCTTTTTATGGAAAAATTGGGCATAAAGCCTGAAATGGAAGCAGTTTCCACCATTACAAAAGCAATAGAGCTTTTAGATGTTGAACCTGATACAACTTCTGCAATTTTACCTGTTGAAAACTCTATTGAAGGGGTTGTTAGAGAAACAATCGATAATTTGGTTCAAACAAAATCTGATGTTTTTATTCAAGCAGAAATTACCGTTCCTATTCATCATTGTTTAATTTCAAAGGGCAAAAGCAAAGAAAATATAAAAACCATTGTTTCAATAACTCAAGCCATTGCGCAATGTAAAAACTATATTGCAGATAATTTTAAAAAAAATGTTGAAGTTTTATTATACACATCAACTTCTGGCTCCGCTAAATTTATAACGGATAAAGATGAAACCTATGCTTGCATTGCAAGCGAGCTTTGCGCTCACCTATATGGTTTAAACATTATTGAAAAAGAAATAAACGATGTTAAAGATAATAAAACAAGGTTTATTTTGGTTTCCAAGAAAAACATTTTAAAAGATAAAAAAACAAGAACATCTATTGCATTTACAACGGAAAATAAACCGGGGGCATTATTATCAATTTTAGAAATATTTAAAAAATATGACTTAAACCTTTTATATCTTGAATCTCGCCCGTCTAAAAAAGTTTTTGGCGAATACATTTTTTACGCTGACATTGACAA
>CALUYZ010000039.1 GCA_944325175.1 Candidatus Gastranaerophilales bacterium | reverse complement strand
GACTGCTTGCGCTGACAATACTTGGAGGGTAGCCTCCTGGGAAGATAAGTAGCTGCCAGATTCTATATTTAAAAAAATAACCTTTAAGAAACTTCTTAGAGGTTATTTTTTTGTTTCAATTTTTTTATTCACTTTTGTTTTTTTCTTTTTGAATTCTTGTTCCTTACCCTTTTATTAAATATATACTTACTTCCAGATTGGATATTAGCCAAAAGCTTTCAACTTTTTTCTTATTGCTTATTTTTTGCCATTTCTTTTTGCTTTCACTTTAATTTCTTCATACAATTCCCAACTTTTTAAAATCAAATATATTTAAAAACTTTCTTAGAGTATATTTTTAGCATTTATTTTATTTAAAATTCTTGTTTTTTGCCCTTTTATCAAAAATATACTAACTTTTTAGGTTTTATTTTTATCAAAAACTTTTATTTTTCTTCTTGCAGTTAATTTAATTATTATTTGTTTTTGTTCCGCCTTGAAACCTTTGTGTGTAGCGCAATACATGTGTAGAAACGCCTAAAGACTTGTAATTATTTTATTGCTATGTTTTATAGTCAATATATTAAAAAAGTTTCATAGAGCTATTTTTTATATTCATCTTATTTTAAAATTTTTATTTCTTACCTTTATCAAATATATATCATCTTTTAGGTTTTATTTTCAATCAAAAACTTTTCTTCTTGCTGCTAACTCGATTTTCATCTCTTTTTTGTTTTCATTTTTAATTCTTTCATATAACCCCAAACTTTAAAATGCCAAACTGAACTGTAGCCTAAAAAGCGGACAATAGAAATTTAAATTCTTTAACAGAAAGAAAAATGTACAGAAAATGACAAAAAGACAAATCTAATTCACCCAAGAGCAGATTGAAATATTATTCAAAAATCCGAATGTAGGGAGTATTAATTCTAATACCATCAAATTGGACATTTAAGTTCAAAGAATTAGCTTTAAAAAAGGATAGTGAAGGGCTTGCAGCTTTTCAAATTTTTAAGGAGGCAGGGTTTGATTTAAAAGTTCATGGCAAGAATATTCCAACAACTTGCTTAAGAAACTGGCGTTATAAAGCAAGACATCTTAATATAAACAACAACAAGTACTTAGCAAAAGAAGTTAAAAGAAACAATACTTTGAAAAGTATTCCGGAAGAAAACAGATGCTGGAAAACGGAGAACGAATTTCTAAAAAAGTTGCAAGCTATGCAGGAACTTGCAGAGTAAAGTCGGTAATTAAGTTTCAAATAATCTCTACTATGAAGTATTATCCGATATCTTTGCTATGAAAACAGCTGGAGTATCAAAAAGCAGATATTACAAATGGTGTAAGAACGCAGATAAAGTATAAGATGAATTTGACATATTGTTAATTGCAAAAATGTTCTTTAATAGCAAACAAAAAGCAGGTTTCAGAACAATAAAAATGAAACTTTTAACAGATTGTGGAATAATTATGAATTACAAAAAGATAATCAGAATAATGAAAAAATATGGAATGACAACAAAAATCAGAAGAACGAATCCATATAAATTGGCAGCAGGAATACGGCAGGATAATATTGTTTGTCCGAATCCGGTAAATAGGAAATTTAAAGAACAAGAACCTAATACCGTCTATTCTACTGATATTACATACTTAAAATATTCAGGTAATACTGCTTTCCTAAGTGTAATGTAAGATGTAAAAACAAGTGAAATTATTTCATACAGCCTATCTGATAATCTTCAGATGGGATTTGTAATTGATACAATAAATTCCGGAATAAGCAAATATTCTTCAGATAATTTAATAATACATTCTGACAGAGGCGTACATTATACGCATAATGTTTACCAAATGTTGCTAAAAAATAACAACATTCAGCAATCAATGTCAGCACCAGCTACCCCGAGAGATAATGCGCCGATTGAATCCTTCTTCGGGCATTTGAAAGATGAACTTGATTACAAAAGTGTAAAACTTTTGATGAATTATCCGCATTAGTAGATGATTACATGTGTAATTACAACTATACAAGAAAGCAATGGTTTAAGAATAAAATGCCAATTAAATACAAAAACTTTTTACTCGTTAGTTAATTGTCCGCTTTTCAGGGTACAGTTCAAACCATACCTACAAATAGCTGTAATTTTTTTACCATGTTTAACCTTAATATATTTAAAAAGTTTCATAGAGCTATTTTTTATATTTATCTTATTTTAAAATTTTTATTTCTTACCTTTATCAAAAACTTTTATTTTTCTTCTTGCAGCTAACTTAATTTTAATCTCTTTTTACTTTATTTTTTAATTCTTTCATATATTCCCCACGCTTTAAAATGTTAAATTATTCTTTTAAAATATTTGTGATTTTCCCTTTTGTGAGTTTTTTATATATTTATAAATTTCTCTAAGCTTATTTTTTGATGCACTTGCTTTTGAATTTCAAATTTGTAAGCAAGTTTTCAACTTTTTCTTATTGCTTATTATTTGCCATTTATTTTTATTTTTCCATTGAAATGCTTATGGTTTAATGCCTTATAAGCTCTAAATATCTTATACAAAAATTCCATTATAATTTTTTATTTATTTCTCATTTATCAAAAAGCTTTTAATTTCTTTTATGTATGCAGCTATTTGTGAAAGCTAAACCATTCGTATAAGAGCCTTAATTTTTGTTATGTTTTTATTGGGAAAACTTTTAGTGTTGAGCACTGAGCAGTGTTTTTGAAAAATGTTCAAAAATTTTTTATCATGAATGAACAAATAATTTGTAGAATGTAAATTAATTACAAAAGAAACTATAGCTGCCTTTAAGCTGAAATTTGAAGGTTTTATTCATTTTTTAAGCTTTAAAAGGTTTAATGCCTAATTTGTCTGCTATAATTTATAAAATTTTTTCTTGCAGAAATTTTAATAACTTTGGCACACTTAAAGAAAATGCTTAATTTAATTCAAGGTTAAATTTTGCACTAAATACAGTCGCCGCTGATATTATTAAAGAAAAAAAGAAGGCTTGCTTCGGATGCTTGGTAATGGGGGGTAAACAAGCCTAAAACACTTTGTTTTGCTGATGATACCTATGGTGTTAGGAAGGTTAAATTCTGCAAATTGAGAGAGCAAAAAAGAATTTTGTTCTATTCAAATAAACCTAAATTTTTTACCCGTTTGGAATAAAATTGGCTGATTTATTTTTAATCAAGATAGCCGAAAAGTAAACAATTTAATACTGTATGGTTTAGCAAAAGGTTAGTGCGCCAAATATAAAATTTGCTATTTTATGGGTTTAAATCAAATGCCAAAAGTATAATTTTAAATCAGGCGTCAAGAAAATTTTGACGCCTGTATAATTAAATAAATTTATATAAAATTATTTTTTTATACAACGTACTGTATATTTGTAAGCACGAGGGTTAGTGTTGCGGTTTCCGCCATTTGAACTTTGAAGCCAAGCTAAGCCCGATGCACCTTGCGATATTGCTGAACTTGACCAATAGACATTTTCTTCTAAATTAACTAACGGAGAATTAATGAATAACGATGCAAGCTCATCTCTGTTTGGAAGTCTTAAATCTTCTGACATATTTTTGCAAGCAGTAGGTGCATCAATCGTTTCAGCATCTTCTGTATATTGAGGAACGGTTGATTCATAGTTTTTTCCGTATGGAATTGGCGCCACAACAACAGGATTTTTATTGTACATGGCAACAATAAAACCAACGTCCTTTCCCACCTGATTAGGACCCTCACTACCATTTAAGTCATATATGAAATTAACACACATTTTATTTTGCGTATAATGATAAACAGACGAATCAGAACTGCACAAAGGATTATAAAACACTGCTATTGATTCGCCGTTAACAGTTTCAAATGCTGCAGCTTTTGTGTCTGCCACATCGCCTTCTTCATTGCTTGAATGGTTTCCGTTTGTAAGTTTGGGATTTAATTCGCTCATCTTAGTTGGAAATGTAATTTCAGAAACCGCATCCAGTGTTGTAATTTTACTTGGAATACCGCAAGCAGAAAGCTTATCTGCCCCACAAACGTTATTTATTTTATAAACCTTCGACAACGCATCCAAAATAAAGCTTTCAGCAGCCGTATCAACCGTTGCGGTTCCTTCTTCATCAGTTTCAAATTGACCATATCCGCCCAACGTATTCATCTGCCCAATCGCTTGCGCCAACCTCGCATGCAACGCCTTCTTCTGCGCATCCCAAGCCTTCTCATTCACATTCACAAGCAAACTCGGCAACGTAATCGCCGCCACAATCCCAATAATCGCCAAAGTAATTAACACCTCAGCCAGCGTAAAACCTCTAAACTTTTTCATATCATTCTATCCTTTCAACTTTTTGCATCAATCTGTTTTATTTTGTTGCAACCCACCAAAACCCCAATATCCACACCGCCTTCCACCCACCCAAAAAGTTCACACGCCCTTTTTTCCAATCTTGAACAAAATCCAAAACAATGCTATATTAATAAAAAGACCTAAAATGCACCAAACTAAAACATTTTGGTGCATTTTTTAATACCACAATTCCCCCACAAAGTAGGTTGGGCTTTCAGCCCAACAGCATTGAACAGTTTTTTGCGCCAATTCTTTTAAAATATTGAAAAAGCGCCACTTAAAAAAGTGATGCCATAGTTAAAATAATAAAGTTGAAAAGAAATTTATTATTTGTTAGGAAAAGCATCCTGTTATATTTTGTTAAGTTTTAGTAAATGATAAAATTGCAAGTTTATTTTTTAATGCAGCGAACAGAAAGGGTATTTGATCTATAACTGCGGCAACGGTAGCCATTAGTTGTGTTTTGATACCAAGCTAAACCGGAAGCACCATATGATGTAACTGAGCCTGACCAATAAGCGCCTACTGTTTGAAGATTGTTAACAAGAGTAGCGTTAATAAATATTGATGCAATTTCATCTCTATCAGGAAGCCTTAGGTCTTCTGCCGTGGTTTTACAAGCCGTTGAAGCATCGATTGTTTCTTTTGATTCTGAGTATTGTGGTAATTTTGAGGCATAATCAGTGTTATATGGAACAGGTGCCACAACGACTGGATTTTTATTATAAAAAGCTGTAATAAAGCCAACATCTTTGCCTACTTGATTTGGTCCTTCGGTACCATTTAGGTCATAAATCAGATTCACACACATTTGGTTTGTTGTATGGTGATCAACTGATGAATTAGAAGCACATAGCGGGTTATAAAAAACTGCTATGGATTCACCGTTAACACTTTCAAATGCAGCAGCTTTTGTGTCTGCCATATCGCCGGCTTCACCTTCATAATGTTGTCCGTTTAAAAGTTTTGGATTTAATTCACTCATTTTTGTTGGAAATGTAATTTCTGATGCTGAATCCAACGTTGTAATTTTGCTTGGCAACCCGCATGAGCTTAATTTATCAGGTCCGCAAATGTTATTAATTTTGTAAACTTTTGATAGTGCATCTAAGATAAAACTTTCAGCGGCGGTGTCTACGGTTTCTGCATCTGTTTCACCTTTTGTATATGTTCCATAACCGCCTAGGGTATTCATCTGCCCAATAGCTTGAGCTAGTCTTGCATGAAGAGCTTTTTTCTGAGCGTCCCATGCTTTTTCATTAACGTTTACAAGTAAGCTTGGTAAAGTAATTGCAGCTACTATGCCTATAATTGCTAAGGTGATTAGAATTTCAGCTAAAGTAAAGCCTGTTTTCTTTTTCATAAAAATTACCTTTCTATTGCTAAATAATTCCAACAGGAATATATGATAAGTAATACTTCACATATTCTAATATTATCATTATTTTATATTGCCTTCAATGTATGAATTAAGATTTTATCCTTTCAACTTTGCACCAATTTGAGCAAATTTGATGCATGGGGTTAAAAGTTTTGTTGGTACAGGGTTTTTAACATGTGGAAAACGAAAATATTAAAATTTGCTGCTCTTGAATTAATGTGGAAATGGTGATATATTGAGAAAAAGAAGATAAATGCACCAAGATTGCTCATTTTGGTGCATTTTTTGTTTGTGAATTTTTTGTGCATGAAACAAAATGGGTGAAGGGTTTAAATTTCAAAAATATTGCAAGTGTATTGAAACATCTTGTATTAAATATTAAAAAAGTTTATAATGTAAGTAGTTAAACCCTTTATATCAGCTTGTTGAAAGGCAGTTGTTTATTTATGAGTGAAGTTCAATTTCAAAACGACCTCACCAAGTTAATTGAAATTTTACCTCCGAAAATCAGAAGAAATATCTATGACGGGCTTTTGGATGAAGCCATTGAAATTGTTCTTGATATTGGAAGATTGCCTGAAATTCGCATTGGAAACGGAAAGATTGAATATTTAGGGACAGATACCGTAACATCAGATGACATTGATTTTATAACATCAAAAATTCCGGAATTTACATCAGATAACAGATCGGGAATTGCGGGCACTTTGCATAGAATAAGCGCCATTAGAAACAGACAAGGGAAAATCATCGGTCTTACTTGTCGTATCGGGCGTGTTATTACAGGCACTATAACTTGCATTAAAGATTTTGTTATGCAAAATAAAAGTATTCTCTTTTTAGGGCGCCCGGGGGTTGGAAAAACAACAAAATTAAGAGAAATAAGCCGCCTTATTGCAGATGAATTAGGTAAAAGAGTTGTAGTTGTTGATACGTCAAATGAAATAGCCGGCGACGGTGATGTTGCTCACCCTGCAATAGGAAAAGCAAGAAGGATGCAAGTTCCTCAGCCTGAATTTCAAAAAGATATTATGATTGAGGCGGTTGAAAACCACACTCCTGAAGTTATTGTGGTTGATGAAATCGGAACCGAGCTTGAAGTTGCCGCTGCAAGAACAATAGCAGAACGTGGTGTTATGTTAATTGCAACAGCCCATGGTAACACTTTAGATAACTTGATTAAAAACCCCGCTATGTCTGATTTAGTAGGCGGTGTAAGTTCTGTTACTTTGGGTGACGAAGAAGCAAAGCATAGAGGCTGCCAAAAAACCGTATTAGAAAGGGAAAAACAGCCCACATTTGACATTGTAATTGAAATTATAGACAGAAATACTTTAGCTGTTTATAAAGATACAGCTGAAGCCGTTGATTGCATTTTAAGGGGCTGGCCCGTTACGCCTGAAATAAGAAAAGTGGATGGTGTTTATAATGATAAAATGCCAACCAAAACAGACCTTGAAAAAACAATAGATAAAGTAAACGAGCTTGATAACAGAGCCCAAAACCCAATGAATTTCTCTTTCAACAGGCAAGCATACATTAAAAAAGTTAAAAACCATAAAAAAGTTTATATATACGCTGTTTCAAGGTCTATTGTAAATAAAATAATAGAAAGACTTGATATAGATGTTGAAATTGTAAGAAACGTAGAGGATGCAGACATTGTTATTGCCCACAAAAACTTTGCAAAAGGCGGCTGCAAAATTTTATCAATAGCAAATGAATACAGACTGCCTGTTTATTTTGTTCGAACAAATACAATGTCGCAAATTCAAAAAGTTTTAAAAGATGCGCTTCATTTGGCTGATAACCCTGATTTTAAAGAAGTTACGGTTAATTATAAAGATGAAACGGAACTTGCACTTGATGAAGCAAAAGCTGCCATTGCAAAAGTTATGGAAGGGGCAGAAACTGTTGAATTAGAGCCGCAACCCCAAAATATTAGAAAATTGCAGCATGAACTTGCAGATTCATACAACCTGCAATCAAAAAGCATTGGCGAAGGCGAAAGCAGAAGAATACAAATTTCAAGAAATGATGAATAACTTTCTTA
>CALUYZ010000038.1 GCA_944325175.1 Candidatus Gastranaerophilales bacterium | reverse complement strand
ACTCTGATCGCTCTTATACGGCAATAGTACACTGTATCGTAAAATAACATAATTTTACAATTTATATAAAGCTTGTAGGTTGGGGTTTCTACCCCAACATAACTTTTCATTTTTTGGATGCTTTAAAAGAGTTTGTGCAAAAAACGGATTGATGCTGTTGGGCTGAAAGCCCAACCTACTTTGTGGGAGAATTGTGGCATTAAAAATGCACCAAAATGTTTTATTTTGTTGCAACCTATTAAAAATCTAATAACAACAATGCTTTTTAACCCCTTAAAAAGTTCATCCGCCCCTTTTCCCAATCTTGAATAATATCTAAAACAATGTTATATTAATAAAAAGACCTAAAATGCACCAAACTAAAACAGATTGGTGCAAAAAGTTGAAAGGAAAGCAGAAAATATGAAAAAGTTTAGAGGTTTTACGCTTGCTGAAGTGTTGATTACTTTGGCGATTATTGGGATTGTGGCGGCGATTACGTTGCCGAGTTTATTGGTTAATGTTAACGAAAAAGCTTGGGATGCACAGAAGAAGGCGTTGCATGCGAGGTTGGCGCAAGCGATTGGACAGATGAATACGTTGGGCGGATACGGAACATTTGAAACCGATGAAGAAGGAACGGCGACAGAAGATACGGCAGCGGAAAGTTTTATTTTGGATGCGTTGTCGAAGGTGTATAAGATAAATAATGTTTGCGGTCCTGATAAATTGAGTTCATGCGGGGTGCCAAGTAAGATTACGACGTTAGGCGGTGAAGCTGAGATGACATTTCCGACTAAGATGAGTGAATTGAATGGTGCGTTGCTTACGGGAACGCCGGGAGTTTCTGCGGAAGGAATAAAGGCGGATACGAAGGCGGCGGCGTTTGAGACTATTAATGGGGAATCTGTGGCTGTGTTTTATAATCCTCAATGTATGTCTGATAAAAGTACATCACATTATGTTTTGGATGTAATGTGTGTGAATTTTGTTTATGATTTGAATGGGGCGGAAGGTCCTAATGAAGTGGGGAAAGATGTTGGGTTTATAACAGCGCTTGGAAATAAAAATGCAGTGGTTGCAGCACCTATTCCTTATGGTGTTGATTATGAAGGGGTGGTTCCTCAATATACAAATGATGCTTCAGGTGATGATGCAGTTGGTGCATGCAAAAAAATGGGGGAAGATTTGAGATTGCCAAATAGGGATGAGCTTGCATCAATGGTAACTAATGCGCCATTTATTAATATGGATAAGGAAAGTGAGGTTGATTATTGGTCAAGTTCGGTAATTTCTAAGGAAAATGCGGGGGCAGCTTGGCGAATTGATTTTCCGTACGGGTTTAGGGGCGGAATTTATACAGATTATAAGGCACATGTGCGTTGTGTAAAGAAGTAAAAAGTTTAATATTTATTGAATGGCACCACAATTAGGTGCCATTTTTATTTTTTGTTGGTCAAGAAGCAGTTTAGCTTTTGAATTGCATGGAAATTTTATTTGAAGGCAATTTATAGCTTGTTTATATTTTTAAAAACATTTAAAAAAAACCCGAGAAAGAAAATTCTCGGGCAAAATCTTAAAGAACTATAGAGATAAGGAGGAGAGAGAAATACTTGTCATTCCTTTAATTGACTTATGCGTCAAGTGCAAAGGCGTTTGCCGCAAGGGCATAAACCATATCTTCACTAAACATGCTACCAAATTCTTGTTTAATTGCATCAGCATACTTTTCTGTTCCTGCTTCAAACAATTTCATTGAATCTTCAATGCCTTTAATTCTATCGTCAGATAGAAAGTCTGAAGGGTTAACAGGGGCTTTTCCTGCCACTTTTACGAAATTTTGAGCGCCCATAAGTGAAAGTGCATCTAAAACTTTGTTTGGGTCAGCACTTTTTGCTTCCGGTGCGATTGAAGCTTGTTGAGTGTTTTTTTCCTCTATTTTTTTGTTTGAGTTGTCATTTTGGTAATAACCGTAATTACCTGAAAGACCATTGAAATGTACTTCGCTCATTTGAGCCTCCTTTAATTAAGTTCTTTAATCCTTGTTCTTATACAAAGACTATCGGATAACTTTTAATTAAACTTTAGGGAGAATCAATTTTTCGTTACAATTATTAACAAATGAAAAAAGCCCTTAAAAAAGGGCTTTTTATTGAATTACATTCTTTTTAGTTAAAAAGTTCTTCAAGAAAATCGACAAAATTATCCAGAATATAATTTGCCATATCTTGTTTAATTTCTTTTCTTTCGGTTTTTTCAGAATTATATTTTAATACTTTAACTTTGTTTTTATAGCCAAAAGCATAATAAACAGTACCTATAGGATTTTTTTCATCTCCCCCCGTAGGACCGATATAGCCTGTTGTTGAAATTGAAACGCCTGAATATTGCAATAAGCCCGTTGCCATACAATATGCAGTTTCATTCGAAACAACACCGTATCTTTCAATTACAAATTCAGGGACATCCAAAAATCTTATTTTTGCAAATTCAGAATATGTGACAAAGTTCACCTCAATAAATTTTGAAGCTCCGTCTATATCTGTCAAAATTGAACTTATTAAGCCGCCTGTGCAAGATTCCCCAACAGAGAGCTTTAAGTTTTTCTTTATTAAAATTTCTTTTATTTTTTCTACGCTATTCACTTACCGGCACATCCAATGACTCTAATAATAAAATATTAAACACCTGACCTTTTATAAGGTCAACTCCTTTACCTTTATGAAACAAATCGGCAACGGTTGTGCCAACAAAATATCCGGCTCCTGCAACCGTTCCCCCTACGGCAGCAATAGGGGTTACAAGATATTTTCCGCCTTTAAATAAATCTTCACCGGAGCTTATACCCCATTTTGTAGATTTTTTAATTATTGCGCCTGAATTTGACCAATTTTCTTTAACGGCATCGCCGTAGTTGCCGCCACCTTTTATTCCGCCGTTATTATCTAAATCAAAATCTTCGCACAAACCCGCTTTAATAGGAAGCTGTGCGCCGTTTGGCGCTACAACATGGTCAAAATTCAAATATAAAATGCCTGAACGGGAAAGCCTTTTTGGTTCAATAACATTTGAAATATTGCCCCTTACAACGGTTCCTCTCGGTAAAATCATTGTGGTAGGAGTTCTTACGTCCCTTGTTAAATAAGCGCTGAACATATCCCCCGTATTTGCAGTATCAAGGGAAACGCTGTGCGCCATTTCAAGCTCTAATTTTGTTCCTTGGGGAATTCTTTTTGTCTTAACATCTGCCGTTATTTGATAAGCAGAAGCTTCATTTATAAAAAACGTTGTTATAATTGTAATTAAGCTTAAAAAAAGCAGAAACTTTTTCATCTGTCCCCCTTATAAATCGTTTACACTGGTTCTTCCAAATTTTGCAGACAAGTCATCTATATGATGAACTATATAATAATAATTATCTAAGTCTTTTTCGCCTAAGTCAATCATAGCGCCCCAATCTGCCCTTCCATGGTGAGATGCTATCATTTTTGCTATCATTGGTTGATTGTTTGCCATACAAAGAGAAAAACCGTATTGCGAATGGCTTATCCAATCTTTTTGAAATTCGTTTGAATATTCGATAAATCCGGTTTCTTCATCTATTTCATATTCATAAATTTTGCCTATATCATGTAAAATGCAAGCTGCAAGAAGAATATCTTTATCTATTTTTTTATAACATACAGAATGAATTACCTCTGCAAATTGAATACATTCCGTTATATGAACCAACAAACCGCCAAGGTAATTGTGATGCATAACTTTTGCAGCGGGTGCAATTAAAAATTTTTCTTTTTCTTTTTCAATTACGGATGTTACAAAATTTTTAAGCTCGATATTTGAAAAGCCCTCAACCGTATTTTTGACAGAGTTAAAAAGCTTTTCTCTTTCTTCTTCACTAATGCCGGATTTTGCTTCTATTAAAAGCTCCATATTTGTTATAAGGCAATTATTAAACTTTTCATTATAGCTTGCAGTTGTAATTTTTACGATATTGCCCGTTTTGAAAAGCTTTGCATCAAGCCTGTTTAAAGCTTCTTCCCAAAGAATACAGTTCAAAATTGAATCGTTGGACAAATTTTTAAGTTGCATTTTGCCCATTTTGGTTCCGGCTTTTGTGTCGCCTGTCATATATGATAAAACTTCGTATTTTGCAGTTAAATCCAACATAATTAATTCACTATCTTAAAAATCTCATTTAATGTAATAAAAAGTTTTTCCGCCTCATCCAATGGCAGCATATTATCCCCGTCGCACAAGGCACAAGCGGGCTTAGGGTGAATTTCAAAAAATAACCCTTTAGCGCCTGCTGCAACCGCTGCTTTTGCAAGCAAAGGAACAAATTGCCTTTCTCCGCCTGATGATTCACCTTTTCCGCCAGGAATTTGAACGGAATGAGTTGCATCGAAAATAACGGGATAACCCATATCTTGCATAATTTTAATGCTTCTCATATCAGACACAAGATTGTTATAGCCAAAGCTTGCACCACGTTCCGTTATTAAAATTTTATCGTTTCCCGAATCAATAACTTTTTTTGAAATTGATTTCATTTGATAGGGCGATAAAAACTGCCCCTTTTTAATATTCACGATTTTTCCCGTTTTGGCAGCTGCAACAAGCAAATCTGTTTGTCTGCATAAAAATGCGGGAATTTGTAATATATCGGCAACTTCAGCAGCCATTTCCGCCTGATATGGTTCATGGATATCTGTTACAACCGGCACTTTTAATTCTTCTTTTATTTCACCGATTATTTTAAGCCCTTCCTTAATTCCTAAACCCCTGTATGAATCAAGTGAAGAACGATTGGCTTTATCGAAAGAAACTTTAAAAACGTAATTTATATTAAGCTTTTCCGTTACTTCTTTTAATTTTTTGCAAACCGAAGCGCAAATTTCTTTTGATTCCATAGCGCAAGGACCGGCTAAAATGGTAAGCTTATCGCCCCCGATTTCAAAATTGTTAAGTTTTATCGTTTTCATAAAATTTATTATATAATGTTTTTAAATTTGTGTATAGAGGAAAGAAATTAAAATGGCAGCTGAAACAAAAACAAAAGAATCTATTGATGAAATAAAAGCAGGAAAAGATAAAGCCTTAAAAATGGCTTTAGATAAAATTGAAAAGGATTTTGGCAAAGGTTCTATTATGAAATTGGGGGATAGACCCTCGGTTCAAGTAGATTGTATTCCAACAGGCGCCCTTGCGCTTGATTTAGCCCTTGGGGTTGGCGGAGTTCCCAGAGGCAGAATTATTGAAATATATGGTCCCGAATCATCAGGTAAAACAACTTTAGCACAACATATTGTAGCTGAAGCCCAAAAAAGAGGCGGTATTGCAGCTTTCATAGATGCAGAGCATGCTCTTGACCCTGAATATGCAAGAAATTTAGGCGTTAATGTTGATGAACTTTTAATTTCACAACCGGATACAGGTGAACAAGCCTTAGAAATTGCAGAAGAGCTTGTAAGAAGTGGCGCTATTGATGTTATTGTTATAGACTCGGTTGCTGCACTTGTTCCAAAAGCCGAAATTGAAAAAGCAATGGATGAACAGCAAATGGGGCTTCAAGCAAGGCTTATGAGTAAAGCTTTAAGAAAATTAACCGCTATTGTAGGAAAAACCAACACAACGGTTATTTTCATTAACCAATTAAGGCAAAAAATCGGTGTTATGTACGGTAACCCCGAAACCACAACAGGCGGTAATGCTCTTAAATATTATGCTTCAGTTCGCCTGGACATAAGAAGATTTGATTCTGTTAAAAATAAAGAAGGCGAAGATATAGGTAATCGTGTAAGAGTAAAAGTTGTTAAAAACAAAGTAGCGCCGCCTTTTAGAACTGCTGAATTTGATATAGTTTATGGCAAAGGTATCTCAGCCATAGGAAACATTTTAGATGTTGCCGTTAATATGGATATAGTGAAAAAAGCAGGCGCTTGGTTTAGCTATAACGATGAAAAATTAGGACAAGGCAGAGATAAATCTAAAGACTTTCTAACCGAAAACCCCGAACTTTTAAAAGAAATTGAACAAAAAGTAAGGGAAAAACTATCAAATGCAAATAAACAAGAACAAAAAGAAGAAGCCTAACATACCTTATTGCATTTATCATAAATTTTATAATTCAAAAGCGCCACTTTAAAGAAGCAGCGCTTTTGTCTTGTTGGAATAGTAAAATAGAAAGTAATTTACTATTATTAATGAAAAAGAATTATACTTACATTTTATCAAATTTTAACAAAATATCAAGATAACATTTATTTTCTGATACAACGTACATATACCATACTGGAACGAGTTGCATGACCACTGTTTCCGGTATTGAAGGCTTGTGCCCAAGTTAACCCGAAAGTGCCCAGTGAAATAACCGAGCCCGACCAATAGGTGTTATCGCTTTCACCCAGGTTAATAAATGGAGCATTTACAAATAATGATGCAAGTTCATCTTTATCAGGCAACCTTAGGTCTTCCCCCATGATTTTGCATGCTGTTTGTGCATCAACCGTTCCTTCTGCTTCTGTATATTGCGGTACGGGTGATGCATAATCTGTACTATATGGAACAGGTGCCACAACAACCGGATTTTTATTATAAAAAGCTGTTATAAATCCAACATCTTTCCCTACTTGATTAGGGCCTTCTGTGCCGTTTAAATCATAAACGAAATTAACGCACATCTTATTTTGTGCGAAGTGATTAGCGGAAGTATCCGAACTACACAAAGGATTATAAAATACAGCCACTGATTCCCCATTCACTGTTTCAAATGCAGCAGCTTTAGTATCTGCCATATCGCCTTCTTCACCCGTATAATGTTTTTCATTTAAAAGATTGCCGTTTAGCTCACTCATCTTTGTTGGAAAATTGATTTCAGCAACCGCATCCAGTGTTGTAATTTTGCTTGGCACCCCGCAAGAGCTTAATTTATCAGGTCCACAAACGTTATTTATTTTATAAACCTTCGACAACGCATCCAAAATAAAACTTTCAGCGGCGGTATTTTCTGTTGCAGTTCCTTCTTCATCTTCCGTATATGTTCCATACCCCCCTAGGGTATTCATTTGACCTATAGCTTGAGCTAATCTGGCATGCAACGCCTTCTTCTGTGCATCCCAAGCTTTTTCGTTAACATTAACCAATAAACTCGGCAACGTAATCGCCGCCACAATCCCAATAATCGCCAAAGTAATCAACACTTCAGCAAGCGTAAAACCTCTAAACCTTTTCATATTTTCTGCTTTCCTTTCAACTTTTGCACCAATTTGAATGAATTTGATGCAAGGGGTTAGAGTGCTTGTTTTTAGGTTATTTTCAGCAGGAAGAGAATGAAAATGTTAGGCTTTTTATGCTCTTGAATTAATGTGGAAACAATGATATATTGAGAAAAAGAGGTTAAATGCACCAATATCATTCATTTTGGTGCATTTTTTGTGAATGAAAAAGTGTGAGAAGCTTGAGGGGAAGATGCTTTTTTTGAAGGATTGAGGGGAGTGATTGGGGAAGAGATGATTGGATTTGGTGGGTTGGGAGAGATGAAGGGGAAGAGGAGATTTTGTTGGGGTAGAAACCCCAACCTACGGGGGGTGTGGGGTGTGGCAGAAGAATGGTGTGCTTTTTGTTATGTTGTTTGCCAGTGTTGGTGTAATGCTAATGCTGAAAAGTCTGGGGGTTTGATATTTGCTGATTTTTTTAATGTAATATGAATGGATGTTTGGAATTTGCTTTCGGCTTTTGTGGGTTGGGGTTTTTGCTTGCAATGGGGAAAGTGGTTGGGCGGGGCTCATGTTGGCGCACTACGGGCTTCGCCCTTCGTGCTACGTAAAATCCGCTCTTGGTTTTACTAGCGGTTCGCTTCTCTTGAACTTCGCTTCAAATTCCTTATTCAAGGAATTTTGCGCTACGCCGTTCGCTCACGTTGGCGGGTTTCGCTCGCTTTGCTCGCTGCACCCTACGTAAAATCCGCTCTTGGTTTTACTAGCGGTTCGCTTCTCTTGAACTTCGCTTCAAATTCCTTATTCAAGGAAT
>CALUYZ010000037.1 GCA_944325175.1 Candidatus Gastranaerophilales bacterium | reverse complement strand
CAAACTCTCCGTTGTCAGAAATTTATGTCTGACACTTCAGAAAGAAGTGATTGACTCAAAATTTAAAGCTTTAGCTTATCAAACCTAAGTCCAGTTTCGGTCTGTTCGCCGAAGCTCATCGCTTCGCCGTCACGACCTCACATCCTTAGGCTCGCTCGAAAATTTTAGTAAAATAAATTTTACAAAAAATTTTCTTCGCTAAGTGTCCGATTGTTTTTCTTAAAAAAATCAACAGGTATTTGTCGTTTGTATTATGTTATTCTATTTTCAATGTTCAAGAATAAATCTTTTACACTGTAAAGGGCGCTATAAATTAAGCCTTTAATCAGCTTTAACCATCCCTTTACCAGAAGGCGATTCAGTCGCCTTTAGTATCTTATCATCTCAAGTTTTAAAGTCAAGTGTTAATTTTTTATTTTCTTAACTTAAGTTTACACTCAAGATGTTGGGTTTTGGTAACCCGTGCTTAACAAGCTTATCATCTCAAGTTTTAATGTCAAGTGTTTTTTTTCAATCAACTTATTCGTTGAAACTTGAGATTTTTTCCAGTTCAAAATGTTAGCTTGTAAAAGGTCAGCTTTAACAGCTTAACATCTCAAAATTTATTGTCAAGTGATTTTTTAAAATTTATTTTCACTTGGTTCTCTCGTTGTTAATGTTTTAAATTAATGTGGTGATTTATTTTTGAGAATGTGCTGTCTTTCAATGATTATTAATTTAACTCTTCAAGGAAAAATTGCAAGCATTTTTTTAAAAAAATTTTGTTTCTTTTTAACATTTATTAACATTATTTCTAAAATCGCCTAATATCAACGGTTTTGGCTTGTCCAGTTTTTTTATTTTTTTAGCCTTTTTTTATTAGTTTTGAAAAAATATTTTAAAGTGCGGGGAAAATTAGCATGGAATTCATTCGCAAAATAGTCATAAGGTGCATCAGATTACTTCTTTATATAACACATGCACTATAAAAAAGCGCAAAATGGCAAGGGCGTTGAATTACACCCATTCTTTTATATCTTTTTTTGAAATTTCCCATTTGTTATTAAATGTTCTTTTTTGCACGTTACAAAAAGCGCAAAATGGCACAGGAGAAGAAATATAAGCATTAATTTCATCTATATTTTTAACCGTGGACAATTTCAGATAATCTTTTTCATTCACCATAATATTTTTATTAAAAAAATTGTTAAAATGCCTGATATTACTTATTACAGGGCAAATATAAAGTTTTCCCTTATATATATTCACGTTTGTGCAGTTGTTTCCCTTATGGCAATTTTGAAAATTGAATTTACAATCTTGCATGCCCTCTAAATCGAGCGGAAAATGCCAGCAGCCATTTTCTTTTTCATTACCGTAAAATGTGCATTTAACCTTATTTTTGCTTGCATATTTTGCAATTTTTAAGTAATCAAGCGATAGAGGGTATTTTGTTATTGAAAGTTCAATTTGAAGGTTTGATAATATTTTCCAAAAAAGCTCATTTTGGCTTAAAACCAAAATTCCGTTTGTAATAAGCATGATTTTAGAACTTTTAAAATATTGCCTTGCTGTTTTTAAAATTTTAATTAAATTGGGGTTCAACAAAGGTTCTCCCCCCAAAATGTGGATTATTTCAACATTTCCGTTTGTAATTTTTTTAAGCGTCTTAATATCTTTTTTAAATTCAGAAACCTTTAAAAAACTTTTTAGGGCTAAAGGTGAAAAATGCATGCAGCTTTTGCAATTTAGGTTACAGTGTTCTGTTATATGAAATTCAACAAGGTGAAGAAAATTTTTCATAAGTCATGCCTTTATTTTTCTTTAAACTGATTTTCTATAATGAAATTTGCAAATTGTTCAAAAGAATTTTCCATGCAAAAAAGTGTGCAATTATCTTTAATTTTTTGCATGCGCTCTTTATCGGAGTAAAATTTTTGTATTTTTTCGGCTAATTTTTTCTCATTTTCATATTCATCAAAAATTTCAATACAATCATAGGCATTTTTTAAGTCTTTAAAGCTTGCGTTTGGAGAGGTAATTACAGGCACTTTATTCAATAAAAATCGGTTAATTGCCCCTGAGGCATAATTATTTTTAGATAACGGCAAATATACCCCAATATCAAATTTTTTCATATATTTATCAACCTCTTCAAAATCTAAAAAGCCTGCAAATTCAACCCTTTCAGACAATCCGTTTTCTTTAACAAAGGTTTTTAATTCTCTTAAATATACATCTTCTTTTCTGGGATGCACCCCGCCTATATGAATATATTTATAATGTTTTGGCAGCAAAAGCAAAGCTTTAAGGATTAAATGCAAGCCTTTTTTATAATCTATAAAACCAAACCCGCCCAAAATAATTTCATTTTTATTTTCCTTAATGCAACAATTTTTTATACCTGAAATTTTTACAGGATGCATAAAAAAACTTACATTATTTGTCGGTATTTTATACCTTTCTAAACCATTTTTCATTTTAGAATTCATGACAATTATTTTCAAATTATCGCAATCAAAAAATCTGAAAAATGGAATTTCTTTATAATTTTTTATACTGTCATTCAATAAAAACAACTGTTTTAGCGAAAGTTCAAAATCTGTATGCCATATAATTGTTATTTTTTTATTCTTCGATAAAATTCTTTCAACAAAATAATCTAACAGCAAAAGCGAATAAGAAAGCTTATTATGGTTATATTTTGAATAAAGAGGGTTTAATTTATTAAACAAAAAGGCATTATGAAAAATGTTTTTTAGGCGCCAAAAGGCGTATTCGTGGTTTATTAAAATTAAATCAAAAAAAGCAGCTGCATTTATAATTTTATCTAAATAAGAATAAATCAGCTCAACATCTTGCAAATATTCAAATTTCACGGGAAAAACCGCATTATAATTAATTCCGTTATTTTCAAATGCGCTCAATAAATCGTCCAAAAAGGTTGATATTCCGCATTTTGCCTTATATGTTGAATAATGCAAAATTTTATACTTACTTTCTTTTTTATTATTTACAAAATCAATTTCCCAATTTTCCTTTTGATATTTTAGATATTTTTCGATTGTTTTTTGGTCAATTTCGCCAATTAAAGTTTGGCGCAGTTTTCTTCTTTTTTCTCTGTCCAAAACAAGGCACAAGACAAGGCGCACTAATGTTTTATTCATTTTTCCCCCACTATATTTCAAAACTTGATTTATTCGGAAATCTTTTTTCAAGAAATTCTTTTAAATATATTCTGTCAAAATCGGTTGTATCTTCGCTGTCGTTTATGCAGAAAAGATAGGGTTTAAATTTGTTCAAAACCTCTTCTATGTTTCTATTTTGAGGAAAAATCAGGCAAGAATCTTTTTTAAAATCTTTTTTAATTAAATTTATAAGCCTCATTATTGGGTTTAGTTTGCAATCAACCCTTGAAACCCTTTTAAATTCGCCTTTTTTTACTGCTATAAAATATTTTTGATAAATTGCACGTTCGACATTTTCCCTGCTTCTGAAGTGAGAATTAATTGAGGCATCTATTTCTTCTTTAAATGCTTCATAACAATTTATAATTTCAGATTTCAGGTAAGCATCAATATTGTGGTGTGGTTCATAATTCAACAATAGCTTGAATTTGTTATAGATTAAATTTTCAGCGTTACATAGCGCATATTCATAAATTGTAAAATGGTTATTTTTTCTTTTTTTTCTAAACCTTGAAATTGGAAAGCCTTTTTTGTTGAAGAAAAATTCAGGAGAGGTGTAATCGTTAAAAAACATGTCGTCGTTGGCGTATAAAAAATGTTCTTGCAATTCTTTAATATTTTTTATTGAATGTTCGATTGAAATTGAATTAAAAGAAGGAATTGCAGACTGTGGCAAAATTTCGTTTTGGTTAATGATTTTTATTTTCGGGTGGTTTAAATTTAGCCAGTTTGGAATTTGATTGTCGGTTATAATATAAATTTTGTTCACCCAAGGGGCGTAAAGTTCCACGGAACGAAGGGAATATTTTAGCTCGCCGTTGTCTGTAAAACGGCATGGGTTGTTGGCGGTTTTATCTATGATTTGATTTTTTAGAAAATTTTCTTTTTTGGATTTAAAGTTTGGGTCATCAAGGTTGCACCAGAGATAAACTAAATCTATTTTTTGGTTCAAAATAATCCTCCTTTTTTAAATGAACACAACATTTTGATTAAAATGTGGTGTTAGAGGAGCATGCCCATTTTCGTAGGTTTTTTAGAACCAGCAGGAAAAATAATTTCATGGTTCACAACATTTTAAATTTTCAAATTCAAAAGAATACAAACATGCAAATAAAATAATTCCAGTATTATATTTATTTATGGTATTATTAAAGAGCTACTATATAACATTTTAATCATTATGTGGTGTTTAAAAAATGTTATGTAGTTTGGAATTTTTTAGCTTTCACCCATTACAAAATAAAATTTTCGTAGCTTTCAAAAATTTCATCTTGCTCAATTCCAATGTATCTTAAAGTTATTGAGGGGCTTGAGTGATTGAATATTTTTTGCAATATGGCAACATCTTTAAACTTTTTATAGTGGTGATAACCAAAAGTTTTTCTTAAAGTATGTGTACCGATTTTGCCCTCAATACCGGCCATTTTACAGGCATTTTTTATTATGTTGTATGCAGAAAATCTATCCAGCCTGTTTTTGAAAACAGTTTCAAACAAGGGTGAATTTGGGCTTTTATTTTTGGTAAATTCAAAAATCATGGGTTTTAATTTTGAATTTATCGGAATTTTTTTGAATTTGCCTGTCTTTTTTTCTGTTATTTGAATAAATTTTTTGTCTTTAACATCTTGAATGTTAAGGGCTAAAATGTCTGAAATTCTAAGCCCTGAATTAATTCCAAGCGTAAAAAGAAGCAAATTTCTTTTGTTTTTTTCAAGCAAAAATTCAACCTTTTTTAGGTCGGATAAATTTCTTATGGGTTCAACTGTTGTCATAATTGCCCCTTTAGCTATTTATCGCATATAAAAATTATAAAATATCTGAAATTCCGGTAATTAAAATGTGGTTAAGAGCCTTTATTCAAAAGGAATTTAGCAATAATTTTCATCATATCTTTCTGCAAACAAAAGCAGCGAAATTTTACCGAACGGGAAAATTTGTTGATTTTTATATGAAAAAGGATTATAATTTTACCGAACGGGAAAATTTAGAGCAACATTTTGAAAATTAATTCAATCAAAGATTTAGGAAAATTTGCAAAAGAAAAAAGAAAAAGTCTTCAGCTTACGCAAAGCGAACTTGCACTTGCATGCGGTGTTGGGGTAAGGTTTATTGTTGAATTTGAAAACGGCAAAGAAACCGCACAAATTGGAAAAGTTTTAAAAATTTTAAATTCGCTCGGAATTAAATTTGAGGTCACCGACCTATGAAAAAACCCCTTTCTATAAGGCTTTATGGAGAATTAGCCGGTTATTTAACCAAAACATTTTGAAAAATTTTGCAATGAAGTTGGAATTAATGCGGGGCAATTCCAAAAAATGATTGAAAAACAGGCGTTTTTGCTTCCAAAACTTGTTGATGAAACAATTTTAGAATTTGAAAACAAAATTGGGAAAAAAATTTTAAATGTTGTTGAAAAAAATTGTGAAAGAACAATTAAAAGGTTTGGTTTTTAGTTAATTTAGAATGTGCAATATTTAAGGTTTTGCGGTTTTTTATTGTATATAATGGCAATGAAATTTTAAACAATTTCTATGCCTGTTTTTGTAGCTTTTAAGTTTTCAAAAACTTGATATTCAGGGGTTTTTAGGGTTTCGTTCACGGTTTTATTTAAAATGAAAAATGAAGGCCCTGAGCCTGACATTTGAAAACCAAGATTGTGAAGGGTTTGAAGTTCTTTATAATGGGGAAGCATGGCAAATTCAAGGTCGTTTTTCATATTTGAAGTTTCTTTTAAGTTGTCAAAAGTTTCATAAGCAAGTTTTGTTGAAATTTTAAGGTTTTTTGGCTTTATAATTGTAAGCTCAAACGGTTCAAATTCAAGAGGGGTGAGGTTATCGCCTTTGCCTTCAGCAAGCGCTTTTCCGCCAAAATAGCAAAAATTAATGTCTGAGCCAAGTTTAGAATTAATTTCAATAATTTCTTCTTTTTTTAAAATGTTGTTATAAAGGTGATTCAGCGCATATATTGTGCCTGCTGCATCTGTGGAACCGCCTGCCAGGCCTGCTGCAACGGGGATGTTTTTTTCTAAATAAATTCTAAGCCCTGATTGGGGCAAGTTAGCTTTTTTATAAAATTCAAGCGCTGCTTTTATTATTAAATTATTTTCGTTGTATTCAATTTCATTATTGTTGCCTGTTAATTCAATTTTACCTGTGTCGGTTAATTCAAAAGTTAAATAATCGAAAAGGCTGATTGTCTGCATAATGCTTTCTATGGGGTGAAAGCCCGTTATTTCATCTTTTTTAAAAACTTTTAAGGTTAAATTAATTTTTGCGGGGCATTTAACTTTTAACATTTTATTTCCCTTTTTAGTTCGACTGAAAGCTTGTAAAAATCATCATAAGAAAGGTTTTCACCTCTTAAATTGGGGTTAATTCCGCATTTTTCAAGCGCTTCCAATGTATTTACAAAACCGGCTTGATTAAGGCAATTTTTAATATTTTTTCTTCGCATTGAAAAGGCGGCTTTCATTGTTTGTTTGAGGTTTGGGGTGATTTCTGCCCTTGGGGTTTCATTTATTTTAAATTTAACAAGGGCGGAATCTACTTTTGGGGAAGGATAAAAGCACCTTTTGCCAACTTTTTTTATAATTTTTGTATCTGCCCAAAAATTTGATAAAATAGACAAAAGCCCGTATTCTTTATTTTTTGAATTATTATCAGCAACAATTCTTTTTGCAACTTCATATTGCACCATTAAAACAATTTCTGTTATTTTATTTCTTGTTTTGTGGTTTATATCATCAATTTCGCCCAAAAGATGAACCAAAATGGGCGTTGTTATATAATATGGAATGTTTGCAATTACTTTAATTTTTTCATCATGATTAAAAAGGGGTGGAATGTCTGTTTTTAGGATGTCGTTTTTAATTAAGGTGAAATTTTTATATTCGGATAAATTTTTTTCTAAAACATTTATTGCATCTTCATCTAATTCAACTGCAACAACCTTTTTTGCCTTTTGAACAAGCTTTTCCGTTACAAAACCAACCCCCGGGCCAATTTCTAAAATGTTATCAGATTCTTCAACGTTATTTAAAATTTCATCAATAACATCTTTTGAAATTAAAAAATTTTGCCCCAGTGATTTTTTTGTTCTGAACTTTTTTGCTCTTTGGATGTATTCGTTTAACATGATTTATAATTATATAATAAATAAAGTCAAAGACTAATAGTTCTAACTTTATTTATAGATGCATCGCACATTTAACTGCATATCCCTTGAATTAAATGTCATTGAACCGTTTTCAAAATGTTGCAGCCAAGCTAACCCTTTTTCGCCTATAGAAAGAACCGAAGAGGACCAATAATAATTTGTGCTTTCAAGCAAATTAATGAAACGTGCATTTACAAACATGGAAGAAATTTCATCTTTATCCGGTAATCTTAAATTTTCCCCCATAATTGCGCAAGCATCTTGTGCTGCAACAGTTTCTGAACCGGAAGTAAAAGATGCAACCGAAGAAGAGTAATCTTTTGTATATGGAACAGGTGCTACAACGACGGGATTTTTATTATAGAAAGCTGTTATAAACCCGACATCTTTGCCTACTTGGTTTGGTCCTTCTGAACCGTTTAAGTCATACACAAAATTAGCGCACATCTGATTTTGAGCATAATGATTAGTTGAACTTGCAGAGCCACACATAGGGTTATAAAAAACTGCTATTGATTCGCCATTCACCGTTTCAAATGCAGAGGCTTTTGTATCAACTATATCACCGCTTTCACCATCCAAACGATTGCCATTTAACAATTTTTCATTCAACTCACTCATCTTCGTTGGAAAATTAATTTCAGAAACTGCATCCAATGTTGTAATTTTACTTGGAATTCCGCAAGAAGAAAGTTTATCAGGACCGCAAACGTTATTTATTTTATAAACTTTTGATAGTGCATCTAAAATAAAACTTTCAGCAGCTGTATCAACCGTTTCATCATCAGTTTCGCCTTTTGTATAGGTTCCATAACCGCCTAGGGTGTTCATTTGACCTATGGCTTGCGCCAGTCTGGCATGAAGTGCTTTTTTCTGTGCATCCCATGCCTTTTCATTAACATTTACAAGTAGGCTTGGCAACGTAATTGCAGCAACTATGCCTATAATCGCCAAAGTAATCAACACCTCAGCCAACGTAAAACCTTTTGTCTTTTTCATAATTTTTTCTATCCTTTCAACTTTTTAGACCAAAATATTCATTTTGTTTCAAAA
>CALUYZ010000036.1 GCA_944325175.1 Candidatus Gastranaerophilales bacterium | reverse complement strand
TTGCTCATTTTGGTGCATTTTTTTGGTTGAAAAAGCTCTTTATGTATGAATGAATAAAATAATAGGGAAGATGGATGCGTTGGGTGGTTATGGAATGTATGCGGAAGATGAGATTTTGTTGGGGTAGAAACCCCAACCTACGAAGTTTTAGTGTATGAATTTAAAATTAAGTAATAAAAATGCACCATAATATTCATTATGGTGCAAATGGTTTATATGTATATATATTATCATTATTTTTTGGAAGTTACAAGTCTTGTATTTTTAAGATATTAAATATTTTTCTTATTCTTTTGTTCAGTGATATTAATTCTTTTGGGCTTTTTGAAACAAAATGAATATTTTGGTCTAAAAAGTTGAAAGGATAGAAAAACATGAAAAAGAAAACAGGATTTACTTTGGCTGAAGTTTTAATTACTTTGGCAATTATTGGAATTGTTGCTGCGATTACATTGCCAAGTTTGCTGGTAAATGTTAACGAAAAAGCATGGGATGCACAAAAGAAGGCGCTTCATGCAAGGTTGGCGCAAGCAATAGGACAAATGAACACCCTGGGTGGATATGGAACGTATACGGAAGATGAGAAAGGAACCGCAACAGAAGATACAGCCGCTGAAAGTTTTATTTTGGATGCGTTGTCGAAGGTTTATAAAATAAACAACGTTTGCGGACCTGATAAGCTTTCATCTTGCGGTATTCCAACTAAAATTACAACATTAGATGCAGTTTCTGAAATAAATTTTCCAACTAAAATGAAAGAGTTAAATGCTAAGCTTTTAAATGGAGAACATAATCCGGGTGAAGAAGGTGATATGGCAGACACAAAAGCAGCTGCATTTGAAACGGTTAACGGTGAATCAATAGCTGTTTTCTATAATCCATTATGTAGTTCAGATTCAACAGCGGGTCACTTTGCACAAAACAAAATGTGTGTTAACTTTTTATATGACTTAAATGGCAGCGAAGGTCCAAACCAAGTAGGTAAAGATGTTGGCTTCATAACGGCTTTTTATAATAAAAATCCTGTTGTTGTAGCGCCAATTCCGTACAGTAAAGATTATGTATCACAAATGCCGCAATATTCTGAAGATGCGGGAACACTTGATGCACCTGCTGCTTGCAAGGCTATGGGAGAGGATTTGCGTCTTCCTAACAGAGATGAATTAGCTTCGTTATTTATTAATGCTCCTCTTGTTAACTTATATGAAAGTACTAGCAATTATTGGTCGAGTTCGGTAATTTCCTCAGGTGCTTCTGGGTCGGGATATGCTCAGAATTTCACAATCGGTACTCGTACCAGTATTGGTCGTTATTACGATTTTTTTGTACGTTGCATTAGAAGGTAAATGTTAATTTGCTATTTTGCTAAAATTAACAAAAAAGAAACAGAAAGCTTATTTTATTCTATATAACAAATATTTTTAACTTTTGTGTTTAATTTTAAAGCGCTGCTTTTTTATAAGTGGCGCTTTTTGTTGTTTTGATGTTTAAAAAAAAAGGGGGGGTGGAAAGCGGTTTGATGATGTTGGGCTGAAAGCCCAACCTACTTTTTAGAGGGGGGGGAATTTGATAATAAAAAATGCACAAAATGAGCAATCTTGGTGCATTTATCTTCTTTTTCTCAATATATCATTGTTTCCACATTAATTCAATACACCAAAACCTCAACATTTTTCATTTTTTAATCCTCAAAACCCTTTCACAACAAAACTTTTAACCCATTGCATCAAACTTGCTCAAATTGGTGCAAAGTTGAAAGGATAGAATGATATGAAAAAGTTTAGAGGCTTTACACTTGCTGAAGTATTGATTACTTTGGCAATTATTGGAATTGTTGCTGCGATTACATTACCAAGTTTGTTGGTAAATGTTAACGAAAAGGCATGGGATGCACAGAAAAAAGCTCTTCATGCAAGATTAGCTCAAGCCATTGGGCAAATGAACACATTGGGTGGGTATGGAACATATACGGAAGATGAGGAAGGAACGGCAACAGTTGATACGGCAGCTGAAAGTTTTATTTTAGATGCACTATCTAAAGTTTACAAAATAAACAACGTTTGCGGTCCTGATAAGCTTTCATCTTGCGGTATTCCAAGTAAAATCACAACACTGGATGCAGTTTCTGAAATTAATTTTCCAACAAAGATGAAAGAGTTAAATGCTAAGCTTTTAAATGGAAGTCATCGTACAGGTGAAGACGGTGATATGGCAGATACAAAAGCAGCTGCATTTGAAACGGTTAATGGGGAATCAATAGCAGTATTTTATAACCCACTGTGCAGTTCAGATACAACAGCTAATCACTATACACAAAACAAAATGTGCGTTAACTTTGTATATGACTTAAACGGTGAAGAAGGACCCAATCAAGTAGGTAAAGATGTAGGCTTCATCACAGCTTTCTACAATAAAAGCCCTGTCGTTGTGGCACCAATTCCATATAGCTCAAATTACACATCAACAGTACCACAATATACAGAAAATGCAGGAACGGTTGATGCACAAACAGCATGCAAAACCATGGGAGAAGACTTAAGATTGCCTGATAGAGATGAGCTTGCATCATTATTTGTTAATGTACCTCTTATTAACCCAGGTGAAAGCAGTGGCGGCTATTGGTCGGGCTCTGTCATTTCGCTGAGCGCTTCTGGGTTAACTTGGGCTCAGGGGTTCAGTGATGGTGCCCGTAACCGTATCACTCGTTCTGCTGTGGGCTATGTGCGTTGCATTAGGAAATAAATTATCATTTCGTAAAATATGATAAGACTGAAGAAAAAGACTTTCTTTTTTACAAAATGAATAATGAGTTTCTTTTCAACTTTATTTTTTTATCTTTGGCGTCACTTTTTTTAAGTGGCGCTTTTTGTATTTTAATGTTTAAAAGAGACGGGGGAAACGTTTTTGTGATGTTGGGCTGAAAGCCCAACCTACGTTTTTAGGTGGCGCTTTTTTAGAGGAGCGAATTTGATAATAAAAAATGCACCAAAATGAATGATATTGGTGCATTTAACTTCTTTTTCTCAATATATCATTGTTTCCACATTAATTCAAGAGGTCAAAACTTTGATATTTTTTATTTTTTACTCTTCAAAATGCATAAACAATAAGGCTTTAGCCACTTGCATCAAATTCATTCAAATTGGTGCAAAGTTGAAAGGATAGAAAAATATGAAAAAGACAAGAGGTTTTACGCTTGCTGAAGTTTTGATTACTTTGGCAATTATAGGAATTGTGGCAGCGATTACTTTGCCAAGTTTACTTGTTAATGTAAACGAAAAAGCATGGGATGCACAAAAGAAGGCGCTTCATGCAAGGTTGGCGCAAGCAATAGGACAAATGAACACATTGGGTGGGTATGGAACGTATACGGAAGATGAGGAAGGAACCGCAACAGAAGATACAGCCGCTGAAAGTTTTATTTTAGATGCGTTGTCAAAGGTTTATAAAATAAATAATGTTTGCGGAGCTGATAAGCTAAGTTCTTGCGGTATTCCAAGTAAAATTACAACATTGGATGCGGTTTCTGAAATTAATTTTCCAAGCAAAATGAGTGAGTTAAATGAAAAATTATTAAATGGGGGGCATGAAACCGGCGAAGAGGGTGATATAGCAAACACAAAAGCAGCTGCATTTGAAACGGTTAACGGTGAATCTATTGCGGTTTTTTATAATCCTTTATGTAGTTCAGATGCGACCGTTAATCATTATGTGCAGAATAAAATGTGTGTAAATTTTGTATACGACTTAAATGGTAGCGAAGGACCCAATCAAGTAGGTAAAGATGTTGGGTTTATTACAGCGTTTTATAATAAAAATCCTGTTGTTGTGGCACCTGTTCCATATAATAAAGATTATTCAGCAATGGTGCCGCAATATACGGAAGATGCGGGAACGCTTGATGCGCCTGCTGTATGCAAAACAATGGGAGAAGATTTAAGACTGCCAAATAGAGATGAATTAGCATCATTGTTTGTAAATGCTCCTTTTATTAACCTGGGTGAAAGCACAATCTTCTACTGGTCAAGCTCGGTGGTGTCATTAGGTATTAATGGTTTAGCATGGCATCAAAGCTTTAATGCCGGTCATCGTGCTCGTAATACACGCTCTAAGTCAACCGGCTATGTACGTTGTATTAGAAATTAGAACTATGTTGCTATTTAGATATAAATATTTGAAGATTATAAAAAAGGGGTAAAAATAAGATTTTTATATAGAACGGGTGCAAAGCAATTTGCACCCGTGTTTTAGTTTTTTGTTTTGGTTTTTATCCTTCGGCAACAACGGTTGCAATTAGGTCGCCGTAGCTGTTGAAGCTGCCGTCTGTTTTTTCAACAATGTAGTTGTAGCCTTCTTTACCCTCGATTGCTTTTTTTGCTTTTTCTAGGGCAATTTCATAATCATCTGTTTCAATAATTAAAGTTCTTGATAATTCTGAATGGTTTTTTTCGGTGTAAACTTGATACATAGTTTCCTCCTTATTTTAAATTTTTAATAATTTCATCTCTAAATTCTGTTGTTGTGGCATTGCCGCCTAAATCTTCAGTTAAAACCTTGCCTTCTTTAATTGTTTTAAATAAAGCTTTTTCAATGTTTTCTGCTTTTTCAAATTCATTTATGTGTTTTAACATCTGAATTGCGCATAATAGAAGGGCAGAAGGGTTTGCAAGGTTTTTGCCTTTAATATCGGGGGCAGAGCCGTGGACAGGTTCAAAAACGGCACAATCAAGCCCGATATTTGCACCTTGAGCAACTCCAAGGCCGCCAATTAAGCCTGCTGTTAAATCTGAAACAATATCACCATATAAATTAGGCATAACAAGAACATCAAATTTAGAAGGGTTTTGAACAAGTTGCATGCAAAGAGCATCCACTAAAATTTCTTTATATTCAATTTCAGGATATTTTTTTGCAACTTCTCTTGCACATTCTAAAAATAGCCCGTCTGTTAATTTGCAAATGTTTGCTTTAGAAACCGCCCAAACAGTTTTTCTATTATATTTTTTGGCGTATTCAAAAGCATATTCCACAATTCTGGTTGAAGCTTTTCTTGTGATGATTTTAATAGAGTGCATTTCATTATCATTAATTTTTTCTTCAACGCCTGCGTAAACATCTTCTGTATTTTCCCTTACAACAACAAGGTCAACATTATTAAAGGGGGTTTTAATTCCTTCAATGTTTTTGCAAGGGCGAATATTTGCATAAAGGTCAAGTTCTTTTCTTAAACGAACATTTACAGACCTGAACCCTTTTCCTATTGGAGTTGTAACAGGGGCTTTCAGGGCAACTTTATTTTTTTTGATGCTCTCAATTACTCTTTGTGGAAGGGGGTCGCCTTCTTTTTCAATAACATCTTCCCCTGCGGTTTGAATTTCCCAATTAATTTGAACTCCCGCCGCATCTATAATTTTAACAACGGCATCTGAAATTTCAGGGCCGATACCGTCACCGTTTATTAAGGTTATATTGTGCATTTCATCTCCTTAAACAAAACTAAAATCGCCGTTTTTCTTAATATGTTCAATTAAACCGCCGTCATTTAAAAGTTTAATCATAACATCAGGAAGGGGCATGATTTCAATTTCAATGTTTTTAGTTACATCTTTTAAAACGCCTTTTTGAACATCAAGCTCAAGCTCATCGCCTGCGTCAATTTTATCCGTGTCACATTCAATTAAAAGAAGCCCTATATTAATTGCGTTTCTATAGAAAATTCTTGCAAAGCTTTTTGCAATTACAGCACCAACACCTGCAATTTTAATAATTTGCGGGGCATGCTCTCTAGATGAACCAAGCCCAAAGTTGCTTCCTGCAACAACAAAATCGCCTTTTTTCATAGATGATGCAAAGTTTGGGTCTGCATCTTCTAAAACATGTTTTGAAAATTCTTCCAAGTTGCTTCTTAAATGAAAAAGTCTGCCCGGGGCAATGTGGTCTGTTGAAATGCCATCGCCAAATTTAAACGCTTTACCTTTTTTAATTTCCATAAATTTTCTTCCTCAAAAACTTTATTTATTTCTTTTGTTTAAATTATAATATAAACCATGGCAAATGAAAAACTAAAAGTCGGAGTATTGGGATTAGGTTTAATTGGCGGCTCAATTTTAAAGGCGCTTCATTCAACGGGCAAATATTTTCTATATGCCGTTTCAAAATCATCTTTTAAAAAAGCTGAAAGTTTTGCAGATAAAATTTCAGATGATATAAACCTTTTAGCTGAATGTGACGTTGTTTTTGTTTGCTCTAAAATGAATGAAACAAACGAAAAATTATATAAATTAAACGGCATTTTAAAAAAAGAAACAGTCGTGACTGATGTTTGTTCAATTAAAAACTTTTTGCCAAGTGAACTAAATTATAATTTTATTTCATCTCACCCAATGGCAGGCACGGAATTTACAGGGTTTGAAAATTCTTTTAAGGAACTTTTTTATGGCGCAAAATGGATTATAGAAAAAAATAACCCCATTTTAGAAGAATTAATTTTAGATATGAAAGCAAAACCGATTTTAATAAAAAGAAAAAAACAAGATGAAATAACGGCTAAAATTTCACATCTTCCAATGTTAATTGCTTTTGCGCTTTTTGATTCAACTGAAAATGAAGATAGAATTATAGCATCATCAGGTTTCAGGGATATGACAAGGCTTGCTGTTACAAACCCTGATATGGCTTTTGATATGCTTCATTTTAACAAAGAAAACATTTTGGCTGCTTATAAAAAGCTTCTTTTAAAATTTGAAGAATTAAAAAATTCAGATGAAGAAAATTTTAAAAATAAAGTTCGACAAATTGCCGAAAAAAGACAAAAGATGTATGATAAAAACGGGAAAAATATACTTTGATACATAGAAAATTTAGAGCATATAAAAGATTATTCAAACAAAAGGGACTATTATCAGTTTCCCTTTTAGATGAATACATTATAAAACAACTTTTTGAAGTTTTTGTTTTGGGGGTTATAATTTTCACCTCAATCATTTTTGCATCTGAAACTTTCACCCAGTTAATTAAACAAATAACCCTATATGGTATTCCTTTTAACATTGCCATAATGATGATTATTTTAAACTTGCCCCAAGTTTTTGTTATGACAATTCCAATTTCAACCCTTTTTGCAACCGTTATGACAATAAACAAATTAAGTTTAAATTCTGAAATAACCGTTTTAAGAGCTTGCGGTATAGGAATAAGCAGAATTGCAAAGCCCGTTTTTGCTTTTGCCATTGTAATGACAATCATAAGCTTTATGATAAATGAATTTGTTGTGCCTGCCATGAGCGTTCAATCAAGGCATTTAGCAATTTATTCACTGCAACAAAAACACGTTCCTGAAGGAAGAAAAAATTTCACCCTAAATGAAACAAATTCAGATGGTGATCTTAAAAGGCTTTTTTACGTTCAAAGCTGTGAAGATAAAATTTTAAACAATATAACCGTTTTAGATTTATCCAAAAAAGACACCATTCAGTTAATTCAGGCAAAATTTGGCAAAACTTCCGATGAAGGCTGGGTTTTTGACGGCGGTGTTATTTACACATTATCCACCACAGGCAAAATTTTTAACACAACACTGTTTGAAAATTCCGTTATAAACTTTGGCTTAGATGATATGGGCAGCTTTGTTAAGGAAGAAGCAAGCCAATTCAACTTCTTTAAACTAATGAAATACATCAAAGACAACTCCAAAAACCCCGACTTTATCAAAAAATTAAAAATTCAATACAAAGTTCAATTATATGACAAATTGGCACTTCCTGTCACAACCTTTGCACTTGCACTTGTGGGTATTCCACTTGCAATAACCCCGCCCAGAGTGCGCTACAACAGGGGTTTTCTATTCTCCGTCATGATAATTTTTGTCTATTATCTTGTTCGTGCCTTTTCCATAAACTTAGGCGAAGCAGGCAAAATTTCACCCTTCTTTGCAGCTTGGCTTCCCGTCATTTCAATCAGCATCATTGGCGCAATTTTATATTACAGAAAAGCGTATAAGATTACGTAATAAGCCTTTGGAAAAATTATTTTACAAGCATTATAACCATATATAAACTTTTGGGGAAATTATGAGAATAAATAGCATAAACAATATGAGTTTTGGCAAAGTATATGCAGTTATTGGCACAAAAAAGCAGCTTGAAAATTTAGAAAAATCTACATCAAGTTTTCAAGAAAAAGAAAAACTCAGCGTGATGAGAGCAACAGAACTTTATGAAAATAGCCCTGTCGCTGGTGGCTTGTGTACAAAAGCTGTTAAAAAAGGCAGGGAAGTTGATTTTTATGTAACAGGGAAAAACATTCATGATGTTAGGTTTATGGAATTTGGCTGGGGCAGTATAAATGGTGTTAGCAGACATATAGATTCAGCATATACTATAAAAGACGACAAAAAAGCCGCAGATTACTTTAATAAAAGAATTCAACTTGACTGGAAAAATGACAAAAGAAAGCAAAAAAGCAAAAATGCAACCAGTGCAGATTAAAATTAATCTAAATTTACGTTTTATTGATTTCTAAGGCTCTTTGGGTTGTTTTTAGTGCTTCAAGATAACATTTTAATTCAGCATCATCTTTTGCAGAATTTAAAATTTGCAAAGCTTTTATAATTATTGGATTTTCATTTATTTTTACATTTTCTAATTCAAGCCCGACTTCTTCAAGCGTAACACCCAGTGCATTTAGTAATTTGTTCAAAGTGGCATATGTTGGAAAATATTTGCCGTTTTCAATTCTGCATAAATGTTTATCGTCAATATTGGCTTTTTCTGCTAAGGCTTGTTGTGTCAAACCTTTTGCCTTTCTTAACTCTTTTAATTTTATTCCAAAAGTGCCATTCGTTTTGTTTTGTTTCTTGCCGTTCATAACACCTCGCCTACATTTTATTTTGCAAAATTTTTCAATACAAATACACGACAAGTACGACAATATTTTAAAATTCTTATATTGATGCAAACAACACTTTTTGCTATTCTTAAATGACAGGGAAAATCTTTTTCATGAAAAGTTTTATAGGAATAATACCGTTATTTTTGCTTGTTTTTGGTTTAATTCAATTAGTGGTAATTGCATCACCTTTTGAATACAAAACTTGTAATTTGGGATGGAAACACGTGCGCCACAAACACAATGAAGTAAGCTACCAACAAGCATGGTGTAACAACAACGATGGAATTATGGAATATAAAAACAAAGATTTTACAAGGATTGATTGCCTTACAAAAAATAATGCCGTCGAATTCGATTTTGCAAATAAATGGGCAGAAAGTATCGGGCAAGCCTTGCACTACCAAAAAATGACAGGCAAAAAAGGCAAAGTTGTTTTAATTCTTGAAAACCCCAAAAAAGAAATGGTTTATTTTAAAAGGGTTGAAGCTTTAGCAAAAATCCATGATTTTGATGTAGAGTACATAACCCCAAAAATTCTTAATTTAGATAAAAACAACAAATGCAAAAACCCAAACTGTAAATGCCACAAAGAAAGAAAAATTAAAACTTAAAGCTTATTTTTTATTTCCTTTTTCGTTTTTTTTAATAGTTTTTCTTGTTTTTTTAATTCTTTTTCTTTTTTCCATGGGTCTTTATTCGGGTTTACCCATTTTTTACTTGTCATATATGTAATGGGGCAGCTGTTTCCCTTCCATTCCCAACTTTTAATTCTTTTATTTTTATCTATTTCAAAAATCCTTGTACAATAATATTGCCCACCATACAAACTGCTTGTGTTACCTGTAATACTGACAGAGCTTTTTTCCCAATATAATAAATGCCTGTTTGCAATAACTTTTTCGCTTGTCGGATACCCCAAATAATCAATTACAGTATTAATATTTGTGCCAATCCAACTATCCATAACTTTATCCATTGTGTTTTTGGCGCCAAAGCCAAAAGAAGGACAAATTGTCAGCGCAAAAAGAAATAATATTATATAAAATCTATTCATAAAACAACCCGCTTTTTTTTAAACAATTATAGCACAATCGATGCAACCAGAGGTATTTTAATATTAAAGCCACATAAAAAACATTTATTTACTCACTTTTGCTATGAAAAAGAATTTTTGTTTTATATCTACATTCATTTCTTTTGGCAATTCTTCGCAAAAATTACCAATTCTTGAAGTGTTTACAATAAAAGTTTTGTTTTTTGAAACAATTTTTATTTGGTAAATATTAACATTTTTAACAACAAAGCCTTTTTCAACTTCAATAGAATCAATTGAATCAAAAGGAAGAATTTCAAATTTGTTTTCATCTT
>CALUYZ010000035.1 GCA_944325175.1 Candidatus Gastranaerophilales bacterium | reverse complement strand
CCCTTTTACATCTTTATTCATCAAGCCAAATTATACCACAATTTGTTCAATATTTTTTCAAGTTAAAATTACCGCAAAATAAAATTTTAGTTTGCATTTAGATATTTAACTTGAATAAGGATAAAAATGAAAATAAGAAAAAACGAAAACAAAAGGCAGGATAATTTATTTTGAAATTTTACCTTTTTATTTGCAAAGTGAGCCAACAAAAACGGCAAAAAGGCGATAATTATTCTAAAAATAATCCTAAATAAATTTTCACCTGTTATTATTCCCATAATATAAAAAAATGACACAAAGGAAGCTGCTTGAAAAAGGATTGTTTCCGTTATTCCTAAAATTTTTTTTACATCGTTTTCTTTTTTTTCCTTAAAAAATTTTGGAAATTTTAAGCGGATGCAATTAATTAAAATTGTCGGGTATATAAGAAAATATGTATAAAAAATAGGCAGGCTATAGTGATAATCATAATAGTGGCGGCGATACAGGATAATTAATAAAATAAGTATAATTGTAGGGCAAATTGGGTTATTAAAAAATAAACTAAGATATTTATTGTTATTGTTCACCATCTCACGATATGTTACAAGCATGGGGTATAAAAAGCAGATAAATAAATAGACAAGTGCAATTACAAATAAAGCGCTCGAATAAACTTCATCTGTTTGCCCAAAAAGAGAACAAAAAGCATCTAATAACACAAACGGTATTGCAAGTATTATCCCAACAAATGGTAAATGCTCATCAAGAAAGCCTGCAAGCGCTAAAAATATATAAGGAAAGAAAATAAGTATGGCTTCACCTGCAAATACCAAAATTATATATCTTATAACACCTAATATATCTTTATACATAAGTTTTATTTTACTATATTTTTTCTTTTATGGTGCATAACAAGCTTTTAATTAATCGGTGCTGCTGCAGTAATTGCTGAAATTAAAGCAAATTCAACGGAAGCAAAAATTAAAACAAGAACTATTGCAGAAAACCAAAACAAAAATAGAGATTTTTTATTATTTGCCATTTCATATTTTTTCAGCATTAATTTAATTATATAATATGGAATAAACCCTATTAAAAGAACAGCTAAAGAAACAAAAGTCATTAGCTTTGCTACTTTTATTAAAAAAAGTATAAATAAAAAAGGCAGCCAAAATAGCGTAATTTTTGCAAACAAAGTTACAGCTTTTTTCGTTTTGCCGCCTTCTTTATCTTTAGGAAATTTAAAAACTTTTACATAAAGGTATCTTGCTAAAATTGTTAAATATACAGGAAGATATGCAATATAAATTGCCAAAAAAAAGTCAAGAACATATCTGTCATATATAAAAGACATTATTATACATAACACAATTAATACGATAAAAACCATTGTGGGGTATAAAATATTATTAAAAAAACCGTTTAAAATTTTTCCGCCATCCTTGTTTGCGGCATACAAGGTTATAGCAACCGGAAATGATGCGCTTACCATAAAACCTAAAATTATTGTAATTAAAACAATATTCCAAAATACACCTTCGGTAATATTATTATGTAACCTTGAAAGTTCACTTAGAAATATAGGCGCCCTTAAACAAAGGCAAAAGCTTAATATAAAAACAAGCAGTTCTCCTGCAAGAACTGTTGCAAAATATAATATAAATTTGCCTATATCTTTTATCAAATTAAACTTTACCATATTTTTTCTCTTATTTTATAAATAACAAAATAGTTTTCAAGTAATCCTTTTTCTTGCATTGTGTATCCCCAATTATTAAGATATGTTGAAACTAAGTCTTTAGTTTTTTTACCCAAACCTTTCGCATCAAACTTGTAATCTCTATGCTCATAATTATAGTAGTCATATATTGTTGCTTCAAAGTAACCGTCTTTTGTTATATGCGGATTATACATTTTGCAGTGTTGAAGTGCAAGATAGGCATCTAAATCTTTATCGGAAAGAAATTCTAAATCTTGCAGAATGGGTTCCTTGTTTTCTTTTAAGTCTTTTATGTGTTCTTTTACATATTTTTGTATTTTATCCGTAAGCCATAATTTTCTTGTTTCTGCGGCGTTGCTATTGAAAATAACCCCCGGAGAATTGACAGGTATATCATTTGATAACATATATTTTTTCAAACGCCAGTCTTTTACATCTGCAAGCATATCTACTTTTTTTACATTTGGGTTATTTTTTGTATATTTAAAATCATCTATAGCGTTTTGAAGACTTGTATTTGCCAATTTTAGCTGTTCATGCATATACTTATCAACACCATAGGAGCCAAACCTGCATATTTGCTCATCAGGTGTTAGGCTAATTGATGATAGCAGCTTTTTGAATTTGTAATCTTTTAAATTTTTCAAGCGGATATTTGAATTAATTGCTTTTATTATATTTTGTTTTTTTGTCCTAATTTCCAATAGCTGTTTCTTATAATCTTGAAATTGGCTGTTTACAAGCTTGGTTTTAGTTTGTAAATCTAAAACATCTTCTAAAATTTTACATTCGTCTTTTTTATGGGGTGTATCGGCTGAATATTCTTTTAATTGCTGAATATCAACCAGATGAACCCTTGTTTCTTTGTCAAAATTTTGAAAATTTTTATTTAATTCATATATTTTAGCTGAATTGGTTTCATTTTCTTTTTTTAACTTTTCAAAATCTATTATTTTTTGTGTTATTTCTTTGTATTCTTCGTCTTTATTATTGGCGCAGGTTTTAAGATGTTTTGCAAGTTCATTTTCGTATTCGTCTTTTATAACGTAAGCTTTATTTAATAAATCCCGCAAACTTTCTTTGTTTATTTCGCAATCGGTGTTTATTTCTTGTATTGTTCCCAAATAAGTTTTTGTTTCCGCAATTATATTTTCAACCGCATTTTGTGTTTTATTTAGAAGTTCTTTACAATCACATTTTTCATATTTTTCTTCCGAAACAACTTTTACAACTTCACACTTACAATTAGGGTGGGGTTTTTCAGGTATTTCATCTTCAGAATAAAATATTTTGCCGTCAAGCGATTTGCATTTTTCACAAGTGTTTTTTCCTTTTTCAGATTTCCAAATCCAATATTCATTTGTTTTTGTCATAATCTTTCCTTTTTTCCTTATATTTCAATCATACCAATTTTTAAAACCGGCAAAAAAATAGGGGGCAAATTCTTTATTTAAAGGCTTTTAAACTTGTTTTATATTTTTTATTGTTGGTGGTAAAATTATTAATGTTAAATATTTTTGAAGGAAAGAATTGATGGAAAACATAGATTTACACACCCTAAGACATTCTTGCTCGCACATTATGGCGCAAGCTGTTCAAAATTTATACCCCAATGCACACCTTGCGATTGGTCCTGCTATTGATAACGGCTTTTATTATGATTTTGACATAGAAGGCGTTAGTTTAGGTGAAGATGACCTTAAAAAAATTGAAGATGAAATGAAACGTCTTGTTAAAATGGATTTAAGGTTTGAAAAACATTATATTGAAGATGTTCAAAAACAAATTGATGAATTTAGGGCTCAAGGCGAAATTTATAAAGCAGAACTTCTAGAAGAACACAAAAATGATAATCCTACATTATATTTAACAAAAGATAAAGACGGCAACGTTTTATTTAACGATTTATGCTCAGGCCCCCACCTTGAAAATACCCGCCCGATTAAAGCTTTTAAACTTTTATCGGTTGCAGGCGCATATTGGAGAGGGAATGAAAAAAATAAAATGCTCCAAAGGGTTTATGCAACTGCATTTTTAACCAAAGATGACTTAAATGCTTACCTTACAATGGTTGAAGAAGCAAAAAAACGTGACCACAGAAAATTGGGAACTCAATTAGATTTATTCTCTATCCATGATGAAATTGGTTCAGGGCTTGTTTTGTGGCACCCGAACTTAGCGGTTGTAAGAGAAAACATTGAAAACTATTGGAGAGAAGAACACAGAAAAAGAGGCTATGTAATTGTTAATACTCCCCACATTGCAAAAACCAAACTTTGGGAAATTTCAGGCCATATAGACCATTACAGAGAAAATATGTTCTTTGTTCAAAAAGAAGAAGATTCAGACGAACAATTCATAATTAAACCAATGAATTGCCCCTTCCACATTTTAATTTATCAAGCTCAAAGGCGTTCATACAGAGATTTGCCGATTAGAATGGCAGAACTTGGAACGGTATATAGAAAAGAAAAATCAGGCGCACTTGGCGGCCTCACCCGTGTTCAAGGCTTTACACAAGATGATGCCCACATTTTCTGCACACCTGAACAGCTTGTAGGTGAAATTAACGAAATTATTGATTTTGTTGTTGATGCAATGAAAATTTTCAATATGACATTTGAAGTTGAATTATCAACCCGCCCTGAAAGCTACGTTGGTTCTCTTGAAAATTGGGAAAGAGCGGAAGCAGGCTTAAAAGAAGCAATGGATAAAAGGGGCATGAAATATGATATAAATGAAGGCGACGGCGCATTCTACGGCCCCAAAATCGACTTTAAATTTAAAGATGCAATCGGAAGAACTTGGCAATGCGCTACAATTCAATTAGATTTCAACCTTCCTGAAAGGTTTGATTTAAAATATCAAGATAAAGACGGTGCCCTTAAAACACCTGTTATGCTTCACAGGGTAGTTTTCGGTTCAATGGAAAGGTTCCACGGTATTTTAATCGAACACTATGCAGGTGCTTTCCCTGTTTGGTTAGCGCCAACTCAAGCAGCCATTGTTCCTATTGCAGAAAGGCACAATGAATATTGTGAAAAACTTTTCTTTGAAATGAAACAAAAAGGCTTGAGAGTTTTATTTGACGATAGAGCTGAATCTATGAATTATAAAATAAGAGATTGCTTGCAAAATAAAAAAATTCCTTATGTTATCGTTGTTGGTGACAAAGAAATTGAAACAGGCGCCCTTGCAATCAGAAAAAGAGGCGTCGGTCAAATCGGCGTAATGCTAAAAGAAGATTTTATCGAAAAATTAATCACCGAAAACAAAACAAGAGGACAAGAAGAAATTAAATAGTCTATAAAACATTAATAAATCGGGCTTTTTGAACTTTGTTTCATAAGGCCCGATTTTTATTTGTAACAAAATGTTACAAAAAAGCAATTATTTTAAAAAGCTATACTTTATATATACAAAAGAGAGAAGAAAAGAGGATTATCATGTCAGGAGATTTGACAGGTAAATTTAATTATTCAAGCTTAATTAGAACCCTTAAAGATAACGGTGTTCAAGCTGTAACACTTGCTGCAAAAAGGGTTGGACGAGATAATGATATTGAAAATATAAAAGAACTTGATAAAAGCCAAGAAATAACCATTGCTCAAAGTATTTTTAATAATGCATATACTATTGATGCAACTAACCCATTTGAGGCTCAAAACACTGATGCAGCTTTTCCGCTTGATAATTCCTATTTGGAAAAATTAAATGCAGGAAAAATTATGTCAGACGGTGACAGCGTTATGAAGCTTCCTGAAATTTATAACGACGATGAATACGAAGTTGCAGATTATGATGACTACTACACTTTTGGACAAAATGACGAAACAAAAGGTGTAAGCATCCCTGAAAACCAACAAATGTCAGATAAAACAGATTATGCAAACTATAAAACTCTTCCCCACATTATAGGCGAGGAAAGTGAAAATGAATATCATGCTTTACCATACACTACAGGTATAGAAGGCAATTATAGTGAACAATTATTGAATAATGATTTCAATAAAGATGTAACAGACTATATGGATGATGCTGAAATGGCTTCAGGCTTATATAAAGCACCTATCTCACAGAAAAAAGACGCTGAAACTTTGAATGTTGCAACTTCTGAAAATGAAGATGTAATAAATGAAGATGCGCTTGATATGGACATGCAAAACGATTCATTCAGCACAAAATAGTTTTTGTTTTTAAACAGGTAATCTTTTAATGCTTTAAATTGTCAATTTCTTTAATCTGTTTTTTGTTTAAAGTTTTAATTTTACCTAAAAGCTTTGCGTTTAAATAGGTTTTACAATAGGCTTGAATTGATTCTAAGGAATAAAAAGCTTCTTTTAAATTGCATCCGCCAACAACAATACCGTGATTTTTCATTAAAACGGCATTTTTGTTTTTAAATAAGTTGGCAACATCTTCTGCAAGCTCAACTGTAGATGGCAGATAATAGTTTGAAATTGGAATTGAACCAAAGTAAAAGGCAAATTCAGGCATGATAACTTCATTAATTTCTAACCCTGAAACTGCAAAAGCTGTTATTTCAGGCGAATGAGAATGAATAATTGCTTTTATGTCCGGTCTTTTTTCATAAATTTTTATGTGCATATTCTTTTCAGACGACGGCTTTTTGCATCCTTCAATTACTTCTCCATTAAAGTTAATTTGAACAATATCATCAAAAGTTAAATCACAGGCAGCGCTTCCCGATGCTGTAATTAAAATGTTGTTGTCATCTGAAATACAAGAAATATTTCCGCTTGTAGCAGGGCTTAAACCTTGATTATATATTCTTTTTGCAAAGTAAATTATATCTTCTTTATTCATAAAACTATTGTACTAAAAAAATGTCCATGGTTAAATAGTTTTAGCACATTAATTTTAATGTGACTTTAATTTGAAAGGGGCTGTTTTCAATTAGCAGCAATAAAACTAAAAATATAGAAATCGCACGCCATTCCGGTTTTTGTTACGGTGTTAAAAGGGCGGTTGAAACAACAAAAAAAATAAAGAAAGATTTTCCCGATAAAAACATTTTTATTTTAGGGGAATTAATTCATAATTCTTCCGTCATAAAAGAATTAGACGAATTGGGAATAAAAACTGTTAATGAATTGGCAAATCCCGCCCCCGATAATTCAATTTGCATTATAAGAAGCCATGGCGCAAGCATTGATTCAATTCAAAAAATAAAAGCTATGGGCTATGAAGTTATAGATTTAACATGTCCTGATGTTAAAAAGGTTCAAGACACAGCTATGAACCTTGTTTCAGACGGATATTTTCTTTTAATTTTGGGCAGACAAGAACACCCTGAAGTTATGGCAATCGAGCAAAATGCTAAAAAAATGGCTGAAAATAAAGGAAATGTTCTTGTTGTAAAAGATTTATCAGAGCTGAAAGAAAACATTGAAACAATAAAAGCTCGCAAAAAAGTTGGCATAGTTATTCAAACAACGCAAAAAATTGAATTTTTAAAATCTGTGGTTGAATATTTAATTGACAAGGTAAAAGATTTAAAAATAATGAACACAATTTGCCAATCAACCAATTTAAGGCAAAATGAAGCAAGAGAAATGGCAGAAAAATCTGACTTAATGGTGGTGGCAGGTTCCAAAAAAAGCGCAAATACAACTCATTTAGCAGAAATTTTATCTAAAATTACAACCACTTTGCACATTGAAGATGATATTGAACTTGAAAATTTTAAAGAACTTATTCAAAAAGCAAACAATATTGGAATTACAGCAGGGGCTTCAACTCCTGATTACATAATAAAAAGAATTGAAGAAAAATTAAAAACAATATAGAAAGGTAAAAAATAAAATGGAAACAAAAGAAATGATGTCAAAAGAAGAATTTGAAAAAATGCTTTCTGACAGCTACACTTACAAATTAAACGTAGCAGACGTTGTAAAAGGCGTTATTGTTAAAAAAGAAAAAGACGGCTATTTAGTAGACATAGGCGCAAAACAAGAAGCTTTTCTTCCTAACCGTGAAGTAACAAACTTTTCAGAACAAAACCCTGATGATGTTGTTAAACTTTGGGAAGAAAAAGAATTTTACGTTATGAAAGACGAAGAAGATGATGAAATTGCAACATTGTCTTTAAGAAAATTATCTTGCGCTCAAGCATGGGCTAAATTGGCAGAAATTAAAAACAACAACGAAAATGCTATGGCAAAAGTTGTTTCTTCTGTTAAAGGCGGCTTAATTGCTGAAATTGAAGGCTTAAGAGGCTTTATTCCTTCTTCACAATTAAGAACAGGTACAGCTAGCGACAATCAAATCGGTCAAGAAATTGAAGTTAAAATTTTAGAAGTTGACCCAAAAAGAAATAAACTTATCCTCTCACAAAGACAAGTTTATACTCAACAAAGAGAAATGGTTGCCGATGAAGTTATTTCAAGATTGGCAGTTGACCAAGTTGTTGAAGGCGAAATTGTAAGAATTGCAGACTTCGGCGCATTTGTTGACATTGAAGGCATCGATGGTTTACTTCCGATTTCAGAAATTTCTTGGGAAAGAATTAAACACCCGTCTGATGTTGTTTCATTGGGTCAAAAAATTGAAGTTAAAATCATTAAAATTGATGAAGAACTTAAAAGAATTTCATTATCTCTTAAAAGAATGGGCGCAAACCCTTGGGATGAAATTGCAGACAAATTAAAAGAAGGTGATGTTGTAAAAGGCACCGTTAATAAAATCACTTCATTCGGTGTTTTTGTAAACATCTACCCCGGTGTTGAAGCACTTCTTCCTTCAAACGAAATTTCAGAAGAACATGTTAACTTGAACAATATGTTCACTGTTGGCGAAGAAATTGAAGTGTTAATCAAAAAATTCACACCTCAAGAACACAGAATCGGTTTATCATTAAAAGATAAAAACTAATTTAAGTTTTAGAAAAATAAGGCGCAAAGTAAAATTTGCGCCTTTTGTTATGCTTTTAGGTAATTTTTTTCTTAATGCAAATTTATAATGTTGGATTTTTTTCCAATGTAACATCTGTTTTTGTTATTCATAATCAATATATGGATAATAACAAGTTTACCGTTGTTGATAAATTGCTTTATGCGCTTGGTGAAAATTCGATTTTTACCAAAGACGACAGTCTTAATAAAAGGGCATTTAAAGGGCAAAACCGTGCTTTTATGAAAAAGTGGGTGGCAGATATAGAGCCTTATGAACTTTTAACATTAACTGTTAAACAAGCCATAAATATGATAATGAATTTAAGTGAGAGCGGTAATTTTTATGAAAAATTTCCGAAAAATATAACCTCTCCCAACTATGGAGATAACTGGGGCAGGCTTGCAAATTACATTGAATTAAATAATAGATTTATAGCCGAAATGGTTGGCAATAAGTGTAAAAACGGAATTTTTAGCATGATAAAATTATTGCCGGCCATTCCTCCGTCAGCTTTCAGTTGGGCAAATTGCATAATAATTTCTCAAATTTTTCCCAATATATACGGTGACGGTTGGGCAAAACCCGCAGATGTTGAAAATTCAATTTATGGAATAAAATTAAATGCAGGCTATAGCGAAAATATTATATCTTTTGATATAAAAGAAAAAATTTCGGCAGAAGAACAGCTAATGGCTTTTAATCAGCTTGCTTGGTTTCGCGGTATTAAAACAGGTTTTAGAATGGTAATTTCCGCCGATCAAATCAAAATTGCAACCAAAAACGGGCAAGACATTTCTTTTGATTGGAAAAATAAAGACCATGAAGAATTATTCATAAACGAATGTACAAAGCTTATGAACCTTGGTTTTGAAGCAATGTTTATTGATTCTGCCAAACACATAGGCGGCTATGACCTAAAAAATTACACAGGTGTCGGCGCATTGCCTGAATACAGTCAAATGCAGCATATTTTATATGAAATAAGAAAAAGAAGCAAAAAAACATACATAAGCTTTGTCGGCGAAAAAAGCACAGATGATTTTGCCCGATATAAAAATATGGGCCTAAACACAGGAACCGATTTTATCACAGGTGATGATTTCGATAAAGTAAAAGAATTATCCGAAAAATTAAAATACGATAGAATTTATGCCCCCGGTGTTGAAGTTGAAAACGATAATTATGAAGGCGGCATATCCTATGAACAACGCCTAAATCGAATAAACACAGGGCTTTTTGCCTTTTTTAGAGCCTCTGATAAACTACCCACCTTTATGCAAACAAATGACATATTCCCCCTAAGATATGACACCTCAACCCACAAAATAATGATGACCAATCCCAGTTTTTCAACAGACGGAACCCCAAACAGCCATTTTAAAAATGCATTTGCCCAAAAAGACGGCAAATACTACAACAAAAAACTTGGCGAACTATTTTCTTTTGCCCTTCAATTCTAACCCTTTTCTTCACTATTTATAACCAAAAGACAACAGCCACCGCCCTTTTTTCCTAAAAAAGGGCTTTTTTTAAAAATTCACCCCCCTCCCCCCTTTTTTTTTGCCAAAACTCCCCAAAGTATGTTGGGCTTTCAGCCCAACATCATCAAACTATTTTTATCGCACCAACTCCTTTAAAACATCTAAAAATGAAAAAGCGCCACCTAAAAAAGCGACGCCAAAGATAAAACAATAAAGTTAAAAGAAATCCATTATTCTTTTTGTAAAAAAGAGTCTTTTTGTCTAGTCTTGCCACATTTTAGCAAAATGACAAAATGCCAATTTTATCTCCTGATGCAGCGCACGTAGCCAGCATCGGAACGGGTGCTGCGACCACGGTTGCCATTATTGAAGTTCTGACCCCATGTTAATCCAGAAGCACCAAGTGAAATGACTGAGCCTGACCAATAGCCGCGATTGCTTTCGCCTAGGTTAATAAGTGGGGCATTAACAAAGAGTGATGCAAGCTCATCTCTATCAGGAAGCCTTAGGTCTTCTCCCATGGTTTTACATGCAGTTGGTGCATCAATTTGACCTTCTGTTTCTGTATATTGTTTTACAGTTGATGTGTAATCTGTATTGTATGGAATTGGTGCTACAACGACAGGGCTTTTATTGTAGAAAGCCGTGATAAAACCAACATCTTTACCAACTTGATTGGGTCCTTCTTCACCGTTTAAGTCATATACAAAGTTAACGCACATTTTGTTTTGGGTATAGTGGTTAGCTGTTGTATCTGAACTGCACAGTGGGTTATAGAATACTGCTATTGATTCACCATTAACCGTTTCAAATGCAGCAGCTTTTGTGTCTGCAGCATCACCTTCTTCGCCTTCCCAATGGACTCCATTTAAAAGCTTTTCATTCAACTCTTTCATTTTAGTTGGAAAATTAATTTCAGAAACTGCATCCAATGTTGTAATTTTACTTGGAATACCACAAGAGCTTAATTTATCAGGTCCGCAAACGTTATTTATTTTGTAAACTTTAGAAAGTGCATCTAAAATAAAACTTTCAGCCGCCGTATCTTCTGTTGCGGCTCCTTCCTCATCTTCCGTATACGTTCCATACCCACCCAATGTGTTCATTTGCCCAATGGCTTGAGCTAATCTTGCATGAAGAGCTTTTTTCTGTGCATCCCATGCTTTTTCGTTTACATTCACAAGCAAACTTGGCAAAGTAATTGCTGCCACAATTCCAATGATTGCCAAAGTAATCAACACTTCAGCAAGTGTAAACCCTTTTTTCTTTTTCATATTTTCTGCTTTCCTTTCAACTTTTGCACCAATTTGAGCAAATTTGATGCAAGGGGTTAAAATGGCTGTTGGTGTGCTGTTTAAGGTGTTGAGGATTTAAAAAATGTCAAATTTTGACAGCTTGAATTAATGTAAAAACAGTGATATATTGAGAGAAAGAAGATAAATGCACCAAGATTGCTCATTTTGGTGCATTTTTTTGGTTGAAAAAGTTCTTTATGTAAGAATGACTAAAATAATAAGACGGATGAATATG
>CALUYZ010000034.1 GCA_944325175.1 Candidatus Gastranaerophilales bacterium | reverse complement strand
AATATAGTTAGAGTCATAGGAATTAACCCTAAACTTTGGAAGTTTGATGAATATAATTTCCAAAGAATGGACGAAGAAGACCCTGTTTATAACCTTCTTTGTTCATTTGATGACGTTGACTTTGACAGGTATTTTGAATATTGATTAAGCAAGACGATATTGTTGATATAAAAATTGAAAAACCGGTTTATGAAGGAAAAGGTTTAGCCCATATTGAAGGCAAAGCCGTTTTTGTTAAGGGCGTTTTGCCTGATGAACTTGTTCGAATAAGGCTTTTTAGAATTCATAAAAATTATATTGAAGGAAAATTAATTGAAATTTTAACCCCTTCAAAATATAGAATAAAGCCAATATGCCCCTATAATAAACCCTGCGGCGCTTGCGATTTTAGCTATATTGATTATGATTATCAAATTGAATTAAAAGAAAACATTTTATCTGAAATTTTTAAAAATTTTGATGTTCAGTTTAAACCTTTTATAAAAAGCGATGATGATAAAAATTACAGAATAAAAGCGCAATTTCCAACTTCTGAAACCAAAAATTCAAAAAGAGTTTTAATAGGTTACTATAAAGAAAAAACCCACGATATAGTAGATATTAAATTTTGCCCTTCTCAAAAACCCATAATGGATGAAATTACAAATTATATTAGGGAAAATTGGAAACTTGGCTGCTACATTGAAAAAACAAAAAAAGGCTTATTAAGGCACATTTTAATTAAAACATCTGATGCAACGGGGGATGTTTTATTAACGCTTGTTTTAAACACTAATGAAGAAGAATTTAGTTCAATAAAAAAAGATATTGAAGCTTTTTCAGATTGCATAATTAAAAAATTTAAAAAAATTAAAGGGGTTTTGGTTAATTTTAACAACCAAAATACAAATAAAATTACAGGCGATAAAACTGTTTTAATTAATGGCGAAAATTTTATTTTTGAATTTTTGGAAGATAAAAAATATAAAACTGGTGCCCTTTCATTTTTTCAAATTAACCCAAAAACAGCAGAAAAAATCTTTAGCTCAGCTAAAAAATTAATTAATAAAAAAGGAACTTTGCTTGACCTTTACGGGGGTGTTGGCACAATAGGCATTTTTATGAAAGATGCCGCCACAAAAATAACCTTAATTGAAGAAAACCCCGAAGCTATAAAATTTGCAAAAGAAAACTTTAAACTAAATGAAATTTTGAAATATGAAATTTTTGAAGGAAGGGCAGATAATATAATTCAAAAAATTATAAAAGATAAAAAAACCTTTGATAACATTGTAATTGACCCCCCAAGAAAAGGAAGCGACGATATTACATTATCAAACATTTCAAAAATGACAAATTCTCTAATTTATATAAGCTGCAACCCAATGACCCTAAAAAGAGATGCTGAAACCTTAATAAAATTAGGGTTTAAATTCATTTCACTTCAAGGGGCGGATATGTTTCCAAACACTCACCACATAGAATGTCTTGCATATTTTAAAAAAGAAGGTGAAGAATGAAAAAATTCTATATAAAAACCTTAGGGTGCAAAACAAATGCCATTGAATCGCAAATAATTTCAGAAAACCTAAAAAAATTAGGGTTCATTGAAACAAGCAAAAATGAAGCTGAAATTTACATTTTAAATTCTTGCACCGTAACAAGCCATTCTGATAATCAGGCAAAATATCTTTTAAAACAAATAAAAAAAGAAAACCCCAAAATTAAAACCATTCTTGTTGGCTGCATGGCACAAACTGCAAATATAAAAATTGAAAATGCAGATTTAATTCTAGGCAACAATGAAAAGCTTGAAATAGAAAAATATATTGAAAAACTTTTTGAAAATGGCGGAAACCTTTTTGTTCAAGACATTTTTAAAGTTAGGGAATATAAAAATAAAACTTTAATTAATTCAAAATCAACAAGGCCAAACGTTAAAATTCAAGACGGCTGCAACAATAGGTGCGCTTATTGTTTAATTCCTTTTGCAAGGGGAAATTCAAGGTCAAATAGCATAGAAAATATAATTGAGCAAATAAATTTACACATTAAAAACAACAAAAAAGAAATTGTCTTAACAGGCATCCACATCGGGCAATGGGGGCTTGATTTGGGGCTAAAATTTGTTGATTTATTAAAAGAAGTTGAAAAAACGGAAATTAAAAGATACCGCCTTGGTTCTTTATATGTAAATGAAATTGATGATGAACTTTTTGATTTTTTAAAAAATTCAAAAAAATTCTGCCCGCATTTTCACCTTTCCTTGCAAAGTTTGTGTGATAAAACTTTGAAAAATATGAACAGAAACTATACCAAAAATGAAGCGCTGATTAAAATAAAAAAAATTAAAGAAAATTTCAACTTGCCATTTATCGGCTGCGACATTATAACGGGCTTTCCAAACGAAACAGAAGAAGATTTTATTGAAACAAAAAATGCCCTTATTGAAGCAACACCAAGCTACATTCATTCATTCCCCTATTCAATAAGAAAAGGAACAAAAGCCGCAACAATGGAAGGGCAAGTTTTAGAACATATTAAAAAAGAAAGAACAAAAGAATTAATTGAACTTTGCACAAAACTCCATAAAGAATTTTTAGATTTAAACAAAAATGAAACAAAAGAAATTTTATACGAAAAAAAATCTAAAAGTGGCTATTATACAGGCGTTAGCGAAAATTACATAAAGGTTCATAAATTTTCTGATACCAACCTTCAAAATACAATCGAACAGGTTAATTTATCCGACTTTAAAGAATTATATTAACTTGTTCAAAAAATAAATTTAGGGGTTTTTATATGTTTACCTATGAAAATAAATTCGATAAAAACATATAATAACATTTCTTTTCAAAGAGCTTTTACAACAAAAGAAAAAGAAAAATACTCAAAAGCAATGAAAGATGCAAGAGAGCAGCTTGGGCTTGAAGAAACATCAGTTATTGTTTTTGGATTTAATTCGCCTTCAAACAAAGGTGAAAATTATGGTCTTTCTTCAATGAATTCAAGGGCTTTTTTGCCTTTTATCAACTTTGTAAAAGAAAATTCCTCTATATCAAAAATTCAAGCAGGACCTGAGAGCAACTTAGATTATTACTCAAACGGCAAAACCTATATGCCTGTAACTTCTCCCTATTCAGGCACAACATTTACTCTTGGTATGCAAACAGTTGCGCTTGAAAAGTTAACGGAAGAAAAATACGGCCGTTTATTGGATGAAAATTTTGTAAAATCACTTGATGAAAATTACCCCAACTCAAAAACTACAAGAGAATATAAAACAGATTACGATTATGCGCTTGGTGACAATAAAAACGGCGCCGTTTTTCAGGGCTTAAAAAAAGCTTATCAAAGCTTTCAAGAAAAAATACAAAATAATGACCCGTCAATAAAGAGACTTCAAGAAGAATTTGAAGCTTTTAAGAAAAATATTCCTTCTGAAGTTAAAAAAGAAGCTTATTTTGATGCAATTTCAGATGAATATCATCTAATGGGCAAAAAAGGTTCCGATTGGAAAAATTGGAATTTTACCGATAAATTTTTATTTTCCGATAAAGTATCTGAAAATGAAAGGCAAAAAAGGCTTGAAGAATTGAAAAATGGCGCAGAATTTTATCTTTTTTCACAATTTTTAGCGCAAAAACAGCATATAGAAACAAAAAAGGAATTAAATGAAAAAGGAATAAAAATTTTTGGAGATTGCCTTGTTTGCTTCTCTCCAAAAGAAGTATGGGCAAACCCTTCTTGCTTTTTAGAAAATTATTACACAGGGGGGATTGACCCTTTTTGCCCCGAAACAAACAATATTCAACCTTGGGGTTCACCTGCACTTGATTATTCAAAACTTTTAATTGATGAAAACAAAGGTGTTGAAAAATCTAACTTAGGGGCAACCGGAAAGCTTTTGTATCAAAAGTTCAAAACATTTATGCAAAATTATGACGGTGTCAGAATGGATGCTTTTTGGCAATATGTAACACCTTTTATTTATAACGATAATCTTGAAGGAATTAGCATACAAGGCGTTGATAATAAAATTTTAGATATTATAAACATTGCAGCAAAAGATGCTACAGGGAAAAACCCAAATCCAAACTCTTTTGTTTTAGAGCTGATAGGCTTTAACACGGAAAGAGGCAAAGAGCTTACAAAAAATATATATCCTCACGTATATTCAACAGCATACGCTGAATATAACGAAAATCCGAGAGAGTTAATTCAAAATCAAGGATACAAAGACGGAAAATTTATAATTGGCGCAACTTCCCACGATAACGATTCTTTGGTTAACATGTCAAGAAATAACGAAAGAAGACAAACCCACATGCCAATTATTTCTGCAACCCTAAAAGGCGGAATGAACCACATAGGCTACAGTACAGATGAATATAAAAATCAACCCGAAACGGCAAAAAATGAAGAAAACTACAGAACCGCAAAAATAGCAGAAATATTTACAACAAAAAAACAATATTTCACTTTGCCTGATTTCTTTGGCATGCAAGAAAGAATAAACATTTCAGGCAAATCTGACAAAGACAACTGGACCGTAAAAATTCCTATTGATTACGAAAGATTTTATTACACCCAACTTTCAAAAGGATATGGAATAAATTTTCCAAAAGCTTATCAGGTAGCACTTATTTCAAAAGGCTTAAATAAAGGCGAAACGCTTAATTTATTATCTGAAGCTGCTAACATTTTGCGCTCGGATGGACCAATGACAACAAAAGAAGCTGATGAAACGTTAGGTTAAAATTTTTAATTTTTGTTACAAAAATATATATTTAATATATAAAAAGTCAATTATTTTTATCACAAATACTTTATTAAAGTACGAGAGATATTAAAAGGCTAAAGAGATGACAACAACAGAAGACAGAATTTTAAATTCAGAAAATTTTTTCATAACAGATACAATAACAGCAGAATATCAAAATGCGAAACAAGCATTATTACTTGCATCTAAGCCACCTAAGAAAAAAGTTTACAAAAGCATGAATAAAATGCTTCAAGAATGTTTTTTTGTAGGCTCACTAAAATATGGCAATAATTTCATTGCTTAAAAAGAATTACTGATAGAATAATGGAGGAAAAAGGAGAAAGATATTCTCCTTTTTATTTTGCCTGTAAAATTAAGATTTTATAGTATTTTTGAAGGAAAAAGGATAAGAGAGGTTTCAATTTTTAAAATAAAAAAGTATAATAAAATTGAAACGTAAATTTTTATTAACAATAAATAAAAAACAAGCATTTTTTATCTTGATGATACTTATAATAACTGAAGGTTAACTAAATGCACGCTTGAAAGGGCTTAGATGTCACAGATGAACTTCAAGAATTTAAAATTTGTAAAACAACTTAAAAACATTGCACCGAAATTAAAATGGGTAATGTTTAAAAATATACAAGATTATAAAATTAACAAAGATTATATCGACTATCTTATTCCTGAAGAAAAAAAAGGCATCGAATACGATAATATTAAACTTGAAAATATGGTAAGAGAAAGCCTTGTTAAAGAATTTGGACCTGAGATTAAAAAATCAAAATCTTATGAAATGCTTGTTGATGCAGTTGTTCATAATTTGAAAAAGAAACAACTTGAAGCATTTGATGATATAGATGAAGAACTTGGAATATAGATTTTAAAGGGTGCAAAAAACAAAAGCACCCTTTAAACGTTAAAAGAGGAAGCATTATGGCAATAGAAGAAGTTAAAAAATATTTTAGCCAATTTAATATGGAAAACAAAATAAAAGAACTTGAAAATTCAAGCGCAACAGTTGAATTAGCGGCTATTGCCCTTAATGTCGAACCGGATAGAATTGCAAAAACCTTGTCTTTTATGGTTGATGATAAACCCATTTTAATTGTAACCTCAGGCAATTCAAAAATAGATAATTCAAAATACAAAGCAACTTTTCACAAAAAAGCAAAAATGATGACACCCGATGAAGTTTTTAATATCACAGGGCATAAAATAGGCGGCGTTTGCCCTTTTGGCTTAAAAGAACAAATTGAAGTCTATCTTGATAATTCGCTCAAAAAATATGAAACCGTATACCCCGCAGCAGGAAGTTCAAACAGTGCAGTTGAACTTACGATAGAAGAATTGGAAAAATATGCAAATCCTACTTTGTGGGTTGATGTTTGCAAGTAGAATTTAAAAAAGTTTGCAGATTATTAAAAAACCTTTTAACTTTCCATAAATTATATTCTTTCATAATATCGCTTGGAATTATATTAAAAACATTTTCGTATTCTTTTAAAAGCTCATATCTTGCGTTTTTATCCGCATTTTTGTAAAGAAAATCCAAAGAAATAAGGCTTCTTTCTTTAACCAAAGGAAGCCAAAAATTTTCATCTTCCTTGTATCTTAAAAAATCAAGAATTTTTTTATACAATCTTATTTCTGAATAATCATCATAAGAAATTTTTCTTCTTGAGATAGAACCATATCTAATATTGCAATGATATTTTGTATTATCGACGTAAGAAATTTTTTTCGCAAAATAAGAGGATAAAAATGCGGGATAAATGTCTTCGCCTCTTGTTTTGTCAAATTTAATGTTATTTTTAAATAAAAAATCTTTCCTTATAACCTTTGCCCAAGGTGCAGTTCTTTGTATAAAAACAATTTCTTTTAAATTACAAGGGCTTAAAAGATGTTCTTTTGAAAAAATTCCTTTATGGTTTTCAATTCTTAAAGAAACGCAAATGTCTGAATTTTCTTCTTCCATTTTTTCTACCATGGATGAAAAATAATTTTTTTCAATCCAATCATCATTATCAACAAAGCCTATATATTTGCCTCTTGCAAATAAAACGCCCTTGTTTCTTGTTTCGCCGACACCTATATTATCAACATTATTTATTAAAACAATTTTTTCATTTTTTGCATAAGTTTTTAAAATTTCAGACGTTGTGTCGTATGAATCATCGTTTATAACAATAATTTCAAAGTCATTAATATCTTGATTTAAAATTGAATCAAGACATTTTTTTATATAATTTTGCGCATTATAAACGGGAACAATAATGCTTATTATCGGTTTTGTCATTTTTTATTAAAGACCTTATTTAATTTATATGCAAATTTTGACAAAGTTTTATTTTGATTTAGCAATTTATATTGAAGATTGTCTATATATATTTTTGAGCTTAAAATATCGCTGACATTTCCTGATAAAAAGCCAAATTTTTGAGCAAAAAGAGTGAATATAACACCTAAATTAAGACTGGTTGCATTTTTGAAATTAAACCCTGTATCGGGAACTTTTTCCATAAGTGCTTTATTCAGCCAAAAGCAAGGTAAAATTGTATTTAAAAATTTAACATCACAAGGCGCAATAAATTTTATGGAATTTAGAAAATGCACAAGTTCTTTTTCATTTACTAAATGAGGAGCAATTTCAAAACCCCTGTAAACAAATGGCAATGGTGTCAAAAGGGCAACATTTTTATTTTTTTCAAAAGTATTAATCAAGTTTGATAAAAATATTCTGTTGTTAAATGTTGTATTTAAAATATGCTTAACATAATTTATTTTTTCAACAACGGAAAATTTTTCAAAAAGCCTTTCATCAGGTGCAAAGATGTAGATATAGTCATAATTAAGGCTTTCTTTTTTAATTTCATCAATATTTACCGCTTGTATTTTTATTTCATTTTGATAAAGGCACCTATGCCCGATATTAAAGCCTTTAATATCAACATAGCCTTGCATTTCTTTAAGATAAGCAAAAAGAGTTTCATTAATATCATCATCCGAAAAATCAAAAAAAGCAGCAATTTTTGGATTATGAAAGCTTTCTCTTGCTTCGTTTGAAAGGATATAATTCAAATGCAGATATTCCCTAATTTCACTTATCGGATAAAGTTTTAAAATATCAGATACGATAAAATTAATATCATAATTTGTATTGTTTTTTATGAATTCAAAAAGTTTGTATGTTTCATCTGTTTGTCCTTGTCTTTGAGCTAAATCATATCTTTTTGCAAAAACCGTTTTTTTAATAACAGGGCATCTGTATTTTTCTGCCGTCAAAAAGCTTAAATATTGATGATAGTTTTCAATGCCATATTTAGCTATATCATCATCCACATAAACACCCCACCTGAAGCCGTTTTTTTCAAAATATTCCGTGAAATTTATTTCAAGATATTTAATTGCTTCGCTTTTATTTTTTATTTTTTTCAAATTTTCAAAATAAAATCTAAATGTCGGGCTTAAAAATAAATTTTTTCTTACAACTAAAAAATAAGACTGAATATGTTCTTTGATTTTTTTTGTTTCAAAATGTTTTGTTATACCCCAAAAATCAATTTGTTTAGTCCTCATTTTTTCAAAAAGTTCAAAGAAAGGATAAATCGGACCATAAACGCTTGAATTGGCAAAAATTATTTCATCAAATGTTTTCAATTTTTCAGAACCAATGCTCAAAAAACCGGCTCTGTATGCCCAAAAATCGTACCCTTCATTTTCTCTTTGAATTATTTTAATAAAAGGATTATTTAACTTTAAAAGCTCATCAGCGTTAATTGTTCCGTTTATAACAACAATTATTTCATCTGAAACTTCTAAAAGTGATTTCAGGTAATACAAGGCATAATCTTCAATAACACCTTGTTCATTATGATAAACATATATTGCTAGTCGTTTCATACATTTTATATTAACATATTTCAATAATTTTGTTCAAAATATTGTTATAAAATTATATTTCATAGTATTATTTTGTAAGAAGAAAAAGGGGATTTAGAATTATGAAGTTATTGGTAACAGGCGGTGCAGGGTTTATTGGAAGCTGTTTTATAAGACATGTTTTATCAAAACACAAAGATTATGAAATTATAAACCTTGATAAATTAACCTATGCGGGCAATATTGAAAATTTAGACGACATTAAAAACGACCCCAGGTATCAGTTTGTAAAAGGCGATATTGTTGATAAAAACCTTGCAATGGAATTAACAAGTGAAGTTGATGTTGTTGTTAATTTTGCGGCAGAATCCCACGTGGATAGATCAATAGAAGGTCCTGAAATTTTTATTGAAACAAACGTAAAAGGCACCTTGAACCTTCTTCAAGCCTCACTTAAAAATAAAGTTAAAAGATACCTTCAGGTTTCAACAGATGAAGTTTATGGAACTTTAGGAAAAACAGGCTATTTTTATGAAACAACGCCACTTGCCCCAAATAGCCCCTATTCTGCAAGTAAAGCAAGTGCTGATATGCTTGTTCGTGCTTATTTTGAAACCTATAAAATGCCAAACTTAATTACAAGATGTTCAAATAATTACGGTCCGTACCAATACCCTGAAAAATTAATTCCTTTCTTCATAACAAAACTTTTAAAAGGCGAAAAAGTTCCTGTTTATGGCGACGGGCTTAATGTTAGAGATTGGCTTTATGTATATGACCATTGCGAAGCGATTGATACTGTTTTAAATAAAGGCAGAGAAGGCGAAGTTTATAACATTGGCGGTCATAATGAAAAAACCAACATGGAAATAACAAGACTTATTTTAGATGCAATGGGAAAAGATGAATCAAGCATTGAATACGTTCAAGACCGTTTGGGTCATGACAGACGCTATGCCATTGCAAACGATAAAATACAATCAGAACTTGGTTTTGAGCCTTCAATTAAATTTGAAGACGGTATCAAATTAACAATTCAATGGTATTTAAACAACCAAGAATGGATTCAAAACATTTTAGATAAACAAAAGGTGGCATTATGAAGGGAATAATTCTTGCAGGGGGTGCAGGCACAAGACTGTATCCAAGCACCATAGTTACATCAAAACAACTGTTACCTGTTTTTGATAAGCCAATGGTTTATTATCCTTTGTCTGTTTTAATGTTAGCCGGCATTAGAGATATCTTAATCATTTCAACACCAAACGATATTGATAATTTTAAAAAATTGCTGGGTGACGGCAAAAGGTTTGGCATAAATTTAAGCTACAAAATTCAAGAGGCGCCAAACGGCTTAGCAGAAGCATTTATTGTGGGCGAAGATTTTATTCAAAATGACAATGTAACCTTAATTTTGGGCGATAACATTTTCTTTGGTCCAAAATTTTCAACCCTTTTGAAAAAAGCAGTAAATGATGTTAACAATAATGGCGGTGGCAACATTTTTGCCTACGTTGTTAAAGACCCTCAAAGATATGGTATTGTTGAAGTTGATGAAAACCTAAATGCTGTTTCGATTGAAGAAAAACCAAAAAACCCAAAATCAAATTACGCAGTAACCGGGCTTTATATTTATGACAATAAAGTTGTTGAATACGCTAAAAATCTAAAACCATCCCCGAGGGGCGAACTTGAAATAACGGATATTAACAATATTTACCTTAAAAAAGGTAATTTAAGAACGGAAATTTTAGGCAGAGGTTTTGCTTGGCTTGATACAGGTACACATCAATCACTTCTAAGGGCAGGGCAATACGTTCAAACCATTGAAGAAAATCAAGGTATCAAAATTGCTTGTTTAGAAGAAGTTGCCTATCGCATGGGCTTTTTAACCAAGCAAGAAATTTTAGAACAAATTAAAGATTTTAAAAACAACGAATATTATAACTACATTAAAGATATTGTAAGTAAATAAAATATTATGGCACAATAGTTTGTGCCATAATATTTAAAAGCTATTTTTGTGCCTGATACATCGCCCTTTGCGCTACAACACCATAAGGAATAGCTCTGTCTTCGGTAATTAAAATTACAAAAATGTCAGAAACCCTATTGGAATCTAATGTAGGCACCCAGTAGGTTTGGTTCGCATCACTATAATCATTGATTTTTTGCGGCGTTGGTTTTCTATCACCGTTTACATCAACCAAAATAGCGCAAGGCGGTTTTGTAGTTTTATTAGGATTGTCTTTTAATCCATAACTGCCGCAACCACCACAAGTAAGCAAATTATCATATTCTTCCCAATCTTCAGTCTTGTTCTCATTATTATACACAGTTGCAAAACAAGCATTTTGTTTTGATTCGTGCAATTTTAACAGATTATCGCTAAATTGCCCCGATACAGTAGCATCATCAAATTCAAATCTCATACCATCAGTTGTATAAAAAGCAGCATTTCGAGTAGAATTATAAAATGTCCCATCCCAAGCTTTATAACTTGCAAGCCAAGGTAGCCGTGTTGAAGTTCGCATAACAGACATGTGTCGTTGTAAATAATTCCACAAATCCTTATTATCATAAGGGCTTTCACCTTCTATTGCCATATTCATTGTTATTGCACTATTTAAAACACTCACCGCCTTTTTCAGCCCCGTTTTAAATTCTTGTTGCTGAGAATTACTTATTACAGACGGAATAGAAATTGCAGCTACAATCCCAATAATTGCCAAAGTAATCAACACTTCAGCCAAAGTAAACCCCATTTTCTTTTTCATAATCTATCCTTTCATTTGTTTTATGCATACAATCTTAAATTACAATCAAAATCATTCCTAAAATTTTATTTTAAATTCCAACCAAAACTCTTCACTGCATTTGATTTTTACCCTTTCACATCTTTTTTATTATCCAATCAAAACATTCATCTCAAACAAAACGCCTCTTTTTGTTTTATTTTGTTGCAGTTCCTAAAAAACATCACCCCCACTACTTTTGAACTTATTCTAAAAAAAACAAAACCACATTTTATACTATTGAACAAAATCCAAAACAATGCTATATTAATAAAAAGACCTAAAATGCACCAAACTAAAACATTTTGGTGCATTTTTTAATACCGCAATTCCCCCACAAAAGTAGGTTGGGCTTTCAGCCCAACATCATCAAACCGTTTTCCACCACCCTTTTTTAAACATCAAAACAACAAAAAAGCGCCACTTAAAAAAGTGACGCCGAAGATAAAATAATAAAAAATTTTATCTCCTGACACAGCGCACGTAGCCCATAGCAGAACGATTGCCGCGGCCACAGTTGCCATATTTGAAGCCCTGACCCCAGGCTATCCCAGAAGTGCCCAGCGAAATGACCGAGCCCGACCAATAGTAGCTAGTGCTTTCACCTAGGTTGATAAGTGGGGCATTAACAAAGAGTGATGCAAGCTCATCTCTGTCGGGTAACCTCAGGTCTTCTCCCATTGTTTTGCATGCTGTCGGTGCATCAATTTCACTTTCTGTTTCTGTATATTGTTTTACAGTAGATGCATAATCTGAGTTATATGGAACAGGTGCTACAACAGCAGGGTTTTTGTTGTAGAAAGCAGTAATAAATCCGACATCTTTACCTACTTGATTAGGTCCTTCTGCACCGTTTAGGTCGTATACAAAGTTGACACACATTTTGTTTTGAGCATAATGAACAGCTGTTGTATCTGAACTGCACAATGGATTATAAAAAACAGCGATTGATTCACCATTAACCGTTTCAAATGCAGCTGCTTTTGTGTCTGCCATATCACCGTCTTCATTTACCTGATGATTTCCATTTAAAAGATTTACATTCAACTCACTCATCTTTGTTGGGAATGTAATTTCAGAAACTGCATCTAATGTTGTAATTTTACTTGGAATACCGCAAGATGAAAGCTTATCGGGTCCGCAAACGTTATTAATTTTATAAACTTTGGATAATGCATCTAAAATAAAACTTTCAGCTGCAGTATCTGTTGTCGCCGTTCCTTCCTCATCTTCTGTATACGTTCCATACCCACCCAAACTGTTCATCTGTCCAATAGCCTGAGCTAGTCTGGCATGAAGTGCTTTCTTTTGGGCATCCCATGCTTTCTCGTTTACATTAACCAATAAACTTGGCAAAGTAATTGCAGCAACAATACCTATAATTGCCAAAGTGATTAGAATTTCGGCAAGTGTAAAGCCTGTTTTCTTTTTCATAAATAATTACCTTTCTATTGCTAAATAATTCCAACAGGAATATATGATAAGTAATACTTCACATATTCTAATATTATCATTATTTTATATTGCCTTCAATGCATGGAGTAAGGCTTTATCCTTTTCAACTT
>CALUYZ010000033.1 GCA_944325175.1 Candidatus Gastranaerophilales bacterium | reverse complement strand
GTTGCAACAAGTTTTCCAAACATTGCAAAAAAATATTTCAAAGAAAAAGGCAAAACGGCAAAAATAATTGAAGTAAATGGCGCCGTTGAAATCACACCTTCGCTTGGCTTATCGGATGTTATTGTTGATATTACAAGCTCGGGTTCAACATTAAAACAAAACCGCTTAAGAGTTATTGATAAAATAATGGATTCAAGCTGCGTTATAGTTCAGAGGAAAAATTTACCCGATGAAATAAAAAAACAAATTGAAGAACTTTTGGTTGCAATTAATGCGGTTTTAGACGCTAAAGAAAAGAAATATTTAATGGTACATCTTCCAAAATCAAAATTGGAAGAAGTTAAAAGTTTTCTTCCGGGGCTTTCATCTCCAACTGTTATGACACTTTGGGGCGATAGCGAAAACGTTGTGGTTCACGTTGTTGTTGATAAAGATAAAATCTATGACAGCATAAACCACTTAAAAGCGCTTGGCGGCAAAGGAATTTTAATTTTAACCGTTGATCAAATGGTGAGGTAAAAAATTATGGAAACAAAAAATATAAATGCACTTCTTGAAACGGTTAAAACTTTAAGAAGCGAAAACGGCTGCGAATGGGATAGGGCGCAAACTCATAAAACAATTCGCCAAAATATGTTGGAAGAAGCCTATGAAGCGGTTGATGCCATTGATGATAATGACATAAAGCATTTAAAAGAAGAATTAGGCGATGTTTTACTTCAAGTTGTTTTACACTCTCAAATAGCAGCAGATAATAATGAATTTACTTTTGAAGATGTAGCGGATGAAATAAACAAAAAATTAATCCACAGACACCCCCATGTTTTTTCAAATGTAAAAGTTAATGGGGTGGATGACATTTTATCAAATTGGGACAAATTAAAAAAAGAAGAAAAACCCCACAGAAAAAGCTACTTAGATGGCATTTCAAAGGCGCAATCCGCTTTAATGACAGCGCAAAAACTTTCTAAAAAAGCAGTAAAAGCAGGCTTTGAATGGGAAAAAGAAGAAGATGTTCTGGCTTGTGTTAATTCTGAAATTAAAGAATTTTTATCAGCAAACACAAAAGAAGATATGGAGCTTGAATTCGGCGACATTTTATTTGCGCTTGTAAACCTTGCAAGGTGGAGAAAAATAGACGCCGAACAAGCTTTAATTCGAGCAAACAAAAAGTTTGAATTAAGGTTTAGAAAAATGGAAGAAATGGCAAAAGAAGCCAACATCGACCTTGAAAAATTAACGCTTGAAGAGTGGGATAAACTTTGGCAGGCAGCAAAAAAATCAACTTGCATTTACCAATAATTAAACAATAATTGAACCGCACCGCCAACAATAAACCCAACTATAATAAGAAGGGTTAAAATTAAGATGGTATCTTTTTTGCTTTTATTATTTTTAAGTAAAACCAAAAGCCCGATACCGCCATTTGTCATAAGCCCTGAAATTAAAGCGCCAAAAGAAATTGCGCCTTTTATAAATAACAAAACAAGCCCAACTGATATTGCACAATTTGGAATTAACCCCAAAATTGAAGTTATTAAAGGCAAATACCAATGAATTCCGTTACCTGAAAAATTTTCAATATTAAAAATATTCAAAATATAATTTAAAATTAAAGTCAAAACCAAAATAAAAAGAAAAATGTTTATTGTGTGCTTAACAGGGTGAATTAAAAAATCTCTTTTTTTGTGCATTACAATTTCATGCCTGCAACACCCTTCAATATTTTCTTCTTCTTGAATATTTTCCATTTTGTCATCTTCAGCTAAAAGAAAATCAACCAAATAACCAACAGGAATTGCAATAATCAATTTTATTAAAATTAAAGGAAGAATATATTTTAAATATTCAGGATACATTAATAAAACAGGAATTGCTTCATCGCTAGTTGCTAAATAAACCGCAATAATTGTTCCCCTTGTTATAAATTTTTTAGTATATAAGGTAGATGCAACAATGCTAAAACCGCACTGGGGAATTGAAGCCGCCAAAGAGCCAACAAAAGGCCCTAAATTTTTAGAAGCTTTTAAAAAACCTTTAATTTTATTTGCCCAAAAATGTTCAAAAAGTTCGATAAATAAAAACACCAAAAATAAAAAAGGAATAGTTTTAATACTGTCAACAACAGCATCAACAGCCCATTCAGGTAAAAATTGTATAAAAAATGCTTCTAACATAGTTTCATTTTATAATGATTAATAAAAAAATCAAAATTTTGTTGCAAACATTTTTAAAACCATTATTATATTAAACTATGGGCGGTTTTAATTCGATAAATTTCATAGTTAAAACATTTACGATAAATCCTAACAGCACTATTGGAAACAATCAAGCAGGGCAAAGTGCAAACAATTTAGCAGCAAATAAAGCCAATTTCAATGCAAATACGGTTCAATCTTCAAATCAGGGGCAAACGTCATCATTTAATTCGATTAATTATTCAAACACAACACAAAATCAATCGGCTTTAGTTTTATCAAATACCAATCAGCTAATTATTTCAACCGTTGAAGTTGAACAAAGGGCAAATTATATTAAAGATTTATTAAACCTTCCGAGAGATTTTCAAAGCTTTATTAATCAAATTCAAAATATGAACACAGAAACCGCCAAAAGCTTTGCAAAAATTTTAACCGAAGGGAAAATAAATTTATCTCTTTTAACAGAGCTTTTAGCCGGAAATTCAAAAGAAGCCGTTCAAAAATTAATGATGACAATAATGACAGTTTCTAAAATGGGCTCAAACAATGTTTCACAATTAAAAGAATTAATGGCAATGTTTTCTGTTAATGCAAATTCATCTGATTCAACCCAAACCGTTAAAAACCTTTTGATGCTCTATCTTCCTTGGCTTCCACTTTCAATTAGAAATGAAATGAACCTTGATTTTGATATAGATATTTTTGATAAAATTCAAGGGGCGGACCCTGATAAAGAAGAAAACATTGAAACAATTAAAATAATGATTGAAACCGCAAACTACGGAAACGTTTTGGCTGAATTAGAAATGGCGCCTAACTTTGAAGTGGATGTTTATATAACAGCAAATGAAAGTTTTCCTGAAAATGAAGTTTTAAAAATGTTCAATGAAGAAAACAAAAAAAATTCAATAAGAAGCAATACAAAAATTGAAAAAACAAAAGACCCTGAAAATTCAGTTCAATTTAAACAAAATGTACAAATAACCTCATCAAATTATGTTTCCCCAAAACTTGTACAATCGGCACACAGTTTAATTAAAATTATTATTGAAGTTGACTATTCAAATTTTATCATTAATGAAGAAGAAGAAAATTAGATAGTCTGTTTGTATGATATTTTTTCATATAAGCTTAATTTATCAATTTTAAAGTCGAAAATGATATTGTAGATTTATCTTTATTTACGAAGGGAAAGATAAAATGCTTCTTCAAGGTACAGTTTCAAATGTCCAAAGCGGGCTTCATGATTCAATCAGCGCAATGCACATGCAAATGGAGCTTATGGCGATAGGAAACAAAAACGTTCAAGGTTTTGATAAAGTAGGCTATCAAAGAAAAGATGCCGTTGTGTCTTCTTTTGCAGATGTTATAGGCATCCATGCACTGTCTGAAGCTGTTGATGACAAGGTTGGAAGAATTGTTGAAACAAAACAGCCCCTAGACCTTGCAATTACAAATAAAGGGTATTTTCAAATTTTAAATAAAGACGGCTCGATTGAATTAACTCGTGACGGCAGATTCAAATTAAACGAAAAAGGCGAACTTCTGGGTTTAAACGACCAAAAAGTTTTAACTCAAGGGGGTTCTGCCATTCAGCTTCCATTTATGCCTGAATCTTTAAGCCATTTAACAATAGATAGAGACGGCAAGCTTTTTATCTTTAACCCTGAGACAAGAAAAATGGATTTTGTTGACACCATTGGCGTTGTTTCATCAGACGGCAGAGCAGTTTTAGAACCAAACATAAAGCAAAATTGCCTTGAATTTTCAAACGTTAGTTTAGCACAAGAATTTTTGGAAATGCTTCCATACAGGAAAAATTTTGATGCAAACAGGCAACTATTCAGGCTTCAAAATGAATCACTATCAACTGCCATACAACAATTAGGAGGTTCATAATCTAAATGCCAAGCGGATATAACTTACAAGGAATAATAAGAAGAAATACGGTTAATGCGCTAACACAATTTGAGCGCATGGGGTTTTATTCTGAAAATATTTCAAACTGGTCAACAAACGCTTATAAAGCAACAAGGTTTGAAGAAATTTTAGGCGAAAACGGCTATGCAAATGGCGTTATCAGAACAGACCATGCTCAAGGTTCCGTTCAAGTTACAAAAAGAGAATTAGATGTTGCCCTAAACGGACCCGGTTTCATTCCCGTTACATCACCGACAGGTGAAATTTATTACACAAGAGACGGTGCCTTTTGCCTTGGAAAAGACGGCATTTTAATGACTCAAGGTGGCGACATTGTAGGCTCAGGCATTAAAATAGGCGGCGATGTTGTTAAAACAAAAATTGATAAAAACGGCGATGTTTATATTTATAAAGATTTATCAAAAGAACCTGAATATAGAGGCACAATTCCCGTTGTAACCTTTGATAACCCTGAAGGCTTAAAAGAAGTTGGCGACAATAAATATATTAAAACCGAAATTTCAGGCGAAGAAAAACTTGTTGTCGACCATTCAAGAATTGCACAATATTCGGTTGAAAGGTCAAACGTAGATTTATTTGACCATGTTAACCAAGTTATGAGAGTTAATGCTTCACTTCTTGCATCCACAACGCTTATGACAGCTGTTGATGATATGTATGAAAAAGCAATAAATATAAGGGAATAATAAATGAGCTATTTACCAAAAGACCCTATACAAAAATCGCAATTAATGCTTGATTTAATTGCAAACAGACAAGAAGCAATTTCAGGCAACATTGCAAATATGGACACCCCCAATTATGTAAGAAAAGATATTGAATTTTCACAATATCTAAATACAATGAATGGTTCTCTTGAGACCAGATTAAGCCAAAAATTGGGGCCGTCAGGTGTTATTGAAGCAAAACAGCAAACACTCTCTGTAACGGATGAACTTGCAATAATGCAAAAAAATTCAATGCTATATGGTGTTGCAGCAAAACATTTAACTTCAATAATAACAGAAATGAAAACGGCAATTAACGTTGGAAGCTAGAGGTAAAATATGGGTATAATTGATACATTTGAAGTAGGCAGACAAGGTTTAAACGTTCACTCTAAAAGAATTCAAATTGCGGCAAAAAACATTGCCAATCTTGACACACCAAATTATGTAAGAAAAATCCCTGTTTTAAATGCAACAGAAGATATTTCTTTTGCAGGACTTTTAAACACAATGAAAGAAGATGTTTTTGGCATTGGCACAATTCCTTTTATCTCAGGCGGTGTCAAATTTACAGGCACGGTTGAAGACCCAACGCAAGGCGAAAAAATTTATCGCCCCGGTCACCCTGATGCAGATGAAGAAGGCTATGTAAGAATGTCAAACGTTAACCCAATGGTTGATATGGCAGACGCCGTTTTAGCTCAAAGAGCGTATGACGCCAGCCTTGGCGTTATGGCAATCGCAAAAACAATGTCAAACAGAGCCTTGCAGATAGGTGAATAAGCTACAATAATTCCTTTTTAACTTTATCAAAGCTTGTTTTTGCTGCTTGAATTAAGTTTTCATAAAAAATTAATTCAGCATCTGTTGAAGATAAAATTTGTTCAATTAATTTATCTTTAATGGGGTTGTTTGATGGTTTTTGATTAAACCCAAAAACTTTAAGGTCAATATTTAAGGCATTAACAATCATAAAAAATGATTTTAAAGACGGAATATAACAGCCTGATTCAATTCTTGAAATATGTTGATCGGATAAATCAACCTTTTCAGCAAGTTCTGCTTGGGTTAGGTTCATTTTCTTTCTGTTTATTTTTATAATTTCCGCAATAAATTTTTTATCATCAAATTTCATTTTATTACCCGTAAATGATTTATTTGCTGTTTACATATTTTTTTATGTTTTATTTGATGTTTACATATATAATTCTTAACATTCAATTTTATTGAAAAGATTTTATGTTATTAATGTTGTTAGCATATATTTTTATAGTTTTTTATATGCATACATATAGTAGAGGCAAGTTCAATGTTTGGAAACAATAAAATCTATAAAGTAACCAAAGAAGGCAAGAAAAAAAGAGTATTTTTTATATTTGGGCTAAGAGTCAGTTTTAAAGGCAAAAATGCAGTTGTTGTAATCCATGAGCCTTGTATAAAATTTAAAAAATGCAAATTTATTTTGGGTGATAATTCTAAAATTGAAATTCAAGGCTCAATATACGAAGTAAATAAGCTTCGAATAAGCGTAAATGGCAAAAATTCAAAATGTCTGATTGGAAAAAATTTCAGCTCTTCGCCAAACTGTAGTTTTGTAAGCTATAGTGAACCTAATATAAAAATAGAAATTCAAGATGAATGTATGTTGGGTGACAATGTAATTTTAAGAACAATAGACGGGCACACAATTTACAACAATAGAAACGAAATAATAAATAAAGGCAAAGATATTTTAATTAAAAACCACTGCTGGCTGGCTTCGGGGGTTACTGTTTTAAAAGGAGTTACAATAGAAGAAAATTCCGTTATTGCAACAAAAAGCATTGTTACAAAAAATTTGGAATTTAAAAACTCCATTTATGCAGGCGTTCCTTGCGTTTTAAAAAAGGAAGGAATAAATTGGGATAGAAAATCGCCCAATGATTTTATTTCACAATATGAACCAAAAACCAAAGAATAGGAACTATAAAAAGAGCGGGAAGCATATTAACGGTTTTCATTTCTTTAATTTTTAAAATGCCGATGCCTGAACTTAAAATTAAAATGCCCCCTACGATTGAAAGTTCATTAAAAAAGTTTTGTGAAATGTATTCGCCTAAAAATAAGCTGATTGCATAAATTGAACCTTGCCAAACAAAAAGAACAAAAGCCGCCCACATTATGCCAATTCCATAAGCGCAAGATAAAATAATCGATGTCACAAAATCAAGCGCAGCATTTGTGAATAAAAAGGTGTTGTTGCCATATAGCGCACTTTGAACGGGTCCTAAAATTGAAAGAGAACCTATACAAAAAAGCATAATAGCAGCAGATAAGCCCTTTGAAAAATCAGAACCTCCCATTTTAGATGTCATTTTATTAAATTTGCCGTCTAAATCTAAAAATGTTCCTATAATTGTGCCTATTGCCATTGAAACTATAAATAAAACAGGGTATTTGCTGTTTGGAAGAGATGATGAAAAAGTTGCAACCCCAAGACAAAAAGCACAAAGTCCTATTGCATTAAAAAGCGCGCTTTGGTATTCTTCCTTTATTCCTTTTTTGGTTATAGAACCTATGGCGCAGCCTGTTATAATTGAAATTGTATTTACTATTGTTCCTATCATATAAAAATTTTACCATAAGAATTTTTTAATTTTATTATGCTTTATAGGCATTAATTATTATTTAATATAAGTATTTGCTATTTTAAAAAAATGGTAAATAATAAAAATATATTTAAAAAAGGGAATTGTTTTTTATGCTAAAAAAGCTTTTTATATTTTTTACAATATGTTTATTTTTCGTAACAACAGGGGGGTTAAGCACTATGGCAAAAGAAATTGTTTGGGATAAAGTTTTTAAAAAAAGCGAACTTGTTGATGTTCAAAAAGTTGAATTTAAAAACAGGTTTGGAATTAATTTAAAAGGTGATTTATATTTGCCAAAAAATTTAAAAGAAGATGAAAAACTGCCTGCCATTGCAATTTCAGGGCCATTTGGCGCAGTTAAAGAACAATCATCAGGGCTATATGCTCAAACAATGGCTGAAAAAGGCTTTATAACTCTTGCTTTTGACCCTTCATATACAGGCGAAAGCGGTGGAAAACCAAGAAATGTTGCATCGCCCGATATAAATACAGAAGATTTTAGCGCCGCAGTTGATTTTTTATCGAATTACAAAAATGTTGACCAAAATAAAATAGGAATAATAGGTATTTGCGGTTTTGGCGGGTTTGGAATTAACGCAGCTTCTATCGATACAAGAATAAAAGCAACTGCGGCAATCACAATGTATGATATGACAAGAGTTAGCGCAAAAGGATATTTTGATTCATTAGATGAAAACAAAAGATACAAACTGAAAGAAAGCCTAAACAACCAAAGAACAAAAGATTTTAAAATGGGAAAATATGAAAAGGCAATCGGGCTGCCTGAAAAATTAACAGGCGATGAACCACAATTTGTAAAAGATTATTACGAATACTACAAAACAAAAAGAGGCTTTCACAAAAGGTCAATTAATTCAAATGGCAACTGGAATTTAACCTCAACATTATCTTTAATTAATTCGCCCATTTTAGCATACGCCGGTGAAATTAAAACGCCCGTTTTAATCATACACGGCGAAAAAGCCCACAGCAGATATTTTAGCGAAGATGCATTTAAAAAATTAAAAGGCGAAAATAAAGAACTTTTAATAGTAGAAAATGCAAACCACACAGATTTATACGATAACTTAGAAAAAATTCCCTTTAAAAAACTTGAAGAATTTTTTAAAACAAATTTAAAAGGGTAAAATATGAAAAAAATAATCATTTTTTTAATTATGTTTTGTTTAATAGGAGATTTAACAATAATGGCACAAGAAAACTCTCAACCTTTTGAAAAAGGCGAAATTAACCCATACGGCGAATTTTTCACAGGTGAAACACACCTTAATATGCTAGTTTCAAAAGATGATGTTTTTAATTCTTCAATAGGAAACGTTACTTTTGAAAAAGGCGCAAGAACTAATTGGCACAAACATTCAGGCGGGCAAATTCTGCTTGTGACCATGGGTGTTGGAAGGTATCAGGAAAGAAATAAGGAAATTCAAGAATTAAAAAAGGGCGATGTGGTTAAAATTCCGCCAAATGTTGAACACTGGCATGGGGCAGCCCCGGATTCAGAATTTGCACACATTTCAATAGAAACAAATATTCCAAACAATGTAACCACTTGGCTTGATAAGGTTTCTGACATTGAATATAAGTAAATTTTTTAAAATATTTTTAATGTTTATTTTGCTCTGTAACGTTTGTTTAGCAACAGAAAGAGGCGATATGACAAAAGAAGAAATTTGTAAAGAAAATTTTAACAAATTATTTTTATTAGATCCTTTGGGAAAAAATGGCACAGACCCTGAATTTATGGCAATTTTGCAAAAATATATTTTTGGCGAAATTTTTACAATAGGTGAACTTGATATAAAAACAAGAGAATTAATTACAATAACCGTTCTTGGAACCATGCAAACTCTGCCACAATTAAACGCCCACATAAACGCTGCCTTAAATGTTGGCGTTGCGCCTGTTGAAATAAGAGAAGCAATGTATCAGTTGGCGCCATTTATCGGGTTTCCAAAAAGTTTAAATGCAATTAATACAATGAATGAAGTTTTTGAAAAAAGGGGTATAAAACTGCCTTTAGAAGATACAACAACAATTAAAGACAATGAGAGATATGAAAAAGGCTTTGAAATTCAAAACCCGATTTATGGAGATGAAATTAAACAAAGTCTGAAAAATCTTCCAAACAACGTAGGAGATGATGTCAGCCGCTTTTTAGTTGAAGTTTGCTTTGGCGATTTTTACACAAGAAGTGGTTTAGACATTAAAACAAGAGAGCTTTTAACTATTGCAATTTTAACTGCAACAGGTGATAAAGAAACACTAAAAGCACACATTAAAGGCAACATGAAAGTTGGTAATAATAAAGAAATAATAGCTGCTGTTATTATTCAATCAATGCCATATACAGGCTTTCCAAACGCAATTATGGCGCTTAAAACCTTAAAAGAAGTCAAATAAAATTGTAAATTTTAAATAAAAAACTTTTTTTACACGCCATTTTTAAAAGATAATTAAAAAGGTAAGTAAGTAAAAAGGTTTTATAATGAAAGCGATAAATTCTTTTCTTGTTTTTTGTCTTGCGCTAAATTTTATTACACCAAGCGTTTTTGCGGGGGAATTAACCGAAAAAGAAATGCCAAAACCGCCTGTTTGGGAAGAATATGTTCCATATAAATATCAAAATCCAAGGGCATTTCCTAAAAGAGGAAAACATATTGCAGAATTATCCGCAGGAATTTTTTTAACGGATTTATTAATAACAGCCCCCATAGGAATTCCTATGATATGCCATGCTACAACAAAATTAAAAAATCAAGGCTGGTATGAAAGAAAACAAAAATTTGAAAAAGGTTTAATTGAAGCAGAAAAAATTTCAAACCCCAAAGAAAGAGAAGAATATTATAAAAAACTTCTTAAAGAATGTAAATTAACCGAAGAAAAAAGGCAAGAACAACTAAGAAGAATGGAAAGAAGAAACAAAAAAGAAACAACCGCACTTTAATATTCAGGCAACATACAAAAAATTACAGAAATTTCAATTTATAGTTTTAACTTTAACCTTAAAATAAAAATTGAAAAAACTTCAACGTTTAAAAAATTTAAAAGAAATTTTATTTTGCCAGTTGCGATAAAATGCTTATAACTTTTTTATTATCCACCTTATAGCAAATTTGATTACCACATCTTTTGCCCGTTATAACTTTTGCGTTTTTTAAAATGGAAAGATGCTGAGAGACGGTTGGTTGGGGAATATTCAAACATTCACTCATTCTATTTACGTTACATTCAGGCTTTTTCATTAAGTTATATGCAATGGTAAGCCTTGTGGGGTGCGCCAAAGCTTTAAAAATAGCCGTATATTCTTCTATATCTATATCAATTTCCATATTGTGAGAATATTACAATATTCGAATATTGTCAAACATCATTGACAAGTTATAAAAATTTTGTTAATATGAATATGCTAATATGCGAATATACGAAAATATTTTATGAGGGTTTTATGAAAGTTGTTATAATAGGTGGCGGCGCAAGTGGCGCAAGCTGTGCAACAAGGTTAAGAAGGTTAGATGAAAATATAGAAATTTTAATTTTGGAAAAAACAAATGAGGTTTCAATAGCAAATTGCGGGCTTCCTTATTATTGTTCAGGTGTTATAGAAGAAAGGGAAAAAATTCTTGTATCAACACCAATGCGCTTTAAAACCATGTTTAATATTGATGTTGAATCAAATACAGAAGTTACCCTAATAAATAGAGATGAAAAATTTGTTCTAACAAAAGAAGGCAAAAAATTTCATTATGATAAATTAGTTCTATCTCAAGGCGCAAACCCAATTAAACCGCCAATAAACGGAATTAACAATAAAAACATTTTCACGGTTAGAAATTTAAGCGATATTGACAAAATAAAAGCCTATATAAAAAATAATAATACCCAAAATATAGTTGTAATAGGCGGTGGGTTTATTGGTGTTGAAATGGCAGAAAACCTTAATTTAATGGGGTTAAAAACAAGCCTTGTTGAAATGCAAAATCAAATTTTAGCACCCGTTGATTATGAAATTGCCGCATTTGCCCAAAATGAAATGAGGCAAAAGGGCATTGAATTAATTTTAACAGACGGTGTTAAGGAATTTTTTGAAAATGAAATTGAACTTAATTCAGGCAAAAAAATTCCCTATGACCTTGCAATTCTTGCAATAGGAGTTAAACCTGAAATTGAACTTGCAAAAAATGCGGGGATTAATGTAAACAGGGGAATTATTGTAAATGACAATATGCAAACAAACGACCCCGATATTTTTGCAGCCGGAGACAGCATTGAAGTTAAAAGTTTTATTAATAATGAAAACGTTTTAATTCCATTAGCCGGACCTGCCAACAGGCAAGGAAGAATTATAGCAGATAACATTTTAGGCAAAAATTCAAAATACAAAAAATCTCAAGGAACATCAGCCATAAAAGTTTTTGATTATACAATAGCAGCAACCGGCTTTAACGAGAAACAATTAAAAGCGAATAACATTCCCTATTGGAAAATTTTCACCTTTGGAAATTCCCACGCTTCATATTACCCAAATGCAACCCAAACTTTATACAAGCTTTTATTTAACAATGAAGGGGAAATTTTAGGCGCTCAAGCAGTGGGTGAAGAAGGCGTTGAAAAAAGAATAGATGTAATTGCATCTGTTATGAGAAACGGGGGCAAAATTCAAGAATTATTAGATAGTGAACTTTGCTATGCTCCCCCGTATTCTTCAGCTAAAGACCCTGTTAATATTTTGGGAATGGCGGCAGAAAATCTTTTATTGGGGCTTTTTAAACCGGCATATTATGAAGATATTGAAGATTCTTTTGTTGTAGATGTAAGAACTTCGGATGTTTTTCAAGTTAACGGCATAAAAAACGCAGTGAATATTCCCTTGGCAGAATTAAGAAAAAGATATAATGAAATTCCAAAAGATAAAAAAGTTGTTTTAATTTGTAACACAGGCTATACAAGCTATCTTGCTTCAAGAATTTTAATTCAAAAAGGGTTTAACAATGTTTATTCCTTTATGGGCGGAATGAAATTGTATATGGAAATTGAAAAAAATAAACAAAACAAAACTTTTCAAAAGGCAACTGTAGCGCTAAATGCAAAAAGCAATGAAAATGCATTAAAAATAGATACTTGCGGGCTTTCTTGCCCGGGGCCCGTTATGAAGCTTGCAGAAACGATGAATAAAATAAACGAAGGCGAAACAATAGAAATAACCTCTAACGATAAAGGGTTTTATTCGGATGTTCAGGCATGGTGCATTTCTACAAATAATACATTAATAAATTTAACCGATAAAGATAAAAAAATTACCGCAACAATTCAAAAAGGGAATTTCGAAAAAAACGAACCTAAGAAAAATAAAGGCGAAACGATTGTTCTTTTTTCAAATGATTTAGATAAAGCGCTTGCAGCCTTCATCATAGCAAACGGCGCAAAAGCAAGCGGCAAAGATGTTACCATATTTTTCACCTTTTGGGGGCTAAATGTTTTAAGAAAAGAAAACTTTAAAACTAAAAAACCCTTCATTGATAAATTGTTTGAAATAATGATGCCAAAAGGTGCTGATAAATTAATTCTTTCTAAAATGAACATAGGGGGAATAGGTTCATTTTTAATGAAAAAAGTTATGAAAAATAAAAATGTGCCAACTCTAAAAGAATTAATTCAACAGGCCCAAAAACAAGGAGTAAAATTCATTGCTTGCAAAATGACTATGGACATTATGGGCATAAAAGAAGAAGAATTAATTGATAACATTGAAATTGCAGGTGTTGCAAAATATATAACAGAAAGCAGCAATTCAAATTCTAATTTATTTATATAAAAAAAGGAGAAAAAATTATGAAATCAATCACAACTTTTGACCTTCAGTACGCCCACAGATTTTACAATTTTAAAGGCGAAGCCCAATACCTTCACGGTCACACAGGCACGCTTACCATTGAAGTGGAAGATTCAATCAACATGGGCGTTAATATGGTTTTTCCTTGCAATGAAATTCAAAAAACCGCATGGGAAGTTTTAAAGAATTTTGACCATGCAACAATTTTAAGAGAAGATGACCCCTTACTTCCCGCCATTTTAGAAGTTTATGAAAAACAAGGAATTAAAAACGGCGCCCCTCAAAACACCATGAAAGGCGTTGCTTTTAAAACAGACCTTGCAGTTGCATACCCAGACTGCAGAATAGTCGTAACAAAAGAAACAATGACAACAGAAGGCATGATAAAAATTGTTTATGACCTTCTAAAAGACAAACTAAACATCTCAAAAATCACCTTCACAAGCGGCGTAAACGCAGCAACAGAAGATTTTAAAGTAACCAAAACAATGGATAGATGCCCCCTCTGCGGCATTGAACTTGTCAATGATGTTTGCCCCAAATGCGGTTACAGAAAAAATTAAACCAAGTTAATTTCTCACCTTCTTGCCTGAATTTTCAACAAATTCAGGCAAAATTTTAATTTTTATACAATTCTTAAAAGCTAAAAATCTTATGTGAAATATACTTTAGTTTTTGTTTATTTTCAAAGGTGATGATGTCGTTTTTCTTTGGGGTGAGGCAAGCTTCGTGGTCGACAAAAAGAACGATGCATTTGCCGTTTTGATAAACAGAGCTTGAATATATGATGCCATCTACTTTTAGGACTTCTTTGCAATATTCGGCAAAAATTTGAGTTGGAACGTATTCAATGTTTTTGTTTTTGGTGTCACTTTTTTTAATGGGAGAACTTAGGGCTTTGTGAAGATATCTGTAAAAAAGTATAACTTCCCTTTCGCTTGATTTATTTATATCGAGCCAATCGGGCAAATTGAGTTCTAAGATTTTAGTTAAATCTAAACATTTTAGTTCATTTAGATTGACAAAATCAGCTATAACGAGCTTTTTGCCGGTTAAATCTTTCTCGCTGTTTAGTGCTTCTTCTTTTGCAACATCGTCTTCAAAAGTGGCGTAAAAGGCGGAAATTCCTTCAGCCGACATTCTGTTATTTTTCGCTTGATAATAAGGGGGAGAAGCCATTTCTTTCTCATTTATTTCAAGATTATTTTCAACAATTCTTGCTCGTTTAAACTTAACATTGGGCTTTAAGGTTGTGAATAAGTTTAATTTTTCAAGATAAGATGCAGTATAATCAAGCATTTCAGAGGCTGACATGAAAGCTTTTTCAAGCTGGCATTTTGTATCATCTGCATAAAATAAGTATCTGGTTTTATATTTTACAAGGTGACTAAATCTTTTCCATGAGTTTTCACAAAACTGTAATTGGCTTGTGCCATAAGGGTTTCTATCGCATAAAAGAATATCGTTCAAAACATCTTTTATATCATCTGCAAGTTCTTTTGTAAAATCTATTTGAAGCGCTTCTATAAGCTTGTATGCAATTTCATATTTATCGTATGTTCTTCCTAAATAAGTTTTTTCTTCACTGTCGTAACCTAAATTGCCTTCAGCCGGCTCAAAATAATATTTTATTGCAGCCATTAAGAATTTAAGAAATTCTTCCATATAAAGACAATTCGTTTTCTTGCCACAGTACGAACAAGTTGTTTTTATTTTAGCATTTCTCTTAATCCAATTTTTTGCAAATTCGTTTTTAACACAATTTGAGCAAATATACTTATCAATTATGCCAAAACCTCTGTTTTGAATATCTTCTAAACTATCTTTCATAAGACACCAAAATATAAACTTTATATTTTTATAATAGCAAAAAAAGAACCCTATTTTAAGGGTTCTTTTAATTTTATTTTATTTAGTGGCGGGGACGACGGGGATCGAACCCGCGACCTCATGCGTGACAGGCATGCGCTCTAACCAATCTGAGCTA
>CALUYZ010000032.1 GCA_944325175.1 Candidatus Gastranaerophilales bacterium | reverse complement strand
TTAATGACAATTATAACGGTAAAAATGACAAAATCACTGATGCTATAAATAATTTCATTAATCGTGAACGTGAACGTGTTAGTAATAATGACCTCCCTTTTGTAGATATTTCAACTTCTCGTTATATAAACGAGATTGGTAGATTGTGTCATACACAAGGTAAAATCGGTGTTTGCGTTGGATGTGCCGGACTTGGAAAAACAGTTGCGGTAAAAAGATATACCAAAATGTTTATGGATTCAATTTTAATTGAAAGTGATTCAGGATATACAGCCAAATCACTTCTTAAAGAGGTTCACAGACGTTTAGGACTAGCGGGCAAAGGCTCTGTATATGATTTGATGGACGAGGTTGTAAGAAAGTTAAACCAATCAGGCAGACTTTTGATTATTGATGAAGCTGAAAATCTTCCATACAGAGCATTGGAAATTGCTCGTAGAATCCACGATAAAACTGGCGTTGGAGTTCTTTTAGTAGGAAGGTCTATTCTACTTGAGAACTTGAAAGGATACAACAATCAGTATGACCAACTCTATTCAAGAGTTAAATATACCAAAATACTCAATAGAATCCAACTTGTAGATATTCAAGACATTCTTAGAGCAGTTGGTCAAAACCCTGATTTAGCAGATGTATATCTTCAGTATTCAGATGGAAATACAAGAAGATTAGAACACTTAATAACACACAGCATTAGCATTGCTCGTTTTAACGACAAGGCTGAGGTCGATAGTGCTGTGATCCAAGAAACTTCCAAATTATTAATGGCATAAGGAGGTATTAAAATGCGCGAAGGTAAGAAATTCCGACCCGACACTTCATTATGGTTAAACATCTTTTTAATAGCTCTTGCCATTTTTATTTTGGGAGTGCAAATCGGTATTAAACACGGACGAGAATTACAACTCGATGATATGAGAATTAAATATGGCTACGACTTTTCAGATTAGAAAAATACATGCATTAAAAAACATATTAGGTATGGATGATGATTTATACCGAGAAATGCTGATGTCTTTTGATGTTCAAAGTTCAAAGAATCTAACATTTACAGAAGCCGGTATTTTTATAGAAATTCTCGAAGAAAAAGCCATCGCATTAAATAAATGGGTAAAACGAACTAAAAAATATGAGAATTTAAATCGTGATGAGGAAATGGCTACAAATGCTCAATTAAGAATGATAGAAGGTTTATGGAGAGATATTTGCTACTACGACACTGATGAATATGCAAAAAAATCTCTTAGAAAATTTTTAAGATCAAAATTTAAAGTGGATGATGTTATGTTTCTGACAAAAATAAAGGCAATAAAAGTCATTCAGGCAATAACAGCAATCAAAAAAAAATTAGAAAAAAGTGCGGCCACACTTAAGTAGTAGAAGAAAAGTAAAGGAGAAAAACTATGTTAACAATGGAAAAAACAAATGAAGAAATGTCAACAATGAGAGACAATCAGTTCTTTGGTGATATTGCACAGGAAGAAAATAATAAAAAAGAATGTGCAATGATGGGCTTAATTAAAAATCAAATTATTGTTCTTAATGAAGAACTTGATGTTGCGTACAACAGACTAGGACAAGTTGCAACAGATGAAGAGAATTGGAGTGGCAAGTATGAGAGAAAAATGGCTTGCAAAATACTTCAAGGGCAAATTGCAATTCTTACAAAGTTGGAAAAGGATATGGAAAACATGTTGACACCAACTAGTATGTCATCTTGTTAATAATAAACAGGTCGAAACGGTCGGCTAACGGTGCAAGCTGACCGTCTTAGAGTAAGGCTCTAACTGATGAGACCACTATAAATAATAAGAGGAGATAATGGAATATAAACCTTGGATGGATTATATAAGACCAGAAGATATGCCAAATGATGATTTAAAGACAATTGCTGAATCAGCTGGCATACGATCAGCTTTGGCTTTAATTTTTCTAACTCCAGGATTAACAGTTACAATTCCAAGAAATGCTTTTACAGAGGTCAAAAAGAGATACATAATAAGTCAGTATGATGGTAGAAAATATACAATAAATCGACTTGCATTAGAGTGCGGTTTTTCTCAAAGATACATTTATAAAATAATCGAAAAACATCTTCAAAATAAATCAACAATCCCTAAAGAATAATATTTGATACATCACTTCTTACTCTAATGCATTTTTCATCTGCATTAGAGTTTTTTTATTCTTCAATTGGTGTTATATTATCCATTTCAATATTATATTTTTTTCCGTTTTTATCAACACAGGTTGCATACTCAATATCGCCATCGGCAAATGAATTTGTCCAAGTGTAAATAAGCAGTCCTATTTCATTGGTTTTATTATTGTAAATTTTAGTTCCGAACAACATATTATTTTTGTTTTTTAATTCCATAATTTATACCCTTAATTATAAATACTCTGCTACTAAATAAACTGTTTCAAAATCGTGGTCAACAACTTGTATATCTTCATCAACATTACCTTCCATATCTGTGATTTTTACTTCAAAATTTTCATCTACATTTTTTAATTTTTCAATTAATTCTTTTACTTTCATTTTATTTCCCTTTCGTTTTGTGCATTGTCATTAATCGAATAGTGTTCACACTATTTCAAGTAACTATGTGTATTTTGCATCATTCAGACACATTGTTACAGTGCATTAGAATTAAACAAGAAATAAGCTAATTCGGCTGTAATTTTCTTTTCACATATAAAAGAGTTTGATTTTTTATCAAAAGCGATGTTTCTTATATTATTAAGGATTTTCTCCACAACTTCGTTAAATTCACTATCGGTGTATTCTCTTTTGATTTCATATAGAATTGAACCGTATTTTACAATTTTTATTTTTTGAATTTTTATCTCTTCAATAGATTCAATTTTTTCGTCAATTTCTTCGTATCTAATTTCTAAAAATTCATCATTAACTGCCTCTGTAATATCTCTTGTTCCATCAGAGTGTACAACTAAAAACTTTTTTAATTTTAAATCGTCTATCATTTTTCATTCCTTATAATTCTGCTTCTGTGCCATCGCTATAAATAATTCCTGCGATTCTAATATCGCCACTTGAAGAATCGTTGTAATATTCAATATCCTTGAATCCGTTTAAATCGTAGTAATCAAAGCAACCACAAGCATTAATTCCTATTCCGTACTTTTTAGAAATTCTTGTTAATTCTTTCATAAATCCTTGGTAGTTCTTTTCATACTTTTCTTCGTTCGTCATTGTCATAATATAATCCTTTCGTTTGTCTGTACTGACATTAATCGATTGCAATAGCAAAAATCTCAAGCCATTGAGACTATTTTGTATCATTTAGACACATTAAAAAAGAGTTGAGATTTAATATCCCAACTCTTTTAAAACCTTATTTATATCTTTTTCAGAGGGGTTATTATCCAGCCAATCGTAGGCGAGTCTTTCAAACCAAACTTCAGATGTATTTACAAATTTGAGTTTCCCTAAGATATCAAGGACATTATCTAGGTTTATTTGAATTTCATATCTAAGAGCTGATTCTTTAAGATTTTTCTTTGCCATAAGCCCTCCCTATGCTTATAAATCGGTTTCTTCAAGAACTTTCCAATATTCGATGTCATTATTGTTTAGTTCATAAAGTCTTATTACTTCGTCCAAACTTGAAACTTCGCATTCTCTTATAACGCTATGTTCCATATAGGTTTCTTTAAATTCAACAACGATTCTTTTCATTTAAGCCCCCTTATAAATAATTTCTAAATGTTTCTCTAAAATCTTCTGCCATTTTTATGTGAGATTTTATAGTTTCATCGAGATTGCTTGTATCGGTTATGTCATAATGCAGAACCTGTCTAATTCTTGAAGATTTTTTACCTTCTAAATCCTGCCAATCTAAGAATCCTAATTTTGTTTCAATTTCATCTTTTGATTTAAGCAGATTATTGAATATGTCTTTGTCGTTATTAATAAATAGTTCAGTTGCAACATATTTATCTTTAGTATTTACAGTTTGCATTATCTGCACACCTTTTTTACCAATTGAAATATATTGATAATGCTGTGGAGCAGGATTGATTTGCATTTCGCTTTGTAATTCATCACAGACTTCAAAGTATCTATCCCAGTATTCTTTTTGTATTTGTTTTGCAGGTGTATTGTTATTTCTAACTTGTTTTGTTGGGATTTCGGGTTTTAAAATAGGTTTAAATTCTATTTTATCCCCGTTCAAAATAGTTTTAATTACAAAAAGTCCACAATAATTTTGATTAAAACAATGATTTAATGTTTTAGCGATATTAATTAAATCTTCTTTTTCGTTTACTATAAACCAAAATATATAGGCTTTTTGATTTCCTCTTAATTCACTTACTGCTTCCATTAAGCCATCTGCATTTTGTGTTAACTGCTGGCAGATAATGTGCAAGCCTCGATTTGGATAATCTTTAAGTAATTCTTCAATTACTTTGTCTTTGTGCTTTTCAATGTAATTGCTGAAGTTTTGTCTGCTTTTTAAAACTTCTTGTGCTGTGATTGTTTCTGTCATATTGACCTCCTTTTATAACTACAATCACATTAATCACTCGAATACACGGAATTGGAAGTCGTTTCTTCCAATTCCGTATCATTTAGACACAATTAAGAATCGCTCATATCAATACTATATGGGCTGATTTCTTTTAAGTTATTTAATTTCGCTATTCCATGTGGAACAACACTATATCCACCTTTTGGAGATTTTACTATACTAGGGTGGTCTCTATATGCTGTACTAACCAAATTCTCTCTTGCTTGATCGTAGGCTTTTCGTGCATTTTGAGGACTCTTATATACGGTTCTTACACCATTTTCACCCTTGTATTGGTATGTCCTTGGAATATCTTGTACTTTTTTACTTGCTAACTTTGAAGCTTCTGTTTTAAATTTTTTAGACTGTGCTTTTGCTTCATCGGCTTTTGCCTGTGCCTCTTTTGCGTATTGTGTATATTTTTCCGCCAATTCTTTTTTACCGGCTTGTTTATACTTTCTTGCAATAGCTTGTTCAGAGGCAGCTCTTCTTGAGAATTCGTAGGCATCATCATCGTATTTATATGATTTATTTAACAAGTAATTTAATTCGTTCTCAGTTTTAGCATTAATTGATTTACTTGCTCCGCCTCCGCCTCTGCTACCGCCTGAGCCACGTCCTCCCATATATTAATCTCCTTTCATTTTCGGAATATCTACGCCAATCCAGTTCTTCTCTTCTTGCGACCAAGAAAGTTTCCTTCCTGATTTTTTGGCTATTCGATTAACTACTTTGTCGATTTGAGCACGACTTGATTTGTGCAGGACTTGCCAATCATAATCTTCCTCACCTCTTGCATCAGAAGGATTTTTCCATTTCCCGAGGCTACGGACTGATACGTTTATAAAGTCTCCGTAATCTTCAACCCTAAAGTCGCTACGTCTAATGTATCCATCAGTTGAAACTTTACTTATTAATTCATCTTTCAAATTAGAAACTGTGCTATCCATAGACATTTTGGCTTTTGGTGTTCTTGGTTTCTTTTCAGGTTTTACACCATTTTTGAGATTTTCTGCACGTTTAGCACGAGCTTTAGCAAGAGCATCAAGACGTTTTTGCTTTAAATCTGCGGCTTTTTTAGCATCAAGTTCATCTATTCGTTTTTTTATAGATTCCATTGCTCGTACTCTTTCTTCGGCTGTATAAGCTGTATTTCCTGAAATACTGTTATACAATCTTATAAGTTCATTTTTATCCGTAATACCTTCCCCGATATTTTTAGGGGCTTTTGAAGCAGCACCTCCGCCGCCTTTTCCGCCTCCTGAACCACGTCCTCCCATTTTTACCTACCTTTCTTTTCAAATTTATTCATGTATGGTTCAAACCACTTGAGGTTTTTATACCCTTCAAGTTCGGTCAGTTTGTTTCCATAAATCAAAATCTGCTTTGGTTCAAGTTGTTTTATCATTTCTTTAAAACCTTGCAAGAACAGTCTTTTAGCTTCTTCTGAATTAAGTACACCAACAGTCCCCACTGCAACAATTGAACCCTTTGGAACACCTAAAAATGCATATTTATAACTGGATTCATCTGACCAACTGATTGATGGAATAACCTTAATTCCAAGCATTTGCCAGTAACGAGCACACCAACGATTCCTGTAAACCTGCCAAATTTGGAATGCTTCAGGATAGTTTGTGTACATAGAAAAGTCTGGGGATAAGACTCCATCATATTTTTTTAATTCTTTAATTTGAGAATCAGTGTTTTTCCAACATCTTTCAAACCTATAATCATCTAAAAAGAAGTGGGCTGTGCCATTTCTGTTAGAATCTACCCGATATGGGATGAGTTCTTTAACTTCGAACTCATCCTTGTTTATATCAGGTATGCCATAGGAATTAGAGGAGGAAAAGAAACCTTTTTCAATATTTTGTACGTTTAATAAATTTCTCCAAGACATAACTAATCTACCTTATTAAATTTTTTAATTAACGATTTTAATTTTCTTTGATCCCTCTTAGACATAGAGGATTTATATTTTTGTGTTATTTCAATAATTTGTTCTGCAATATTTCCGGCTTTTTCTAAGTTTTCTTTATCTTCTATGATTGTTGTTGTTTCTTGATTTTCAATCTTAACCTGACCATATTTCGCAAATTGCGAAATACAGTCAAGAAAAGATTTGATTATAGCTGATAGTCCAAGCATTAAGCTCTCAACTTCTCAACAGCCTCTAGAAGATGTTTAGCAAAGGATTCAATTGCGTTAACTCCTTGATTAAAACAATAATCGTCCAATGCATTCGGAGAAGTTTTAATTTTCTCCTTTAACTTATACAAGCTGTCTATTGCAGGCTGAGCAACCTTAGCAAGGTTCTCATAGAGTTTTGTAATATACTTTGGGACATTCTTTTCAGCCAAATTTATTACGAATGGCTCAATAACATTCCATAGCTCATTCAAAACTTTCCAATCTTTAAGCCACGAGAATAAACTCATAGTAGTCTCCTTTCTTAATGAACTTGTATTTGTTGGCTTTTATCTTGTCTCTATACCAAGATATTTTTTGTCGAAGGTACTTCCCGACACTATCTGCTGACAAGTGAGGCAAATAATGAAGATAAGTAATGTCTATTTTGCCTTCACGTTTTTGTTTTGCACGCCTTTGGTCAAATTCATAATGTGTGAATACTGATTTTTCGGATATTAAAATCCCATATTTGACAGTCAAATAAGCTGTTAAGCAGCACAGTGCTTCAATCTGTTTTTGTGTTAAGGGGTATTTTGTTTGTTTTTTATCTGATGTAAAACCTGCCATTCCACATACCGATAGACCAATACAACCAGTATTTCCACCACCACAGTGCATTGCATAATTGCCGTCATAGCAATTTAGATTATCTTCAGGCTTATGTGTGCCTGCAAAAATCTTCCCATATTTATCTACACAATAGTGGTATGCTTTTAAATCTGTATCGCAAGGGGTATTAGCACCTGCGGTCCAGTGTAAACAAATTTTAGATAGTGAGGTCATTTAAAATGATTCTCCTTTCTTGACGTTTTGTGATTAACTCCAAATATTCCTCATCACTTAATGTAGTTGTAATTCCTAAGTCTTTTTCTTCTTTATAGAGTGAAACTAATTTATCCGTTTCATTTAAAAAAGCTTCTGCTTCTACTTTGTCGATAGCATTAAAATATGCATTTGCGTCTAAAACCCACTCTCCGTTTAAAAATATTGCATATTCGTGCGGTTTTTTAGGTACTTGAAAATCATCAAAAAGCAAGGAGTCTGTTTCCATATAATTGTTATTTCTTATAACTGAATACATTAAAAAATCCTTTCAACTTGTAACAGTAACGACACATTGCTGTTGTATGAGCGCGCTATATTATCGCAATCTTTAAATCGCATTAAGGTTGATGGTGTTCTTACATTAAATTGACATTCATCAATGTGAAAACCATAGTTATTAAATTCAATCCCTGCATCATAATTTGAGTCAGGATACCAAGGCATTGTAAATCCTGTTGTTTTATCTTTTATCCAACCTGAAACTTTTAAATTTTTATAATCAAAACCAAGATTATGAAAAAAGGAATATAATGTATTTATGCTTAAATCCGTATCCTCGCTTATATATTGATTTTCTACTGCATAACTACATACATCGGATATAAAATTATTTAGAGTTTTAATTCTGCCTACATAGATAATTTCCTTTTCTTCAAATTCTTGTGTTTCAAGGTTATAAGAATAGAATTTATTCTCTGGAATCACAAAACAATCGGCAACTTCATGCATTTGAAATTCGGCAACTTGTGCTCGTGTTGCCATATTTTGAATTTCAGTAATTTCAAGTTTAAATTGGATGCACTCTTCGATAACATCAGCATCAAAATGTCTAACTTCATTTGCAATCCAATCTGTCTCTTCGCTAATTTCTTTTAGAACAATCCATTCTTCTCCATTAAAGCCTTTAATATAACCTTTTTTAACACTTCCTCCGGGATCATCATGTGAAGCTACGATTGTAAATCTTGCAATTTTTCTATAATTAGGGAAATCAATTTGTAACCATTGGTTTCCACCGACAACATTGGCTACCCATTTATTATTACGAACACCATTAAATGCAAGATAACAAGGATAGCTTGCGCCTGTTGGGGTATAAAAGCTGCTGCAACTTGCCGTATATCCGAATTTAAATTCTTTACTTGTAGTTAAAGAAATCATTGTTGGAATTGAATTTTTGTTGGAGTATTTCTGCAAAGAATTTGAATAAGTCGGTCTGGCGGATGTTACAAAAGGTTCAAATTTGTTTTCGCTATTTTTTTTGAAACCAACATACATTATTGAGTTATTTAAAAGATTTTCTATGCTTATTGTTTCATTTATTTGTGATAGTTGATTTAATTTTCCAATCGAGGATGTTCCGACACCAGTATTTATAAGAAGAGGTTTATCAATTGAAAAATTAAGTTTTGCAACCATTGGCATAATATCATTTATAGATTCATATAGCTCCAGTGCTCCAAACCCACTAAAAGTTCCATTTCCGCAATTTTTATTTATTGTTATTCGGTAATATTTAAAACTTTCAAAATATGTGAGTGCAAAATATCGTTTTTCATTTTGTACCCAATTTAAATTATCTTTATAATCTCCAAGGAGAGTCCAATCTGTATCATTATTACTTCCTTCTATTACAAAATCGCAGGGTGAATGTGTATTTGCATCAGCAGAATTCCTTGAAGTAATTGAAAAGGCTTTTACTTTTGGAGTAATATTTTTAAATTCAATTTTTAACCAACCTGTGGTTACCCCATTTATAGTCAACCAACCATAGGCATCATTGGTGTGATGTCTAAATGCTTTCCAAGGCATATAATTTATTGCATCATATTGTGAACTTGATGAAATAACGCAAGTCTCATTTTCAAATGAATCCATTATTGGCATAATGTCATCTGTTAATTTAATTTTTTCAATAAAATCAGCTTTGCCATATTTGTTTTTGGGGGCATTTAAAATTGTCTGTGTGGGATAAGAATTTGTATATTCTTCTTTTGCTGTAAAATAACTTACTTCTTTTATAATTTCATTTTCAAAAAGATAAATTCCTATATCCCCATTTTTGGTAATTCTATCAACATTATTTTGCAATCTTAGAATGTTACTACTAATAAGTTTCCTTGTATCAAGAAATTCAATAAAAACAAATCCGGATGTTTTTCCTGTTATTGTATCAATAGTAGAAGTTCCAACAGCCTTAAAATTATTAGTATTTCCAACTAATTCAAGAACATTTGTTGACGAATCAATTATTTTTGCAGGGTTTTGCTTGTATTCCTCAAAAAGAGTGTTTAAGGTATTTATTTTATTTTCATGTTCATTATTTGATAGACGAAGTGTTTCAAAATTGCTATTTATATCATTAGATACAGCTTTTGTTTTCGGTTTAAATTCAACTAATTCTTCAATTATTGACATATATTACTCCTTAAATTTGTTGTGGGATATTCTTTCTCCATATAGCAAGCCAATTAACCTGCGGATTAGCTCTTTGCTCAGTGTTGTAGCATGTTATTCTTATTCTTGTTGCCTCTTTATCCCAATAGCAGTACATTGAGTCGTTATTATCTACATCTCCGTTATAATGAATAACCCTAATTGAAGGAAGAAATGCCAAAAGGTCTTCCATAGTGTATCCATCTGGAGGGTAAACGTAAGTTGTTGTTCCAGTGTTATAACCGCTTAAAATTTGCATATTATTAAAGCTATGAATGTTTTCATTTGTTAATATATCCGTTATTGGATGAGAGTGATTTTCTAGCGCATAGGGTTTTAAATTTATGTCAGGAACAAGTCCGCTATCATCTAAAATTAAAACTTCGTTAGCATGATTTCCTGCGTTGTGTCCATCAATTAAATCAGCATTTAAATTTGTATTTTTTTCTCCATTTGATACAGGAATACAGTTTTCCTCATTTCCAGCGTGGTATCCATCCACTTTATCAGCATCTATTTTTCTGTAATGAGCATTTGGGTCTTGATTGTGCATATTTTCTAAATAATCAAAAGAAACAATGCTTACATTTGAATCAATAATAAGTTGTCTATCTTCTAAATTTTCAACTTCAAGAACAACTTTTACATAAAAATCTCTTGTAGACCCTTCTTCTTCTATTGGTTTATAGCTTTCTGGCAGCCTGCCCACTGCAAATAAAACCCTGTTTGCATCGTATATTCCTATTTCACGAATATAATAACCGCCACTATCTGATGGAATAGCACATTCTACAATTAATCTGTTTTCATATTCGGTATCAACGTATATTTTTGATATTGGTCCACGATAAGTTTCATTGATTAATTCTTTTTGTTCTACATCGGGATCGTAATAACCATCTCCACCGTCACCCACCGCAAATGATGTTAATTCAAGTGCTGAACTATCTGCATATGCTCTTGTAATTCCATTTTTACCGCCATTGGTTAGTATTGTGTAAAAATCCATATAAACTCCTCTTTACTTTGTTTTTATCCAAAAGACCAAACGCTTTCATCAAAATTGCTTTCATCCCATTTACACACAGGCAATGTTCTTTCTTCGTCAATTTTCTTTGACCAATAGGCTTCATCCCAGTCGCTTTCATCCCAAATAAGTGATTTTTGAAAAGGATATATTGTTGTGCATTCTCCTGTTATAGAAATAAGTTTGTTTTTATAATTTTTTAATTCCGATGACATTCCAATACTTAAGCTTGCAAGATGTGAGCGAACATTTTTATATTCATTAATTAAGTCTTCCAGTCTTTCAATTAAATCAAAATCAAGTCCTTTTGAAACAAAATTTATATCTACTGTAAATGTGTATGGCTCTCCGTTTGTTTCAAACCATTCCTTTATATGTCCTTCAAGTCCGAACATATCAAAAATTTTTTTCAGTGCATATTTTGTGCCTTTGTACCTATGAACTTCTATTGAACGCTTGATTAAATCTTTTTTCTCTTCGTCGTTTCGACACTGCAACCATCCTTCATTTCCTGTAATATGATATTGTTCAGCTAGGTGAGGTAGTGCATCGGATGGAAGATTGTCAATAATTGAAACAAGAATCACATCAAGTTCTAAATTTGAAAATCTTTTTTCGCATATTTCATCAAATATTTTTAAATTAATGTCATTAATTGGGGCTAATTCACTCATTTGCATAACCCTCAATTACAATGTTCCAATCAACCAAATCTGCCCATTGGTATTCTTTTATATCTATTTCTTCAGGAGTTTCTAGGTTTACCTTAAAAACTCCATAAATACTGTTTAATATTGATATAATTTGTGTTTTGATAACGTCTTTTCCGAGTTTTTCCGATAATAAAACTTTGTATTCTTTCATTTTGGAGTCAATAGTTTTTATAACACTTTCTGCGTCCGCATCCATATACAGTACAATATTTGCATTTATTGAAAATTCAACTTTTTCTGAAGCAAAAACTCTGACGTAATCAGTAAGAGGACGAATTTTCTCATCATTTAAGTAGTTTTGAACAATTTTAATTACCTCAGGACTTGGAATTCCGTTCTTAGTTAAAATATATACATCTACAACACCAGGAGACGGTGAATTTATTGCGACATCAATTATTGATTGGTGTGCAGACAAAGTATGGTAGCGATATGCCCCACGACTTCCTGCATTTGAAAATTTCTCCGGTGCCTGTCTAATTCTTTCTCTTAAGCTGTCCGCTTCTTCATCATCAGCACCACCCGAACTTACTGTTGTGTTTTCTACGGTAGAGATATAATCTAAAGGCGTGATTAAATTATTGATTGAACCTAATGTGTAATTATTTGAGGCACTACCGGGGGTTTCGCATATTGCATCCACGCTTACAGATAATTCTCCTGCAAGAATTTTGACATCTTCGAGCGTTTGAAAAATAAAAAGACCGTCTTTTGTTTCTACTTCACAACCTTTTTGGATGCTACAAGTAAAATCTAATGGCTCATCCAGAGAGAATTTTAGAGTCGTTGTTGAACTATTTGCCAACAACTTAGTTACACCGAGAGGTTCTCCAATATGTTCTAAAATATCTAGTGGTGCATAACTTAAGAGATTTTGTTTTGCGGTTTCTTGTATTTTCATTCTTAAGACTGTTTCACGATACGCTCCAACATCAATCATTAGCCGTTCAATTTGTGCAGGCTGAAGAACTTTACCGCTCTTTTCTTCATAAGCTGTAATCCATTCTTTTGTAATTATATCGGGGTCTCGTTCTATAAAATTAGGTTCAGGCAGCTGTGTCATAAGTAACCTCCGCTATACCTGTTGTGCTTGTATTCTTCAATGTCCATTCAACCTTTACTGTTAAATTTGATTCTTCTATTTCGACCTTTATAGAATTTATTTTTATTCGTGTTTCCCACATCGTGATTGCATCAGTTGCTTCTCTGACTATATTTGGGGTTGCTTCGTTGATAGGGTAATCAATATATTTGTAGATATCTGAGCCAAATGTCGGACGATGCGGAACTGTACCTTTTTTAGTCAGAAGTATGATTGCAATGCATTGATTTATATCATCAACACCTTGCGCAACTTCTCCGATTGAATTTAGTTTTAATTGCCAATCAACGTAGGTGATTTCATTTAAATTTGTCATAGATATTACATTGTTTTATTAGGGGCAGATGTCGGGCTTCCTTGATTTCCTGTATGAGTATGAGGATTATATATTTCTCTCATCGCTTGCATAGAGGATGTTTTGTCTGTAATGTCAGCGTTTGATTTTATTCCTGCGGTATTTGTGAAAGTCCCTTCGTGTTCGATATTTCCAATAAGTTTCATTGTTGAAAAAGCTACAGTAAGCGTTTGACTTTCCTTGTTAGCATTTATGTATGAGCCGTCTTCAAGATTCATTGATATTTCTTTTTCACTTTGCGTGACTGGAACATCTTCAGTTGAATAAATTGTTCCTAAAATGACTCCGTCTTCCGAATTTTCATCCATTAAACACGCAACTAATTCTCCAATATCGGGCATTACATAAAATTTGTCATTGAGTGTTTTTGTTTGCAGGACTGGTAACCAGTAAGAAGTCGATTCGTCGTCTTGAAAACTTACACGAGCTTGAGCGTTCAGAGCGTTAATTTGAGAGATAATTCCAAATCTTAGCACGATTCCACCTCGCAATATGTTTTATAACCATTTGACCTGTCATAAGTATGACGAGCTTGTTTTATGTGATATTTGCCTGAAAAATGCCCAATTCCTTTGAGTTCAATGTTAGTACCAGCAATTAAATACGGATTTCCGATAAACTCAAGTGAACCTTCTATTTTATCATCAGCAGTTCCTAGTGCTGCTTTTGCTTTTACTATTGCTTGTTTTCTATCAGAGCAACGAGCTGTGATTTTTAAAGTATCACCCTTTGCAACGTTCTCATTCCTCGCAGTTGCTTTAACTGTTTTCTTTTTCTTTGGATCAAAATAAGATACTTGAACAGCTTTGTATTTTTGTGATGTTTTTTCTCTGAGGTTTATGTGAATTAAATCTTGTTTGTAGAATATTTGTGTTGATTTTGAACCTTTAAGTTTTTGTACATCATAGAAAACAAGATTGTTTTCAGCTATTTTGAAAATATAACCGTATTGTTCTGCTAATTTTGTGAGGAATGATAAATCTCTTTCCTGATTTTGCGTTATCCTATCAACTCGCACATCTGCAATCTCGCCAACGAGAGTGTATCCGTGCTTATCTGCTATCTCTTTTGCAATTTGTTTTAGAGTTTTATTTTCATATCCGACAGAATTTTTTTGTCTTAAAGGCTTTTTTATTCCGGTAGCAAGACCCTTTACAGTAATTGTATCCGGAGGAGTGTCGTATTCAAACTCGTCAATTTCAAATACTCCGCAATTCAGAAGTTTTTCTGCCTCATAACCAATATATGCACGCAAGGAATCCCCTTTAGTTGGAATCCAAGCTCCTTGCCATATTTTTTCGGCATCTTCAAACGCAATTACAAGTTCGTCAGATTCTCCATGTTCAACATCTGTATATTCAATAGAAGTAACGTATGGAGCAACATCTCGTGTTATATTCTTTTTTTCATAAAACAACTCAAAAATTGGGACTAGCATATTAATCTTTCTTAAAAAATAAATAAAAGGGTTGAAATTTAATAACTAATTAGTTATAATATAATTAGGTAAAATAATGACTAAAAAGTACAAAATCGTCTTTTGGCAAGATGAAAACGGATACAGTGAATCTCAAGATTACATAATGGATTTGAAAAACAGGTCAGTAAAGTCAAAAGATGCAAGAATAAAACTAAATAAAATTGTTGAATATATGGATATGCTGGAAACATACGGAACTGAAATCGGCGAGCCATATATTAAACATATTGATTGCGAAATATTCGAACTTCGTCCTCTTAGAGATAGATTTTTTTTCTTTTACAAACAAGAAAACAGATACATAATTCTGAATCATTTTGTAAAGAGAACTCAAAAAACTCCAAGACGAGAAATAGAAAAAGCATTCAAACTTGCTAAAGACTTCAACGAAAGGAATTTATAAAATGAAAAATCAAAAATATAGTTCAAATTGGTCAGATTTTAAAGAATCCCTTGATTTATCCAAAGAGGAATTAGCTGAAATTGATTTAAAAATAGAACTCATGGGAAAAATTCTTCAAATTCGTAAAGAACTTGGCTTAACTCAAGCTGAATTTGCTAATAGATGCAATATTAAGCAGGAATATTTAGCAAGACTTGAAAAATCAAAAACTGCACCACAGATTGACACTTTATTAAAGATTTTAGTGCCATTAGGGTATAAATTGGATATAGTACCTTTACAGTAATTATTTTATTGTGAATGTGCGATTTATTGTTTTACTTTGAACTACTTCTTCCAAGGAGGTAGTTCAAATTGTATAGTTTGAGAAGTATCTAAAACTGGGATTTTTAGTTTTATTCCTGATTCAATAACGGGGTCTTTGGGTACTGTTGGATTCGC
>CALUYZ010000031.1 GCA_944325175.1 Candidatus Gastranaerophilales bacterium | reverse complement strand
AGAGGTTTTACGTTGGCTGAGGTGTTGATTACTTTGGCGATTATTGGGATTGTGGCGGCGATTACGTTGCCGAGTTTATTGGTAAATGTTAACGAAAAAGCTTGGGAGGCGCAAAGGAAGGCGTTGCATGCAAGAATGGCGCAAGCGATTGGGCAGATGAATACGTTGGGTGGGTATGGTCAGTTTGAAACTGATGATGATGGAGTTGCAACGGTTGATACGGCGGCGGAGAGTTTTATTTTGGATGCGTTGTCGAAGGTGTATAAGATAAACAACGTTTGTGGGGCGGGTAAGCTTTCTGCTTGTGGGGTGCCTAGTAAAATTGTGACGTTGGATGGGTCGAAAGAGTTGAATTTTCCGACGAAGATGAGTGAGTTGAATGAAATGTTGTTGAATGGGCTGCATGCAGAAGGTGAAGAAGGGGATGTGGCGGATACGAAGGCGGCGGCGTTTGAGACGGTTAATGGGGAATCGGTTGCTGTTTTTTATAATCCTTTGTGTAGTTCGGATACATCGGTTGATCATGTTGTGCAGAATAAGATGTGTGTGAATTTTATTTATGATTTGAATGGGGCGGAAGGTCCTAATGAGGTGGGGAAAGATGTTGGTTTTATGACGGCATTTTATAATAAAAATCCGATTGTGGTTGCACCTTTTAGTTATGGTGTGGATTATGCTGTGGCTGTGCCGCAATATTCGGAAAATTCAGGAACGGTTGATGCATCAAATGTTTGCAAAACTATGGCGGAAGGGCTAAGACTTCCTGATAGAGATGAGTTGGCGTCTCTTTTTGTTAATATGTCTTTGGTTAATAATTTTCGTGCAGGTTATTATTGGTCGGGGTCTGTTGTTTCGTTGGGCTCATCCGGATTAACTTGGCATCAGGATTTTACAAGCGGTGTTCGTACTCGTGGAGTTCGTTCAGGCGCAAACTATGTTCGATGCATTAGTAAATAATGATTAAATAAAGGCATCATAAAAATGATGCCTTTTAATTTGGTGTATGAATTAATATGGTTTTATTTATAATTATTTTTAAAAAACCTTGCTAAAAGCTTAGGTTGGCTTGGAATTTATTTAGATATTGTTCCATATCTTCTTTATCAAATCTTAAAACTTGATTTTCTTCACCATTAAAATATCTTATGCCGTCTTCCTTCATGCCGAGCGATTTATAAAGAGCAATATTTTTCCGGTTATTGGTTGCAAATTTCAAGGTTTCATTGCCTGTTTCAAGACAATAACTTACCATTCTTGCAATAACGGCTTGGGCGCTGTTTTTCATTGTTCTGTACTCGCCTTGATTCCATGGGGCGGTGTTTAAACTTCTTGCCCACATAATACCGTCATTTTGAATTTCAAGGTTTGCTATGGCTTGAATTTTATCATCCGCCCTTAAAACAAAATAAACTGCGTCATTATAAAATTTACCTGACTTATAAGAGGGTAAAATGTTTGCGTTAGGATATTTTTCTTGTTTCCATTGATGTTTAAGTTCATCTGCCAGTTTTTTGTATTCTTCGCTGTCTGAAAATGGCAAAATATCTTGAATTTCACCAAAAACAGGATGACCTTCTTTTATATTTTGTAAATACACGCTCTGACCGTCTTTTAAAATGTTCCATGGAAGATTAATATTTTCTTTTGGAATAAAGCCTTGGAATTTTTTGTCTTTGTCTGAAAAGCGTTTTGTTAACATTTCTCTTCTTTTTGGAAGCATTTCCATATATTGCGCAAAATCTGCTTCTCTTTTTGGGGTATGTGAATAAGTGCCGTTTGCCATAGAGCTGATTTCTTTTCTTAAATCCTCCGGCAAATCCATTTTGGCTACATCAAACCTTATGCCTGCTTTTTCAATTCTGTCAAATGCTTCATTTATTTGTTTTTCATCTGCCGACATTACAATTCGAATATAGCCGTCGCCGTTTTCACCAAAGACATCGCCCGGAGTGAAAGCAATTTGAGATTTATGGAGAATGTATTTAAAAAATTCATCAGAACTAAACCCTTTTGGAATTTTTGCCCAAAGATAATATGTGCCTTGGGTTGGCTTTGCATCACTACCGAGTTCGTTTAATCTTTTTATTGCTGTATTTTTTCTTCCTCTGTAAATTTGATTAACTTTTTCAATATAGCCTTCTTTGTCTTTAAGCGCTTCTGCTGCCGCATTTTGTACGGGAATATAAACACTGCCGCCTGATAAATATTTTGCCTTTAAAAGGTTATCAATGTTATCTTTAGAGCTTATCGCAAAAGCAACTCTAAAGCCCGGCATACTTTGCGCTTTTGAAAATGTGTGAACTTCAAATGCAACATCTTTTGCGCCTTCAACCTGCATAATTCCCGCCGGTTTTTTGCCTGAGTGTGTTATTTCGCTATTGTCCATATCATGAACAATTAAAATACCGTTTTCTTTTGCAAAATCAACAGCCTTCTTGAAGGTTTTCAAAGGTGCAAAAGAGCCTGTCGGGTTATGCGGATAATTTAATATCATAATTTTTGCATCTTTTGGCATTGTTGAAAAATCGGGCTGATATTTATCTTCAGGGTTTAATTTATAGGGAACTTTTTTAAGGTCATGCCTTGTAATTAAATCGTCATACAAGGAATACCCTGGGTCCGGTACTAAAACTTTGTCGCCATATTCCGCATAAGCTGTAAAAATATGGTCAATGGCATCGGATGAGCCTGAAGTTACCATAATTTCTTCTCTTGGGTTAACTTCAACATCAAATCTTTTTTGCATCCAGTCTGAAATTGTTCTAAATAAATATCCGTCGCCTTTTGGGGCATTATATCTGTGCGACCAAAGGTCTTCAACTTTATTTTTCAATGCCTCTTTTGCCTTTTCGGGCGGAGTTAGGTCGGGGTTTCCCATAGAAAGGTCAACAACTGCCCTGTCTCCGTAAAAATATCTTGCCTTGCCAATTTCTGCAATGTATCTTGAAATTTTATAATCAGATGAGCTAAGCCTTTTTGCGGGCTGAATTTTTTTATCTCCCAAAAAATAAACAAGTGCTAAATTTGAACTTACTTTTTGTTTTTCCTGAAGGGGCAAAAATGTTGCATTAAAATTGTTTTTTTGGCTTGAGTTTGTTTTTTTATAATTAAAATTTAATGTGTTATATATTGGTAAAATTTTCATTTTTATCTCTCTCATTCTTTTGGTTTTTGTATAATGCACAAAAAGAAATTTTTTTGTCTTTTATATAACTTAATAATTTTGTCAATTATTTTTTCTGTTCTTTTTATTTTAAATATGGAAAATTTGCGGTTAAATTCAATTTCTGATTATCAAACTTACGAAAGACATTTTTGTGCGTCAAAAAGTAATCTTGCAACAAAAAAAGATGCTTTTGAAAAGTCAAACCCTGTTAGTTTCAAATCACGTCACGTTATGGATGTAAACTTAAAAAGAAGAACAACAAAAAGTCCAATTAAAGGTCAAATCAGAGAACTTGAAGGTTCATATCAAGATGACAGATTAATGTATAGTTTGGGTTCGATGTGGGCAAAAACACTTTATATGGGAACCATTTTGAAAAATTACTATAAAGGCGAAAATAACAGATTTTACATTGTATCAAAAGGCAATAGTGAAGATGTAAAAGCAAGCGATGTTAAAAGCATTTTATTTTTTAAAGATGTTATAAAAGGCGGCAAAAAACAATGCAGTGTTGAGTTTTTGCAAGCAGCACCGGAAATTGCAGATAATGAAAAAAGTTCAATAAAAGGCTCAGGCGAGCTTGCACTTTATGCTGCAGTTAATCATGCTAAAGAATCAGGCTGCAAGCAAGTTACATTAACAAGCACAAATAATGATTTCTATGAAAATGTCGGCTTTGAAATGGGTGTTAAAAAAGACTACAGAAAAGCAGGCACACCATATTATTTAGATGAAAAAGATTATAATTGGTTTTTATCTAAAGTTGAAAAGAAATATGGATTTTAAACACCAACAAATCGTCCTTATGTCAAAAAGCCGATTTATTAAGCCCTAATCACATCTCCACCAGAAGCATCTTTTATGTTCATGGTGTTTTGGCGGTTTTTTATGGTGTTTGTGTTTTGGTTTTGGCGGTTTTTTATGCCCGCAATCATGACGATTACAAGCGGGGCTATGATGAGGAGTGCCTGAATTAATCATAATTTCAGCATTATCATTTCTAAACCCGAACCAAGTAAATGTACCATGGGCATAAGCAGCTGAAAAATGTAATGTTGCAAAAATAAATGCAATTACCAAAAAGCCCTTTTTCATCCGTAACCTCCAACAAATTCTAAGCTCTTATTATCCTTTTTATTGTTTTTTGTGTCAAGTAAAGTTAGTTTCTTTTATATAGAACGATTTAAAATTAATTTTGTTCATTTTATATTTAAAATATTAAAAAGAAAAATACGTTTGCTTGTTATAAAAAATTCAGCCTGTATAATTAAATGAAAAAAGAAAGTTTAGGATGAGAATTGAAAGTGTTTTTTGTAATGTCAGCAATAAATTAAAAATAGCTTTTATTGTTGCATTAGTATTGAAAATTATTCTTCTTGGGGTTTTTTCTTCCGATTATCAGAACTTGCTTTTTATACCTTTTATTGACAGTTTTATTCAAGGTCAATCTAACCCTTGGGAATATGTTTTTGAAAATAATCTTCCTTATGAATTTCCGTATCATCCTTTAATGCTTTATATATTCAGCATAGGCGCATTAATAATTAAGTGGTTTCATATAGAAAATGTATTTTTTGTTAATTTTATTTTTAAACTTCCGATACTTTTTGCCGATTTAACAATTTTTTATCTTTTATTAAAAACTTTTAAAAATAATTTTAAAAATATTTTCATTTATTACTTCTTATCGCCTGTTATAATCTATGCTGCTTATATACATTCACAGCTGGATTTAGTTCCTGTAGCATTTTTGTTTTTATCTTTTTATTACTTAAAGAAAAAGAAAATTTTTCAAGGCTCGTTTGTTTTTGCGCTTGCATGCTCGATAAAAACCAATGCAATGCTTTTCTTTCCCATTTTTGCGGCATATTCAATTAAAAATAACAACAAAAGAAAAACTATATTGGGAAGCATTATGATTACTGTCATCTACTTTGCCTTTTCAATGCCTTATATATTTTCAAAGGGCTATAGAGAGCTTGTTTTATTTAATGAAAAAATAAACCTGTTATTCAGCCTTTATATTCCCGTTGGCAGTTTGCACATATATGTTTCATTATTTGCGGCAATTCTTTTGTATTTAAGATTTTTTGCATACAAAAAAATTAACAATGAGCTTTTAGACCTTTATTGCGTTCTTGTTATTTCCTTATCTTTACTTTTTGTTCCACATTCAACGCCTGCTTGGTTTATTTGGATTGTGCCGTTTTTATCCGTTTTTGCAATTAGCCACTATCAAAAAAATAAAAATATAACTTATTCTATAATGCTTTTAAATATTGTTTATCTTGCCTATTTTGTTTTTCTTCACAAGGGAGATTATAACGATTTAACATTTTTATCAAACCCTTTGTATATCAAATATACAAACGAATCAGCAAGAAACATTGTTTATACGCTTCTTGAAGCGGTTCTTGTCTGCATAATATATCAAATTTATAAAACAGGCATTAAAAATAATTCGCTATATAGAAAAGATAAGGCCATAACCATTGGAATAGGCGGAGATTCAGGCAGCGGTAAATCAACACTTTTATTAGACATAAGACAATTATTTAAAAATGATTTAATCGAGCTTGAAGGTGACGGCGAACACAAGTGGGAAAGAGGTGATTCAAACTGGAATAATTATACCCACCTTAACCCAAAAGCAAACTTCCTTCACAAACAACTTGAAGTAATTTCAAATTTAAAAAAATTAATGCCCGCAATAAGAAAAAATTATAACCACAAAACAGGCAAGTTTGATGCACCTGTCAAAATTGAACCTAAACCCTACATTGTTTTGTCAGGCTTGCATCCTTTTTATCTTCCCAAAATGCGAAAAGCATTGGACATTAAAATATATTTAAATCCCAACGAAGAATTAAGAAAATTTTGGAAAATCAGCCGTGACATAAAAGAAAGGGGCTATACAAAAGAAAAAGTTCTTGAATCGATGCAATTAAGAGAAGAAGATTCAAACAAATATATAAAACCGCAAAAAGAATATGCTGATATAATTATAAGCTATTTTCCTCTTAATGCTGACCAATTAAACAATTTTGACAACAACCCCAATCTTGGGCTTAAAATTGAACTTGATTCAAGCATAGAAGTTGAAGATATTCTTGAAAGAGTATCATCAGAAATTGATATTTTCCATGATTATTCCGACAATTTAAAATCTCAAATTATAACAATTAACAAAGATATTGAAATACAGTGGGAAAAAATTTCTTATGAAACTATTGAAAACTTATATGAAATTGTACCTTTTGGGTTAGAATTAAATAAAGGTTTGAGAGGTTTTATACAACTTATAATTTTAAAAGCAATAAGTGAAAAAATGAAGGAAAAAGATGATAAAAGCTATATTGCTTGATTTAGATAATACTTTATATGATTATGAAACCGCACACAAAACGGCAATATCGGCAGTTTTGGATTTTGCGTTTGATAAAAAAGGTATTGATAATAAAAATTTTATTCAAAAATTCGATATAGCAAGAAAAATAGTTCATAACGAATTAAAAAATACAGCCTCTATGCACAACAGGCTTCTTTATTTTCAAAAAACTACAGAGCTTCTTAACTGTTTTAATGCACCTTTTGTTTTTGATTTATACGAAACGTACTGGAATACTTTTATTCAAAATATGACACTTTTTGAAGGAGTTATTGATTTTTTTGAAAAGAACAAAGATAAAAAAATTTGCCTCATAACAGATTTAACCGCCCATATTCAATACAGAAAAATTATTGCCTTAAATATTTCAAAATACATTAATTTTATTGTCACAAGCGAAGAGGCAGGGGTTGAAAAACCCGATGAAAAAATTTTCAATCTTGCATTAACTAAGCTTCAAATAAGCCCTAAAGAAGCTGTTATGATTGGAGATTCATATAAAAAAGATATAAAAGGCGCAAATGCTCTTAAAATTAAAGCGTACTATAAAACTACAGAAAAAATAAACGATGTCGAAACTTTTACCTCGTTTTTTGAGCTTATGGAGAAAATATAGATGAATGAAATGAATGATTTTATAAAAATTTCAAAATACGCAGGCGAAAGGTTTGATTTAACTCAAGCAGGCGGCGGTAACAGTTCCGTTAAAAATGATGACGGCACTATGTATATAAAAGCATCGGGTGTTTATTTATCTGAAATTAATGAAAATTACGGCTTTTGCCTTGTTGATAATAATGAAATATTAAAGGTTTTTGACGATACAAAAATTTTATACGAAACAGACAAAAGAAAAAAAGATGCACTAATAACAGAATATGTTTCAAAAACCAATTTTACAAAAAATTTCAGACCGTCTATTGAAACACTTTTACATTCCTTGCTTAAAAAAGTTACCTTGCATGTTCACCCTGTTCAGGTTACTGCAATTTTAACAAGGAAAAATCCTCTAAATTTATTAAATGAAATTTTTTCAAACGATGAATTTATTTTTGTAGAATATAAAACCCCGGGGGCAGAACTTGCGTTTGAATTAAAAAGCAAGCTTGAAAAAAATAATAAAGATATAATTTTTCTTCAAAACCATGGGCTTATAATAACTGCAAATACATTAAAAGAGGTTATAAACCTTCTTGAATATGTTTTAGAAAAAATTGAAAACTATCTTGAACTCGACATAAAAAAATATAAGCTTACAAACGAACTTTCAAGCTATATTAATGACAACGAACATTATGATTACATTTCTTATTTATCAGAAGACAATTTCTTAATTAATAATATTGATGAAAAGTTGTTTACAACCCTTCCTCTTTTTCCTGATAAACTTGTTTATTCAGGGGTTTCAGCTTTATTTATAAAAAAATCTCCCAAAAATGAAATTGAAGATTACAAAAATAAATTTTACATAATACCAAAAGTACTCTATTATAAAAATCATCTTTTCTTTGTTGCAAAAAATGTCAAAAAAGCAAAAGAAATTGAAGATGTTTTTAAATTTCACATTCAAACAATTCTTTTTAATAAAGATGAAAACCTAAACCCGCTTACAATGTCTGAAATTGAATATTTAGAAAATTGGGAAGCGGAAAAATACAGACAAAAAATTTAAAAGGAGAAAAAAGTGCAAATAATAATACCCATGACAGGAAGTGGGCAAAGGTTTATTGATGGTGGGTATAAAACCCCAAAACCCTTAATTGAAGTTGACGGAAAACCAATTATAGAGCATGTTGTTAATTTGTTTCCGGATGAAGAAAATTTTATATTTATATGCAATTCGAAACACTTAAAAGAAACAAATATGAAAGAAGTTTTAAACAGAATTGCACCAAAGGGAAAAATTGTTGAAATTCCGCCTCATAAACTTGGACCTGTTTATGCGGTTTATCAAATTAAAGATTTAATTGATGATAATGATGAAGTTATTGTTAATTACTGCGATTTTAGTGTTTATTGGGATTATAAAGACTTTTTATCTCACACAAGAAAAAGAAACGCACAAGGGGCAATTCCTTCATACAAAGGCTTTCACCCGCACATGTTGGGAAAAATAAACTATGCCTTTATGAGAGATGATAAACAATGGATGCTCGAAATAAGAGAAAAAGAACCTTTTACAGATAACAGAATGAATGAATACGCTTCTGATGGCACGTATTATTTCCAAAAAGGCGAATATGTAAAAAAATATTTTAAAAGCCTTATGGATAAAAATATAAACACAAAAGGCGAATTTTATGTAAGTATGGTCTATAATTTAATGGTTCAAGACAACCTAAAAGTTTCAATATATGAAATTCAGCACATGCAGCAATGGGGAACACCCTGTGAACTTGAAGAATATGTTGAATGGTCAAATTATTTTAAATCACTTACAACCTATAAAAAACCAAACAAAATCTATGATGCAATTAAGTTAATTCCTCTTGCAGGGCGTGGTCAAAGGTTTGCTGATGCAGGGTATAAAACACCAAAACCGCTTCTTGATATAAGTGGCAAACCAATGATAATTCAAGCGGCAGAAGCACTGCCTGATTGCAGCGAAAATATTTTTGTAGCCCTAAAAGAGCATCTTGAAAAATATCCGCTCAAAGATGCAATTTTAAACGAATATAAAAATGCAAAAATTATCCCTCTTGATAAGGTTACTGAAGGTCAAGCACAAACGTGTGAATTTGGGCTAAAAGGGGAAGATTTGAATAAACCCCTATTTATTGGCGCCTGTGATAATTCTTTAATTATTGATTACGATAAACTTGACAAAGAAATAGAAAATGCAGATGTTCTTTCATTTTCGTTTCAAAATAATCCAATAACTGCTAAAAACCCAAACGCTTACGGTTTTCTTGTTGTTGATGATAACAATTTTATAAAAGATGTAAGCGTAAAAATTCCGATTTCAAATAACCCTATAAAAGACAATGCCATAACAGGTGCATTTTATTTTAAAAGCGTAAGAATATTTTTAGAATGTCTTCAATATTTATATAAAAATAATATAAGAGTAAACAATGAATTTTACGCAGACAGCTGTGTTTTAGCGGCAGCTAAATTGGGTTATTGCACAAAGGCTTTTGTTGTTGATAAATATATTTGTTTTGGCACACCCGATGATTATAAAACATTCATTTCTTATCAAAGCCTTTTTCATAAGCTTTCATATCATCCATATAAGCTTCAAAAAGACCCTAATGTTAATAAAGAAAAAATTGAAAAACTTGATTGTGAATTTAGAGCTTTTAAACAGGAAAATAATTAATGGATAAAACTAAAAAAGAAATCTCAAGGTTTATATTATCAGGTATTTTGGCTGTTTTAACAGATACTTTTGTTTATTATATTTTATCTCATTTTATTGATTTATCTTTAGCAAAAGGAATTTCATTTCTAACAGGCACAATTACCGCATATTTAATGAACAAATATTATACCTTTGAGCAAAAAAGAAAAAGCATAAAAGAAGTTGTTAAATTTCTTTTGCTATATCTTGTTTCTCTCGCCGCAAATGTTGGAGTAAATAAAACGTGTCTTTTAATCTTACCTTCGGCGTTTTCTTATATTTCATTTTTGAATAATTTTCAAGCGGTAAAATTGTTTTCGTTTTTGTGCGCAACAGGCACAAGTACAATAATAAATTTTTCAGGTCAAAAATTTTGGGTATTCAAAGGAAAATAAAATGAACTTATTAAATAAAATTAAACAAAATAAGCTAACTTCAATAATGCTTTTTCTTTTTAGTATTTTATTTATTTATCTTTTTGTTGAATGTTTTGTTTTTTCTTCTTCGTTTGAATGTACCGTTTTTAAAAGTATTGATGATACTGCATTTAATGAAGCAATGAACAGTTTTCAATATTATTTAAAAAGAATCCACTTATCAAAACTTTTAAATTTTAATGAATATGCCTACGGTTGGATTTTTTGGGCAATTAACGGCATAGCAACTTTTCCTTTTTATTTAATAAAATCTGAGCCGCTTACAATAGCAGGCGCAAGAATTCTTGAACTTTTATTTTCTTTTGGAACATTATACCTGTTGTATAAAATTGCAGGAAATTACACAAAAAACGCTTTTTATAAATGGGCGGTAATTATTCCAACAGCTTTATCGGAATTTTTTATAACCTATGCAATAAGTTTTGACACAACATCTATGATGAGATTTTTTGGCGTCTTATCCGTTTATTTTATTTTAAAAAATAAAGAACTTACAAACAAAAACATTATACTTTCCGCAATTTCTCTTGCAGCCGTTGCAGGAGTTAAATTAACCGGTATATTTTTCATGCCGATTGTCGGTTTTTTAGCCTTAAATAAAATTGAATATAAATTAAATAAAGAAAATTTGAAAAAAATAGGTATATATTTTCTTGTTTTCGTACCTTGTTTTATACTGTTTACAAATCCGGGGTTATTTCTGTTTTTTGTGTATAAAGAAAAGGTTAAAGCTTTTTTTGAATTATACGGTTATTTTTTATTTGAATATTCAAAAAGAAATATAGGGCTTGTTGCAGAAAACTCCTCTGTTTGGAATTTAATATATAAAGGCTGCATTGAAAGGTTTTATCTTTTAATTCCGACGGTTATATTTCTTATTCTTGCTTTTTGCCAAAGTATTAACGGCATTAAAAGAAAAAAGTATGATTTTTTAATAATTCACGCTTTTACCCTTCTTGCAATATTATATTTTGCCTTGACGATTAAAATAGGTGCTGCATACATTGCAAAATATACAGGTGTTATGATTATCTTTTTACCATTATCTTTAATTTATTTTGAAAAATTTAAAAAAACAGGAATGATTTTAACTTCATTAATTTTAATTTTTCTTTTAACCTCTTCCTTTTTTAATAAATACACACCCGATATTTTACCAAGCCAAAAAACAATTACCTCAAACGCTTTTAACAAAGAATTTGTAAAAAATAAACTTTATAAAGAAATAGGTTATTTTGATTTATACAACGATTTAAAACAAATTATTACAAAAAAAGAAAACGAAACCGCTTTTATCATATCTGATTACAGAATACCTTCTGTTTTTGGCAAAAGAAAAGATATTTGCCGTATTCTTATTTTCGATAATTTTAGCCAACTGAAAGATATGATAAATTTTACGGCAGATTATATTCTTATTCACAAAAATACTCCGGCATTTTTAGATGATAATGAAATAATTAAAACGCATATAAACAGTAAAGAAATTTTGGCAGATAAAAAATTATATAAAGAACTTATCAAAACCGAAAAATTTAAAAATGTCCAATATGAAAAAATTTATGATAAATATAATGTATCTGTTTACAAAAAGAAAGGGTTTTAAATGATTAAGCTTTCCATTGTCGTTCCTTGTTATAATGAAGAAAAAAACATTCCCTTGATTGTTGAAAGGTTTAGCGAAGTTATAAAAAGAAATGATATTGAAGTAATTCTTGTTGATAACGGTTCAAATGACAACAGCGCAGAGGTTTTGGCAAACTTAGTTCCAAAATATTCTTTTTTAAAAACAGTTAAAGTTGAAATAAATCAAGGCTATGGCTATGGAATATTGCAAGGGTTAAAAGCCGCAACAGGAAAATTTATAGGCTGGACCCATGCTGACATGCAAACAGACCCCATTGATGTCATAAAAGCACTTGATTTAATTGAAAAAGAACCCGCCGATGACAAAATTTTTGTCAAAGGAAACAGAAAAGGGCGCCCTTTGTTCGATGAATTTTTTACATTTTCTATGGGCTGTTTTGAAACACTTCTTTTAGGGGAATTTTTATGGGATATAAACGCACAACCCAATATTTTTTCAAGAGAACTTATGGAAAACGAACAAAATGCACCGTTTGATTTCGCACTTGATTTATTCGCATTTTATAAAGCAAAAAAAGAAAAATATAAAATTATCCGCTTTCCTGTCTTTTTTCCTAAAAGAATCTACGGCGCCTCGCATTGGAACACAGGGCTTTTTGCTAAATGGAAATTTATTAAACGAACAATGGATTTTAGTTTCAAATTAAAAAGAGAGTTAAGACAAAAATAATTTAAGGAAATATTATGAATTTTATAGCACACAGAGTAAATACAATTAAAGAATTAAAAGAATTACCCGAAAACTATGGAGTTGAGCTTGATGTAAGAGATAAAGGCGAAAAACTTTTTATTGCCCATAATCCTTTTGAAGAAAACGGCGATGATTTTGAGGAATATCTTAAAAATTATCACCATGGAACAATGATTGTAAATGTCAAATCCGAACGAATCGAACTTAAAATTCAAGAACTTTTAAAAAAATACAACATCGAAGATTATTTCTTTCTCGACAGTTCAATTCCTATGATTTATCTTCTCTCAAATTCTCACAACCTCAATTCAGCAGTAAGATTTTCAGAAATTGAACCCATTGAACTTGCATTATCTCTAAAAGATAGAGTTAAGTGGGTTTGGGTAGACTGCTTCTCTAAACTTCCCATCAATCAAGAAAATTACCGCATCCTAAAAAATACAAACCTCAAACTCTGCCTCGTATCACCGGAATTGCAAGGAAGACCAAACGATATAGAAAAATATAAAAAATATCTTTCCGAAAACAACATAATCTTCGATGCAATCTGTACAAAATCTTATAACATAAAACTCTGGCAAGATATTTAACTTTATATATTTTTACTAAACATTTCAAAATGAACCAGATGTAAATTTATTAAGTTCTATATAAAATTTAACCAAAAAACTTAATATGTCTTGCATATTTTTGTATCAATGCAACCTTATAACTACAGCGTAGTTTGGCGCATATGTGGTATCTATGGAAAGCTACTGTGCATTTAATAATTCTTGAACATTTTGAATTTCTTTGATATTGGTTATAAAATCGCATATATCATAAGTTAAAATATCCAAATTTTCTCGAATTTTATATAAATTGGCCACTTCAACGGTGTCTTGATGTATAACCGGAGCAACAAACACAGAAAAGGACAATGGGTTTTTTCGTAAAGCTTCTTTTAAATGTCTTCTTATTGGTACAATTTCATTATTAACCTGCTCTTGTCTGCCGCACATTAATGAAACTTCAAAATAACTGTTATATTTACTGTCAGAACATTCTATGTCAGCAATGCCGCCACCCGCAGTATATGTTGGCAAACCTTCATCATCAACGGAATAATTAGGATTTACGTCAAGTCCTTCAAATTGCTGTACAAGAGATATGCTGGTTAAAAATTCAAGCCTTGTTGAAGCATTGATAAATTTTAAAATGTTGTCTGTGCTTTCTTTTTTATTACAAACCTTAAGCAATTCTTCAAATATTTTTTCTTGCGAATATTCTTTTGCGTATTTATACAATGCTTGTTTTCTTACCTTTGTTAGATCAATTTTTGTCGATTGCTTGATTTCCAATATATTACTATCTATTTTTCCCATGTATTCATAATATAGAGACTTTTTGATAAATGTAGGATATACTGAATAATTATCTATAATATAATTGATTTTATCTTCTTCAATCATATTAAAATCAATAAATCTACCATTACCACGCAATGAAATAATACCGGTGCTGCGCATTTTTCTAATATATTCATCAACTGCTTCTCCACAAATTTGATTCATTTTAAACCTATTGCGTTTTGTTTCATCAGCACCAAGAATTTTTAAGCATTTGTCATATATAAATTCGTCAGAATGGCTAAAACCAGCTTGACGTCTTAAACTTTTTATATAATTATACAGACTGTTTGAATTATTATCATTCCAGCATATAATTATAGATAATTCTTGTCTAGAAATACCAGCCCCATTTTCTTCTTTATCATTTTTTAATAAATTTAGAACATTCAACAACAGTGGCAAAGGAGCATTTGAATTCGCATTTTTTCTAAAAGGATTGTTTGTTTGATATTTCATTAATGCATTGAGCATAACGTCTTGAATTTTTCTTTCATTTTTAGGAAATTCATTATATGCATCAATTAACATATGTCCCGTATTCGAAATATAAATTGGTTTATTTATTTCATAATACACAAATCCAAATTCCATAGGCAGTTTATACCAAGTATCAAATCTTGAATCCCAACCCTTGTTAAAACCAGCTTCTTTATGGTTTTGAGGACTATTTTTAATAATGTCTTCTAAATCAACATCTGTGTATGTTTTATCTTCGTCACAATAAATATCTTTATAGTATGTATTTCTCATTTGATACATGGTTTTATAAAGCTTGTTTGATAATACTTTTTTAATAATTTTATTAATAACATCTGATGTTAATATCATATTTTCATATGGCAATAAACAATCTAAAAAACCTGCAATTCTATCAGGATTTCTCATTGTAGTAGAAAAAGACAATGGTTTTCTTTCAGCCTTTCTTGCTCTTTGCATAAAATCCTCTAATAATTTGTCACCAAAACTTCTCTTGTAGGACGAGCTTTATTGTTATTAAAGCTTATATAATAACTTTTTATCTCATGAATATTATATTTTTTCATCCAGTTATCAAATATTTCATTATGAGTACCCTTGTTGTAGTCAGCAACTAAATTTGATATTGCCCATTTCACTCTACTGCTGGCTAAAACATCTAATAAATCCAATAATTCTTTTTCTTTATTCTTATTCCAAAGTTTATTATATTCAGAAAAAGTTATTAAATAAGGAGGGTCCAAATAGATAAAATCATTTTCTTTATATGCTAACATATTGATAAATTCTTTATAATCAAAATTATAAAAATGAATTGTTTTTAAATGCACGTTTTTAAAATATGTTTCAAGAGCATTTACAACATTTTTATTAAAATCTACATTGCCAACAGGTAAGTTAAAATCACCTTTAGAATTAAATCTTAAAATTCTATTAAAACCATAGATTAATAGCAAATATAAATCCAATATATTATCTTTATTTTTATTATATTGATCACGCAGCATTTTGTAGCTTTCATTGTTAAATTTTGCATAATAGGTTTTTGGATATTCCATTTTGAGGTTTCTAGGAACAATATCTTCCTTAAAGGAGCGCGATAATCCAAGTTCAAATATTCTATTTGCAACTTGTTCAAAAAATATTTTAGGACATGATGAACATGCGCACAGATAATTATGTAGGCTTATCATGTTTTTATCAATATCGTTTAATACAAATTTTTGAGCATTAACATTAAGAAAAACCGAACCACCTCCGACAAAAGGTTCAATATAAGTGTTTATTTGTTTGGGAAAATAGGGTAATATTTGATTAAGTATACGGTATTTATCGCCTACATAAAAAAAAGGTGAGCGTATTAAACAATTATCTGACTTTTGTAATAAAGAGGAACTCTTTATGGTTGTTGAAGTTTGTTTTTCCTGAATTAAAGAATTTATGATTGTGCTCATATATAATTGTTTTTCCCTTTAGGTTTAATATTTCTTCGATTTGTTCTAAAGAAATTTTGTTTTTAGACGAACTACTCTTGGAATTATAAGTGTTGTTGTATGAAACTGCAATAAATTTACATTGTAAATTATCTATAAGCTCTTTAAATACCACTGGAGCATTCTTTCTACAATATTCGCTCATATTTTCAACCGGAGGTTTTAGAGCAACACCTTCTAATTTTGGTTTTTCCCATTTTACAAGATTTTCCAAAACGTGGTAAAAACGACTATATTGCCTTGAATTATATGGTGGATCCATATATATTATATCAGCCTTTATTTTTTTTACCAAACTAGCAACATCTTCCCTATATATTTCAATGTTCTTAATTGGAGATGGATTAATTATTTGATATATAAATTGCTGTGGTATGCTGTTTACATGAAAATATGCTTCATAATGTCCAACAGTATTAGCAATTTTATCTATAGAATATATTAACGAGGCTAATAAAATATTTTTTTCTTTTTCATTAAATAAATTGCTAAATTGCAAATCTTCTCTTATTGCACCAATCTTTTTGGCATCATCAATATTAAAGAATTTCCCACCAAAATTAACGGAAAAATAATTCTCCTTTAATTTATTTGTGTCTTTTTTGTTCCATTTTTCAATATATTGTTCTAATTTTTTTTTATCCCAATCATTAATATCAAAAAATGCCTTATAAATTATATTATTTGAGTATAAAAAATCATTTACAATTAATTTAGAATATTTTTGCGCTGCTTTTTTTGTCACAATCGCAGTTCCGGCAAAGATATCTGCAAAAATATCACCGCTGCAATTTTTTTGGATTGATTCCATAATCCAATCAGACAGATCTGCCTTACTTCCTATATACCTTCTATTCTCTATGTTAAACAATATCTGAACTCCATATACAATATATCATTATACAACAAATTAATTCTGGCATTATATGTGTATTTAAGCTTTGAGATAAGACCGTAGAAAAATTTCTAATAAAGCCATATTGCTTTAAATAAAAATTTAATAATTAAAAAAAACAAGATCAAATTTTGCATTTAAAAGAAATAATAGACACCGCCATCATTAACTAGATTAGACTTAAAATTTTTGTCAATAATACAGTAGAAACATCTCAAAATATTTGCACAAGAAAAAGCGATAATTTTTTATAGAAATTATTATTAATTTACAGGGTGAAAAATCTGTATTCTTAAAAGAAGAAACCTTATCCATCCAAACGGGTACCAAAAAAGAGCTTTTTAAAATTGCCATTTATTTGTAAAATTATTACCCAAAAAGAACTTAGTCCAAGAAAATTGATAATCTTCAAAGAAGTAAGTGAAAGAATCCATTGAGTGAAAATTTTCCCTAATTTTTGCACTAAAAAGGCATTATATTTATTTTTTTATTTATAAGTTGAGCCTAGAAACTCTGCCAACGAAAAAGTAACTAAATGTCGCTTTTAAGGAGAGGGCAAAAGCGAAGCGATTGCATCCCGAACGGGCACTAAAAAAAGGCTTTAAATTACCTCTTTTGTTTAAAATTTGGGCCCGGAGGGATTCGAACCCACGACCAAGGGATTATGAGTCCCCTGCGCTACCGCTGCGCCACAGGCCCGTGACGACTTTTGTCTTATTCAATTTTCAATTCGTACTCGCCTCTGGCTTAGCGTTAGCGCTTGCGCTATCCTTCCCGTCCACTTCGAAAGATTATCAATCTTTCTCGTGGAGTCCTTGCCACAGGCCCGTGACGACTTTTGTCTTATTCAATTTTCAATTCGTACTCGCCTCTGGCTTAGCGTTAGCGCTTGCG
>CALUYZ010000030.1 GCA_944325175.1 Candidatus Gastranaerophilales bacterium | reverse complement strand
CTAGATGCAAACAACGGTGATTTAACCCTAAACGATGTAACCTTATCAGGAAACGATTCAATATTATCAACCGTTGACACAACCATAGGTGCTGACGGTGTAACAATAACAGGCACAGGCGTTGACGGCATTACATTAGATAATGGCGACACAATCAATGGTGCAGTTAACCACCAAGGCGGCATCCTTAATTTAGATTCAATCGCAACAGGCGGAAACGCTTCTATCAATTCAAACGGCGGAACCTTAAACCTTGATAGCGTTATTTTAAACAACACAAACGATAGCATTTCATCAGCTACAAATGTTGTTGTTAATGGTGATTTAACAATCAATGAAGGCTCTGTAGAGTTGAATAACAATGATAAATTAACAGGCGGCACCATTTCACAAAATGGCGGAAGCCTCTCTATAGACGGCATTTCCACAGGTTCTTCAACATTAACTGCAACAAGCGGCGATTTGACATTAAATAATACAACCTTATCCGGAAACGATACGGTTGCAGCTGCCGTAAATACTGTTATAGGTGCAAACGGCGTAACAATAGCAGGCACAGGCGCCAGCGGCGTTACATTAAATGCAGGCGATACAATTAACGGTATTGTTAACCAAACAGGCGGCATCCTTAATTTAGATTCAATCGCAACAAATGACAAAGGCTCGATTAATACAACAAACGGCACGTTGAATATAAATAACACAACCTTCAACAATGCAAATGACACAATCCTTGCAGCCGTTAATGCAACAGTAGCAGGCGATTTTAACATAAATAACGGTAATGTAACATTAAATACAGGCGATACTTTAAATAATGCAAACATTGCACAAAATGGCGGTTCTCTCACCATAGACGGTATCTCAACCGGTTCTTCAACACTAACATCAACAAACGGCAATTTAACATTAAATAATACAACCTTATCCGGAAACGATACGGTTGCTGCCGAAGTAGCCACAACAATAGGCGCAGACGGTGTTAATATTGAAGGCACAGGCGCAAATGGTGTTACATTAAATGCCGGCGATATAATCAACGGCATCGTTAATCAGACAGGCGGCAATTTGATTTTGGATAATGCTGTTACAAATGGCAATATCAATTCAGAAAGCGGCAATTTAAGCATTATTAATCAGCAAACACTTGTTACGGGTGATTTCATCAACTCGGATACAGCAACTACAATAGACGGTATTGTTAACATTAATGGTGCAGATGTTACCCTAAACGGCTCAGGCACGGGTGCAGATAATCTTGTATCAGGTTCAATCAACCTTGTTAACGGCAATTTAGTTATGAACGGACCTCTTACAACAGAAAACGTAAACCTTAATGCAACAGGCGGTTCTTTAGTACTTGATCAGGTTGATTTAAACAACCAACAAGATAACATTGAATTTGGTGCTGAAGTTACCTTCAATGGCGATGTAAATATAACAAAAGGTAATGTTGAAATAGATTCAAAAGATATTTTAACAACCGGTACAATTACCTTAAATCAAGCAGACGGTGCAACAGCAACGCTTGGGGTTGACGGTCTTAAAACAGATGTTGTTAACCTTGATTTACAAAAAGGTACTTTAAACATCATAAACAACGGTTTAGAGTTAAATAACACATCAGACCTTATCCAAAAAGAAATCATTACAAACGTTGACGGTAATTTAATCATAAATGAAGGCAAAGTATTCTTAAACGAAGGTGACAGCTGGAATTCAGGTAAAATTTCCGTTTCAGATACAGGTTCGCTTCAATTTGAAAACTTTAGCGCAACCTCAAATTCTAACACAACGCTTGTTATGAATGGTGAAAATTCAATAGCGGAACTTATCAATTCAAATGTAAACGTAGATGATGCAAGTCAAATTTCAAACGGTACATTAAATATTGATGCTAATTCAAACTTAAATATAGGTTCAGGTTCTTATAATTTAGCAACAATGAACTCTTCAGGTGTTGTAAACACCTTAAATCAAGGCTATGAAACTCACTATGCAAATGATTTTGTTGTCTTAAATTCTGATACACAAAGCCCTATCGACAATAACATCATTACACATAACGGCACAACAAGCCACACAATCGACCTTTATGCAAGACTTAGAGACCACAAACAAATTTCAGATGTCTTTAAAGGCGAAAATTTAACCTTATCCGATACAAACGGCACAGGCACAATAAACATTTCAGACTTTGTGCTTAACGGCAGGTTAACAAGGGAAGATGCTCCGATAGACAGATACTATAACTTCAAAATATTTGACTACGAAAACATTCATCCTAACATTAACTTTACTTCATCAGATAAGGAAGTATTTACACCAATCGGTTATTACAGACTTACTGCAAATGGCGACGGTTCTTATACTTTAGGTCTTAGCAGATACAATAAACAAGTATTCAGAACTCAAGCAACAACTTTGGCTCAATACAACAACCAACTTGCAATAGACGATTTGGTAACAAGCCACCATACATTGTTTGGTCAAAGAAAACTTGCTAGCGCTAACTTTAACAGGTTTACAGCGGCAACACCAAACTTAGGACCATATCAATATACTCAACAAGACGGTGGTTTGTGGTTTAAATCTTATGCAGATTTAGAAAGATTGTCTATGACACAAGACTTAAACGTTCATAACACAGCTTATGGCGCAGTTGTTGGTGCAGACTTCCCGATTGTAAATATGAAGAGAGGCTGGAAATTTATTCCAACTCCATATTTGGGCTACAATGGTGCGCATCAAACATTTAACGGTGTTAATGCTTACCAAACAGGCGGTCAGCTTGGCTTTATGGGCACATTTATGAGAAATAAATATATCAGTTCTCATACAATCTATGGCGGCGGTTATTACAATGAAATGCGTGTAGATCATGTACTAGATAATACAGGCAACTGGTTCTGGGGTACTGCTCATAAATTTGCATATAACTGGACAATTAAAAATCACTTTATAATTCAACCAACGGGCTTTATTTCATACAATATGTTCGGTGAACAAAATGTCCATTCGGATTTTGGTGATATGGGTATGAAATCAGGCATGTTGAACGGTGTAAACATTGCCCCCGGTATCAATTTTATCTATGCAGATAAAGATTGGAGCGCATATTTTGGTCTTCAATATATGTACAATATAAATGAACAAGTTTCAGGCAGAGCCGGAAATGTTGATCTTCCTAATTTGCATATGCGCCATGGCTATATTCAATACGGCATAGGCGGCACCAAAAACATTAGAGATGATTTAGCGGCTTATGCTCAAGTAATGTTCAGAAATGGCGGCAGAACCGGTGTTGCTTTCCAATTAGGGCTTCAATATTATTTCGACATCCACGAAATAGGCTCTAAAATTAAAAGCGGATACAATATAACAAAAGAAAAAATTCAAAATTTAAGAAAAGAAGATAAATAAAACAAAGGGGGCAAATTTAAGCCCCCTTTAATTTTAAGGTTAACAAATTTATTGTTTGTGCATTTTAAATTATAAGTTAATTCCTCAAATATGTTGAACTTATTTAAAAAGCACCGCATTTAATAAATGCAGTGCTTAATTATTTTACAATTCAAGCTAAAACAATTTTTTATTAATTATTTTCATATATTAATTTATTATCTTTTGAATAAATTTTTGTCTTCTTTCTTATTATATCCTTTGTTTCAGGATTTTTTGAATACATATTTTTATATTCGGCAAAAATGGCAGCACTTTCAAATGCGCTATGTTTTTCATAATCGGATAAATTGTTCCAAAAGTTTAAATCAACGAAAAATTTATATTCATTTTCGCCTATTTCATAATCACTGTATATTTGTTTTATTTCTTTTACAAGAAGCATTTCAAGGCGAGAGGGTCTGTTTTCAAGCCTTGATAGCTGTTCATCTTTAATTAATACGGCAGATAAGAAAACAACCAGTGAAACAAAAGCAAGGATGCTTAAAATGGGTGTTGTAATACTCCAAAATATTGCTTGCTTCCTTTGGTTTTTGTGCAATTCTTCAGTAGATAAATAGTGCTTATTTTTATACGCCCATTCATTTCCTTTAATTCCTAAAATTATTCCAAAAAATAACCAAGCGGGAGTAAAAAACAAAGGAATAATTAAAAGAGCAATATATGTTCTGTTAAAAAGCCCCCAAATAAAGGTGCCAAAAAATGCGCCCCAGTTGAATTTATACAGTTCATTTTTTTGAAGGTTTGAAGATATTGCGCCCTTTTTGAACATAAAAAATATTTGAAATACGCCAATAAACAAAGAGAAAACGGTTGCCAGTTTATAATTTACAAAAGGCAATAGCTGACATAATAAAATTAATGTCAAAACAACACAAAAAATTGAATTTTTTGGCTCGATATTTTGTATATCGGATATTCTTTTTGAAATGTTGAAGGCGGTTAAAATCGAAAAAATCAAAGAAGACAATGAATATAAAATTAATGTAACAATTCCTTCGTTCAATAAATTTGACAAAATGTCTTCTGTTTTAAAAACGGGAAATAAAAACATTAAAAATATCGAAGAAATTATTCCTATAACCAAAAAATTTACAATATAATTTCTTCTTGAAATATATCCTTCGTTTGAAAAAAGCCTTGTGTCTTCAACTATATTGTTCAAAATTTTACCCTCATATTTTCTATAAATTAAGTTTATATTATTTTTAAAAAAAAGAAAACCGCAACTTTTAATTTTGTTGCGGTAATTCTTTATAAATTAATTTTTAATCTTCGTCAAATTTATTTATTTCATCTGCGGGTATTCTTACACCTGAAGTTCTGGAGCTTGTATAATCTCTATAACCGTTATCTTCAGGTAAATTGGAATCAAAACCCCACGTATAAGAAAGGTTGTTATAATCTTTTAAAATGCCGTCTTCAATACCGTATGCGTCTTTTATTGCTTCTGCTGCTACTGTTTCGTTTGGCACAATGTATACAAATTTGCCGTCCTCATCAATATAAGCTTCGCCCATTTCATCTTGTTCTTTTTGTTTGGCGGATAAAAAATCAAGCTCTTGTTGAAGTTCTTCTTTTTCTTCCGCAGATAATTTATCTTGCGAAAGTTTTTCTTGAAGTGTTGTTATGCTTTCTTCAAGCGGTTTATAGCTTTCAGGAAGTACAATATCATCAACCTTTTCATCTGCGCTTTCTAATTGGTTTGCAAGCAAAATTGCTTTTTCATCAACGCCTGTCCAATCAGAAACCTCTGTAATTGTATGCCCGAGTGCATCAAAGTTTGTGCTTGCGGGGTTAAATTTTGTTAATTCGGAAACACAACCTTTTGTACCGCCTGCAATGGCTGTTGCTGTAATTAAAGCGGCAATGCCTGCTTTAACCCTTTGCTGTGCGGCTTTTTTTCTTCTTATTTCAGCTTGTTTTCTTTTTTGTATACGTTCTTTTTTATGTTCAGCTTCGGTTTTAGCTGTTTTAAATTCTGCAATGTCGCCATCTTTATTTGTTCTTACTCTTGAACCCTTGCTTGTTCTTTTATTCATAAAATCAGGAACAACAGGACCCATATCATATTGCTTTTGAACAGAAGCACGTTTTGGGCTTCTAAATGAATAGTCTTTATCTTGATCGTAAAAATTGCTTTTTGCACCTTCTAATTTCATATTCTATCCAACCTTTTTCCTTACCTTATTATAATTAAAAAAAATTATTTAAAAAAATTGCCATTAAAAAATATAAAACTTGAAAAATAATTATTTAGAAAATAAAATGTTAAAGCTATGACAATAAAAACAACCAAAAACGAACTTTTTAAAAAATATGGTATAAATCCTTCTAAAATTCCAGTTGAAGGCGAATTAACCGATATAAACGATAAAGAAGAAATATTATACAACCTTTTATATGTTTTTGAGCTTTCAAAAAATAATTACAAAAAAGGGCTTATTACCTTGTCTTCTTATGCTGCTGCCGTTATTTTAGACGATAACACGGTTCATTTTGGGGTAAATTTAAACAATACAAGAAATGAAATTTCATCCGTTTGTGCGGAAAGAAGTGCGTTAATAGAGGCTTTTACAAGTAAAGTTAAAGAATTTGATTCAAAAAAATCATTTAACTATAAAATTAAATATATTTTAATGAATTGCTATAAAGATGAATATACTTTTTGGTCGGAAAAAATCACCCCTTGTGCAGACTGTCTTGCTTGGTTTAACACAGGCGCCCACATTTCAAAAGATACAAAATTAATTTACCTGAAAAAAGGTGAAAACGGGCTTTTTATAAATGTTCAAAACCTTTCATCCTTTCTTCCTTTAAGAAATTTAACTTATATTGAACCTGTTGAAATTCAAAATGATGTCAAAATAAACAAAACAAAATTGGCAGAAAGTGAAAATATAGATGATTCTTTATTGAAAGAATTGTATAAAAAAACATATAAAACATATAAAAACAATGTTCTTTCAAACACTTCAGGGCAAAATACGGCTGTTGGAATTATAGCAAACGGTGAAATTTTTACTGCCAAAAAAATAGATTTTTCAAAAAGGTGGTTTATAGACCCTCTTTTGGCTGCCACATATAAAGCCGTTGAAAAGTTTGAAGAAAAAACCGAAATTAAAGCAATCTGCTATTTAGGCAAAGATTACACAATAACAGAAACCAATGATAAAAACTATGACGGGCTTATAAATATTAAATCTTTGGGCAGATTGAACACAAAGTTTGCCAATTCAAAAACACTTGTTTTAACTCTTACAAAAGAAGGTTTGAATCTTGCCGTTATTGAAGATTACCTTCCAAGGGAATTCAAATTCATTCAAAATTATGAGATAAAATAGCAAAAAATTAAATTTATCAACATTTTAAAATTAAATAAAAGGAATAAACAAGTGGCAAAAATTACACCCTACAATCAAAACGAGCCTAATCGAAAAAAGGTAGAGCCCGTTAAATCGGTTTATTTTAAACAAGAAGCATTTGATAGCAAATTATATTCAAGACAACCAAGGGATACTTTTGAATTCAGACAAATATATTTAGAAGACATTATAGAGCCTGTTTCTTATCCTATTCAAGATGTTATCAAACTTGTGGGCAAAAAAAGAACGGATGAAATTTTTGAAACTTTTTTATCTGATAACGGAAACGGTTCAACCGGCAAAATAAGCCCGCCTACGGGTGAAGACAGCCTAATTGAAAGCCTTAGCACAATTTGGGGCAAAAATAAACTTACGGAAGAAGAAAAAGAAGCAAAGCTTTTTGAGCTTTCAAGAACAAAAAGGGCGTTTTTAATTCTTGAAAAAGAAGCATCAAAAAAACTTGAAGAACAAACAGGCAAAAAAACAAACATTAAAATTGCGGTTCAAACAGATGACAAAGAAGCTTTTTTAACAGATATTTTAGACGAGCAGATAAGTTTTTACAAAAAAAATGATGTTGCCGCCTCGGCAGATTTAATAGGTCAAAGAATCGGGCATAAGTTTAGTTCTTTTATTGATAAATTAACAAAAAAATAGGCTTAAATAATATTAACAAGCCTTGGAACAAGTAAAATTAAGGCAATTATGGCAGATGAAATTGCACAAAGTAATACTGCCCCTGCTGAAATATCTTTTGCAAATTTACACAATCTTGAATATTTGTTTTTATAATATGCATCCATAACAAATTCAATAACGGAATTTATAAGCTCTGCCACCAAAACACAGGTGTTTGTGGCGACAATTATTGCAATCTCCATTGCCCTTGCCTTTAGTAAAAAAGCCAAAACTAAAATTAAAGCGGCAATTATAATGTGTTTTCTGAAATTTTTTTGTGTTCTAAATGCAAGATAAAGCCCGTTTGTGGCATGCATTGCGCTTTTTATAAAACTTTTAGACTGATATTTTTTCATATAATCCGGCTATTATTTTTTCTTGAATACTTACAACAAAATTGTAATCTTCATCATTCAAATGGTCAAACCCGATTAAATGTAAAATTCCATGGGTAATAAGCGTTAAAATTTCTTTTTCTAAGCCTTCTTTTGCCTGTCTTTTTGCAGTATCTACAGAAATTAAAATTTCCCCGAGTTCTGCCGTTTTTCTAAAAACGAACTTGTTTTCATCATCTGCAAATAATGCAAAAGTTATAACATCTGTTTCTTTATCTTTATTTCTGTATTCTTTATTTATCTGTCTTATTTCATCATCATTAATAAAAACGATGCTAAAAGCCAATGTATTAACAATAAAGTCTTTAAGTGCGGATTTTTCCCTTATTTCATCTATATCAAAAAGTAAATCGACAATTTTGGATACTTTTCTTTTTAAAGATAGTTTTACTCCAAAATTATCTTCAATTTGAACTTTTGTTTTCATTATCGTCCTTTTTATCTTGTTGACTGTTTTCCCTGTTTTCTTCAATTTTTTTCTGAATTTTTTTATCCAGTTTTTCTTGTTCGGTTTGCCCTAAAACAATTTTGTTGTTTTTTTTGAGCTCATTCATAACGCCTTCTTGATATTTAACCCTATCATGCTGCATACCCCTTAAAATGCGGTTAAATGTGATTGCAATTAATTTAATATCTTTTAAGGTCAAGGGGCTGTCTGATAATTGACCGTCATTTAATCTTTCCGTTATTATTTTATTTATCATATTTTCAATTTCATCGGATGTTGGGTTTTTAAGGCTTCTAACCGCTGATTCAACTGCATCGGCGAGCATTAATATTGCCGTTTCTTTTATATTTGGCTTTGGACCTGAGTATCTGAATTGTTCCTGTTGAACGTTTTCTTTGCCTTCAAGCTGAACCGCCTGATTGTAAAAATGTCCTGCAAGCGCTTCGCCGTGGTGTTGTTGAATAAAATTAATAATTTCTTGCGGTAGTCCGTTTTTCTTTGCAATTTCAACACCGTCTTTTGTATGAGATATGATAACCATTTTTGATAAACGTGGATTAAGCTTGTTGTGAGGGTTTTCCACTCCAAAATAAGATTGGTTTTCAATAAAAAAGAAAGGTTTTTGCAGTTTTCCTATATCATGGTAAAAAGCGCCAACTCTTGCTAAAATAGGGTCTGCACCAATAGCCTCGGCTGCTGCCTCGCATAAATTTGCAACCATTAAAGAGTGATGATAGGTGCCAGGTGCCTTGCATTGCAATTTTGACAATAAAGGCGAATTATGATCTGCAAGTTCAATTAAACCGTATGGTGTAACTGCTTTAAAGGTGTTTTCAAAAATCGGAATTATACCTAACGATAAAACACCTGAAAAGAAACCGTTTAAAAGCGCATTTGATGCAATTTTTAATGACATTGTAAAAGAAGATAAGCTGAATTGGTTTTCAAATAAGCCGATTACAACAATAAATACGGCCATAATTGCGCCTGTCCAAACACCGCATTTTACAAGGTCAAAACGCCTTGTGTATGAAATTCTTGAAACGAAAAATACGCTTGCAAGTGCGCCAAATACATAAATTGAAATAAATTGAGATTCTAAAAATAAAGAAGATGAAATAAGGGCAATGAAGATAATTGTAGCAACAAAAGCCAAAGTCGGGGTTGTAAATATTGCCATAATTATTGTAAACCCGGGGATTGGCATTAAGTAGTTTGGAATATCGTTTTTAGATGAAATCCAAACGCAAGAAACCGTTAACAATGTTGTTAAAAGCCCTATTATCATATAATATCTGGGGTCATCATATTTTCTTTCTTTGTATTTAATATAAAATACAAGGCAAAAAGCAGATAGGAAGGTGAATAAAATAATTCCCATAACGCCCGATTTATTTATTTCAAGCAAACTATAGCCTGATTTTCTAAGCGCATCTCTTTTTACTTGCGTTAAAATTTCATCGGGTTTTAAAATGGTGTCACCCTTTTTGAAAGTAACCGTATAGGGTTTAATTAAGCTTTTTGCATTTTTTCTTGCAACATCTGTTGCAAAATCATCTATTACAAGGTTTGGCAGAATAACACATTCCAAAACGCCTGAAATTGCCGTTAATTGGCTTTGAGTTAAATTATAGCCAAGCGCTTCTTTTATTGCTTCTTCGTTTGTATAAGTTTCAATTTCACCGTCTTGAAGCCCTTGTTTTAAATATTTATTCAAAACAATATCGGCACTGTTTAAAATTGCATTTAAGTTTTGTTTTGTTGAATTAATTGCAAAGTTAACAACCGCCTCTTTTTTTTCTTGATTTGTAATGTCAAAAATATTTGAAAATTCAATGTATTTAGACTGTTTGTCAGAATCGCTTGCTTTAACTTTTAAAATATTTTCTTTTAGTGAATAAAAACCGTTTAAAATTCTGCTTGAATCAATCGGAATGATAATGGGTTTAATTTTTCTTGCAACATCTCGCCTTAAAAGCTCTGTTTTTTGAACATCAACAACTTCTATGGTTTTTTTGGCGATAATTTTTTTCTTGCCGACCCCGTTTTCAAGCAAATCTTGTGATAAAAATTTTGATGACAATAAAAAAGAAATTACAAGCACAAAAAGAAAAAACCCTATAACACCGCCCATTTTGGTTTGAAAGTTAAGGTTTTTTCCGAAAAAAGTTTTTATATTTTCAAACATTCAAATTCTCCAAATATTTTTATTCAGATTATACACTAAAATTAAGCTTGTTTTGCTTCAATTTCTTGAATTGCTGCTTTTATAAGATTTAAAACCTTGTTATGGTCAATTAATTCAGCTCTTTCATAAAAAATGCCCTCTTTTACTACATAGTTTTCTTCAAAAGTATTTTTTATTTTTTTAATTAAGTTAACGGTTTTAATATCTAAAATTTTTAATTTATCAAAAACGGAAAAAAGTATACCCGCCATTTGATTTTTGGCTTCTTTTATATTTTTGTTTTCAATAAAAAATTTCAATTTTTTAAGATTTGAAAACAGGTTTTCATATATTGATAAAATTTCTTCCTCTTTTTTTAAAAGTTTATTTTTAAAATAGTCAACCGTCAAATTATAACCTAATGCAGCCATTTCACGCTTTTTTTCTTTATTTATCATAAAATCTATGACGGATATATTTTCTGTATTTATTTTAATAAAATCAAACTTTTCATAATCTTTATATTTGTTTATTACAAAATCGCTTGCAACGCCTGAAAATGTGTCATAAACGGCATTTAGATAATCAAATGTATTTAAAATTTTTTTCTTTGTTTCGTTGTTTTCGAGTCTGAATTCAAGAATTTTTTCTTCCCGCTCATAGATTGTAGGCGTCAATAAAGACAGAGGCATAGCTTTTAGAAGGTCGCCGTCTACCAAACATTCATTTTCGCCGAAAACAGGCGCATATAACCCCGGCATTGCAACAGAAACTCTTATTGCTTGCGCAATTTCAGCATCGGGAGTTTTTGTTTTTGAAAATTCATAAAGCTTTGAATTTGTTAAATCGACCGTAAAAATTACAAGCTCATTTTCAATATCTTTAAATGTTACCTTAGGATAATCTTTGTTTTCTTTGTAATCTTTGTAAAATTTGCTCTCAATTTTATTTTTCATCCATTCGTAAAAATTATTTCCCTTTGACAGGGCAAAATCTTTTCCGAAGTTGAAATTAAAATCGCTAAAAAATTCAAAATTTATGTTATCAAATACCTCTTGAATTTCTTGAATTGAATAATCAAAACTGATTAACCCCGCAACAACAGCCCCTATTGATGAGCCTGCATAGCCTGCAACATCAATGTTTAATTCTTTTATTGCTTTTATAACACCGGAATAAGCAGCTCCTCTTATGCCGCCACCGCCAAATATGCAAAAATATTTTCTGTTCATTTTAAGATATTAATTTAAAGTTAAAAAAAATTCATCAACCGTAAATCCTAAATTGTGAAAATTTTTTATGTTCGTTGTAGAATAACAAAAAAGAGATATTATGGAGAAAATTCTATGTCATTACATCAAACACTGGCTCAAAAAATAATTTCAGCTCATACTGATAAAAATGTTGTTCCAAATGAACTTGTTATTGCACGTGTTGATGTGGCGGCTGTGCAAGATGGCACCGGTCCTTTAACCATTCAAGAATTTAAAAAATTGGGAAAAGAAAAACTGGCTAACCCCAAAAGAACCATTTTATTTATTGACCATGCAGCGCCATCACCCAGAAAAGAATTGTCAAACACACATTGCACAATAAGAGAATTTGCAAAAGAATATGGCGCAGTGTTATCTGATATAGGTGAAGGTGTTTGCCACCAAAGATTGATTGAAAGTTTTGTTAACCCGAATGAAATTTTAGTTGGTGCAGATTCTCACACTTGTACATCAGGCGCTTTGGGCGCTTTTGCAACAGGCATGGGTTCAACAGACATTGCAGTTGCGTTTGCCCTAGGTAAAACTTGGTTGAAAGTGCCTTCATCATACAAAATTGTTGTAACGGGTAAATTCAGAGAAAATGTTACAAGTAAAGATTTAATGCTTCATTTAATAGGAATGATAGGTGCAGACGGCGCAACCTATAAAGCATTGGAATTTACGGGGGACACAATCCATAATATGGAAATGAACGAAAGATTTACACTTGCTAATATGGCTGTTGAAGCCGGTGCTAAGTGCGGTCTTTTTGAAACAGATGAAAAAACAAAAGCATACTTAAAAGAAAAAGGCAGAGAAGACAAATTTGTTGAATTAAAAATTGACCCCGAAGCAGAATATGAAAGAATAATTGAAATTAAGGCAGAAGATATAGTGCCCACGGTTTCTTGCCCCCATACGGTTGATAACACAAAAGCTGCCCGTGAATTAAACAATGTTAAAGTTAATCAAGTATTTATTGGCACTTGCACAAACGGCAGAATTGAAGATTTAAGAATAGCAGCTAAGGTTTTAAAAGGCAGAAAAAAAGCTGATGATGTAAGGTTAATTATTGTTCCGGCATCTCCTACAATATACAAACAAGCTGTTCAAGAAGGTTTGCTTGAAATATTTATAGATGCAGGTGCATCATTCCTTCCTGCGGGCTGTGGTCCTTGCGTAGGTGTTCATGGCGGTATTTTGGGCGACGGTGAAGTTTGTCTTGCAACACAAAACAGAAACTTTAACGGCAGAATGGGCAATACAAAAGGCTTTATTTACCTTTCAAGCCCTTATGTTGCAGCAGTCAGTGCTGTTAACGGCTATATAAGCGACGAATTAAAATAAGCTTAATAACTTCTTTATAGTCAAATTAAAAATTTTAGTTTATTATAAAAGAAGTTATCGGAAGCATCAGATTTTGAAAAAGATTTTAATTCTACTACTTATATTGTTTTTAATGCCTTCTTCTTTTGCAATTCAGGAAGAAAGGAAAATCACTCTGCAAGATGCCATTGAGCTTGCAATAAGAACTAATCCGCAAATGGAGCTTGCAAAATTAGATGTTGATATTGCAAGGAATAAAATTTTTGAAGCAAACAGGCTTCAAAACCCTTCAATTCACACATTTCAAAATATTCCAAAAGCAGGTGTCGGTAACCCGCAGCAGATAGGCGTTGATTATACGATAGAATTATTTAAAAGGGGCAAAAGAAAAGAAACGGCTCAGGCATATTCTCTTGCCGTTTCAGACCGTCAAAAGTTCCTTGAATATGGTCTTATTGCCGATGTTAAAAAATCTTATGTAGATTTGCTTGTAAAAAAATCAAAATATAAAATTTTGAAAGAACAAGAACAACTTACAAAAGATTTATACGAAAATATAAAAAAAGAGGTAGAAAAAGGCAATTTGCCAAAGACCGAAGAAATTCAAGCAAAAATTGTTTTGAATAAGTCTATAATGCAAACAAATATTGCACGAACAGAAACAATAACAGCGCAAAACTATTTTAATTCCGTCTTGAATACATCTGATATTAATTTAGACACAAAAGAAGACAGTTTGCCTGAAAATTATTCTGTTTTAATGGCAATTTCGCCAACCGAAACTACCCCCAGCCTTAAAGATATAAAAGAATATGCCATAAATAACAGATACGACCTTCTTATGGCGCAGAAAGAAGTGTTTGCGGCAAAGAAAAATTTAGAAGCAACAAGACATTTAAGAATACCCGATGTCGAATTGACAGGCGGTTATGCCTATCAAACAAAGGGAATGTCCGGGGATGAGCATTTTCAATCAGGCGGTTATGTTGGCGCAAGCCTTGTAAATATTCCTATTTTATACAATTTTAAACCTGAAATTGATAATGCCAAAATTGAAATTCAAAAGGCAGAGCTAAAATATGAAGACACAAAAATTGACGCCATAAGAAATATAACAGATGCTTATGAAAAATTTGTAATAGCAAGGGAAAACCTTAATTTTTACAACAAAGAAATTTTGACAAATTCAAGAGAGTTAATGGATGCTTCTAAAAAAAGCTTAAATGATAAAGAAATTGATTTAACAACATTTTTGGTTTCTAAAAAATTGTATTTGGAACTTATGCTGGGGTATCAAGATGCGCTTGGCGAATATTACTCAAGTTATGCGGATTTATTAAAAGAAATTAATACGGATTCCATTCATTTTAAAGTTGAAACCCTTTAAAACTTAAATAAAATGTAAAAATTATTTATCACCTGATAAAACAAAAAAGAAAAGGCGCTTAAATTGCCATTAAGCGCCAATATCATTTATTCTTCCTGTAAAATTTGTTGTATTTCAACATCCGGTTTTCCCAAAACTCTGACTAATTCAAGTACAGATGCTTTCATTTGACATTTTTGGGATGATTTGTTGAAAAAATCCGTATAAAAGCAACCTTCACAGTTGCACCCTCTTTTATAACATTCGATAGCGGTAGTTGTCCATCTTCTAACGGCAACGGCACGTCCAAAATCTCTACTTTTAAGCACTTATTTTACTCCCCGATACTTTACGCAAAATGTAACTGCCTTAATAAGCTCTTTTCGCTTGCAGCAGTTGAATTTAATACTATTATAACTTTTAAGAAGCAATATACAAGTGTATTTTAGCCAATTATTAACATCATGTAACAAAGTTGCATAGCCTTATAAGGCGGTATTATGAGGGTTTTAGACCACCTCAACTCTGCCCATGGCATGGGTTTTGCATGTTTCAATCATGTAAAACCCATGAGTGGCGCATGATTTCATGGTTTTAAAAAATCTTGTTTTTAGTAAAGAATTGTAAATATTGTCGGTTTTTCCATGCCAATGGAGCATGGAATAATAAAAAACATTATAATATTTATTATGTTAATTGATTGTGACAATAGCTTAATAGCGGCTTGGCGCTCTATTGAAGAGGTTATTCCAAACCCGCAGTATAAATCAGGCGCAAAAGACGGAGATAAACCTGTTTATCAAGATGATACCGAAGCAAGCTCTAACCCTATTTTGACTTTAGAATTTGACATTTTAAACGAATGGGGCTATGGCTTAAAGCGTGGCTATTATGAAATTGCAACAAATTCTGATTTTTCATATTTGATGTTTATTCAATCTAATGAAATTAAAGCAAAAATTCCCATTGTAAAAAGAGAGGTAATAAATGAATATGGCACAGACTATGAATGGGAAGATGAAAAAGATAAATCCATGCCAAACTCTCTTTCTAAATCATTAGATACATGGGTTATGATAGCATCTAAAAAAACGTATAAACAAATTTTTACAGATAAAGAATTAAAAAGAAGAAAAAAGAAATATCAAAAAGGAAAAGACCCCGCAACATACTTTCATTCAGCCGTTAAAATTGAATATGATAAAAAAATTTCAGCATATAAAATTATTTGGGAAAAATATAACACAAGATTAATCGGCATTATGAAAATTTAATTTTATCTTTTTGGGTTAATCAATAAGGCAGTTTATATATGTTGAAATAGAATTATAATTTTCATATCATACATAAAGGAGAAATTTTTTATGAAAAATAAACTGATAATTCTTATGGTTTTTATAGTTCCATTGGCAACATTTTTTATTTTGCAAAATATAACAAAAGACAATTCTGCCATTGCAAATAATACAATGCAGCAAGAAATAATGTCAAAAGGCAAGCTTTTAAAATTTTCATCTCCTATGTGCTCTGAATGTAAAAAAGTAAAAACAGCCGTAGATAATGTTTTTGGAAACTACAAAGAGGCAGTTTTATTGGAAGAAGTTAATGTTTCAGAAAATACCGATAAAACAAACAAAATGGTTGAAACGTATAAAATAACCGTAGTTCCAACCATTGTATTTATCGACAAAAACGGCGAAATTGTTAATAAATACGAAGGGCTTGTAGATGAAATTACCATTAAAGAAAATTTGGATAAGATAAAATAATGAACGAAATTCTTTTAAATTTTACATCTGAACTTAATAAAGGTAATTTTTCATATCTTTTATTGTTGGCATCATTCTTAGGTGGCATTTTGGCATCCGTTAGCCCATGCACCCTTGGAATTTTGCCGATTGTGGTTGGCTATGTAGGCGGTGTAGATAAAGACAAAAATCATTTTCATACATTTGTAAGACTTTTGTTTTTTGTACTCGGGCTAAGCACAATTTTAACTGCCGTCGGCATTTTCTGTGCGCTTACAGGTAAAGTTTTTATGGCATTTGGCGGCAGTTATTGGGTTATTTTTATGGGCTCTTTAATTTTGATTATGGGGCTTAGTTTGGTTGGCATTGTTGAAATTCCACCGCTGAATTTTGTGAAAAAAATGCCAAAATCCAATGGTTGCGGGCTTATATTTTATCCGTTTTTATTGGGAATTTTATTCGCTCTTGCGGCAACCCCCTGTTCAACCCCGATATTAGCTTCTATTATGGGTTTTGCCACCTTATCAAAAGATATTGCTTATGCAGCAATTTTATTGTTCCTTTTTTCTTTGGGACAAGGGCTTATAATCATTTTAACCGGTGTTTTTACTTCATTTATTAAAAATATAAGGGGAATTAACCAATACAGCACCATTTTAATGAAATTTTGCGGTGTTTTATTAATTCTGTCATCTTTTTTAATTTTTTATAAAGTCTTTTCACCGTTTCTAAAATTTTAAGAATTGTTAAGAAAAATTTCCTTACTCTGGCATGTTTTTTCTTTCAGTTGTTTTTATAGAAGTAACTAGGAAGGAAATTTTGTATGGAAGTTGGTAACAAAGCGTACGAAAGCCCAAGAATGGAAGTACATAAAGGCGTTATGGCAGGTCTTGCCGCAGGTGGTGCCATTGGTAGTGCAAAAGTGGCTTTGCCTCAAATTAAAGACAGCTTTTCAAAATCAATCGAAGCACAAAAAGCAACTTTAGACAAATTTAACAAATCAGAAAAAACCGTCGATGAATTTATCAACGGAATAAGAAAAAAAATTGATGCCGTTGCAAACCCCGGCTCAGTTCAAAAAACAATGAACTGTATTCAAGAAAAAGGCGACAGAAAAAAATTAGAAGCATTTAAGGCAGGATACTCGGAAATAGTTGAAAAAGGCACAAAAGCATCTTATGGCGAACTTAGCAAAACCGAGAAACTTTTAACAAGTGGAAAACCCTCAAAATTAACCGCAGCAAAAGACGCTGCCTTGGCTTTCTGCACAAAAGTAAAAAATAAATTCTCCCCTCTAAAAGAAAACATGCAAACAAATCTAAAATCTCAAAATGGTGTCAAAGGCAAATTTGGCGCCATCAAAACCACAATTACAGATTTTCTAAAACAAAACCCTTCAATTAAAAAAGCAGGTAAATTTGCACTTGCAGGCGCCCTAATCGGTGCAAGCGCATCCCTTATTCATAAAGCTGTTTCTGGTGGCACCGAAAAATAAACCTCTATTTTTCAGCTTTTGCCAAACAACATCTCTAAAATCCGCCCCCACCAAGGAGCGGATTTTACGTAGGGTGCAGCGAGCAAAGCGAGCGAAACCCGCCAACGTGAGCGCCGCCGAAGTGAAAAAAGTGCGCCAGCACTTTTGAAACGTAGTGCCAGGAAGCGAACCGCTAGTAAAACCAAGAGCGGATTTTACGTAGGGTGCAGCGAGCAAAGCGAGCGAAACCCGCCAACGT
>CALUYZ010000029.1 GCA_944325175.1 Candidatus Gastranaerophilales bacterium | reverse complement strand
GATTATTAACAAAAAATTAATAATTGCAAAAATAAATTAATTATGTATAATGTAAGGTGTAACTAACATTTTTAAAAGAGAATATCCGATTGTGCAGCCATATCCAATTTTAAGCGGTGAGTTTAAAAGCTTTTACTCAAAAAGAGAACAACTTGAAAAAAAAGCAAAATGTTCTGTAAAAAATAATAAAGAAGAAGTTAAAAAAGCGGTTTTAACAGCTTCCATTATAGGTGCAGTGGCACCGATTATTGTTTCAAATTTAGCAAAAGGAAAGGGTTCTGAACTTATTGATACATTTAAAAAATCTTCTTCAATAAAAGATAAGTTCAAATCAGCCGCCAATTTGTTTGAAGTTAAAACATACGGGCAAATTCTAGCTTCTACATTAGGGGGTGTTATTGCAAGTGTTGCTACAGGCACTAAAACAGATAAAAATCCGGAAAATAAAACCGCAAAATACAAAGAAGGAATTTTTGAATTTTTAAATAATATGATTCCTACAACATTTGTTGCTATGGGCGAAGGGCTTATTTATAAACATGAAAATAAATTAAAAAATATGACGGGAAAATTAAATAATTCAGAAAATAATAAAATAAAATTAATGCGCACAGGTTTAATTATGGCTTCTGTTGCAGGCGGAATGTTTGTTGCTAATAAAACTTCAAATAAAATTAATGAAAAATGCTTTAAAAAAGAAGAAAATGAAAAGAAAAGAGAATTTAAAATTTGCGATTGTTTTGTTCACTTAGATGATCTTATTGGTTTATTTGTTTTATCTAAAAGCCCTACCTTAAACAAAATTGCCGACAAAATTCAAATGGATAAAATTCTTCCCTTTTTGTATGCAAAAACAGGATATGAAGCAGGAACCTCAACAAAACAGGATTTTTGTTGTAATCATCAATAGGAAGATGAAATAGAATCTAAATTTTTTGCCACTGCCCAAAATTAAAAGGCTCTATTGTAAATTTTTCATAAAAGTACGCCATTTTTAAATAATGGTGCATTTAGCATAATAGAATTTTTACCCAGATAAATAAATATAAAACATAATAATCTTATTTTTTGACACAACGAGCATATCTTGCAAAAGTGCGGCTATTTATATTGCGATAACCATTATTAAAATCTTGAGCCCAAGCAAGTCCGTATACACCCAACGATATTACAGAAGCAGACCAATAGATATTTGTGTTTGAACCCAAATTAATTAAGGGTCCATTTATAAATAATGAAGAAAGCTCGTCTTTATTAGGAAGCCTTAAATCTTCCCCCATGGTTGTACATACCCCAGATGCATCAATCTCTCCATTTGTTTCCGTATATTGTTTTATGGCTGACGCATAACTGATATTATATGGTATAGGTGCAACCACAACAGGATTTTTGTTATAAAAAGCCGTGATAAAACCAATATCTTTACCTACTTGATTAGGTCCTTCTGCACCATTCAAATCATAAACGAAATTCGCACACATTTTGTTTTGAACATGGTTGCCAACTTGTGAATCTAAACCACAAAGAGGGTTGTAAAATACTGCTATAGATTCGCCATTCACTGTTTCAAATGCAGCTGCTTTCGTGTCTGCCATATCACCGTCTTCATCTGTAGCATGAAGTCCGTTTAAAAGCTTTAAATTTAACTCACTCATGTTAGTTGGAAAATTAATTTCAGATGCAGCATCCAGTGTTGTAATCTTACTTGGAATACCGCAAGAAGAAAGCTTATCAGGACCACAAACATTATTTATTTTATAAACCTTCGACAACGCATCTAAGATAAAACTTTCAGCGGCGGTATCAACCGTTTCATCATCAGTTTCGCCTTTTGTATACGTTCCATAACCGCCTAGGGTGTTCATTTGACCTATGGCTTGAGCTAGTCTTGCATGGAGAGCTTTTTTCTGTGCATCCCACGCTTTTTCGTTTACATTTACAAGCAAGCTAGGCAACGTAATTGCAGCGACAATGCCAATAATTGCTAAAGTAATTAAAACTTCAGCCAACGTAAAACCTTTTGTCTTTTTCATAACTTTTTCTATCCTTTCAACTTTTTAGACCAAAATATTCATTTTGTTTCAAAAAGCTCAAAAAAGTTAATTTTATTGAATAAAAGATTATAAGGAATATAAAATATTTTAAAAATATAAGGCTTGTAACTTCCAAAAAACAATGATAATATGAATGTATATAAACCATTTGCACCATAATGAATATTATGGTGCATTTTTATTGCTCAACTTTTTCTTTTTTAAATACAAAAATGCACCAAAATGAATGATATTGGTGCATTTAACTTCTTTTTCTCAATATATCATTGTTTTCGGATTAATTCAAGAGCATAAAAAGCCTAACATTTTCATTCTCTTCATACGGCAAACAATCTAAAAAACAAGTACTCTAACCCCTTGCATCAAATTCATTCAAATTGGTGCAAAAGTTGAAAGGATAGAATGATATGAAAAAGTTTAGAGGTTTTACACTGGCTGAAATTTTAATTACTTTGGCGATTATTGGAATTGTGGCGGCGATTACATTGCCGAGTTTATTGGTTAACGTTAACGAAAAAGCTTGGGAAGCGCAGAAAAAAGCTCTCCATGCAAGACTAGCTCAAGCCATAGGTCAAATGAACACCCTAGGTGGGTATGGAACGTATATGGAAGATGAAGAAGGAACTGCGACAGTTGATACCGCAGCTGAAAGCTTTATTTTGGATGCGTTGTCGAAGGTGTATAAGATAAATAATGTTTGTGGTCCTGATAAGCTTTCATCTTGCGGTATTCCAAGTAAAATTACAACGTTAGATGCAGTATCAGAAATTAATTTTCCAACCAAAATGAGCGAATTAAATGCAAAACTTTTAAATGGAAAACATTATACAGGTGAAGACGGTGATGTTGCAGACACAAAAGCCTCTGCATTTGAAACAGTTAATGGAGAATCCATTGCAGTATTTTATAATCCTTTGTGCAGCTCTGACAATTCATTGTGGCACTTTGCACAAAATAAAATGTGTGTTAATTTTGTGTACGACTTAAATGGTGAAGAAGGACCCAATCAAGTTGGTAAAGATGTTGGATTTATTACAGCACTTGGCAACAAAAATCCTATCGTAGTTGCACCAATACCATATAGCACAGATTACTCAACAACGGCACCGCAATATTCTGAAACAGAAGAAACAGTTGATGCAGCGACAGCATGCAAAACTATGGGAGAAGATTTAAGGCTTCCCGATAGAGATGAACTTGCTTCATTATTTGTAAATGCACCTCTTATAAACCTAGGTGAAAGCACTTATCACTATTGGTCGGGCTCGGTTCTTTCGCTGGGCGCATCCGGATTTGGCTGGCACTTGGGGTTTGATGATGGCGACCGTGCCCGTGACATTCGCTCTAATAAACGTTACGTGCGCTGCCTCAGAAAATAAATATTATTTCGTTATTTTACTACATATATGATAATGTTAAAAACTAGCGCTGCTTTTTAAAAGTGGCGCTTTTTTTACTGTCGAAAATTCTGATAGTTAAAATGTTTAAAATATTTATGTTTAATAGATTTTGGCAGGTCGGGTTTTTTGAAGTGTGCTTAAAAATGTAAACAAGCGGCAGGCAAATTTCACATCTAATCAAAGGCAAAAAAGATGAAAAACAAAAAGCTTTACTGGTGATTAAATTTAAAAGACACATGCCATTATACTGAAAGACGCTTTAAATAAGGGTTGTGGGCGGATATTTAAAATAAATTTCTTTATTAAAAAACACCCTTTATCTAAAGGGTGTTTTATTTTATATTTTTTCTTTAAAAATTGTTTGTTCTCTATCGGGGCCTGTTGAAATTATTTTAATTGGAACGTTCAAGTAGCTTTCTAAATATTCAAGATAAACTTTTGCATTTAAAGGAAGTTCATCATAATTTTTAATTTGTGTAATATCAACATTCCAGCCTTTGAATGTTTTATAAACAGGTTCAAAATCATAATGTTCAACAACATTTGTGGGGTATGATTCTGTTATGTCGCCTGTTTTTTTGTTTTTGTATGCTATGCAAAGTTTAATTTCATCAAATGTATCAAAAACGTCTAATTTTGTAAGAGCAATGGCTGTAATGCCGCCAACTAAAACGCTGTATTTTGCAATAACACCGTCAAACCAACCGCATCTTCTTTTTCTGCCTGTTGTAACACCAAACTCTGCGCCTATTGTTTGAATTTTTTCGCCAATTTCATCTGTTAATTCTGTTATGAAAGGCCCTTCGCCAACACGGGTCATATATGCTTTAAAAACACCGATTGCTTCTTCAATAACTTTAACTCCCATGCCGCCCCCTACAGCTGCGCCGCCTGCGATTGGGTTTGAGCTTGTAACAAACGGGTATGTGCCATAGTCAATATCAAGCATAACGCCTTGTGCGCCTTCAAAAAGAATGGTTTTATTTTCTTTTGCATCTCTTAAAACATCTTGCCAATCAAAACAAACGTAAGGTGCAAAAAGTTCTTTATATTCTCTCAATTTTTCAAGAACTTCATCTTTTGTATATGTTTTAAGTCCGTAAACTTTATCTAAAGTTTTATTTTTAAGAGGAAGAATTATATCTAATTTATTGTTTAAAGCTTCATCGTTGAATAAATCTTCAATTCTAATGCCTATTCTTGCATATTTATCAGTGTATGTCGGGCCAATGCCTTTTTTTGTTGTGCCGATTTTATTTTTGCCTAAATTGTCTTCACCTGCACCGTCTAAGTCAATGTGCCAAGGCATTGTAATATTTGCCAAAGGGCTTATTTTAAGGTTTTTTTCAAACTGTTCTTTTTTAACCCCTTGCGCCATTAATTCTTTAATTTCGTTTTTAAAATTTTCAGGGTAAATTACAACGCCTGCCCCTATGAAGCAAGTTTTATTTTCATATAAAATGCCTGACGGAACAAGGTGAAATTTATATTTAACATCATCTACAACAACCGTATGTCCTGCATTGCAACCGCCTTGGTATCTTATAATAAAATCTGCATTAGATGCAAGTAAATCTGTAATTTTTGCTTTGCCTTCATCGCCAAATTGGGCACCAACTACAACGGTATTTTTCATAATTTATCTCATCCTTAAATTTTATCCAAAATATATTTTACTATGAAAAAATTTTATAATAAAATAACTGTATGCTAAAACTTTTTAATACGTTCACAAATAAAATTGAAGAATTTAAACCTATTGAAGAAAATAAGGTTAAAATGTATGTTTGCGGTCCAACCGTTTATGATAAGGCGCATTTAGGGCATGCAAGGTGCTATATTACTTGGGATGTTTTATACCGCTATTTAAAATTTTTAGGGTTTGATGTCACATACGCAAGAAATGTAACCGATGTTGACGATAAAATTTTAAAAAAAGCAGATGAAAAAGGCGTTAAACCTGAAGACATCGCAAAAGAATTTTATAATTCATACATAAATTCAATGAACGAATTAAACGTTTTAAGGCCTGATATTGAACCATTTGCAACAAAAACATTATCTGAAATGATTAATATGGTAAAAGAATTAATCAATAAAGGCTATGCTTATGTTGTGGATGATGATGTTTATTTTGAAGTTTCAAAATTTAAACCTTACGGTTCTTTATCAAAACAACCGTTAGATGATTTAATGGCAGGGGCAAGGGTTGAAGCGGATAATAAAAAACATTCGCCACTTGATTTTGCGCTTTGGAAAAAAGATGAAACCCACGGGTTTAACTGCCCTTGGCACAAAGGGCGCCCCGGCTGGCACATTGAATGTTCATCTATGATTAGAAAACATTTAGGAAAAACGATTGATATTCACGCAGGCGGAGCCGACCTTAAATTTCCGCACCATGAAAATGAAATTGCTCAATCTGAAGCTGCAAACGGTGTGAAATTCGTTAATTACTGGCTTCATAACGGCTTTGTTACTATAAACAAAGAAAAAATGTCTAAATCATTAAATAATTTCTTAACGATAGATGATGTTTTAAAAGCTTATGATTCAAATACAATCAGGTTTTTCATTTTAACAAACCATTACAGGATGCCAGTTGAATTTAATGATGAAGCCCTTTTGTCTGCAAAAGCAGGCGCAAACCGCCTTATAAATTCAATTAAAGGGGTTCAATTAACAGATATTAAAGATGAAACTACGATTGAAGAATTTAAAAATGCCATGGATGAAGACCTAAATACATCTAAGGCGCTTGCAGTTTTATTTTCTCTGGCTGATAAATTCAAAAAAACAAAAGATGTAAAATTTGCAAATACTCTAAAATATTTAGCAGAAGTTTTAGGCTTTAATTTTGAATTAAAAAATAAAGAATTAACAGATGATGAATTAAAAGAGCAAATTTTGCCTCTTTATAAAACATTTAATATTAATGAAGATGAAAACCCAAAAAATGCTTTATCTAAAATTTTAGAAACAAGAAAAGAAGCAAGAATGAATAAAGATTGGGCAAAATCTGATTTAATTCGAGATGAATTATTGAAATGCAAAATTACAATTAAAGATTCAAAAGAAGGTTCAACTTGGGAAATTCTTTAGAAAAAGGCGCAATTTATGTTGTTGCAACGCCCATTGGAAACTTTGATGATATTACATTAAGGGCAATTCAAACCCTAAAAAATGTTGATTTAATTGCAGCAGAAGACACAAGAACAACAAGCATTTTATTGGAACATTTTGGAATTGAAACAAAACTTTCAAGCTACCATAAATTTTCAGAATGTGAAAAAACAAATTCCTTAATTGAATTTTTAAAAGAAGGAAATAATCTTGCTCTTGTTTCAGATGCGGGAACCCCCTTAATTTCAGACCCGGGGGGAGTTTTGGTTAAAAGTGCAATTCAAAATAATATAAAAATAATTCCCGTTGGGGGAATTTGCGCCGTTATAACTTTTTTATCAGCTGTTTCAAAAGAAGGGGAAGATTTTAAGTTCGTTGGTTTTTTACCAAAAGTTAAAAATCAAATTGAAACAATTTTAGAAGATAATAAATTTGAAAATTTAATTTTTTATGAAAGCCCGAAAAGAATTAAAGAAACAATCGATATAATTGAAAAATTAAACCCAAACGCCATTTTTTCAATAGGAAGAGAATTAACCAAAAAATTTGAAGAAATTAAAACAGGAAAAATTTCAGAAATAAAAAAATATTATGAAACAAACACCTTGAAGGGCGAAATTGTTTGTATGGTTCATAAAAGTAAAGAAAATAAAGAAGATGAAACCATAAAGAAAAAAGTTCAGCTCTTGAAAAAAGAAGGTTTTTCTCTGAAAGACACGGTAAAAATTTTAAATATAACAGATTCAATAAATAAAAATAAAATAAAAGAACTTTTTATTGATTAAATTTTGTAAAAAGAATAAGAAAAATAATCAAAAATAAAACTTTATGGGTTTTATAAAAAACGTTAACATTTCGGTTTTAGTTTATGAATAAAATTAATTTTCAGCCAACGGGAATTTATCCTCAAATTGCAAAAAATCCAAATATAATCAATGTTTCGGCAAATCAAACGGAAGAAAAACCTGTTTGGGAAAATAAAGGATATAAAATTAAAAAAACGGCAGCTGAAATATTAGTTTTAGGTGTTGTTATATCAACAGTGGCATTTATGAAATATTACAACAAAGGAATGAAGGCAATTAAGCTTAAAGACACCATTGTGCCTGAAATTCCTAAAGACAAAACTTTTGCAGATTTTCTTAAAGAAGGCGCTTTTACTTACGAAGAACAAGAATTTATAACAAATGCATATAACAAAGGCTTGAAATTTGAACAAAACATTGTAGGCAAAGTTAATAGAGGCATAAAATCTGTCAGCAATTTCTTTAAAGAAAATTTTTACGGCTATAAAACCCCAAAAAAATAAAATTATTATCTTCTTTTAAAATTTATGCTAGTATTTTTTTATGACGGTAATAAAAAATCTTGCTTTTTGCGATAAAAACAAATTAAAAAATTTGAATTCTTTTGTCGAATCGGAACTTGATTTGTCTGCTTTTTACCCGTTTCCGGTTGATTTTTTGCATAATTTTTTACCTTTTGGTTTAAAGTTTTTAAATGAATCTTTTGTAGTAATAGAAAACGATAAAATCAAAGGGTTGGTTACTGTTGCAAAGGCGGGCAGAAAAAAAATTAAAATTAAAAGATTATTAACGGAAGAAAATTCAACCGAACAGGGAAAATTACTTATAAATTGCGTGATTAATTCGTTTTTATCTAAGGGGGTTGAATCTTTTTTTGTAATTGTAGATAAAAGAAATCACCCTGTCTTAAATATGTTCAAAATGGGGCTTGGCTTTAGTCCGCTTGCTTTTGAAACCGTTTATAAAACCAACGTAAAAGATTTATTATTAGGTTTTGACGATGTTAATTTTGACCACATCAGATTAAAAAAGGCGGTCGATAATAAAAAAATTGCAAATCTTGTAAACGAAACAATGTATTCAAACATGAGGGCAACTTTTGCAAAAGAAGCTTATGATTTTAGCATAAAACCTTTTTCTTCACTTGAACAATTTGTTATATTTGACGACAGTAAAAATTCTATTTTTGCCTATTTTTCTATTTTGAAGTTAAATTCGTCTGATTATCTTCTTGATTTTGTGGTAAAAAAAGGCTACGAGGGCTATTTTTCAGACATTATAAAATTTACAAAAATCAAACTTATGAAAAAGAAAAAATTCACCTCGCTTTTAGTTAGAATAAAAAGCTACTATTCAAACTATAGCGAACTGAATGAAATTTTAAAAATTGAATATCAAACAAGCTTTGAAAATGAAATTCTGGTGAAAGATTTTCTCATACCAAAAAAACAATTTTCTTATGAAAGAATGATTTTTAACGATGCTACACCGGCATTTTAATTTATTTTGTTTGGCTTTGTTTTTAAAATATAAATATCGGAATCATCACCCTTTTTATCGTTCATAACGGAAAAGCCCAAAATATCCGTCATAAATTTGCTGCCTGCTTGAATTAAATCAAACCTTGCCTTAAAGGCAGAAGTTACAAGCGCTTTATTATAATATTCCATATCACCAATAGAATTTAGCTTGTAGTATGAATTTTCATTTGTTTTTTTATCTGTCTGAGCGTCAAAAATAATTAAAAAATCTGTTTTAATTGCATCTTTATTGTTTTGTTCTCTAACTGTTTTTATTGCATTTAAAATATTGATAATGACATTGTCAAAATCGCTGAAACCAATTCCAACAACAAAAGCAGAGTCACCTTTTTTACTTGCATATAAGCGTGGCATTTTTTGTTTTACTATATTAATGAAATTATTATAACTTCTTAATTTAGCCTCAGGCAGTTTAACTTTATTTGTGGATGCTATAATTTCATTTATAAAATCAACCCTGAATTTTACATAAACGGAAAAATACTTAAAAGCCACAATATCCAAAACCATTTCTTTATGCAATTCTTTGTTTAGTTCATCTTGCATGATTTGCTTTTGAACAATGTCTTTAATATCATATCTTCTGTCTAAAATTATCATTAAATCTTCAAGTCTTGCAAAAATAAAAACCACAACACACAAAATAAGCCCCATTATAAAATAGCCATATTCTGCTATATGCCCGTTATGCACTTGTGTTGTCGGAAAAAACATTGTAATTGGTTTTATAAAAAAATCAAAAATTACAGCAAGACTTTCCGCAAAAGGAAAATTAAAAAAACGGTAAAACCAAAAAATAAGATACAGTGCAGACAAACCCAAGGTTAAAACCTTCAAGGTTTGAAAAATTGCAAATAATGTGAAATAAATTTTCTTCATAGTTCCATATTATCAATTAATCTTACTTTAACTTCGGGGGTTTTTGCTGCAATTAACATCAACGCCTTATCATTAATTGTATCAATTTTTGTAAAATCTTCAAGAGATACAATTTCAATATAATCGACATCAAACCCTTCTAAATAGCTAAAAGCAGCATCAATTAAGGTTTGAGCTTCTTTTATTCCTTTATCTTTAAGTTCTTTTGCTTTTTTTAGTGCTAAAGATAAATTAACCGCTTTTTTTCTGTCATTTTCAGATAAATATGTGTTTCTGCTTGAAATTGCAAGCCCGTCTAATTCTCTTACGATTGGGCATTTTTTAATTTCAATATCAAAATCAAGCTCTTCTGTCATTTTTTGAATTATAAAAAGTTGCTGAGCGTCTTTTTGCCCAAAATAGGCTCTATTGGGTTTAACCAAATTAAAAAGTTTAGATACAACCGTGCAAACACCGTCAAAATGCCCGGGGCGAGATTTTCCGCATAAACGGTTTACATATTTATAAGGTGGGCAAACAAGAGTGGTTTCTTTTTCTTCAAAATAAATGTTTGTATACATTTCTTTTGGGCTTGGCGCAAAAACCACATCAGCGCCCGCTTCTTTTGCAAGTTCGACATCTTTTTCTAGGGTTCTTGGGTATTTGTCATAATCTTCGTTTGGTCCAAACTGAGTTGGGTTTACAAAAACAGAAACAACAACAAAATCATTTTCCTTGTTTGCTGCTTCAATTAAACTTTTATGACCGCTATGAAGCGCCCCCATTGTAGGAACAAGCCCAATAGTTCCATTTATTGTTTTAAGATAAGATTTTAGTTCTTTCTTTGTTGATATAACTTTCAAATTCTTCATATTCATCTTCTTTCAGTTGAAAACTTTCGTTAATTTCAGGAAAAGTTTGCTCTTTGACATCTTTAACGTAAGAAGAAACTGCATTTTTGATTGTGGTTTTTATATCTGCATATTTTCTTACAAATTTTGGTGAAAAGCCGTCAAATTTGCCTAAAACATCGTCTACAACAAGAATTTGCCCGTCTGTATATTTTCCTGCACCAATTCCAATAACAGGAATTTCAAGTTGTTCCGAGATATATTTAGCGCAAACATCAGGCACCATTTCAAGAACAAGCGAAAATGCGCCTGCATCTTGAATTTTTTTAGCGGCTTCTAAAATTTCAATCGTATTTTTTAAGTTTTTCCCTTGAACAAAATGGCCGCCAAGAACGTTTATATATTGTGGTGTAAACCCTAAATGCCCCATAACGGGGATTCCCGATTTTGTCATTTGTTTAATTGTATCAATTATATAATCAAAGCCGCCTTCAATTTTAACTGCTCCTGCACCAAGGCGAATTAATTCGCCCGCATTTTTAACAGCTTCAAAAACTCCTGTATGATAGCTCATAAAAGGCATATCAACTACAATAAGCGGGTTTTTTGCACCGTTTACAACGGCACGGGTGAAAACCTTCATATCATCTAAGGTAACTTTTGTTGTTGAATCATACCCTAAAACAACCTGCCCGACGGAATCTCCAACCAAAATAAGGTCAATTCCCGCTTCATCAGCGTATTTTGCTGTTGAAAAATCGTAAGATGTAAGGGCTGCAATTTTTATACCCTCTTTTTTCATTTTTTGAATTTTTAGAGGTGTAATCATTTTAAAAGTTCCTTTTTGCCTCTTTTTCTATACCAAAAATAAATTGATTTAGCGAGTTTTTTAGGGTCGTGGCGAACAAAGCCTTCCTTGTTTTCTTGAATTAATTTGCTTCTTACAATTTCAACGCCAAGCTCTTTTATTTGAGTTGTATCTTCATCAACGGGGTGAGAATCTTTTTCTTCATATTTTTTTGCAAGATTTAAAGGCAAAGAATCATTTACCATAACGGCATCAAACAGTTTTTTATTGGCGCCCGATTTAACAGCATGGCGAAATAATGCTCTTATATGGTCTGAAACTGAATAATTATCTGTTTCGCCGGGTTGAGTCATCACATTGCATACATAAATTTTTGCAGCGTGGGAATTTGCAACCGCTTCTGCTATACCGTCTACTAAAAGGTTTGGAATAATTGATGTATAAAGGCTTCCAGGGCCTAATATTATTAAATCGGCAGAATTAATTGCCTCAATAACATCATGGGTAGGTTTACAATGAAGGGGTTCAGAAAAAAGTTCTACAATTCTCTTGCCTGCTTCAGGAATTGAACTTTCGCCTTTTACAATGGAGCCGTCTTCCATTTTTGCCATTAAGCGCATATCATCAACTGTTGCGGGCAAAACCCTTCCTCTTATTAATAAAACTTTAGAGCTTTCTCTAATTGCAGAAACCATATCGCCGCAAATAGATGTCATTGCGGTAATAAAAAGGTTTCCAAAGCTGTGACCTTCCAATCCTTCGCCAGATTTAAAACGATATTGAAAAAGCTTGGTTACAATGTCATCATCATCAGCCAAAGCTGCAATACAGTTTCTGATATCTCCTGGGGGCAAAATGCCCATTTCTTCTCTTAATCTGCCTGATGAGCCGCCGTCATCTCCAACGGTTACAATGGCTGTTATATTATTTGTTAATTTTTTAATGCCTTTTAATAAAGTTGATAAACCTGTTCCGCCCCCTATTGCAACAATTTTTGGACCATGGTTTAATTTCATTCTTCTATATAAGGCTTCGCCCATTGCTTTTCTGTTTCTTTGACCTTTTATATCCATCATTGAAAAATTGGTTTCTTGCCAAGCTTTAAGAAAGATAACAGCGCCAATTACAATAAAAACAACCCCTGCAACTTCAGGTTGAATTATATGATACATTTTTTTTGCATATTTAATTAAAAAATAAAGTGGTTCCAACTTGAACATTAAAGTAGCGCCAATGGCTGCCATAACAGCGCCTACGATAATGAGCGCAAACCAACGTTTTAATTTTAACCCCGGAACAAGCCAAAGTGTGCCTGTTGGCATTTTAACCCTTGTTTTAAATATTTTCATAATCTACACCTGCCCTGATACTCTATTATAGTTTACAGGAGTAGGCTTAATCACATCATAAGCTCTTTTTGCATTTTCAACGGTCTTGAAATGAACGGTTTCAGGAACATTTTCCATTTCTCTTAATTGTCTGACAGACATATTATCATCAAACAAAACTTCATAAGAGCAGTTAATTTTAACTTCTTCTTCTAAGAATTTTTTCATATCATAATTTGCAATGTACAAATTAAGCCAAGGATTAACTTTTTTAAGAGCAAGAGCCACTGTTTTTGCAAAATCTTTATCTGTGGAAAGCTTGTTGTTCATTGCGCCATGGCATCTTACATTTTCAATTTCCAAATTAAAGGTTTTTGCATAAGCTGAAATTGCGCCTACTTGATAAATAACCATAGCTTCAACTTCATCTTCACTTAATTCCATTGTTCTTTTGCCAAAGCCTGAAATATCAGGGTAGCCGATGTGGGCGCCAAGCGCCAAATTATTTTCTTTTGCAAATAATAAGGCTTCTTTAATGCTCATAGGGTCGCCTGCGTGGAAACCTGCCGAAATATTAACAGAGCTCATATATTTTGCAATTTCATAAGATGTTTTATCTTTGTATACTCCAAACTCCTGAGCTAAATCAGAATTAAAATCAAACAATTTTTTTCACCTTTTAAAATTAATAACAAAATAATTATACAATAAAAATAATTATAGCAGTTAATTTGAAGAACCTGCAAGAACAACCGTAAAATCTCTTGCAGCTTTATTTATACCAATCGCATCATAGACGGTTTGTTTATCTTTTAAAAAGTATATTGTATGTTTTAAACCTTGAAGAGTTTCGTTTGGAAGGTCAAAATTATGAATTGCTATATGATCATGTCCTAAAAATTTAACCTGTCTTAAATTAACATTAATTCCGTTTGCTTCTAATTCTTTTTGAAGTTCAAGAGCTTTTGTTTCTTGAGTCGGAACATATAAAATTCCTGCTTCAACAGGGCGATTAAGCTCCTTTGGTTTTTCGCCGTAAACAAGCTTATTTACCATATCTTGAACACCATCAGGGTCCAGTATCCAATATGAGATAAACCCTCTTTGAGAAGGTTCCCCAGGCAAGGTGGCCACTTTAATTTGACTTGAATCTACGGTTTTTATAAGAGTTGCATATTGTGCCAATTCATAAAAAGAAAAATCTGTTTGAATATTTTTTGAAATAGATTTTACAATGTCAGGAATTTTTACAATAATTGAAGGGTCTTTCATTTTGTCTGCCAAAGCATTTAAAAACCATTGCTGGCGGCGAATTCTGCCAATATCGCCAAGGGCATCTTTTCTGTATCTTAAATATCCTTCAGCTTCCGTACCGTTTAGGTGTTGAACCCCTTTTTCAAGATTAATGTGCAAATTGGCGGTATTGTCGTTATAGTGCATATTTTTTTCAACATAAACATCCAATCCGCCGATTTTATCAATAAATTCAACCAATGCTTTATTTGAAACCACTAAATAATGGTCAATTTTAACACCAAGTGTTTGTTCTATCGTTTTTTTTGAAGTTTCAATGCCGCCATAGGCAAATGCGTGGTTTATTTTATCGGGGTTTGAACGAGAGTGGATGTATACTTTGGAATCTCTCGGAATGGAAATGATGTTTATGTTTTTAGCTTGAGGAGCTATTGAAACCAGATAAATAGAATCAGACCTTGCATGGTCAAAAGGGTCTTTAGCGTTAGAAGAAACATCCACCCCCATAAGAAGAATGTTTTGCCTTCTTGAGCTAAAGGGAAGGGTTAATTCCCATTTTTTTTCACCGTTTGAATTGTTTGCAACAAAATCCGATACGAAATTTTTAATTTCTGTTTTATATACAAAAATTGCTGCCAAAAATACTAAAACAAAGCATATAATAAAATGTTTAATAAAGTTATTTTCAATCTTTTTTACTACTTTTCTTGCTTTTTTTCTTGTTATTGGAATATCGTTTATTAATTCTTTGTTATCATCCGTAAAATTCATATTTTGTGCCTTTTGAAACTAATTCTTGCTTAAACAACAATGCTCTATTATTCTACTTTAAAAATAATTTCTTGCAAAACAGAATCATAAAATGGTACGATTTTATTAGCTTTAAAAAAGGAATAGTTTATGAAAATTTTATATTTATTTTTTACATTTATTTTTTTTATAGGCGCATCTTTTGCTCAAGAATTAACGGCAGATGAAATTTTTGACATTAAACAAAACGCCTTTGCTCTTTATAATACAAACCATATAAATGAAGCTTATTTGATGCTGAATAAAATTCCAAACAATAAAAAAGATGAAGAAACCTATTTAATTCTTGCAAACATTGAACAAGACAGAAATAACGAAAATGAAGCAGTTAAAAATTTAAAGCTTGCAATTCAAAAAAATCCTGAATTTTATAAGCCCTATTACAATTTAGGCTGCATTTTTATGAAAAGAAGAATTTACCCGCTTGCCATTGAAAATTTTGAGCTTGCAAAAAAATATAATAAAGAAAATGCCTATATTTTCTATAATTTAGGCTGTGCCTATATGAATTCAGGCGATTTCAAAAAAGCAAAAAAGAATTTCATAAAAGCAATTTATATTAAAAATGATGAAAAAAGTTTTTATTATAATTTAGCCTATGTAAACAAAAAATTAGGCAAAGAAAAAGATTCTAAAAAAATTATAGATTTTTATAATCAAACTTTTATTGAAAATAAAGCCGACTGATTATAAAATTTAGGAATGAACTTTGGTTTTGATGAGATTTATTTTGGAATAAAAAAAGCCGTCGAAGTTGAAAAAAAGAAACAATTTATAAATGTTCAGGGCAAAAATTCAACTTTTTCAAGGTATATTTTGTCCATGCTTCAACAATTCAGAAAATCATTAAGCAGGCAAGATAAACTTAAACTTGATTCAATTATTTTATCTTTTGAATCTTACGAATTTGATTCTCTTGATTTTAGAATGAAGGCAGTTGATAAATTAATTGAAACCTTTGTTGAATATAAAAAAATTAAAGATAAAAAAGAAACCTTAATTAAAAAACAAAATCTTGAACTTGATAAAATTAAATCGAAAGATGACCCTTTATGTGATACAGAAGCCTGTTTTGTCAAGGGTGTTGGTCCAAAATTAGCGGAAATATTGAAAAAAATAGGCATCAGAACAGTTAAAGATTTAATCGAATATTACCCGAAAAGATACATTGACTATGACGGTTTAACAAAAATTAAAAATTTAGAAATAGGTTCAAATGTAACAATAACAGGCGTAATAACAAATGTCACCATTTATGAATCAAAAAAGGGTTTAACTGTTCACACCCTTACAATTTCAGACGGTACGGGAAAAATTTTCATCAATTTCTTTTATAAAATAAGAAATAAAAAAATAATAAATTTCTACAGGGAAAAATATCCTAAATCCTCTGTTATTCTTGCCATAGGAACAGTTAAAAAAGATAATTTTAACAACAAATTAACTTTAGATAAGCCTGAAATTCAAATTTTAGGAGAAGGAATAAATGATGAAAATGAACTTGAAATGGCGGAAGGAAGGATAATTCCTGTTTATTCATTGACCGAAAACCTGAATTCTTATTCATTAATTAAAGCAATTAAAAATGCGCTTATAAAATTTAACGACCTTTTGATTGATAATTTGCCAATTCAAATCATAAAAAAAAGAAACCTTTTAAGCTATAGTGAAGCAATTAATAAAATTCATTTTCCAAAAAACGGCGAAGAACTTATTGCTGCCAGAACAAGGCTTGTTTATGAAGAACTTTTTATAATGCAATTAAGCCTTGCAATTTTAAGGGAAGAAACCAAAAAATTAAATTCAATCAGTTTGGAAATTAAAAAAGGGGGTTTGGTTGAAAGGTTTGTTCAATCGCTTCCTTTTGAATTAACAAACGGGCAAAAAGAAGCTTTTAAAGAAATTCTGGCAGATATAAAATCGCCCCACCCAATGCAAAGGCTTTTACAAGGGGATGTTGGAAGCGGAAAAACGGTTGTTGCCTGTATGGTTTTATTAGCCGCAATAGAAAACGGCTGTCAAGGCGCTATTATGGCGCCAACTGAAATTTTGGCAAGCCAGCATTATAAAAACTTTATTCAATGGTTGTTACCTATGAACGTAAGCGTGGGCTTATTTTTGGGAAAAAATGGCGCCAAAACAAGAAGGGAAATGTTGACAAATTTAAAAAACGGGCAGATGAATATTGCAGTCGGAACTCACGCTTTAATTCAAAATGAAGTTGAATTTAATAATTTAGGTGTTGTTGTAATAGACGAACAGCACAGGTTTGGCGTAAACCAACGATTAAAACTTTTTTCAAAAGGAAAAAGCCCCCAAACTTTAACTATGACAGCAACCCCAATTCCAAGAACATTGGCACTGACCGTTCATGGCGACCTTGATGTTACAACAATAGATGAAATGCCAAAAGGAAGGGTCCCCATTATAACAAAATTGGTTAACGGAACAAAAAGAAAAGAAGTTTATGAAAAAATTGAACAGGAAATTCTAAAAGGTCATCAAGGCTACATTGTCTACCCATTAATTGATGAATCTGAAACAATAACAGCTAAATGCGCAACAGAAGAAGCAATTAAGCTTCAGGCGGGTTATTTTAAAAATTATAAAGTGGGCTTATTGCATGGGAAATTATCAGGCATTGAAAAAGACAAAGTAATGGCGGATTTTAAAAATAAACTCTATGACATTTTAGTTTGCACAACGGTTGTTGAAGTTGGTGTAGATGTGCCTAATGCAACAATTATTGTAATTGAAAACGCTGAAAGGTTTGGTTTATCACAACTTCACCAATTAAGAGGAAGAGTTGGAAGGTCAAATATTCAATCATATTGCATTTTAATAACAGGAAAAGCATCAAAACAAACAAGAGATAAATTATCTGTTTTAGAGCAAACAAATAACGGCTTTATTGTTGCCCAAAAAGATTTAGAAATTAGAGGCCCCGGCGAATTTATGGGAACAAGGCAATCAGGTATTCCTGAATTATCTTTGTTTGATTTTTCAAAAGATATAAAAATTTTAGAAATGGCAAGACAAGATGCCTTTGAATTTGCCAAAAACAATGATATAAATAAATTCCCCCAATTAAAAAAATTGCTTTTAGAGAAAAATTTATTTAAAAGTTGATTATAATATTATTTTTTATTAATAAAAAAGCAACAATTTTAATTTATTTGTTTTTAAAATAATATAAATGAAGAATTGGAATTTTATATATGGAAGTGACAAGTCTATCTGCAATTAACAGAAATTATTTTAATCAAAGCTCAATTAACAACTCAACACAAACAAAAACGTCTGATTATAAAAATGACAGCATTGAATTAACTCATAAAAAAAAGAAACTATCCAATACGCAAAAACTGGGAATTGCATTTGGGGTAGCCCTTAGCGCCTTAGGGGGCTTAACTGCTTGTGCACTTTTAACAAAGAGCGGAAAATTTAACCCCGCAAACTTTGAAAAACACATTGATTTTAAACCCGCACAAACAATGGAAGAAGCCAAAGATTTTGCAAAAAAACATTTTAAAATAGAGCGATTTGAACTGGATAATGACCTTGAAGTAGCAAATTGGGTAAATGAAGGTTTAACCAATATTAACAATACTTTTAGCGGAAAAGCGCATCTGCCTGTTTCTGTTTCTTTTAAAGACAATGCTCAAAGAAATGCTAAAAATTATGCCGTAGCAGACATAAACATCGGCGGAGATTTGCGAATAGACAGGCAGCTTTTCAACACTGAAGACACAATCAAAGATTTTAGAGAAACAATGGAAGCTCTTAATAAAGTTGGCGTACCTCAAGGTACTGATGTTAATAAATTATTAGACATAGAAGAAAGATTAGCCCCAATGCTTCAAAATCCTTCTCAATATTCAAAAATTGAATGGATGAAAATTTCACAAGAATTCGAAGATGTCGGAAGCTTGTATAGAAACCCTATGGGCGTTTTATCAAGTATGTGGGAAAATCCAAAAACCAAAGAAACCCTTATTGAGAGCGGAATAAATCTTAATTTAAGGGAAATTTTTACAAAAAGTCCTGACGAAAAGAAAAAAATTCTTGATGATTGCATAGCAGTTTTAAATAAAAAATATAAATTTGTAGGGCTTCAATCAAAAGACAGATTTTTAAGTGAATTTGATGTTATATACCATGAAATGGGGCATTTGCAGAATTGGGGCAATTCAAGCATATTTGATATTTTCTTTGGCAAATTAAGTAATAATAAACATCAATTAAATAAATTTACAAACAATTTCGACAAACAGCAAACGGCAGGAAAAGTTTCATGGTACGCACAAACCAGCCCTCAAGAATTTGTTGCGGAAGTTTTTGCGCAATTATGCAACGGTAGAAAACCTTCTTCAGATATTCTTGAACTTTATAAGCATTATAATGGTGTTTTAGTATAGTAAAATATTAAAAAATTTTTCTTTATGTTAAATTTAATTTGTACATAGGGGATGATTTTTTATGCAAAATACACAAATTCAAAAAAAGCCCATGTTGAATTATATTAATGTATTTCGTGGGCTTGCAATCATTATGATTTTATTGGGTCACACAATGCAAATCGGAAGCAATAACACCTTGGCAAGATTTATCAGTTTTGAAGTTTTTGCAGGCGGAACGGCACTTTTTGTTTTTATTGCAGGATATTTATTTCAATATCTTTCATATAAATTTGAATATAAGAATTATTTAAAGAAAAAATGGCAAAATGTTATAATTCCATATTTTATAACGGCAATCCCAGGCGTTATTGCGTGTTTAACCATTCCTTTAATTTATAAAAACCCTTTTGACGGTTTGAACCCAATTTATCAAATAGGAATGTTTTTAACAACAGGCAGAGTTCATAACGTGCCCACTTGGTTTATTCCGATGATTGTTATTTTCTTTATTTTAAGCTCCTTGTTGTTATATTTAGAAAGAAAGAAAATTTTATATAAAATTCTTCCCTTTTTAATTTTAATCACCCTTTTTGTTCCAAGAGGCGATATTGAACCTGATTGGGTTATGAATTTAGATTATTGGGGAAGATATTTTGCTTATATAAAATACATTTTAATGGGGTTTGTTCACTTTGCATCAAGCTATATTTTAGGCATGTATTTTTCATCCCATGATGAAAAAATAGATGAGTTTTTTAAATTCAGGCATGTTTTGATTGCTCTAATGCTTATTGTAAGCGCATTTGATGTTTATTTAGGCTATAAAACAGGCAATATGAACGGAACCGCATCTAAACTTTTATTTACGGTTATTATTCTTTCATATTTAAAACACTATGATGAAAAAATTAAAGCGAGAGAAAAATTTAACAGTTTAATGGATGTAACTGCAAAATATAGTTTTGGGCTGTTTTTTATTCATTGGTATTTTATCTTTGCATTTAATTATTTTCTGCATCTTGAAAGCGCAATTCCTTTCAACGGACTTCAAGAAGGCTTAGTAGCCATTTTATTGTCATTTTTAAGATTTCTTGTTGTTTTTGTTTTAAGTTTTGCAACTCTATACCTTTTAAAACGTGGGCTAAAAGCAATAGGAATAAAAAATACAAGAACATATACAGGAGTTTAATTAACAATTTTTATTTTAAAATGCCCTAATTTTAGGGCATTTTTTTTGCACATTATTTAATTAACAAAATGTCTTACCCACTCGGGTGATTGTTAACATCAGTAATTTAAGGTTATATATAATTAAATCTTTTTCATACTTCCAGCTATTCTTAATTCCAGACAGTGGATCCAAATTATTTGGGTCCTTTTTTTTATTTTTAAAATTATACATTTAATTTTAAAAAAGACACTTGAAATAATTTTTTTTTAATTTATAATGAATTTACGAACTGAATAATACAAGGAAACAACAAATGTCAAGCAACGAATTACCCTCAAACATGGGCAAAAAAATTGCGGACGCTTTGAAAAAACAAAATAAGACTGTTAAAGAAAGCGCCGCCGATGTTGTTGAGAATATTCAGGAAGTAAAAGATGCTGAATTTGAAAGCTCAGTAAGTGAATTGCACAATGACAGCAGTTTATACGAAGAAGATTCAAAAATTTCAAGTTTTACAACAGAGGAAAGTCTTCCTTCAGGCGAATTGGAAAATTCGTTTGGTGATTTAGACTTATACGAAGCACCAACAGGTGGAGTAGAACAAGAAAGCGAAGATTACGCACCGATTTTTAAAATGGAATCCGGTGACATTAGCGATAACCCTGATTTCAAGCTCAATATTGATACGGAAGATGACGAAGAAGAGTTTGAAATGCCCAACAATATTAACGTGTTGAAAAGGCTTATTGCACAACTTCCGACCGGCGTTTCAAAACAAACCGGCGCGCAAATCATTCGACAAACAATCGAAGCATTGGGTATTCCAATGAAAAGCGTTCTTCAAGATGCTCAAAGAGTTAAAGAATGTTTAAACAGTTCCATTAAAGATTGCACCTACACAATTCAAGAATACAAAAGCAACATAAGGAACTTAGAAAAACAAAGTTTAAGCTATCAAAAACAATTAGCAAAACTTAATGACATAATCGGACTTTTCGTGTATACTGATAAAAAATAACAAAGTTCTTATGCCCCCATCGTCTAGAGGCCTAGGACAACACCCTTTCACGGTGTAGACAGCGATTCGAATTCGCTTGGGGGTACCA
>CALUYZ010000028.1 GCA_944325175.1 Candidatus Gastranaerophilales bacterium | reverse complement strand
TTCACTTCCTTCTCGGAAGTTAATCAAGCGCTACCACCTCTCCTTGAAAGTGACATTTAGTCACTTCCTGCGTCGGCGAAGAGTGCTGAGTCGCAATTTGATTAACTTTGGTTGCAGATAAATGCTGAACCGATAAGTTAAATGATACAAAAATTTTAGCAAATAAAAGCAATAAATCAAGTGTTATTTATTTTTTTAGCTGAGAGCTTTGGGCAAATTTTTCCGTTAAATTCCTGAAATTTTTAACAATATAAAATGGAACAAAAAGGGAATTATAAATGGTTAAAATGGCAGCTAAAAAAGGTTTTTTAGAGGTAAAATCCACCATGTTTAATAAAATGGGTTTTGGACATGTGCAATTTTTATTAAGGCATGGCATGGGTTTAGAATACAGTTTAAAATTTTTCTTATTGATGTTACCCAGCGAATGAACCTTGTTAAACCTTGAAGAATAGCAGCGGTAACATTCGCCGTTTTGATAAACAATCATAAAATTGCAGCCTGCTAAACAGACATTGGAATAAGTTCCTGATTTTTCCTTTATTGCAGTAATTGGAAATTTAGAAATAAATTCTTTAGCGGCACTATTATATTCAACAAAATTATTTTTTATTCTTAAATGTTGAAGCTCAAATTTTATATTTCTCTCAAAGAGAAAAGAATTAACTTTTTTTAGCTCTTCAACATTTTCATTTGTCAAAACAGAGGCGACCAAAAAATTTGTTGAGCCTTTGTAATTATTAAAATTTTCAACTTTGATTAAAAACTCATTCAAATTTTTAACTTGACTAAGGTGCAGAGAAACAAGAAGCTCTTTCAAGTTGTTTCCCAAAATATCTTTTATTTTTTTATATTTTTCAATTTCAAAAGAAAAATTTGAAACAACCGAAACAGAAACATTTCTTTTCTTTAATTCTTCTAAAAAATTAAAAAATTGAGGGTGAACCAAAGGTTCGCCGCCTGAGACCGTTATTTCAAAATCAAACTTTTCGCAAGTGCTATCAATAAAGTTTAAAATTGAATTAATTGTCTCAACGGTTGCTTCATCAAATTTTCCTTTATGAAATTTCTTTGACTGCGAGCAATATGGGCATCTATAGTTACAATTTTGAGTTATAAGAAAATCGAAAATAAAGGTTTTTTTATTTTTCATTCTTTTTATCTTTGCTCATAATATTTAATGCATTAAAGATTGCCTTAACGTTTGCAATGGCAGTAGATTCATGGCGAGCTCTGCCTATTACTTCACGTCCAAATTCGTCTTCCAGATGAATTTCACTTTGTGCAACGGCGCCTGCACCTTTTAAATCAGTATCGGGTGAATTTTGTTCATAGTGCAAAAGTTTAACTTTAAAGCCTGATTTATTTAAAGCATTAATACAAGCGTCAACAGGACCGTTACCTTCGCCTTTTACTTTAAATTCATCATTTTTATACTTAAATTCAATTTCAAAAATACCGTCGTTCAAATAACCGAGATGCCTGAATTTAAAGTCACCCTTAACATTAAATGTTTCACTGAAATATATATCCAAAAGCTTTGCTGTCGGCAATTCGCCAACTTTTTCGGCAGCTTCTTTAATAATTGGCTGCATACGAATGGCTTCTTGAATTGTAATAGGATAGCCGGCATTTGAAATAACTTCAAATATTGCAGTTTTACCTGATTGAGAAGTAATGCCCATTTTTTCATCATCTTTTCTGCCGATTAAAGAAGGATGAATAGGTCTATATGCGCCTTTTTCCATATCTTTTGTTTTAAGAGCACCGTCTTGATGTATTCCTGACCTGTGTGCAAGTGCATCAGGACCAATCAAAGGCGCTTTTTCCCATATCGGAACTTTTGACATTTGAGCAACTATCAATGCGGTTTCATAAATTTTGGACAAATCAACAGGCACATCAACACCTGAATTATGAAGAGCAACTGCAACTTCGTAAAAATTGGTATTTCCCGCACGCTCACCCAAACCGTTTAAAGCACATTCTAATTGAACTGCGCCTGCAAAATAGCTTTCAACCGTTGTTGCGGTTGCCATGCCTAAATCGTTATGGTTGTGAACAGAAATAATAACATTATCATCAATATTTTCTCTGACTTTTTCAATCATCTTGATAAAAGTTCCAAGACGGCATCTTTCAACCGTATTTGGCAAATTTATGGTTGTTGCGCCCATATCTACAATTTGTTTTAGAGTATCTGTTACAAAATCTAAATTTTCTCCGCAATCGCCAAAATGCTCAACTGAAAACTGAACTTCACCATTTTTATTAACTTTTTTAATTTCATCATAAGCAAATTTAACCGCCTTAATTGCCGTTTCTCTTGCCTCGTTTGGGTCTTTATTTAAAACATATTTCATATGAAACGGTGACAGAGTTAAAAATACGTGAATTCTGGGTTTTTTTGCTCCGCCGATTGAATTAACCGCCGATACAATATCCGGTTCAACGCATCTGGCTAAACCTGAAACAACAATATTATCAGGCGCCATAAGCGAAAGCTCTTTGCAAGCTTCAAAATCCATTTCAGAACTTGCCGGAAAGCCAACTTCAACACCTTGAACTTTAAGTTCTAACAATTTTTCAAAAATAATTTTTTTGTCATGCAATTCCCAAGGTTTTTTTAATGCCTGATTACCATCTCTAAGTGTAATATCATAAAAAAACGGCTGTTTCATCGGTAATATCCTTATTTAATATTGATGCATGATAATCTTAACATAAAATTTATATGAAAAGGTATTGACAAATAGTTACTATATATGTAACATTAAAAATTGTTAATACTATCTGAAAAGAACGCAAATTTATTTTGTGTTCGGATTTATATGACTTGGGAAAGACAATAAATAAGAAGGTAAAAATTGAAAGTTTCACCTCTAAACAACTACACATCACCAAATTTTAAAGGAATAAGCGCAGGAAGCATTTTATCTAAAGCAGCAAACATTAACAGCTGGCAGCAACGTGCGGCGCTTGGTTTAGCAGCAATGACATTTCAACCGATGATAGATTTGACAAACAAAGAGGTTGATAAAGACACAAGAATAGTTTCTGCAAACAGAAGTTTTGCAAAAGGTCTTGTTGGAGCAGCTACAGGCATTGCAATAAGAGGCGGTTGCATGAAGGTTATAGAAAAAGCCTTCCAAAATGAAAGTTTTACTGAAAAAATTGCAAAATATACAGCAGAAAACACTACGGAAGAAGCAATAAACAAATCAAAAGATTTTATTAAAAACCAAGGCGGCGCAAAAAAATATGCAGCTGTTATGGGCACCATAGCAGCTCTTGGAGTTATGCTTGTTACAAACTTTTTAATTGATGCACCTGTCACAAACTGGTTAACAAATAAAATGAATGAAAGATATGAACAAAACCCTGACAAAGACACAACAAATACGGAGGCTGCAAAATGAACATTCTTGAAGGCGCAGCCAAAACAGGCGGAAAAATTTTAAAATCAAGCGTTGAAAACAACGGCAATTTCTTATTTTTATCTGCCGCTGCCGGGTGGGCTTTGGCTTCTTTAGCGCAAACAATAGGGCTTATCACAAATAAAGAAATAGGGAAAGAAGAAAAAAAATTTTTAGTCCCGCAAGAAATACTGGATGGCACTTTTAATATAGCAACTTATGCTGCAGTTACAATTCCTATTATGAAATGTGCAAGCAAAATGGCTACCAAAAAAATGCCTGATAACAAACAAGCAATAGAAGGCGCAAGAACCCTTGCTGCAATAGCCGGCGGGGTTGTTTCAAGCAACATAATTACGCCTGTTTTAAGAAATAAATCAAGCGTTGTTATTAAAAAATTAATGGAAAAAAAGGATTTAACACCGCCACCGCCTGAAATATACGACGGCAGAACGTACCCTAACTTTAAATCGAAACAACCGTTAACCATGCAAAATTACATCAATTTTACAAGAACAATGCAAAATTCAGGTTCACTTAAAATATGATTATTTTATAATTAGCTTGCCTGAAAAATAATACAGCAAAATATAGTGCAAGCTTACCAAAAATATGGTTAATCTTTAGAGATAAATTTTACAATATCAAAAATTCTATCTCTAAGCTCTTTATCCGATATATTTAATTCTTTTGCGATTTCATCAAAAGAGGCATTATTAATATATTTTTTATAAAAAATCGAGATATATTTTTTGTTTGGTTTTAGATGGTCAATTTCCGCTAACCTTTTTAGTATTTTTTTGACATATTTATTTTCTTCTGTTATGTCAAAAACAACAGTTTTGGGGTCTTTTATTAAATCTATATCATCTTGAATTATATTTTCTGCCATAGAAGGCTCTTTCGAACTATTTTCCGCTAAATTATCAATAAAATTTTTAAGATAATTATACACTTCATTCTCATCATCAAAAACATCCAAAAATAGGGCAGATTTTAAGAAAATGTCGCTTACTATAAAATCAGCATTTTTTTCGTTCTCATGAATGATGCCGTTTGTTTTAAGAATATTATATATAATTTGTTTCTTTTCTGTATTATTCAAAGGAAAAATTCCATTATTAGGGGTAAATTAAGAATCCATAATCTGTTTAAGCTTATAGGCAGCAGTTAAAAGAGGGTCTATTGTTGATGAAAAAGGCGGGGAATAGGGAAGATCTAAATGTAAAAATTCATTTATTGTTAAATTTGCCCTTAGTGCAGATGCAACAACACTTATTCTTTTGTCTACATCGCCTTTACCAACTGCTTGAGCACCCAAAATTTCTCCTGTTCTTTTGTCTGCCACAAGTTTAACCTTTAAAGTGCCGATTTTAGGCATATATCCCGCTTTGTCATATTCTTCAACAGTAGCAGAAATCGGAACAAGATTAAAATATCCCGTAAGTTCTTTTGCAGCATTTTCGCTCAATCCGGTTGATGAAATCGAATAATCGAAAAATTTTGTAACCATTGAACCCAATATGCCGTCAAACTGTTCCGTAACACCTGTATAATCAGCATTAACATTTATGGCTGCAACTCTTGCCTGTTTATATGCTATTGTACCGAGAGCCCTATAAACAGACTGTTTGGTAGGAATAAAAATATCTTCCGTACAATCTCCCGCAGCCCATATATTTTCAATCGATGTGCGCATTTTGTTGTCAACTTTTATTGCACCCGTCACACCAATTTCTATGCCGGCATCTTTTGCAATATCAACATTTGGCTTTACACCTACTGCAACAATACAAAAATCGGCATTAATCGTTAAACCGTTTTTTGTTACGACGCCTTCAAAATTTTCATCGCCTAAAAATTCAACAACTTCGTCATTATTAATGAATTCAACAAGCCCTTTTGAATTATCAAGAATTTCATTCATAATTTCAAGTGAAATTTCATCATCAAAAACAGGCATTATTCTGGGCGATTTTTCAACAACGAAAACCTTAATATTACTTCTTATAAATGCCTCTAAAAGCTCTAGTGCAATATACCCTGCACCAATTAAAACGGCAGTTTTTGAAGTTGAAGCTAAATTTTTTATATCAATGCCATCTTGAATAACCTTCAAGTTAAAAACATTTTTCAAATTATAATTTTTAATGTTTGGAATATATGGGCTAGAGCCTATGCATAGAATTAATTCATCATAGCTTACTTCTTTTTCGCCATTAAATACAACCGTTTTTTCTTTAGGATTAATTTTTGTACATTCATGGTTTAAAAAAACTTCAATTCCCATTTTTCTAAATTCTTCGGGGCTTCTTACCAGTAAGTTATTAATATTTGGAACAATACCGCCAATATAGTAAGGTAAGCCGCAAGCAGAATATGAAACCATATCTTCAAGCGTATATAACTCTACAATATTTTCAGGGTTTATTCTTTTACATTTTGATGCAGCCTTAGGGCCGGCTGCACAGCCGCCTACAATAACAATTTTTTTCATGATAAATTGAATATAAAATAAGGAGAAAAAAATTGCATGTTACAGGCGGGCAATATAAAGGTGTAAAAGTAATTATACCAAGCTGTGCAAAACCCACTTTATCTAAAACGAGAGAAAGCATTTTTAATATTTTATACTCAATTTTTGGTAATTTTGAAAACAAAGTTTTTTTAGATATGTTTGCAGGCTCCGGCATTATAAGTTTAGAGGCGCTTTCAAGAGGCTTTAGCACGATTTCGATAGATAAAAATCCGCTTGCAATAAAAACAATTAAAGAAAATTTAAAAATTGCAAAAGGCGGCTATAAAATAATTAAAGGCGATTCAACTAAAATTATTGAAAATTTTGAAATAGCTCCCGATGTAATATACATTGACCCGCCTTGGGAAATAAACTATGAAGATGCCATTATAAAAGCTTATAAAAAATTCTCAAATGCAATAATTATAATTGAATATGATAAAAAAAGAATGCAGGAATTTTCCCATATATACGGCAAAATATCTGCACCCTTTAGAGAAAAGGTTTATGGTCGTTGTAAATTAGATTTTATAAAAAACCAAAATTAAACTTGTTCTTCTTCTGTAGCTTCAGTGGTTGAACTTACAGATGAGGTTGTATCATGGAAAATTGACATGCCTTTTAAATCGTATTTTGGATATTTGCTTTCCATTTGTTCTTTTTCTTGTTCAATTCCATAAGCAGAAATTTCTGCGCTTGTCACTCTTCCGTCATGGTTAGCATCTATATATTGAAAATTATTAAGCACTGTTTCATATAAAGAACCTGAACCGCCTTGAGCGCATAATTGAGATAACTGCGCATAGCTCAAACCTGTACCATAGAGCTGTGTACTGTAGTTTGTAATGTCTGTTTGGGTGATTGTGCCGTCACCATCCATATCGATATAATTAAAGTTTTTAGCTAAATATTGCGCAAAGGTAGAATTAAGATATATTGCGCTTGCACCTGAGTTTTCCGTGTCAGGATGCAAAATATTATCTAATGTTAACCCGTTTGTTGTACCTGACAACAAAGAAAGGTAATAAAAACTTGAATTTAATCCTGATGCAGCTTGTGCAAACAATGAGTTTCCGCTAATTCTATTAGTCATACTTTTTAATTCCTGTTTCCTAACTTATTTTTAAGTTTAATGACAGTTACTAAAAAGTAAAACATATAAATGAATGAAAAAACTATTTGCCAACAACAACCGATATATATGGTGCCGCAAAATATTTGTTTGCAAAAGTTAAAATATCGCTTGCAGTAACGTTATTTATTTCCTGTTTTAAATTTTCAAGGAAATTAATATCATAACCGTAAGTTGTATATTTTGTAAGCAAGCTGCTTCTATCCATATTTGTTTCTATTGAAATAACCATATTGCCTAAAAGTTTTTCTTTAGCTTCGTTTAATTCTTTTGTTGGAACAAATTCTGTTTTTATCTTATGAAATTCAGCCAAAATGCCATCAAGTGCAGCTTTTTCGTTTTTATAGTTTGTTCCTATGTATGCAAAAAACGTGCCGTCATTAGCATATTGATTAATGTTTGTGCCAACCTGATATGCAAGCCCTTTATTTTCTCTTAATGATTTAAACATTCTTGAGCTCATGCCTGTTCCTAAAATAGAATCGATAACCTTAACGGTTGCCAAATCTTTAATGTTGTACACAGGTGGAATTTTATACCCCAAAAGAATCCAACTTGTTTCTTTGTCTGAAGCAATTTTTTTAGAAATATTTTGAACAGGAACAAAATTTTCCTTTTTAAAGTCTTTAATTTCAACCTTTTTTTGTCCTTTATCTTCAAAAACAGTTTGGAAAATTTTAATCATTTCATTGTCATCTACATCCCCTGTAACAGAAATTACAAGGTTTTTTGAATCAAGAACATTATTATAGAATTTTACAATTTCCTCTCTTGAAATTTTATCTATCAAGGGCAAAACCACTTCAGAGTTGTTTCCATAGGGATAATTTTTATATGAAAGCCCTGCAAAAGTATCCATGGCAAGCGCAAGCGGTCTATCTTTCAGAGAATTTACATATTCTTTGTAATTTTTTCTTGTTTTATCAATTTCAACAGTCTGAAATGAAGGATAATTAACGGTTTCATCTAAAACCATAATGGCTTCATTAAGCCTGTTTTTTGTTGTAAGCAAAGATATGGAAAATGCATCCGAGCCTGCAGTGTAAGAAAGACGTATTCCATTCTCATCAAGAAAATCATTTAATTCATCAAAACTGAACTTTTTGGTTCCTCTTTTAGCATTTGCCGCAGCAAGATATGCAACGCCCGGAGCAGCTTCTAAAAATGCACCGCCTTTTGCACTAATATCAACAGCAATGATTGAGTTTTGTTTATTTTTTCTAATTATTAATACAGCACCGTTATCTAAAAGATACTTTGTTTCATTGGCGTTAGAATCGATAATTTTGGCTGTATCAGGAATTATTTTTGCAGCTGCAGCCATATTTTTAAAATCAGAAACTTTTATAAAAGCGGTTTTTTCGGGCAAAACCGTTGAGGTTGCAGATTTTTCTTTTATAAGATATTTATTTGCGGCCGAAATTACATCTTTAGTTGAAACTGAATCAATTCTTTTTAAATATTTATCATACATATTGGGTGTATTGAAATATAGAGTAAAAAAGCCCAGCTCGCCTGCAATATTAGCGGCAGATTCTCTACTGTAGTATGTAGAAGTTTTAATCATATTTTTTGCTTTTTGAAGCTCTTCTTTTGTAATATTACCTTGTTTTACTTTTTCAAGCTCATCATAAATTTCTTTTTCAACTAATTGCATTTTTTCAGGCTTAAAGGTTGAAGAAATTATAAAAAGCCCGTCATCCATATATTGAGAATATGAAGCTGAAATGGAATTAACCAACTGCTTTTTCTCTTTCAGTTCAGTATTAAAAATTGAACTGTTTGAACCGCCTAAAATTATTGCAAGCACATCAAGCGCATAGGCTTCTTTATTATCTTCAAATTTTGGCGCTCTAAATGCCATTGCCATATATCCTTGAGCAACGTCCATAGGTTCATTAATTTTAATAGGCTCTTGTATTTGATTTATTGAAGGATAGCTTGGCTTTTGTTGCTTTATCAAAGGCGCACTAAATGCTTTTTCTATTTCACTAATGGCAAAATCAGGGTCAATATCACCCGATACTATCGTAATCATATTAGATGGAATATACCACCTGTTATAAAAATCAAGTATATTATCTCTTGATATGGTTGATATAACTTCTTTTTTGCCTATAACGGGACGTTTATAGGGGTGGTCGTTAACATCCGGAGAATAGACCAATTTAAAGAGATTTTCATACATAACAGAAGAAGGATTATCTTGTCCTCTTGCAATTTCTTCAATTACGACAAGTCTTTCTTTTTCAAGCTCTTTTCTTGGAATTAACGGTCTTAAAAGCATATCTGAATGAAGTTTTAGCGCTGTTGAAAAATCTTTTGAAGGAATTGTTATATAAAACTGAGTATAGTCTTTGCTTGTTGCAGCGTTTGTAACAGCACCCTTTGATTCCAAAATTTTGTCAAATTCACCCGGCGGAACGTTTTCAGACCCTTTAAAAAACAGATGTTCCAAAAAGTGAGCAACGCCTGTATTTGTGTCATCTTCATTAATAGAGCCTGTTTTTACCCATGTGTTGATTGTTACAATCGGATTGTCTTTCATTTCATAAACAACAACTAATTGCCCTGAAGGCAATTTTTTAGATACATAATCTGCAGCATTTGCAGATAAATTGGCAAACATTAATATGAAAAAAAGTGTAATTATTCTGAACATTTTCATTATTTTTTATCCTTAACTTTAAGCTCGCAGCACATTTGACAAGAAGTGAACGCTTTTGAATATTTTAAATTTTTTCTGAAACACCTGTATTTTGGAGTATTAAAAAGCTCATTTATGGTTTTTTCTTTAACATTACCGATTTTAAACGATAAACAAGGATAGACATCGCCTGAAGGATTAATCATTATATTTGAATAAGGATATTTACAAGGATAATAAATATCTCTCGGGTGCCTTTTAAGGTCGTTTTCGTCTTTAGGGTTAAAAAAGTTTCTTATTCTCTGAATTTCCTTAACAGAACCGCCGCCTTCAAATTTTGGCGAAAACCTTATTCTTGTTACAGATTTTTTTGATAAATCACAAATTCTTCTATAAACATCTAAAAAGTGTTCTAAATCAAAATATGGGTCTATATCATAAGGTTGCTCATAAAAAATTGATGTAAAGTCATCTTGCAAAATTGCATTTTGTTTTAAACCGTTATTTCTCAAAAAAGAAACCGAAAGATATTCAAAACCCATTTCCGTACAATATTTATAAAGTTTAAAAATATCTTCGATATTGTTTTTTAATACAATGGTTTTAATGTCAATCATAGTGGGCTTATTATGGCGCTTTTTATTCATTAATTCTAAGTTATTTGTAATTTTTTCAAAAATGCCTTCTTTATTTCTGTTTATATCATGGGTTTTGCCCCAACCGTCCAAAGAAACACTGAAAAGAACAATTTTTGATTTAAGCATCTCATCAATATATTCTTCACCTAAAAGTGTGCCGTTTGATACAACATTAACTTTGCCAAACACCTTTTTTGAAGCATAGCGCATTATATCGATAAAATCTTTTCTTAAAAAAGGCTCTCCCCCAACAAGAGTGATAAGACCATACCAAGGAATTTGTGATAAAACTTCAAGCCACTGTTTAGTTGTTAATTCTTCCTTTTCACGGTTTTGCCCCAAATAGCAATAAGGACAAGACAAATTGCATCTATATGTTAATTCTAAAAAATATCTTAAAGGAATAATGGCTTTGCCTGTTTTATTAAGATATGAATTATATGAAATATCTGCATATAAATTTCTGAACAAATCAAAAAGATATGAGTGATTAATTAATCGCATACAAATGTTTTAATACATTCTCCCAAAATACAACGGTTTAACAAAATTTAACCTTATATTACTACAATAGCTGTTTATAGTAAAATTGTTAAGAAGAAAGTATGGAAGAAATATTTTGTCATGACTGATGAGGGATTAGAAAAAGAATATAAAACAGTATGGGATAATGCGCTTGAATCTCTTAAAACAAGCCTTCCGCCATCGACATACGAGCCTTGGATAACACCGCTAAAGCCGGTTGAACCAAAGGAAGAACAATACAAAAAAGGTGTTTTTGTAATTAAATCAGATCAAGCCTTTGGCGTTAGTCATCTTAATCAAAAATTTCTACCTGAAATACAGGCAGCAGTTAATAAAGCAATGGGAAAAGAAATTCCCGTTGAAATTGTTTTCGTGCCGTCAAATGTAAAAAAAGCGCCGAAAAAAAAATTTAAACCAAATGAAGAAATTGTCTTAATGCAAGAGCAAATTGACAATCTCAAACAAATGCACTCATTCTGTGCGCTTAATTTAAAATATACTTTTGAAAACTTTGTAAAAGGTGAAAATTCCAAAGTAGCTTATGATGCCGCCAAAATGGTTTCAAAAGCTCCAGGGCAAAAGTTTAATCCGCTTTTCATTACAGGCTCTGTAGGGCTTGGCAAAACCCATTTAATGCAAGCAATAGGGCATGATATATTAAAAAATTTTCCAAAACTGAAAGTTAAATATGCAAAAACCGAAGAATTTACAAATCAGCTGGTAGATTCTTGCAGAAACGGCTCAGATTCATACAATGAAATGAGAAAATTCAGAGAACAATATAGAAATGTTGATGTATTGCTTTTAGATGACATTCAATTTGCAGAGGGCAAAAAAAGAACCGAAGAAGAAATTTTTAATACTTTTGATGCGCTTTTCCATGCCGGCAAGCAAATTGTTTTTGCCTCAGACAGACCAATAGAAACTTTTGAAAAAACTCCGGACAGATTAAAAAGCAGATACGAATGGGGCTTATCTGTTGAAATTAAACCACCCTCTCTTGAAACAAGAATAGAAATTATCAAAAAGCATGCAAGACGCGCAAATTATGAAATAGCAGATGATGTAGCAGAATTTTTGGCAAAAAATTATTCAAAAAACATAAGAGAATTAGAAGGTGCCTATAACAAAGTAAGCGCTTATGCATCAATTCAAGGCTTAGAATTAAATGTCAAAACAGCAAAAGAAATTTTAGGCTTTAGAGAAAATCAAAGAAAAATTACAACGGATGACATAATAAAAAAATGTGCAGAATATTTTGGCACAACAGCTGAACTTATAAAAGGAAGCCAAAGGTCAAGCGAAATAAAATCTGCAAGACAAGCTGCTATTTATCTTACAAGACAAATATTAGATTTAAGCTTTCCCGTAATTGCACAAAGTTTTAATAAAAACCACACCACAATTTTATATTCTTACGAAAAGTTAAAAAAAGATATAGAGCTTAATCCCACTCTAAAAGAAAATTTAGAGGAAATTGAAAACTTAATAAGAAATTAATTTGTAAAAATTAATAAAAAAAGGTAAAATTAAACCCATGGCACTTGAAAATCAAGATACAATCACAGGCGACGCATTAAGAAAAAAAACAAGAACCATCCAAAAAAAGAAGATGAGAAAAAACAAAGTTTATCTTTCTTTTATGACGATTGTTCTTTTACTTTGTGTTATTCAAATTGCCTACAGCGCCATATTAAACACCTCTAAAATAGTGTTTTACAGAGGTAAAATTATAAAAGCAAGAGAATTAAAAGAAGAAGCACTTCAAAAAAATAAACGTTTAAAAAATGAACTCGACAATTTTAATTCCACAAACAGGGTTGAATCAATCGCAAGAAACAATCTTAAAATGGCAGGAGAAAACGAGGTTTTGGTTATAATAAACACTCCAAACGTTGAAGAAAAGCCAAAAACAAAAAAAGAACAAATTGTAGACTTTATTGAAAAAAATATCATAGATAAAATTATTCATCAAAATGCAGATGTATCTGAATTCAATCTGCCGTAAACATTTAACTGTAAACAAAAAAGGCAATCAGACAAAAATCTGAAAGCCTTTTTTGGTATTTAAGTTTCTCTTTTTTTCGTTTTTCGGGTTGGGGTGTGCGTGGTTGCAATTTATTTGACGGTTGCTAAATCGGGCCTTAAACCAAGCTCGGTATTAACAGCCTTTACAGCGGTATATGCCATCATACGACGCCTTTTTGCGCCTTGTATAATTAAAATAACATCTTTTGAATTATTTGAACTCGGCAATATTGCTTTCTTTAACATAATTCATCCTTAAATCTCATCTATAAAACTATCTACGACATTAAGGACGAATAACTTAAATAATTTAATCAAAAAGTTTACAAAATTTAAAAATTTAACTTTCCTTTTTCGTATAGTTCAATTAAATCTGAATAGCCGCCTATTCTTTTGCCGTCAATCAAAATTTGAGGAACGGTAACTTCGCCTTTGATATTAAACCTTTTTTGAAGTTTTTTAAATTCTTCTTCTTCGTCACCGTCTAATTTATATTCAATATAGGGAATATTTTTTTCATCAAAAAAAGCTTTTGCTTTTCTGCAAAAAGGGCAATAATCAAGCGTGTATATTTCAACATTCATAAAAAAGCTCCTTATATTCTATTTAATATAAGTTTTACACTTTCTTTTTCGTCATTTGCAATATCCAACTTGATATAATCTTCAAAATATTCTTTGGCAGATTCAACATCGCCCCTTGCAAGAAACAAAGTTCCCAATCTTTTATATGAATACGGAAAATTTTCATTCATTGTAATTGCTTTAAGATGCGCCGAAACAGCTTTATCAGGCTCATCGTTTGCTTCATAGGCACAACCTAAATTAAAAAAGATGATTGGGCTTTGATGATGTTCTAACACCACCTCGTAATTGGCAATGGCGCTATAGTAATCACCCATTTCATACTGAAGCCTTGCAAGTTCATAATTAACTTCATAATTATCAGGCTCTTCTTCTTCCATTCTGCCTAAAATTTCAAAAGCATCATCAAATCTGCAATCTGCAATAAGTTCTCTTACAAATTCAATTTTATCTATATAAGGCGTTTGAAGCTCATTTTGTTGAGCTTTAGCCTCTTTTTTTTGTTGCTCGTTATTTTTTTCCATGATTTAATTATATTATCAAAAGTAAAAAAGGAAAGAAATATATGTCAGGACATTCCAAATGGGCAAACATTAAACATAAAAAAGCAAAAACAGATGCACTCCGTGGTGCCAATTTTGCAAAATTTTCAAGAGAAATTATTATTGCGGCAAAAATTGGCGGTGGCGACCCTGCCGGCAATTTTAGGCTAAGAACAGCCATTGATAAAGCAAAAGCAGGTGGTTTGCCAAACGACAACATTAAACGTGCTATTGAAAAAGGTACCGGCGGTGCAGGCGGAGATAACTATGAAGAATTAACCTACGAAGGCTATTCGGCAGGCGGTGCAGCTATTTTTATAGAAGCTGCAACAGATAACAGAAACAGAACCGCAGGCGATATTAGAAGCTATTTTACAAAGTTTGGCGGCAATTTAGGGGCAGACGGCTGTGTTGGCTGGATTTTCGAACCTGTCGGCATAATCACCTTTGACAAAGTAATCGAGCCTGAAAACAAAAAAGAAAAGGCAAAGGTTATTGAACTTGATGAAATTTTAGAAGCAAGCCTTGAATTTGAACCAAAAGATATTTACGAAGAAGATGATGAAATCAAAGTGGTTACAACACCTCTAAATCTTCAATCGACAACAGAAGGCTTAGAAAAATTGGGTTATAAGGCAAAAACGGCAGAAAATACAAGAATTCCGTCTAATTCAACGGAAATTACCGACCCTGAAACTGCCAGAAAAGTGCTTCTTTTAATGGAAAAATTAGAAGAGCATGACGATGTTCAAAATGTTTATTCAAACTTTGATATACCTGATGAAGTAATGGAAAAAGTAAACATATAGTGACACAACAAGTTAAAGAAAATTTTAAACCTAATTATAAACAGCAGCTTGCCATCGATAAAATCGATGGCGCTGTTATGCTTTTAGCAGGTCCCGGCACAGGCAAAACTTATACTCTCACAAAAAGAGTGGAAAAAATGCTTGAGCTTGGCATAAAGCCTGAATCCATAATTTGCCTTACTTTTTCCGATGCTGCAACATCTGAAATGCAAACAAGATTTATAAATAAGATAGGTCCAAAAGCAAGCGGGGTTAATGTTTCCACTTATCATAGCTTTTGTATTGATATAATTAAAAAGTTTCCGGATGCCTTTGATTTTTCAGATGACATTCAAATGGTCGATGATATTACAAAACAGGCTATTTTAAAAGAATGTATTGATGAATATGACGAAAAAGAAGGCATTAATTTTTTAAAAGACAAATGGGACAACAAATATTTCTACATCGGAGATATTTTAGATGCCATTGAAATTTTAAAAAGAGAAAGAACCACAAAAGAAGAATATTTTAATAATTTAAAATATGACGACGAATGGGGCGAAAAGTTAAGAAATCTTTATTTAGAAAAAAAAGAAAGAGAACAAAAAAACAAAGTAACAAAAAAAATATTAAACGATATTGAAACTCAAGAAAAGAAAATCGGCAAAGCTTCTGAACTTTATTCAATTTTTGAAATATACAAAAGAAAATTAAACGAAAACAATTTAATAGATTTTGCCGACATGATTAATTTTGTTGTGGAAAAATTTGAAACCGATGAAGATTTTTTATTTAACGCACTCAAAGGTGTTGAATATGTTTTGGTGGATGAATATCAAGACACAAGCAAAATTCAAAACGAACTTATATTCAGCATTTTAAAAGGAACAAAAAAAGAAAACATTTTCACCGTAGGGGACGATGATCAGATTATCTATTCCTTTCAAGGGGCAAGAAGCAGCAACTTGGTTGATTTTTTGAAAAAGTTTCCAAACGCAACCGTTATTTCATTAAACGAAAACAGGCGCTCAACCCAAACAATTCTTGACTTTTCAAACCTTTTGATAAGTCAGGATAAATTCAGGCTAAAAAGCCACAATAACGAATTAATAGATAAAAAATTAATAGCCAAAAACGAAGAAATTATCAAAAAAGAACAAAAAATCAAATTAAACGTTTTTCAAGAAACCGTTCAAGAAGACAATTTCACCGTTGAAGAAATTGAAAGGCTGATTAATAAGGGTGTAAAACTAAGCGAAATTGCAATAATTTGTAAGAAAAACGACAAACTTGAAGAATACGGAAGGCTGTTAAAACAAAAAAACATTCCTTTTATTTTATCAAGAGCCAAAAATGCACTTTTAGTTCCTTCTTTTATAATTTTTTACTCATATCTGAAAATTCTGGAAAATATTTATATCGAACAAGACAAGCTTTTTGCACTTTTAACAAATGCACCTTTTGAATTTGATGATGAAATTATTGCAGAACTTTTATACATCCAAAGAAAAACAGACAAAAACTGGTATGAAATTTTAAAAGATGAAAATAATCAAAAATTTAAAAATTCTATCAAGGTGCAAGAATTTTTAAAAACATACAATGAATTAAAATTAAGAAAATCATTTTTGCCTTTATTGCCTTTTTTGTATGAAGTTTTAACTCAAACCGGCATTTTAAAATACTTTTCAAACCTTGAAGATGAAATAAAATTTGAAAACATTCAAGCTGTTCAAAGGCTTATTGATGAAGCAAAATCTTATTTAATACTTCATAAAAACGCAAGCTTGAATGAATTTATGACTCATCTTGATACCTACATAAAACAAGGAATTGAAATTAAATTAAAAAAAGATGACTACAAAAAAGAAGCGCTTCAGCTTGTAACATACCATGGCTCAAAAGGAAGAGAGTTTGAATATGTTTTTATACCAAACCTAACCACAAAAAATTTTGAAGGCTCAAGCGCAAGAAATGAAAAGGTTCCAATTCCCGTTAAAAAATCGTTATTTTCAGAAGACAAAGGCGAAAACAAAGATGCAGAAAACCTAAGGCTTTTATTTGTTGGAATTACAAGGGCAAAATTCGGTCTTTATTTAAGCTATTCAAACGCAGTAGACGGAAAATCGCAAAATGCAACCAAACATATTGCAAATTTATTTCCTGAAGCGCAAAAATTTGTTGAACAAAAATTTTACGAAATTAATTCAGATACCAAAATTAACGAAACAATTAAAAATTTAACCATGGAATTTCACAAAAGCGCATATATAAATGAAATTCAAGAAAGAGTTAATGAAATTGTTCTGAGCCAATCTTCTCTCAATCAATATATAAGCTGCCCTTTATCATATTTTTATTCAAACATTTTAGATGTGCCCGTTTTTGTTGAAGATAAAGATGTTTTATCTTATGGTTCTTCAATGCACTTTGTAATTGACTATATGACAAAAAAAGCGATTAAAAACGGCTTTTGGGGTGAAATAGACGAGATGATTGATAAATTCAAAGAAAAAATAAGCAACATTGAATTTACAACTCCTGAAAAAAGAGAAGAATACAAACAAAGAGGCATTAAGGTAATTAATAAATATTTCTTAAAGTTAATTGAAGCAAACCCAAACAACATTTTAAAAACAGAATATAAAATGGAGCTTGATTTTGAAGGAACCGTTTTAAAAGGTTTTGCAGACAGAATTTCAAAAGACAGCCAAGGAAACATCTACATCTCGGATTTCAAAACAGGAAGTTATAAAACAGCAAAAGAAGGTACAAAATATTATAATCAGCTGAGATTTTATAAATTTTTATATGAAGAATTAAACCCCGATTCAAAAGTTGTTGAAACTTCATTAGTTTTTGTTGAAGATGATTATAAAACATCAAAACCAAAAGATGATTTAACAAACAATGAAGAAATAAAAGAAATTATAAGAAACACCGTTCAAAATATCAAAAACCTTAATTTTGAACCAATAAAAGATAAAGACAACTGTAAGTTTTGCAATTATAAATTAATTTGCAATTTATATAATAAAAATTAAAAGGGGCTTATTCAGCCCCCTTAATTTTAATGTTTAATCATTGAATGACCGGTCATTTCATCAGGCTGTTTTATGTCCATTAAATCTAAAATGGTTGGAGCAATGTCACACAAAGCACCCGTTTCTTTCAAATCATATTCTTTATTATCTACAACAATAAAAGGAACAATATTTGTTGTGTGTGCCGTTTGAGGTGCATTTGTTTGTTCGTTAAACATCCATTCGGCATTACCATGGTCAGCTGTAATAATCATTTTCACACCTTTACTAAGGGCTTTTTTGGCAATTTTGCCAACACAATCATCAACAGCACCGCATGCTTTTACGGCTGCTTCCATAACGCCTGTATGACCTACCATATCAGGGTTTGCAAAGTTTACAAGAATAAACCCGTAATCATCATTATCAAGCGCTTCTAAGACATTATCACAAACTTCATAAGCGCTCATTTCAGGTTTCATATCATAAGTTGCAACTTTAGGAGATGCAACCAATTTTCTTGTTTCAAGTTTATTGGGCTCTTCAACACCGCCATTAAAGAAGAAGGTTATATGAGCATATTTTTCGGTTTCTGCAGTTCTGAATTGCTTGATATTATTTGCATCCAAAACTTCACCTAAAATATTAACCAATTTTTGCGGTTTAAATGCAACAGGAAGCCCAAAGGTTTCATCGTATTGAGTCATGCAAACGTAATATAAGTTATTTAAAACTTTTTTACGATTAAAACCGTCAAAATCACTTAGTGCAACAGCCCTTGTAATTTCACGGGCTCTATCCGGACGATAATTAAAGAAAATAACAGCATCGTTATCGTTAATTCTTTTGCCGCCTATTGCAACAGGCTCAACAAATTCATCGGTTTTACCGTTTTTGTAAGAATTTAAAATTGCTTCTTTAGAATTTGAAGCTGTATTGCCTTCGCCTAAAACTAAGCAATTATAAGCTTTTTCAATTCTTTCCCACCTTTTATCTCTGTCCATTGCCCAATATCTGCCAATGATGCTTGCAATGGGGGGAAGATTATATTTTTTAAGAGTTTCTTCAATTTCAGCCAAAAATGTTTCGGCAGATTCAGGAGGAGTATCTCTGCCATCTAAAAAGGCATGGACATAAACATCGGATAAACCGTTATCTGCAGCCATTTTGATTAAAGCTTCCAAGTGGTTCATGGCTGAATGAACACCGCCCGATGAAACAAGCCCATAGATATGAAGAGAAGAATTATTTTTCTTTGTATGGTTAATTGCATTTAAAAATTCTTCGTTTTTAAAGAAATCGCCTTCTTGAATTGCTTTATTTATTCTTGTTAACTCTTGATAAACAATTCTACCGGCGCCAATATTAAGATGCCCTACTTCTGAATTACCCATTTGTCCTTCAGGAAGACCGACATTAAGCCCGTCTGCATGAATTGTTGTATGTGACATATTTTTCATAAAATTGTCATAATTTGGTGTGTTAGCACTGTAGACGGCATTATATTTCGTATCTGTTGAAATTCCCCAGCCGTCAAGTATGCAAAGTAAAACTCTATCTGACATATTTTTCTCCTAAATGAAATTAATTCTTTTGAAAATATACCATAAAAATGATAAAATATTTTTATGCATAAATATCTAACTTCATTTTTAAAGAAAAAAGACAAAAAGGCGCCTTTATCAAACTTTCAAATAAGCGATTATATGAGCTTGCCTAATCAAAAGGAAGAAAAAAGCACCTCTATTACAAATGAGCAAATAAAAGTATTAGAAAATGCCATTAAAGAATATAATCGCCTTGAAGACATTAAAAAATTTACAAAAATGGCGCTTGTTGATATAGATAAAGTAACTGAAGAAGATATTATAAAAGCTGTTGAACTGGAAAATAAAATTGAAGAACAAGACAATATAGCCGTTAAAAATCTTCTTAAATCAAAAGAACTTTTAAAAGATATTTACGGCGAAGAATATTATCAAGAATACGATTATTTCATGTAACGGGTTACATTTGTACAAAAAACTTTACAATTCAATTAAAAAATTCATATATCTTAAAATTTTAAAGAAAAAATATTACAGAACAGGCTCTTGTAAAGGCTGTGGCAGATGTTGCCAAAATATATATGTAAACCACGGCAAAAAAGGGTTTATAAAAAGTGAAGAAGAATTTAATCGCCTAAAAATTTTCCATTCGTTTTACAGAGGCTTAGAATTAACCGGCTCGGATGAACTTGGGCTTTTATTCAAATGTAAACACCTTGATTTAAAAACAAAAAAATGCAAAATTCATTTTTTCAGACCCCCAATTTGCAGAAATTATCCAATGGAGGAAATTTTTAAAATGGGCGGAATTTTAGCACCAGAATGTGGTTATAAATTAAAACCCATTGAAAGTTTTGATGAAATTTTAAATAAGCTTTCAAAATAAGCTTATTATGTTATTATTTTGTTATGATTAAACCTAAAAAAACATTAGCAAATATTGAACCTTATTCAATAGATGAATTTTACACAAATTATGACATCAAATTAGATTCTAACGAAAACCCATACGGTCCATCAGAAGCCGTTATTCAGGCAATAAGAAATTTTGATGTTCAAAAAATTAAATTTTATCCGGCTTATGGCGAACTTGTTGATAAACTTTCAAATTTAACGGGCGCCAAAAAAGAAAATTTTATTCTGACAAATGGCTGCGATGAAGCAATAAATGTTGTTTTAAATACGTTTTTAGAAAAAGATGATGAAATATTATCTTTTTCGCCAACATTTTCAATGCCAATTTTATACACAAATTGCATTGGTGCAAAATTCAGGGAAATTCCATACAAAATAAAATGGCAATTCACTTATGAAGATTATGTAAAAAATATAAACAACGAAACAAAAATAATCTACATAACAAGCCCAAATAACCCAACGGGAGAAATAGTTTCGCCTAATATTATAAAAAAATTACTCTTAAATTATAAAGACAAATTAATTGTTCTTGATTGCACCTACATAAATTTTTCAAATATAGATAAAATGAATTATTATTCTTTGGTGCAAGAATTTGACAACCTTGTTATTTTAAAATCTTTCTCGAAAGATTTTGCACTTGCAGGTTTTAGGCTTGGCTATATTTATTCAAATAAAAATATAATTGAGCAAATTAAAAAAGTAACATCACCTTATAATGTCAATGCAGCAGCAACTGTTGCAGGCATTGCAGCACTTTCAGACCTTGAATATTTTAATAAAACCATTCAAAAAATTAAAACCTCAAGAAACAAGCTTGCAGATGAAATTCAAAAACTGGGCTATACAGTTATAAACACGGAAGCAAACTTCATTTTGGTTGATTTTGGTGATATAAGAGATTTCATCTGCCAAAAACTTTTAAACAATAATATAAAAGTTAAATATTTTAAAACGGGCGAACTTAAAGGCTACTTCAGAATTACAGCCCCTAAGGAAGAAGATATTTCAAAAATTTTAAAAGTTTTAGAAATAAAGCCGCTTCTTGTTTTTGATATGGATGGCGTTTTGTTCGATGTTAATAACTCATACAGGCTCGCAATTAAAAAAACTTTTGAACATTTTGCAGGCAAACCCTTGAAGGACGAAGAAATTCAAGCAGTCAAAAACCAAGGCGGCATGTCAAATGATTGGAAAGTGACGGAATATCTTCTTCAAAAATATGGAGTATATGTTGAATACGACAAAATAACAGAAGTTTTTCAAAACCTTTTCTTTAACCCTGATAACACCGGCTCAAAAGGTTTAATTGATAACGAAGAAATAGTTTTTGACAAAAACTTCTTTGAAAAAATAAAAAATGAATACGACTGTGCAATTTTTACGGGGCGCCCCCAAAAAGAGGCTTTTCATTCGCTTGAAAAATATAATATCAAAAAATATTTTTCATTCTTTATCTGCAATGAAGATGTTCCAAACAACCCGAAACCAAGCCCGTTAGGATTAGAAATTATTAAAAAACATTGTCTTTTTTCAGATATTTTCTACTTTGGAGATACGGTTGATGACATTGAAGCCGGCAAAAAAGCAAATGTTAAAAGATATGGAATAATTCCTCCTAACGCCAAAAGCATTGATGAAACGAAAGAAAAATTAATTGAATTTGGCGCAAATGATGTATTCCAAAATCCTGAAGAAATTATTGAAAAAATTACAGCAAAGGATGCTTTATGCAAATAGTTGAAAAAACAAGAAACACAAAAGAAACAGAAATTTCTTTAAAATTTAACCCCAAAGGCAGCGGGAAATATAATATATCAACAGGTTTTAAATTTTTAAACCACATGTTGGAACAATTTACATACCATGGGAATTTTGACCTTGAATTAACTGCAAAATCACTGGACGGTGACCCTCACCACATAGTTGAAGACATTGCAATTACTTTAGCTAAAGCCTTTGTTGAATCTCTGGGCGACAAAAAAGGCATCAAAAGATATTCAAATGTAATTCTGCCTATGGATGAAGCCCTTATCTTGTGTGCAGTTGACATTTCAGGCAGACCATATTCAAAAACCGATGTCAATTTAAAAGATGAGAGAACATCAGACTTTGAGACTGTTTTGCTGCCCCATTTTTACAATTCTTTTGCACAAAATGCGCTTATAACATTACATATCAAACAACTGGACGGTATTGACACACATCATATCATAGAATGTTCCTTCAAAGCATTTGCAAGAGCCCTAAGGTCAGCAATCATGCTTGACCCTGACAAGCAAAACGACATTCCTTCAACTAAAGGAATTTTATAAACTTTTAACTTGCTAAAATTTTATGTTTTTGAAATAATAATTATGTTCATGCGAACAAACTGACAATTAAATAGTTTATAAACTTTAAATGGCAAGGTAGCTCAGTTGGTGAGAGCGCACGGCTCATACCCGTGAGGTCGAGAGTTCGAATCTCTCCCTTGCTATTTTTTAATTCTTAAAAATATATTCCAAACAAAGGTCGAGATTACATCTCAATCTCAAAACTTGAAAATCAGGTCGTTTCACTCCCGTTTTTCTTACGTTTTTCGATATACCGACCTCTAAGCCTTGAGCAAGCTCAAGAGCTAAGAGTCTGGCATCCCTTGCTATTTTTTAAT
>CALUYZ010000027.1 GCA_944325175.1 Candidatus Gastranaerophilales bacterium | reverse complement strand
CCCCATCGTCTAGAGGCCTAGGACAACACCCTTTCACGGTGTAGACAGCGATTCGAATTCGCTTGGGGGTACCATATTAAAAGACCGCATTTAAGCGGTCTTTTTTATTTGCCATTTTAATTTTATTTTATCTTTTTTTAATCATTATTTTATATATCATTTCCTTATTTATCACTTATTTCTTTTTTCTTAAATTTTGCCTCGCTCAATCATCTTCTATAATCTCCCTTTGTCCTTATTTTACCTATACTCGCTATTCCTTCGTCCTTGCATGCCAATTTTTGCCCGACCCCTTTTGCTTCCTAAATTAACCATTCACCTTTTTTAAAAATACCTGCCAACTTAGCTTTTATTTATCATTTATTTCAGTTTTTTTTCAATTTTATTTCATTCAATCAAGCTTTGTTATCTCTTTATATCCTTATTTTACCTATACTCGCCTTCCCCCCCATGGTTTTTTTGCTGCAAATCTTTGTCTATTATTTGCTTGCTTAAAATAACCATTCATCCTTTTAAAAATACCTGCCAACTAGCTTTTATCAATCGCTTATTTCTTTTTTTGATTTTGCTTCACTTGTAAAGATGAACCACCCATACCTATTTAGGCTTTTATTGCTACCTTACTTTATTTAACGCTCTGCACTCGGTTAAAATTAGCTCTTTTATTCATATAAAAAACGGTTTTGCCCCATTTATCAGCAAAACTGCCGCACGCAAACACTATATCCGATTTTCATCTTACAGCCGAGCTGCAATTTGAGCTTTCTTTGTGCTTATTTACAACTCTTTATTTTTATTTGCCGCTATATTTTGCCAACAACTTCATTTTTCCGTAAGCGAAAAATTTTTAGGCAGCTTTTCTTCAATTATTTTAAAAAGTTCTGAAGGCTTTATTCCATAAGCCTCACAAAGGGTTAAAATCGAAATAAGTTTAGGCTCGTTTTTGCCGTTTTCAAGTCTGCTAATCATAGATTTTTGTATGTCATATTCATCCGCCAAAAGTCTTAGCGACTTTTTTTGCCTCAACCTTAATTCTTTTATTGTTTCAGCCAAAATTTCAAAAATTATTTTTGCCTTCTTTGAATTTGCATGTTGCATACATAGAATATTATGCTATACTTATTAATAATGTTTTCTATATATAGAACCAAGGAAAGAAGTATGATAAAAAAAGGGTTTACACTCGCCGAAGTCTTAATCACTTTGGCTATAATCGGCATTGTTGCCGCAATTTCAATACCAAGCGTTATATCAAACACTGAACAGCAAGAGTTTAAAACGGGTTTAAGAAAAGCGGTTTCAGTGCTTAATTCCGCAATTACCATGAATATTGCCCTTGATGGCGAATCTCCTTATGAAAATAACGATTTAATGAGCTATTTGATGCGCCACATGTCGGTTATGGATTCAACAACATCTTTAAGAAGCAGATTTTTTGTACATTCAATAGAAAATATAAGCTGGGATAACGGTGTTTTCTATACAACAGACGGCATGCGCTTTGAATTTTATGATGCAAATAGTGAAAGTGTTTCAAGATTTCCACTTTATGAAAACCCTGAAATAAAAGCTTGTTTAGGAGCCACCACTCTTGCAAGAGGTGTACCTGAATTAAGCTGTGGCGGCTGTGGCAGCTTAGGGCTAAACAGCAACAACGATGAAACAACCAAACCCCCCTGTTTAATTATGGTAGATGTAAACGGTGACAGAAAACCAAATCCGCAAAATGCAAATTGCAAAAGCGATGCTTGTGCATCAAAATACAAATTTGCCAACCCTGACGGAACAAGGCTCACAGATATTTTTTCAATCATGATTACGGACAAACAAGCAATTCCCTATGGCACAGCAGCTCAAAAAGCAATGTATCAAAACCAAAAAGGCAAATAAACCTATAATTTCATCTAATATAAAATAAAAATTACCTTATCTAAAAAATGCACTAATTCTCATTTAGTGCATTTTTTCCCAATTTCGCTATAAAAACCATATTAAATACAAAAATTCGATGCAATCCAACATTTATTTCACAAATTCAAACAATAAACTATTTTTCTACACAGCGCACAACAATACTATGTAAAAGTAAGGATATATATCTATTGCCGCTAATACAATCTTGCACCCATGCAAACCCAATTCCCCCCTAAAATAACCAACCGAACAAAAAATACCCATTTATACCTATAAAATTTTCATTAACAAACAATAATGCTATCTCACCCTATCAAGCAACCTCAATTTTCACCCCGACTTTTTTCAAAAATCCGCTGTACCTTGCGCTTTTTCATCCGCATTTTATATCACTTCGCCCTTTCCACAGCATCTTTCACACAACCCACATTCGCCATAACCACAAGGTTTTTCTTATAAAATGCTTTCCTAAACCAAAATATTCATTGCAATGCATTTTATTACTTATTTTTTAAACAAAAATGCACCAAAATGAGCAATCTTGGTGCATTTCATCCTTTTATCTCAATATATCACCATTTCCTCATTAATTCAAGAGCAGCAAATTTTAATATTTTCGTTTTCCACATGTCAAAAACCCTGTACCAACAAAACTTTTAACCCCATGCATCAAATTTGCTCAAATTGGTGCAAAGCCAAAAAGGATAAAGCCTTACTCCATACATTGAAGGTAAAACAAAATAATGATAATATTAGAATATGTGAAGTAATACTTATCATATATTCCTGTTGGAATTATTACGCAATAGAAAGGTAATTTTTATGAAAAAGAAAACAGGGTTTACGCTTGCTGAAATTCTAATCACCTTAGCAATTATAGGCATAGTAGCCGCAATTACATTGCCAAGTTTATTGGTGAATGTAAATGAAAAAGCATGGGAAGCACAAAAGAAAGCTCTCCATGCAAGACTGGCTCAAGCAATAGGGCAAATGAACACCCTAGGCGGTTATGGAACCTATACTGAAGATACAGAAGGAAATGCAACAGCAGATACCGCCGCTGAAAGTTTCATATTAGATGCGCTATCAAAAGTTTATAAAATAAACAACGTTTGCGGACCTGATAAACTTTCTTCTTGTGGTATTCCAAGTAAAATTACAACACTAAATGCAACATCTGAAATCAATTTTCCAACTAAAATGAGCGAGTTGAATGAAAAACTTTTAAATAAGAAGCACACAACTGGCGAAGATGGCAATGTAGCAAACACAAAAGCTGCAGCCTTTGAAACAGTGAATGGCGAATCAATAGCAGTTTTTTATAATCCATTGTGCAGTTCTGATTCAACAGTAAACCATTATGTTCAAAACAAAATGTGTATTAATTTTATATACGACTTAAATGGTAGCGAAGGACCCAATCAAATTGGAAAAGATGTTGGCTTTATTACGGCTTTTTACAATAAAAACCCCGTTGTTGCAGCACCTATTCCGTACAGCTCAGATTATGCATTACTTGTACCGCAATATTCAGACACAGCAGAAAAAGTGGATGCACCAACAATATGTAAAACAATGGGGGAAGATTTAAGACTCCCTGATAGAGATGAAATAGCATCACTATTTGTCAATATCGCTTTTATTAATATAGATAAAAGCACTAGTCGATATTGGTCAGGTTCAGCCATATCTGCAGGTACTTCCGGATTAGGCTGGAATCAAGACTTCGGCAATGGCGCCAGAGGCTATAGTCCCCGTTCCGGAACTTTCTATGTCCGCTGCATCAGAAGATAAATTTCTTATCAACTTCATTATCAAACAAGCGTCATTTTTAAGTGGCGCTTTTTTGTTTTTCAATGCTTTAAAAGAGATAGTAAAAACGGTTTGATGCTGTTGGGCTGAAAGCCCAACCTACTTTGCGGGAGAATTTGATAATAAAAAATGCACCAAAATGTTTTAGTTTGGTGCATTTTAGGTCTTTTTATTAATATAACATTGTTTTAGATATTATTCAAGATTGGAAAAAATGAGGGATGAACTTTTTGGGTGGGTGGAAGGTGCTGTGGATATTGGGGTTTAGGTGGGTTGCAACAAAATAAAACAGATTGGTGCAAAAAGTTGAAAGGATAGAATGATATGAAAAAGTTTAGAGGTTTTACGCTGGCTGAGGTGTTAATTACTTTGGCGATTATTGGGATTGTGGCGGCGATTACGTTGCCGAGTTTGCTTGTTAATGTGAATGAGAAGGCATGGGATGCGCAAAGGAAAGCATTGCATGCCAGATTGGCGCAAGCGATTGGGCAGATGAATACGTTGGGCGGGTATGGAACGTATACGGAAGATGAGGAAGGAACGGCGACAGAAGATACTGCGGCTGAGAGTTTTATTTTGGATGCGTTGTCGAAGGTGTATAAGATAAATAACGTTTGTGGGGCGGATAAACTTTCTGCTTGCGGGGTGCCAAGTAAGATTGTGACGTTAGATGGTGAAAAAGAGTTAAATTTTCCAACTAAGATAAGTGAATTGAATGAGATATTGTTAAATGGTTATAAGGTTTTGGCAGATGAAGGAGATATAAAAAACACGAAAGCAGCAGCGTTTGAGACGGTGAACGGCGAATCTGTCGCTGTTTTTTATAATCCGTATTGTGGGGTGCAAACACAACAAGATCAATATATTCAAAATAAAATGTGTGTGAATTTTGTTTATGATTTGAATGGGGTGGAAGGTCCTAATAAAGTAGGGAAAGATGTTGGATTTATAACGGCGTTTTATAGAAAAAATCCTATAGTTGTGGCTCCGATTCCTTACAATGATTTTGCTGCAAATGGTGCAATGCTTCCGCAAGTTGGCGAAAACAGCTCGGCTCTTGATGCTGTAAGTGCTTGCAAGATGCAAAGTGAAGATTTAAGGCTGCCTAACAGGGAAGAAGCCAGTTCTATGTTTATAAATAAAACATTAATTAATAAAATAGGTTCGGTTGTTATTTGGTCAAGTTCAATTATATCTCTTGGCGATAACGCTAAAGGCTGGGCGCAAAATTTTGATGTAGGGCACCATGGCAGCCCGCTTAGAAAAGCTAAAGCTAATGTGTATTGCATAAAAAAATAAAAGATTATATTTTAGTTTTTTGCAAAAATAAAATGCTTCTCTTTGTGAGAAGCATTTTATTAACGTTATTTATATGTAAATTAGAATAAAGCCGGTTTTTTAACAGGAGCAGCACCGGGGATTGATTCCCAGTTAGCAGCCATAATTTTCTTGAATGATTTTAAAGCTGTATCTTCGAGTTCACCCAATTCTTCGGCTTCGATAATTAATTTTCTTAAAGGCAATAATGCTCTTTGGTCTCTTAGAACACCAAGTGCAGCAGCAGCGCCTGCTCTTACTAAATCGTTTTCTTGTTTATTTTCCATAACTTCAATTAAAGCAGGAACAGCTTTTGTATCGCCTAATTTACCAAGTGAAGTTACGGCATAAATTCTAACGTTAACCCATTCATCTTTTAACATTTTGATGATTTTATCAACAGCTTTTCTGTTGCCAATTTCGCCTAAAGCTCTTGTGGCATCACATCTTACGTTAACTTTTTCATGGTCAAGAGATTCAATTAAAGCATCAGTTGCAACTTCACCAATTTCAATTAATGCATCAGTTGCTGTTATACAAACTTGAGGATTTTCATCATTAAGTGCTTCAACTAATGGTTCAACCACGATTGCACCGCCTAAACGACCCAATGCTCTTGCTGCACGAACACGAACGTCAACGTTTCTGTCTTCTCTTAAAGATTCAATTAAAGGAACAGTTGCGTTTGTATCGCCCAATTCGCCCAATGCACGAGCTGCATATAAACGAACTGAACCGTTTTTATCATATTTTAAAACATCGATTAATGGTTTAACTGCTTTAAAATCGCCCATTTCACCAAGAACTCTTGCTGCATTATAGCGAACTTTTTCAGAATTAGATGTTTGTAAATCTTTAATTAATTCTTCGAATGTTTTTTTAGCTTGCTTTTTGCGGTTGTTCACACTAATTGTCATATAATCAGATTCCTCCAAATAACAATTTCTTCACTTTTACATTTTTTGAGACATTAAGATAAGAAGATTTATAACACTTCACATATTATTTAAAAATTTTTTCCTTTAAAAATTGACTTATTTATGTTGCAATGCTTAATGAAACTTCATATCTTTATTTTATTTGTTAATCTCTATTTCCTACCTTACCCATAAGGGGTAAAAAGAACACTTTATGCATTTATATTACCATTTTTTTTGGTTTTTGTCCTACATTGTTCATATTACTTAACATAAAAAAGACCATTGTTTTTTTAAAGTAAGCGAACTATCAGCATATACTTAAAATTCGTTTTTAACATTTCTTAACAAAAATTTGACCTTAAAATATATAGGTGCAAAAAAAATATTTTTATGGTTTAAATGAATAAGAAATTTTTGTGTCGGAATAATTAAGAAGATAATATTATATTAAGGAGAAATTAAGTGAAGTTAGGTGCTATTACCGGTTTCAACTTTCAAAATTCGCCAACCTTCGGCAGAAAATTGAGAGAGGATGAAAAACCCGCAGTTAAGAGAGATATTGAAGAAGGTTTAAAAGTTTTAGGCAAGAACATGGCAATTATATTGCCGACAAACTGTTCTCCTTCATACAAAGAAAAAGACACAGGCATCGGGCAGCCATATTCAGAATGTTCGAATGAGCTTTTATATCCGTTTTTAAACAACTGGGGTTTCAGCGCACAACAAAAACAACCGTCAGGCCTTGGCAAACAAACGGATGCTTCTCCTTATGTTTCAAATTCAAGTGCATATAATACAGCAATAATAAACTTGGATGAACTCACAAAACCTGAATCCGGCGCAATTTTAAGTGATACAACATATAGAGCAATTACGGAAAATAATCCTCAAAAAGGACAGAATAAATCTGCATATATTTATAATGTTCAAGAAACCAAAAAAGCGTTGACAGAAGCATATAATACGTTTATTCAAAAAAGAGAAAATAAAGATTCATTGCCGGAAGTTGAACGAAGAGGAATCGAACAGCTTGATTGCGACTTCGAAGCATTTAAAAAAACCAACGGCAAAGAACAGGAAAAAAATGCTCTGTATAACATTTTAACAGATATACACAATAACGATTATTGGCCAAACTGGGGCAATGAAACAGATAAAAACCTTTTTGCAACACCAAGAAACGATTGGGAAAGAGAACAAAGAACATCAAGACTAAAAGAATTAAGAGAAGGACATAAAAAAGAAATAGATTCATTCCTTTTCTCTCAAATGCTTGCAAAGAAAACAATCGAAAAAGGACATCAAACCCTTAAAGAAAATGGAATTAAAGGAATTGGGGATATTCCCGTTGCATTTTCAGATGCTGAAGTTTGGGGAAATAAAGATTTATTCTTAAATGACCTTAGAATGGGCTGCAAAGAGCCATGGAGCGACAAACCTCAAAAATGGGGCTTCTTTGTGCTTGACCCGAATCAACTGTTTAACCATGACGGTTCTTTAGGAAAAGCCGGCGAATTTTTATATGATAAATATGAAAGAGCTTTTGAAGAAAACAAGGGCGGAGTTAGAATAGACCATATTGTTGGTTTAATGGACCCTTATGTTTATTCTGAAAATGGTGGTCGTGAAGGAAGATTGTATTCTGAATTGTATAGAGGAGTAAACGGTGACAGGTGCGACAGAATTTTAAGAAAAATAGTTCTTCCCGCCGCAAATAAAGCAGGGCTTAATGCTTCAAACATTATAGCGGAAGACTTAGGCTATATGCCGGGAGATACAAAAAATACTCTTCAAAACATGGGCATTGGTGGCATAACGGTTACTCAGTGGTGCGATGCACACAATGTTTGGAATTCACCGCAAAATAACGCAGTTATGATTGCAAACCACGATACAGCAACTGCCAAAGAATTATACCCCGATAAAATGGAAAGAAGAAATAAATTTATAGAATTATTTTCTTCAGGCGCCAAAAATATTCAAATTTTCTGGACCGATCTTTTCGGAATAAGAGAAAGATACAACGTTCCTGGCGTTGCAGGTGGTGATAATTGGTCTTTAAGAATGACAGAAAACTTTGAAGACACATATCATAAAAAATTAGAAGAAAATGATGCTCTTAATATTCCTGAAGCCGTTTTAGAAGCAAACAGAAGAAGAAACCCCAATTTCAGCAAAGAACATCCATGGCTTGCTGAATCTCTTAAACATTGGTCAAATGTATTAAAAGAAAAAGAAAACTAAAATAAGCACAGAATACTGCTGAAATAAACTAAAAACCCTAAAATCAAAAAATGGTTTTAGGGTTTTAATAATAAAACAAGGTTTTAACATTGTGCGCAAATATCAAGCAAAATTTTATAATAATACAATGCCCCAATTATATTAATTATTTTAGCGCCTCAAATAAATTCACTATTAATTGCAAAAATATAGAGCGAATAAAATTCTTACCCCTTACCTTGAAAAATAGCATCATAGAAATTTATTTTTATTGTAAATGGCGAATAAAAGGCTTAATTTGTGCGAATGAAAAGAAATAACTTGCATGGGAATTATATAAAAACGGATGAATTTTAATTATAAGAAATCAAAATATAAATAAAAAAATACCCAGCCCTTGCCTTAAAAATAGCATCATAGAAAAATAAAAAGGTTGGATGATAGTTCAATTTTGTTTGGTTATTATTGTAAAAGCTGAACAAAAAGGCTTAATTGGTATTAATGAAAAGAAATAACTTGCATGGGAATTATATAAAAACGAATTAATTTTAATTATAAGAAATCAAAATATAAATAAAAAAATGCCCAGCCCTTGCCTTGAAAATAGCATCATAGAAAAAAGGTTAGATGATAGTTCAATTTTGTTTGGTTATTATTGTAAAAGCTGAATAAAAAGGCTTAAATGGTATTAATGAAAAGAAATAACTTGCATGGGAATTATATGCAGTAAATATAAATAGTGTGAAAATTTTTATTTAGCGCAAAAATATCGTTAAAACTTATTGAACGTTTTGCTTAGTTTAGTTTTAAAATTTCAGCTTAATTGATTTATATTAATTAAGCTTCATTTGTTGAAATTTCAATAGCATCAGCATTTTCGCCAAGTGCGGTTTTGGCAAATTCTCTGATGACAGCCAATTTGCCCACGTTTGATATGAAATTATTTTCTCTTTCTTTTTGAACTTCATTTGCCAAAATAACTGAACCGCCTAAAGTGCCCGCTATTGGTGCAAAAACGGCCGCATTTCTTGTAATTGAAGCTAATTTAGGATATTTTGAAGCAATTTCAGATGTTCTTTTGGAAATTTTTTCTACGGTTTTACCTAAAATCGAACCGTCTAATTTGTTTGCTTTTGAGGTTAAATTTTCTTTAATGGCTTCAGCTGTCGGTCGGAACATTTTTGCAAGCTTATCGCCGCCTTTCTTAGCACCGCCGATAACAAGGGCGGAAGCACCTGCAAGTGCGGCTGTGCCAACTGCAAGCTGCACAAACGGATTTGTTTCTTTTTTATTGCCTTCATTGTCTTTTTTATTTAAAAATTTATCAACCATTTTATCAACAGGTTTTGAAAGCGCATAAACTGTTGCTGTTGCTGCCAAAGTTTTTGCAGCAGCAGTTGTTTTTGCGGATAATTTACCTTTTGTTAAGGCACCCGCTGCTATAGTTGTTGCTGCTATAAATGTTAAAGGCCACTTTTCAAGGGCACGAGCAGCTTTAGAATTTTCTGCTTTTTTGTTTGCATCTTTTGCGCTTGCTTGTATAATCTCGTCATCGGACATTTGAGATATACTGCTTAAAATCGGACGCTTTCGATGTCGTTCGGATAGGTTATGGTTTTTAAATGACGACTCGCCGAATGAAATTTTCGAGACAGTAGACATTTTTCCCTTTCGCATGAAAATATCATGCCATATTATCAAATTACATGACTTATTTTATATCAAATTAAAAAAAATTGCCAGTATTTTTTTATCTGATAATATATTAAATAATAGTACAAGATATTCAAAAGGTAGAAAATGACTGAAAATTACATTAAATTTGTAGATGTTACAAATCGTGACGGCGTTCAAACTTCAAGATTAGGCTTAGCAAAACTTCAAAAAACAATTATTAATCTTATGTTAAATGATATGGGAATATCCCAATCAGAGTTTGGTTTTCCAACCACATGCCATGAAATTAATTATCTAAATGGCAACTTAATGCTTGTTGAAAGAGGCGCCATTGATAAAACTGTTTTATCAGGTTGGGCAAGGGCGTTAGCGTCTGATGTTGATAAATCCTTTAAAAATGTTCCTAAGTTAAAAAATATAAACTTGTCACAATCTACATCAGATCAAATGATAAACGGCAAATACGGCGGTAAAAAAACAAAAGATGACATTTTGGCTCAAACTCTTGATGCCGTTAATGAAGCCGTTAAAAATAATGCAAATATCATAGGTGTTAACGCAGAAGATGCTTCAAGGTCTGATTTGAATTATTTGATTAAATATGCAAATGAATGTAAAAGATACGGTGCTAAAAGGTTCAGATACTGTGACACCTTAGGTTATGACGACCCGCAAACAGCATATAACAGAATTTACACCCTTGCAAAAGAAACAAATATGGATATTGAACTTCACTTCCATAACGACTTAGGCATGGCGGTTGCAAACTCTGTTATGGGCGCAAAAGCAGCAGTTGATGCAGGTGTCACTCCTTGGATAAATACCGCAATAAACGGCATGGGAGAACGTGCCGGCAACGCAGATTTAATTTCTTGTATCCTTGCAATTTTAAAATCTTCAGGCTTTGAAGGTAAATATAAAATTGACCCTCAAATTGATTTATCAAAAGCTTGGAAATTAGCAAAATATACAGCTTATGCTTTTGGCGTTGCAATTCCTATGAATCAAGTTGCAGTTGGCGACAACGCTTTTGCCCATGAATCAGGAATCCACGCAGACGGCGCCTTAAAAGACAGAAGAAACTATGAACTTTATGACTATGAAGAACTTGGAAAAGGCGAACCTGAAATCATTGAAACAGGCAGAATGATTACAGTTGGCGAATATTCAGGCATCAAAGGTTTTAGAAACGTATATCAAAACTTAGAACTTGAATTTAAAGATGAAGAAGAAGCAAGAAACATCCTGGAACTTGCAAGATACGCTAACGTTCACACTCAAAAGCCTTTAACAAAAAGTGAATTAAGGTTTATTTATTTCTACCCGAATATTGCAGCAAAAATTATGACGGTAGAACCATACTACAAACCCATAGGCGCGCTTAAAGAAAGAATCGACAGATTAGAACATATTAATTCTTCTGTCATTGTATAGGGTTAAAAAAATTGAATTCCAAAAATAAAAAATTATACATTGAAACTTTAGGCTGTCAGATGAATAAATCTGACAGCGAAAGAATCATGGGCATTATGAGCCACTTTGGCTATGTTGAAGCAAGCGAAGAAGAAGCTGATTTTTTAATTATCAACACCTGCTCCATTAGAAAATTATCGGAAGATAAAGCATATTCAAAAATCGGCAACTGGGGCAAAAGAAAAAAGAATGGCGAAGATATTAAAATCGGCATTTGCGGTTGTGTTGCCCAGCAAGAAAAAGAAAACATCTTTAAAAAATACCCATACGTTGATTTAATTTTTGGAACTCATAATATATATGAACTTCCCGACCTTTTAAACAAAGAAGGCAGAGTTTGCGCCATAAGAGATAAAGCGGTTAGCGAAAAAGATTTTGAAATTATAAGAAATAAAAATATAAATGCTTGGCTTCCTATCATGGAAGGCTGCAACAACTTTTGCACCTATTGCGTCGTACCTTATACAAGAGGGAGAGAGCGAAGCAGAACGCCTGAAAACATTATAAAAGAAGCAAAACAAATTATAAAAGAAGGCTTTAGAGAAATTACTCTTTTAGGGCAAAATGTAGACAGCTATGGAAAAGACCTGGAAGGAAAACCCACATTTGCTTACCTTTTAAGAGAATTAGACAAACTTGAAGGCAATTTCAGAATAAGGTTTACAACATCATACCCGACTGATATTACAGATGATGTTATAGAAACCGTTAAAACAGGCTCTAAAATTTGCGAATGTTTTCACATTCCAATGCAATCGGGTAACGATAGAATTTTAAAAATGATGAACAGAAGATATGATGTTCAAAAATACACAGAAATTGTGAAAAAAATTCAAAATGAAATTGAAAATGTAACCGTTACATCAGATTTTATAGCAGGGTTCCCGTCTGAAACCGAAGAAGAATTTCAAGATACAATTAAACAAATTAAGCTTTTAGGGCTTGATTATTCAAATACTGCAGCATATTCCCCACGCCCAAACACCCCTGCGGGCAAAATGGTTGATAAATTTGTAGCTGATGACGTTAAAAAGCGCCGTTTAATTGAATTAAACGAAACAATTAAAGAAGCAAGCTTTAATTCAAATAAAAAATATGTTGGAAAAACCTTAGAAGTTCTTGTTGAAAAAGAAAAATTTGAAGATAACAAAAGGCTTTTAGAAGGCAGATTAAGAAACAACAAAGTTGTTCATTTTGAATCAACCAAACATAACGTGGGCGATTTTGTTCCCGTAAAATTGAATAAAGCTTCAATTTGGTGCCTTTTTGGGGAAGAAGTTTAATTTACAACTATTGCTATGCAACATTCATTTTCCCGTGGAAATATTTTAATTACAAGTTCATCGATTGTAATATAAGAATTTTAAAAAGAATGTAAAAATGAATATTTGAGCATAAATATCAAGTTTACAAACCATGCCTGCTTTGCTGAAATCACCCACAATCGCATTAGTAAAAACTATCAACGGAAATCTGCCCCCATTAAAAGAAACCGCCGCTCTTGCAACCCCGATAAGAAAAACTTTAAACAACAAAAACCTCAACAATGCTTGCAGTTGTTGAAGATGCTGCACAAGCTGCCAAAAAACAGGCTCAAAAGGAAAATTTTTGGCAGTAATTGCCGCAAGCGTTATATTAGCCGCAAAGTTTATTACAAAAAAATAAGAAGCGCAAAAAAGCTACTGTTGCCGAACAAATTGTATGCATGAAAAAAATTTTATTTATTGCACTAAAATAAAAAATGATTTAACAAATTTTCAAAAAATGCTTCTTATTTGTATAGGAACCATTTTATTTGTTATATTAAAATGTATTTTACAAAAGAAAATGAGTACTCATTAGCTAAAAAATTTATTACAAGAAAAAATAAGAAGCGCAAAAAAGCTACTGTTGCCGAACAAATTGTATGCATGGAATAAATAAATTTGACTAATTGCAATAAAAGATGACTTAGAAAATTTTCAAAAAATGCTTCTTTTTGAATAAGAGCCATTTTATTTATTTTTAAGAAAATAAATGTTGCAAGCACTATATCAACTGCAAAGTTTATTACAAGAAAAAATAAGAAGCAAAAGCGGTTCTTATTGCTAAATAAAAATTACTTGCTTAGAAAAATTTTATCGATTGTACTGGAAATAAAATAAAAGATGACTTAGCAAATTTTCAAGAAATGGTTTTTTAAATAGGAAGTATTTTATTTGTTTATTTTTAAGAAAATAAACACTGCAAGCACTATATTAGCCGCAAAGTTTATTACAAGAAAGCAAAAAGCCCCTATCTTCGAACAAAAATGTATGCATGGAAGAAATAAATTTGATTAATTGTAATAAAAATAAAAGAAGGAAGCATTTTATTATTCGTCTTTTGTAAGAAAACACAAAAATTGCATTTTGCAATTAAGTACATAAACAAAATTTTACTTATAAAATACTAAAAACCGCCTTTTTGCCGTTAATTATTTTCTTCTTTTTTTATACCTATTTTTTCTTCAAGTTCATTTCTTGATTCTTCATAACCGGATCTACCCATAAGAGCATAGGTATAATTTTTGGCTTGTTCAACTCCCGGTTGGTTAAATGCATTTATATTGTACAGTTCGCCTGCAATAGCGGTTTGAACCTCTAACATATAAAATAATTCTGCCATATAATAAGCGTTCACTTTTGGCATACGAATTGTTAAATTGGGACGTTTAAAATCGGTCAAGGCAACAGCCGTTGCGTCAGCTTCCGCATTAATTAATTCATTAATGGTTTTACCGCCTAAATAATTAATTCCCGTAAATTCAAATATTTTTGGAATTTCAACCACATTGTCAAATTCATCAACTCTGATAAAGTTAATTAATTTATCATGCTTGCCTTCGTTATAAAGTTGAATTTGAGAGTGCTGGTCTGTTGCGCCTAAGGCTTTAATCGGCACAGGACCAATATTTACAAGGTTGCCTTCTCTATCAACTTCTTTTCCTAAAGATTCCGCCCACAGCTGAACAAACCAATCAGATACATATTTAAGTTTAGATGAATATGGCATCATAACGGTTATATAGTGCCCTTTTTGAGTATCCATTAAATAATGAATTAAGGCATTTTGGGCTGCAATATTTTTGTTGATGTCGGTATTTTTAAGGGCTAAATCCATTGTTTTAATGCCGTTCATAATATCATCAATGTCAATACCCACAAGCGCCATTGGAACAAGCCCAACGGGTGAAAAAACGGAAAATCTGCCGCCAACATCATCAGGCACAACAAATGTTTTATACCCTTCTTCGTTTGCAATTTGCCTTAAAACACCCGATTGTTTATCTGTTGTTGCAACAATATTTTTTCTGTAATCATCGCCAAGCAAACTTTGCATTTTATCTTTAATTATCATAAATTGCGCCATTGTTTCAGCGGTTGAGCCTGATTTTGTGATTACATTTACAAGAGTTCTTTTAAGGTCAAGTATATTTAATAAACTTTGAATTTCATCAGGGTCGATATTATCTAAAAAGAAAATTCTGGGGTATCCGCCTCTTTCTTCTTTTGAAAGCAAATTCCAATTTGGTTTTAAAAGTGCATGGCAAAAGGCTATTGCCCCTAAAGCAGAGCCGCCAATACCCAAAACAAGAACGTTATCAAACCTGTTTTCAACCATGGCTGCATATTCTTTAACATACCAAAGGGTTTCTTCACTATACCCTAAATTCATCCACTGAAGCCATGCGCCTTGTTTATCTTTATTAAAATTAAGGTTTTTTATGATTTCTTCAATTTTAGGAGCATAAACCCCAAACTCAGATTCAATATCAAGACCGTACTTTTCGCCAATAACGCTTGAAGACACATTTTTGAAATCAATTTTAATCATTAGTTTATAATCCCTTAATTTATAAATAATTATACTAAGGGCAAGCCCCAATGTAAATACTGTTGAGATTACCCGACCTGTTAATGAAGTTAAGAAACAAATTTGTTAAAAAAAGAATATGAGAACATTTAATAAAAACGACGATTTTGTTTTTGAATTAATCCATGATCTAAAAGCACCCATTATAAGCATGGATTTTGCGCTTAAAAATATAAGGCGTGATGAATTTTTAGATGAAATTTTTAAAATAAACAGACATAATTTGAATTATGTTGAAAATATGATGAATTCATATTCCTTACAAAAAGGTAAATATTGCCCAAAGTTTGAACTTGTCAATCTTTTGAACATTTTAAAAGAGGAAACAAGGGTTTTAAATTTTTTAATAAATGAAAAAAATTTAAGAGTAATTATAAGCCTTGATAAAGTATCTGACCCATACATAATAGGCGACAAGTATATAATAAGACAGATTGTTTTAAATCTTTTAACAAATGCCGTCAAATATACGCCAAACAACGGCACAATAAAAATTATTTTTGAACGAAATGAAGGCTATTTAAAAATTTGCTTTTCAAACCCCTACGATGAAAATGCCAAAAATGTTTGTTCCACAAAAATGGGGCTTGAAATTATCAAAAAGAAATTAAAAACTATTAAAGGCAAATTAAAGATTATTAAGGGTTTAAGCGATATTTGCTTTCAGGTCTCATTTGAATCTAAATAATTATTTTTTAAGTTCATCCAAAATGCCTTCAAGCGCAATTTTAACGTGATAATAGCTTAAACCCCCTTGCATATAAATTGCATAAGGCGGGCGAATCGGCCCGTCTGCCGATAGTTCAATGGTTGAACCTTCAATAAAACTGCCGCCTGCCATAATTAATTTATCTTCATACCCGGGGACAACGTCAGGAATCGGGGTTAGATAGCTTTCAACAGGCGAATACCTTTGCAAGGCTCTACAAAATTTTTCCTGTTCTTCGCCTTTTGTAAATTTAATTGTTTGAATTAAATCTACCCTTTTTTCATTTGAATGAGGGTGAGTTAAAAAGCCTGTATTTTCAAAAACTTTTGCAGCTAAAATTGCCCCTTTAAGAGCATTTGCAACAATAGATGGCGCCATAAAAAACCCTTGCAAGATAACTCTTGTTGTATTAAACATAGCACCCCCTTCTCTTCCTATTCCTGGGGATGTCAATCTTCTTGCACAAAGTTCAACAAGCCTTTCTTTTCCTGCAATATAGCCCCCTGCTTCAACAATGCCGCCGCCCGGGTTTTTAATTAAGCTGCCTGCCATAATATCTGCGCCAACTTCAAGTGGTTCTTTTGTATCTGTAAATTCACCGTAACAGTTATCTACAAAACAAATTGTATTTTTGTTTTTAGCCTTTACAATTTCAACAATTTTTTTAATATCATCTAAAGTTAAAGATTTTCTTAAAGAATACCCTCTTGATTTTTGAATTAAAACCATTTTAGTGTTTTCTTTTATATAGTTTGGAATTTTTTCAAAATCAACTTCAAATTCATTTTTTAATGGAACTTCATCATAAGTTACACCATGACCCATTAAAGATGATTCAAAATAAGGGTCGTTTTCTCTTTTCCCGATTATTTCTTCTAAGGTGTCATAAGGCGCCCCTGCTATTGAAACAAGATTGTCACCTGAATGTAAAAGCCCAAATAAAACACAAGATAAAGTGTGGGTGCCTGAAACAAAATGGGGTCGAACAATAGCAGCTTCAGCCTTGAAGGCATCTGCAAAAACATTATCCAATGCTTCTCTGCCTAAATCATCATGCCCGTAGCCTGTTACTGTATAAAAATGTTCTTCGCCGATTTTATTTTTATAAAAGGCATCTAAAACTTTTCTTTGGTTAAATTCTGCAATTTTATCTATTTCTTTAAATTTATCTAAAATTTCGCTTTCGGCTTTTTCTATAATTTCTTTTGAATTCATTGTTCTTCCTTAAATACCGCCTTAAATGCTTCTTTTATAATATCAATTTCATCTTTTTTAATAATAAGAGGCGGCGCAATTCTTATTATATTTTCGTGAGTTTCTTTTACAAGAATACCATAATCCTTAAATAATTTTTCGCAATATTTTCTTGCGGGCTCATTTAATTCCATTGCAATTAAAAGCCCTCTTCCTCTTACTTCTTTAATTTTGCTGCTTTTAATTTTTTTAAGTTCGCCTAAAAGATATTCACCCATATTTTTTGAATTTTCAGCTAAGTTTTCATCGACAATAACATCCAAAGCTGCCATTGCAATGCTTGAAGCCATTGGGCTGCCGCCAAAGGTGGAACCGTGTTCACCCGGTTTAAAAACACCTAAAATGTCTTTTGAGGATAAAACCGCAGAAACAGGGTAAAAACCGCCTGATAATGCTTTCCCCACGGTTACAATATCAGGGCGAATGTTTTCATATTCAAAAGCAAAAAGTTTACCGCACCTTCCAAAGCCTGTTTGAATTTCATCTAAAATCATTAAAATGTTGTTTTCATCGCAAAGTTTTCTTATTTCTTTTAAATAGCCGACAGGCGGAATTTTAACCCCTGCTTCGCCTTGAATTGGTTCCAATAAAATTGCAACCGTATTTTTTGTAATTAATTCTTTCATTGAATTAATATCGCCGTATTTTGCAATTTTAAAGCCTTCTGTGTATGGACCAAAATCTTTTTTTGCGCCTTCATCCGTTGAAAAACTTATGATTGTTGTTGTTCTTCCGTGAAAATTTTCAGAGCATACAATAATTTCAGCGGTTTCAACCCCTTTTTTTTGATAGCCCCATTTTCTTGCGGTTTTAATTGCGGTTTCAACAGCTTCAGCGCCTGTATTCATTGGTAAAACCATTTCAAAACCCGTTAATTTAACAAGTTTTTCATAATATAAGGGCAAAACATTATTTCTAAAAGCGCGTGAAGTTAAGGTGATTTTATTTGCCTGCTCAACCATGGCTTTTAAAATTTTTGGGTGTGAATGTCCTTGATTAACCGCACTGTATGCGCTTAAACAGTCCATATATTTTTTGCCTTCGACATCATAAACATAAATTCCGCTGCCTTTTTCAATTACAACATCTAAGGGCTTATAATTGTTTGCGCCATATTTTTTTTCAAGCTCCATAAAATCAAGTGAATTCATACCTTGCCACCTTTCTTTTTTATAATTGTAGTAGAAAAAAAATCAGCTTGCAATTTTTTTGCATTTAAAAAAATTCACACTATAATTTTCTTATGAAAACAAATAAAACTTACATTTTTTGGAGCTTAATTTTTCTTTGCCTTGCACTTTTTGTTTTTATTTTAAAAGGAGCGATAAACGGTTCTCTTCCAAAGTATCCCGTTTTTCCAAACGTTTATAATGCAATAAATGTTATTATTGAGGCTGAGAAAACTAATATTGATGACATTATTTTAAAAATAAATGATGAATTTTATTCAATTCCAAACTCAAAGGGGCTTTTAAATAAAAAAATAACTGGAAAAACAGACAACATAAGCATTTTAGTAAACAAAAATTTTAATGGCGATATTAAAAATATTGTCGTTTTTAATGATTTGAAATCTTTCTATTTTAAAGATTTTTCTAAATTTGAAAAAAGAGAAAATAAACCATGCAACAAAAAAAGTTGTAATTTTTACGATGAATACGACATTTCAGACCATATAAGATATAATAAAAATTCAAACTCAATTAATTTTCATTCTAATATTAACTTGATTTGCAATGTTTTTCTTTCGATTTTTTCAGGAAGTTTAATTTTTATTTTGCCCTACATTTTGCTTTTTATTGCAATAGTTTATTTCATAAACAATAAAGAAGAAATTAAAACTTTTAAATTAAACCCTTATATTTTAACAATTTTGATTTTTATTTTTGGAATTTTAATGTATTCAAACGGCATGCCGGATTATCTTCCTTGGACAGATGAATACAGCACCATTGAATATTCAGACCCAAAGCTTTCTTTTATGAAAATTTTTTCAGACCCGGGGAACCCGCCTTTATTTTACCTTTTATTCAGAATTTTTATAAGTTTTTTTGGAATTTCAATTTTAACAATGAAATTATTCCCGTTTTTTATAGGCATTTTGGCAATTTTTGCAATGTGGCTTATTTTAAAAAGTGAATTTGACATAAAAACCGCAAACATTGCTGCATTTTTAGCTTTCATCAATGTTCCTTTGGTTTATTACAGCGAAGAAACAAGAAGTTATATTTTGCAAGCGCTTTTTTCACCGATTCTTATTTTTGTTTTATTTAAAATTTTAAATACAAACAAGAAAAAATATTATTTCATATACGCAATTTTAGCAGCCGTTGTTTCAAACATTCATTATTATGAAATTTTACTTTTGGCTTCAATTTTTATTTATGCTTTTATTTATTTAATTTTTCAAAAAAGATATTTTGATATTTTCAAATTTTTCTTAGCCAATTTGTTTGGGTTTATTTGTTTTTTGCCCTTTTTCATTTTAACCGCCTTTAATAAAGCGCTTGCAGACAGTTCTTTTAACAGCTGGATTCCCGATATTTGCGCTAATCAAATCATAAAATGTATAAGCTATTTGTTTGGCGGGTTTATTTCTTTTTTAATTGCTGCATTTATTTTTATTAAAACGGTTTTCAAAAATGAAATTCAAAATGAAAGAAAAGATAAGTATATAATTTGTCTTTTTTCAGTTATGTTATTTACCATAATACAGGCAATAATTTTATCTTATTTAATTCGACCGATGCTTGTTGAAAGATATTTACTTTTATTATCGCCTCTTTTTATGATGTTTTTAGCGCTTGTTTTTACCAAAAAATATAAATTTAAGTATACGGTTATTTTATTTTTAATTTGGATAATTTTAATTCAAACAGGTTCGTTTGAAAAAAATAACAGAAGAAAAGGTATTTTAGAAAATCCCCTAAGGTTTTCAAAGCAATATTATGAAAATAAAGAAAAAGAAAATGAAAACATCTATGTAATTTTAAACATTTCAAACCCTGAATACCTTGAAAACAAAGATGAATATATGAATAAAAACATAAAATATATTTCAAAATCCGTTGTTGTTGTACAAGAAACAATAGATGAAATTTTAAAAAAAGATAAAAATGCGGTTATCTTTACATCCACCTTATCTTCAGATGAAAAAAATTCAAAAACACCTGATAATTACAAGTGCTATTTCAATTCTTCAACAGATATGTGCTTGTGGAAAATTCAAAATTAAGATTTTATAAAGCCGTTAATTTTAATGCTATAATAAAAACTACAAATATAGTAGATAAAAAGGAATTTTTATTATGATTAAAAAAATGAAACTTAAAGGTCACATCATTGATTCTCTTATTTTATCAAAGCTTTTGGATCAAATTAACGAACTTGGTTTAACCTGTTATGCAACGGAAGTTTTAATAGGGAAAAGAAGAGAAGATATTTCTGAAGCCACATTTATAATTGAAGCAGATAACAACGATGAAATGGAAAAAGCGATTGAACTTGCAAAAAAACAAGGAGCTTATTAAGGGGTAAAAATTATGACAGAAAAAATTTTAATGTGCAGGCCCGATTATTACGGCATTAAATATGAAATTAACCCTTGGATGAATGTAAATATTCAAGCAGACAACAACAAAGCAAAAATTCAGTGGGAAAACCTTTATTCAACCTTAAAAGATGACCTTAAAGTTGATGTTAAATTGGTTGAACCTAAAGAAGATGTTCCTGATATAGTATTTACCGCAAATGCAGCGGTTATGTATGGTAAAAAAGCCATTATGAGCAGGTTTAAATACCCTGAAAGGCAAAAAGAAGAAAAATATTACGCTGAATGGTTTCAAAATAATGGCTACGAAGTTGTCTGGATGCCAAACACAATAGCTTTTGAAGGCGCAGGAGATGCCCTTTATTTAGGTAAAACCTTATTTTCAGGCTACGTTCCAAGAACAGATATTCAAGCGCACTCTTGGATAAGCAATTTATTGGGTATTCAGGTTATTTCATTGGAGCTTGTAAATAAAAGCTTTTATCATATAGATACTTGCTTTTGCCCGCTTGATAGAGGATATTTAATTTATTACCCCGAAGCTTTTGATTCTTATGGTAATATGGTTATAGAAAGATATGTTGAACCCGAAAAAAGAATTATAGTAAATAAAGAAGAAGCTTCTTATTTTACCTGTAATGCAGTAAACGTGGGAAACAATGTTGTTACAAATTTAACCACAAAAAGGTTTACAAATTTATTAAAAGAAAAAGGTTTCAACCATATTCAAGTTGATATGAGCGAGTTTATGAAAGCTGGGGGTGCTTCAAAATGCCTGACATTAAAAATTTAAAAATCGACACTTTAATTTTTGATATGGATGGCACCTTGTTAGATACACTTGATGACCTTAAAGACAGCGTTAATTATGCTCTAAATTACCTTGGTTACAGAGAAAAAACAAAAGAAGAAATAAGACTTGCAGTAGGCTCAGGAATTACCAAACTTTTTGAAAGGGTAGTCCCAGGGGGGCTTAGAAACCCTGATATAACTGAATGTATTAAAAAATTTAAAGAATATTATACAAATTTAAAAACTTCAAAAACTCACCCTTATGAGGGCATTATTGAATTATTAACCGAACTTAAAAAAAGAGGCTATAAAACAGGAATTGTTTCAAATAAATTTGATATTGCTTGCAAAATGCACTCTAAGGAATTTTTTGGTGAACTTATAGATTACGCCCAAGGGGAAGATGAAATAAATGGCATTATAAGAAAACCAAACCCAAGTGGTGTTTTAAAAGTTTTAGATATTTTAGGCTCAAAAAGTGAAAATTCGGTATTTTTGGGCGATTCAGACATAGACATTCAAACCGCAAAAAATGCAAATATGCCTTGTATCAGTGTTTTATGGGGTTTTAGAAGCGAAGAATTTTTAATTCAATCAGGCGGAAACATTTTTGTTAAAAACCCGTCAGAAATTCTTACCATGGTATAATAAATTCTATGGTAATTAAGGTTACAAGTGCAAATTCAATAGGGCTTACGGTTCATAAAATTTTAGTTGAAGTGGATGTTACAAATTCGCTTCCTCAAATTGTGATTGTAGGGTTAGGGGATACTGCCGTTTCAGAAGCAAAAGAAAGGTTAAAGCTTGCAATTAAAAATTCAGGCTACAGTTTCCCAAACACAAAAGTTGTAATTAATTTAGCGCCGGCTAACCTTAAAAAAGAAGGTGTTATTTATGATTTAGCAATGGCTGTTGGCATTTTAGGAAAAGAAAAAATTATTCAAAATGTGCCAAACAATATTGCATTTTTAGGGGAATTATCACTAGACGGTTCAATTCGCCCAGTAAATGGGGTTTTAGCAATAGTTTCAGAATTAAAAAGTTTTGGTATAGATAAAGTTATAGTTCCTTATGAAAATTTATCTGAAGCAAGCTTTGCAGATGATATTGAAATTTATGGCGCAAGAAACCTTATTGAAGTGGTTGAATTTTTAAATAATAACCAAGGGCTAAAACAATTAAAACAAAATGTTGATGATTTTTTAAATACGGATTATGAATTTGAAAACGATTTTAAAGATATAAAAGGGCAATCGCAAGCTAAAGCTGCGCTTGAAATAGCAGCAGCAGGTGGGCATAACGTTTTAATGTCAGGGTCCCCGGGCAGCGGCAAAACAATGCTTGCCCGTGCTTTTGTTTCAATTCTTCCCCCTTTAACAAAAGAAGAAGCGATTGAATTAACTAAAATTTATTCTATATCAGGCTTATTAGATTCAAAAACGCCCTTAATTACAAAAAGACCATTCAGATCACCCCACCATAGTGCATCTTCTGTTGGAATTACAGGGGGCGGCTCAATTCCAAAGCCCGGGGAAATTACCCTTGCTCATAGAGGCGTTTTATTTTTAGATGAGATGCCAGAGTTTCAAAGAACGGTTTTAGAAGT
>CALUYZ010000026.1 GCA_944325175.1 Candidatus Gastranaerophilales bacterium | reverse complement strand
AAAGTAATTCCTTTAATATATTCTCACGTTGGCTACGAAACAGGAACACAAGAAAATAAAACAAGCATCTAACCTAGTCTAATTTTTCAATTAAAATATCTGCAATTCTTTTAGATGCCAAACCGTCGCCATAAGGGTTTCTTGCCTGAGCCATTTTTTGATATTCATCTCTATTATTCAATAAAATGTCTACATTGCTTGTAATTTTTTGAACATCAGAGCCAACAAGCTTTACACCGCCTGAAATAACAGCCTCGGGACGCTCTGTTTCATCTCTTAAAACAAGAACGGGAACCCCCAATGAAGGTGCTTCTTCTTGCACCCCGCCTGAATCGGTCAAAATTATTTCACTTTTCTTCATTAAAGAACAAAATGGTGCATAATCCAAAGGTTCAATTAATTTAATTCTTTCTTTGCCAGATAAATATTTATAAACAGTATTTTTTACATTAGGATTAGGATGCACAGGATAAACAATTTCCACATCACTATGCGCTTCAACTATATTTATTGCAGCCTTGCAAATATTTTCCAGCGGTTTGCCAAAATTTTCTCTTCTGTGAGATGTTAAAAGAATTGTTTTTAAATTGTCGTTTAAATTCAAATAAGAAAGGTCAACGGGGTTATTTTCTATTGTGTGCAAAAGGGCGTCTATAACAGTATTTCCTGTTTCATAAAGCCCATTTTTAACATTTGAATTAATTAAATTTTCAATAGAACCCTTTGTCGGGCAAAAATGAAAATCAGAAACGGAATCTGCAAGAACCCTGTTTATTTCTTCAGGAAAAGGATAATTTTTATCAAATGTACGAAGCCCGGCTTCCACATGAGCAATGGGAATTCTGGCATAAAAAGCAGATAAAGAAGTTGCAAAAGCAGTTGTTGTATCACCATGAACCAAAACCACATCCGGCTTTGTTTCTTCTAAAACAGCTTTAATTCCAAGCAAAATATCCGATGTAAGATTCCATAAATTTTGATTTTCTCTCATTAAATTAAGATCAAAATCAGGTTTAATTTTAAATAAATTCAAAACAGAATCTAACATCTGCCTATGCTGTGCCGTTACAATAACAACAGGCTCAATTTCTGCTCTTTTTTGAAATTCCAAAACAACAGGCGCCATTTTAATAGCTTCAGGTCTTGTTCCAAAAATTAATGCTGCTTTTATTTTTTTATTCATACCCAAAATTTTATAACAAAAATAAGTTAGTACAATCTATTTTTAGCTTTCACTTTCTTGTTTTTAGAATTAAAGAAAAAATAACAGCAACCATAAAACCCAATATAACATTATAAAGTGTTGCAAAAAAACATATTACATAAATTATTTTTGAAGAAAATGTTTTCACCCTCTGCATTAAAACGTAATTTTTAACCGTTTCATAAGATTTTATAAACAAAATTGCGCCAATAGCACATATCGGAATAAAAACTGAAATTTTTTCAAAAAATACAACAAAAAAGAACAGAATAACAGCTTCCGTTAAGGTTAAAAATTTGTTTTTGCCGTTTTCGCTTCTTTTGGCTAAAACCCCTGCTATTGAACCTGTTACAGATGCAAAAAGGTTTGCAAGACCAACTAAAAAAACAGGCATCTTTGGACTTTTTATCTCACTATTTGTTTTTTTTGAAGCTCTTAAATTTAAAAGAATTTCTGTTGTCATAACCAAAGAAAGAATGAGTCCTGAAACCAAAAGCCTTATAAAATGCCCAAAATCAGCAGTTGCAACAGGTGTAAAGTTTTTTATACCTATATAGATGTTATCTAAATTAAAACGATATAAACAATTAACTAACCCCGCAATAATAACTGCAAAAAAGGCAGGAGAAACAAATTTAATTTTAAACTTTTTAAGATAGTAATAAATTGCAAAAGTTAAAAAGGCAAAAACCAAAGAAATTTCATCAATTTGCCCAAAAACAGACCCTTTTGAGCTAAACATCAAATCCAGCGTACTAAAAGTTTTTTGCCCAAACATCAAAGGCAAAGACAAAACAAGTGCAGATAAAAAACACCCTGAAATAAACCCGTTAACTACAGATTTTGGAATGGTTAAAACGGTTTTTCTGTGAATTTTTAATATCGAAATAAAAATGGTCAATACCGAAGAAACAAACAAAAGAGCAAACAATGTTTCTGCTCGTCCGCCCAAAGAAACGTTTAAGGAAGCCGAAACAATAGCATAAACAATCGTGGGCGCATAGATAAAAGTATATTTTTTACCAAAAATAAAAAATACAAACGCAATAATAAATGTGCCAATTATTGTTGTGTAAGGACCAAAACCGGTTATTATGCCTAAAACAAAAATAATCGGAAGATATTCTAAAACTTCTTTTAAACTCTCAAGAATTAAGTTCTTTTCATAATTAGTTATATTTAGCACTTTGGATTTTCCCAAAAAATATTTTCATATTATAATGCGATTATAGCAAAAATTTTGGAGTTTTTGAAAGTATGACAAAAGAAATGTACACAGGCGCAGAAATATTGTTAAAATCGCTTGTTGAAGAAGGCGTAAAAGAAATTTTCGGATACCCCGGAGGCGTCATTCTTACAGTATATGAAGCTTTATATAATCAAAATGAAATAAAACATTATTTAGTAAGGCATGAACAAGCTGCGGTCCATGCAGCAGAAGGCTATGCAAGAGTAACGGGAAAACCGGGTGTTGCCCTTGTCACATCAGGACCCGGAGCTTGCAATACAATTACAGGCATCGCAAATGCATACTATGACGGCTACCCTATTGTAGTTTTCACAGGTCAGGTAGGTTTAGCTCAAATCGGAAACGATGCCTTTCAAGAGGCAGACGTTGTAGGTATTACCCGCTCTTGCTGTAAACATAACTATCTTGTAAAGGATGTTAAAGATCTGCAAAGAATAATTAAAGAAGCCTTTCACATCGCAACAACAGGAAAACCTGGACCTGTTGTAGTTGACCTTCCAAAAGATATATTAACCCAAAAAACAACTTTTGATTATCCAAAAACCGTTAAATTGGCAGGTTATAACCCAAACTACAAAGGGCATCCCATTCAAATTTCAAGAGCTCTTAAAATGCTATCAGAAGCCCACAGACCTGTTATTATTTCAGGCGGCGGTGTTTTAACTTCAGGCGCCCATAGTGAACTTTTAAAAGTTGCAAATATGTTGCAAATTCCTGTAACCCACACTCTTATGGGAACAGGCACATTCCCTTCAAACTCACCCCTTAATTTAGGCATGCTCGGCATGCATGGTAATTTTTGGGCAAACCATGCAGTATCTCATGCAGATGTTATTTTTGCACTCGGCACAAGGTTTAACGACAGAATTACAGGCTGCCTTAAACGTTTTGCAAGAGATGCCCATGTTATTCATGTTGACATTGACCCTTGCTCAATTTCAAAAAATGTAAAAGCCGATATTCCAATAGTTGGCGACATTAAGAATGTTTTAATCGGTCTAATTAAAGATTTTGAAAAAACCAATCCGAACATTTATAAAGAAGACAAAGAAAAATGGTTAAATCAAATTGATGAATGGCGCCAAAAAAGGGCAATTCCGGCTCCTGTTTCAAATAAACTGTCAGCGCTTAGCGTCATCAAAAAACTTTATGAACTTACAAAACAATACAACCCCATTGTCTGCACCGAAGTTGGACAGCATCAAATGTGGACTGCACAGCTTTTTAAATTCAATGAACCAAGAAAACTTGTAACTTCAGGCGGTTTAGGCACAATGGGCTTTGGTTTTCCAGCTGCAATGGGCGCATGCGCTGCGCACCCTGAACAATTAGTTTTGAATATAGCAGGCGACGGTTCAATTCAGATGAATATTCAAGAAATGGCGACTTGCGTAGATTACGGCTTCAAAGTTATCAACTGCATTATTGATAACGGCTATCTTGGCATGGTTCGTCAATGGCAAGAAAAGCTTTACCATAAGCACTATTCTGAAACCAAAATTTCTCACCCCGATTTTGTCAAACTGGCTGAAAGCTATGGTGCAGTGGGAATTAAGGTAGAAAAAGAAGAAGATATAGAGCCCGCAATTAAAAAAGCGCTTGAGGCTAAATCACCTGTTATAATTGATTTTGTGACAGAATCAATGGAAATGGTTTATCCTTGGGTTCTTGCAGGTGAACCTCTTACAAAAGTGCTGTTGTCAAATGATTGCTAATTAAAAGGAAAAATTTAAAATGGAAAATTTTCATACAATTTCAATATTGGTTACAAACGAATCAGGCGTATTATCAAGAATTGTAGACCTTTTTTCAGGGCGTGGCTACAACATAGAAAGTTTAACCGTAGCACCAACCATTGACCGTCTTTATTCCAGAGTAACAATAATTACAGGCGGCGACGAAGCCTCTGTTGAACAAATTACAAAACAATTAAACAGGCTCATTCCCGTAATTAAAGTGGCAGACCTCAACATCAATGAAGCAGTTGAAAGAGAAATTGCTTTAATAAAAATTCAAGTTAAAGACGAAGAAAAAAGCGATATTTTAAGAATTGCAGAAGCAACAAACGCAAAAATTATTGACATTACAGACAAAATATATATTCTTCAAGCAGTTGGCGACGAAAAGCAAATTCAAGCACTTGTAGAACTTGTTCGCCCCTTCAGCGTAAAAGAATTTGTTCGAAGCGGCAAAATTGCAATTTCAAGAAACAACCAATTTTCCAACATCAAAAACCTGTAATTCATAACCAAAACAAACATTATCCGCCAAAAAATAACAAAATTGCACACTCAACCCAAAAACACAATTTTGTTATTTTTTTATACATTCCACAAAAACAAAAAATGCACCAAAATGAGCAATCTTGGTGCATTTATCTTCTTTTTCTCACTATATCACTATTTCCACATTAATTCAAGAGAGCAAAAACTCCAATTTTTAATTTTCTCCATACCGCAATTAACCAAACAACAAGGCTTTTTAGACATTGCATCAAATTTGCTCAAATTGATGCAAAAGTTGAAAGGATAAATTCATATCAAACATTGAAACCAACACAAAATAATGATAGTATGGAAATATGTGAAGTTATACTTCATTATATATTCCTTTAGGAATTAAAAGAATAGAAAGGTAATTTTTTATGAAAAAGAAAAAAGGCTTTACTTTGGCTGAAATTCTAATCACTTTAGCAATTATAGGCATAGTCGCCGCAATTACTTTGCCAAGCCTACTTGTAAACGTAAACGAAAAAGCATGGGATGCACAGAAAAAAGCTCTCCATGCAAGACTGGCTCAAGCCATTGGGCAAATGAATACATTGGGCGGCTATGGAACATACACAGAAGATACGCAAGGAAACGCAACGGCTGATACCGCCGCTGAAAGTTTTATTTTAGATGCACTATCTAAGGTGTACAAAATAAACAACGTTTGCGGACCCGATAAATTAAGCTCTTGCGGATTGCCAAGCAAAATTACATCAATAGATGCTACATCTGAAATTACATTTCCAACAAAAATGAAAGAACTGAATGAAAGCCTTTTAAATGGAAACCATTATACGGGCGAAGATGGTGATGTTGCAGACACAAAGGCGGCTGCATTTGAAACAGTTAACGGAGAATCAATAGCGGTATTTTATAATCCGCTTTGCGGCTCCAATACATCAGCTAATAACATCTCGCACAATAAAATGTGCGTTAACTTTATCTATGACTTAAATGGCTCCGAAGGTCCTAATCAAGCAGGCAAAGATATTGGGTTTATTACAGCTTTTTATAATAAAAACCCCGTAGTAGTTGCACCAATTCCGTATACCAAGAATTATAAATCAAATGCACCACAATATTCAGACACAACCGACAAATTAGATGCACCAACGGTATGTAAAACCATGGGGGAAGATTTAAGACTTCCCAATACAGATGAGCTTGCGTCATTATATATAAATGCCTCATTCATTAATCTTTTAGGAAACAATAATACTTACTGGTCAAGTTCAGTCATTTCACCGAGTGTTTCCGGTTTAGGCTGGGTGCAACGTTCCAGTGATGGTGGTCGCACACGCACAACTCGTTCCTCAAATTATCTTGTACGTTGCATTAAAAAATAAAATTAGTTATTTTTTAAAATATGACAAACCAAAAAAATTTTTACAAACTAAATAATAAGCGCTGATTTTAAAATAGCGCTTATTATTGTGTATAATAAAAAATGCACCAAAATGTTCTATTTTGTTGCATTTTAGGTCTTTTTATCAATATAGCATTGTTTTAGATTTTGTTCAAGATTGGAAAAAAGGAATTTGCAGATTTTTTGAGCGGGCAAAAAGTATTCTAAATATAAGACTTTCAATGGATTGCAACAAAATAGAACAAATTGATGCAAAAAGTTGAAAGGAAAGCAAAAAATATGAAAAAGTTTAGAGGTTTTACGCTTGCTGAAGTGTTGATTACTTTGGCAATTATTGGAATTGTGGCTGCGATTACTTTGCCGAGTTTATTGGTTAATGTTAACGAGAAAGCATGGGATGCACAAAAGAAGGCGCTTCATGCAAGGTTGGCGCAAGCAATAGGGCAAATGAATACATTGGGTGGGTATGGAACGTATACGGAAGATGAGGAAGGAACTGCAACAGAAGATACGGCAGCTGAAAGTTTTATTTTGGATGCATTGTCAAAGGTTTATAAAATAAATAATGTTTGCGGACCCGATAAACTTTCTTCTTGTGGTATTCCAAGTAAGATTACAACACTAGATGCAATTTCTGAAATTAATTTTCCAAGCAAAATGAGCGAGTTAAATGCAAAGCTTTTAAATGGACTTCATTATACAAGTGAAGACGGTGATGTTGCAGACACAAAAGCTGCTGCATTTGAAACAGTTAATGGTGAATCAATAACGGTATTTTACAACCCATTATGCAGTTCAGATACAACAACTAATCATTATGTTCAAAACAAAATGTGTGTAAATTTCATATATGACTTAAATGGTAGTGAAGGACCAAATCAAGTTGGTAAAGATGTTGGTTTCATAACGGCTTTTTATAATAAAAACCCTGTTGTTGTAGCACCTGTTCCATATAACACAGATTATACATCGCCTGTATCACAATATACAGAAACAGAAGATAAAATTGATGCGCCAACAGCATGTAAAACCATGGGGGAAGACCTAAGGTTACCTGATAGAGATGAACTTGCATCATTATTTATTAATGCGCCTCTTATTAACTTGGGTGAAAGCGCTAGCCACTTTTGGTCGGGCTCGGTCGTTTCACTGGGGGCTTCCGGATTAGCATGGGCCCAAGGGTTTGATACTGGCAACCGATACCGTGGCACTCGTTCCAGCACAACCTACGTAAGGTGTCTCAGGAGATAAATTTTGTCATTTTGCTAAAATCTAACAAAAGCAAAAAAAGACTCTTTATGTCTAATTAACAATAAATTTCTTTTCAATTTTATCATTTAGTCTTTGGCGCCACTTTTTCAAGTGGTGCTTTTTGTTTTTTTGGTTTTTCAACATAGGTGGTACAATAAAGCAACATTATAATGTTGGGCTGAAAGCCCAACCTACTACTTATTAAGTAAAAAATTAACAAAAATGCACCAAAATGAACGATATTGGTGCATTTATCTTCTTTTTCACAATATATCATTGTTTTCACATTAATTCAAGAGGTCAAAACTTTAATTTTTTTTTATTTTTTAATGTATAAGATGATTAAATGATAAGGCTTTTAACCTCTTGCATCAAATTCGTTCAAATTGGTGCAAAGTTGAAAGGATAGAAAAATATGAAAAAGACAAGAGGTTTTACGCTTGCTGAAGTTTTGATTACTTTGGCAATTATTGGAATTGTGGCAGCGATTACTTTGCCAAGTTTATTAGTTAATGTAAACGAAAAAGCATGGGATGCACAAAAGAAGGCGCTTCATGCAAGGTTGGCACAAGCGATTGGGCAGATGAATACATTGGGCGGATATGGAACTTATACGGAAGGTGAAGACGGAACCGCAACAGAAGATACGGCAGCTGAAAGTTTTATTTTAGATGCGTTGTCAAAGGTATATAAAATAAATAATGTTTGTGGACCCGATAAACTTTCTTCTTGCGGTATTCCAAGTAAGATTACAACGTTGGATGCGGTTTCTGAAATTAATTTTCCAACCAAAATGAAAGAGCTGAATGAAAAATTATTAATGGGCAACATTATCCAGGTGAAGACGGAAATGTAGCAGATACAAAAGCCTCTGCATTTGAAACAGTTAATGGCGAGTCTGTTGCAGTATTCTATAATCCTTTATGCAGCTCATACACAACAGCTAATCATTATGCTCAAAACAAAATGTGTGTTAACTTTATCTACGACCTAAATGGTAGTGAAGGACCCAATCAAGTTGGTAAAGATGTTGGTTTTATCACAGCTTTCTACAATAAAAGCTCAGTTGTTGTGGCACCTATTCCGTATAATTTAGATTATGCATCAGCTGTAAAACAATATACAGAAACAGAAGGTGAAATTGATGCACAAGCAGTATGCAAAACTATGGGAGAAGATCTAAGGTTGCCTGATAGGGATGAACTTGCATCATTATTTGTAAATGCATCACTTATTAACCTAGGTGAAAGCAATAGTGACTATTGGTCAGGCTCAGTCGTTTCGCTGGGTACTTCTGGGCTAACCTGGGTCCTATTCTTCAGTAATGGCTGCCGTGGTCGTTACCTTCGTTCTAATACAGCCTACGTAAGGTGCCTCAGGAAATAAAAATTTGCCGTTTTTCATTTTGCTAAAATATGGCAACAATAGACAAAAAGATTATTCTTATCTGCCATTCAAATAGCAAATACAAAAAGCGTCATTTAAAAATGACGCTTTTTTGCAGAAAAATTTAATAAGTCAAATGTACAAAAACAATAAATAAGAAGGTGGTTTTATTTTGGTTGAAATGATTATAAGTTGAGTGTTTATGGGTTTATGTTTAGAATTACATTGCAAAAAGTTGATTTATAAAAGTTGGTAAAAAAGTTTTTAGAAACAGAAATAAGTTAAGTGGCGAAGTGGTGCAGATGATAAAGAAGGTGTAGCATTGAAATGGCATAAAATACCTGCTGAAGTTAAAAATAAGGTATTAATTTATTAAATACTGATAAGTAAAAATTATATAGTATTCTCTTTGTTTTTATAGGGCAGAAATTATTCGCTAAAAATTTCTGTTAGTTCCTTTTGGAAGGGTGAAATTTTAGCTAATTTTTTGATTACAATCGGCATGTTTTTTACGACATAGTCAATTTCTTCTTTTGTTGTAAATCTGCTGAGGGAAAATCTAATGCTGCCATGAAGAGATGTAAAGGGGGTTTTCATTGCTCTTAATACATGGCTTGGTTCCAAACTGCCTGATGTGCAAGCAGAACCGGAGCTTGCGCAGATGCCCAGTTTATCTAAATGAAGCAAAATAAGCTCGCCTTCAATATATTCAAAGCCAATATTTGTTGTATTTGGAACTCTGTTTTTGGTTCTTGAATTTAGTTTTGCGTTTTTGACATTTTTCAAAATGCCTTCTTCAAGCATATCTCTTAATTCTTTTACTATTTTGTTTTCAAATTCTAACGCACTCATTGCAAGTTCTGCAGCACGAGCCATGCCGACAATATATGGAACATTTTCGGTTCCGCCCCTTAAAGCTCTTTCTTGGTGACCGCCTGTCATATACGGTTTAATTATCGTGCCTTTTTTGACATACATTGCGCCAACACCTTTAGGTGCATGGAATTTATGCCCCGAAATGCCCATTAAATCAACTTTTGTATTTTTGACATCCAATTTAATTTTGCCTGCAGCTTGAACTGCATCAACAAAAACTTTAGTGTCAGGATTGATTGATTTTGTAATTTCGGCAGCTTCTTCATACGGGTATATTGCCCCTGTTTCATTATTTGCCGCCATTATTGCAACAAGCGCCGTGTTATCATTTACTAAGTTTTTTAATTCGTCAACTAAAAGCTCACCGTTTTCATCCACATTAAGATAATCAACACGATAGCCTTTTTCTTCAAATTCTTTAACCGTATTTAAAACACAAGGGTGTTCCACTTTTGTTGTTATAATGTGCCTTTTGTTTGGATTAGCTTCTGTTACACCTCTTATTGCAGCATTTGCGCTTTCTGTACCGCATGATGTAAAAATTATCTCTAACTCATTTTTGGCACCAAAAAATTCCTTAATAATTTCTCTTGAATGAGAAAGGGCATTATGGGCGGTATGCGCCAATTCATAAATGCTGGAAGGATTTCCGTATTCATTTGAAAAATAGGGAATCATAGCCTCAACAACTTTTTTATCAACTTTTGTTGTTGCGTTATTATCAAGATAAATTAAACCGGAATTTTCACTCATTTTTTAGCCTTCTATTACATTGATTTCATCATCGATTAATTCTTTTAGTTTTTTTTCAATGAAATTTTTAACCGTGCTTGTTGAATTTGGACAGCTTTCACAAGTGCCTTTTAATTTTATATAAATATTTTTACCTTCAATATCAACAAGTTCCAAACCGCCATTGTCAAGGGCTAATTGCGGTGCAATTTCTTTCTCCAAAATTGAATTAACCCTAAGAGCAAACTGAACGGGGGTTAGTTCTTCTTTTTTTATTTTAGTTGGCCCTAAAATTGAATCAATAATTTTTTGAATATTTTCTTTGCATCTGCCGCAAGCGCCGCCTGCGTAGGTTAAATCCGTTATTTCTTTAACCGTTTTTGCGCCTTGTTCTACTGCTTCTTTAATAACATTTTCAGTAACGGAAAAACAGTTGCAGATAATTTTTTCTGTTGATTTATCGCCTATTTTATAACCGTAATAGTTGTTTAGGGCATCTTCTAAGGCTTCTCGCCCCATAACCGAACAGTGAGTTTTCTCAGGCGGAAGCCCGCCTAATTTTTCTATAATATCTTTATTTGTAATTTTTTTAACCTCATCAAGCGATTTACCTATAATCATTTCGGTTAACATGCTTGATGATGCCACGGCAGAACCGCAGCCAAACGTTTGAAATTTAGCATCCGTTATAATGCCGTCTTTTATTTTTAAATATAATTTTAATGCATCTCCGCAAGCAAGTGCGCCTGCTTCACCAATAGCATCGGCATCTTCAATAGAGCCTACGTTTTTTGGATTTGTATAGTATTCTTTGACAGTTTCAGAATAGTCCCACATAATTTTTTCCTCTTATATAAGAAAATTATAAATCAAAAATACAACTTGTATATGGTGTTAAATATATTGAAATACACAATAATTATTATATGACGGAAAATTATCAAAAAAATTCGCTTTTAGGACAACTTGAAAAAAGCGGTATAATACGTGATGAAGAAATGTCAATTCCTAAAACGGATAATATTAGTGAAGAAAATGGCGATTTTTTACCGTTTGGAATTTTAACCGGCAGTTTTGAAAATTCACCCTTTAATTCTGATGCAATTAAAAATTCCGAAAACAAAGAAACCAAAATTATTCAAAAAAGGCTAAATGACTTAGACCTTAACATTTTTCAAGAAAACGGTTTTATAGATATTGATGATAAAGAATTAAGCACAAGTGAAAAAATAAAGAAAATAAAATCTTTGATTAAAAAAATTGAAAATAAAATTTTTATGCTTGAAGATTCTGACGACGAAATGCTTTTAAACAAATTAAAAGATGAAAAAGAAGCATTACTTGAGGCGCTTAAACTTTTAGAAAAAGATGAAATTCAAAACCCTATTTCTCAAAATGCAAACGATGCAATAAATAAAATTGAAAATAAAATTCATATAAAAGAAAAATTAAGAAAGCTGGAAAGAATTATTTTAAAATTTTGCCCACTGCTGCACAAAAGCCTAATGGTGCGCCATGCGCTAAATAAACTTGTAATGCTTAATGAAAGCGCAAAAGAATTAATGGCAAAAAAAATTCCTTATGGTGAATCTGAAATAAGATACAATGATTTTACAGCTTATTTAAGCTGTGCAAACGTTATTCATGCAAAATTAACAAAAAAAATGTAGTTATACAATTTTGTGAAGTTTTTTGCCGTCTTTGGAGTTAGAATCTATAAAACGTCTTAGTGAACGTGAGCTTGAAAGGCTTGTGCCTTGCTGACGGGACAGCGCCTGAATATAAAGGTCATTAATTCTGCTTGCAATATATGCATGTGAATTATCCGAGCCTCTACCGGTGCTCATTGCACTGAAACCTAAATTGACATTTACAGGATTAATACCCGACATTTTCTTCCTTCTTCACTTCTTGTTGTTAATGTTTCTTTTGCTCCATACCTTCGAAAAAAGGTGAATATTTTCATTTTATCTAAAAAACCTAAAAAGTCAAAATTTACATTTGAATAACAGGTTTTAAAAAAACATTTACAAATCGTTACATTTAATTATCGACAAAAAATGGGGGTCTGCAACCCCCACATTACTAATAAATCGGCATACACCATTTTTTATATTTTTCAACTTTTCCTCTGACAACATCGTCATATAATTTTTGAATTTCCAGTGTTTTTTTACCGATTTTGCCATTGCCAAAATATCTGTGGTCAATCGAACCTATAGGGGCAATTTGAGCGCCTGTTCCGCAGAAAAATGCTTCGTCCGCTATATATAATTCAGTTCTGTTTATTTCTCTTTCAACAACTTCCATTTTTAATTCTTCTTTTGCAAGCTCCATGATTGTATTTCTTGTAACTCCAACCAAAATATTGCTTGTGGCAGGCGTTGTAACCAAGGTGTTTCCTTCAACTAAGAAAAAGTTCATAGCAGAACCTTCTGCAACTTTGCCGTCAGCTGAAAGAGAGATTGCATCATCAAAACCGGATTTTTTTGCTTCTGTTATCATAAGGGCAGTATTGGCGTAAGCACCTGAAATTTTTGCTCTTGGAGGAATTGTATTATCAGCCAACCTGTTCCAGTTAGAAACGCAAACCTTTAGCGGTTCATCGCCCTTAAAATAATTACCAAGCTTAATTGAAAAAATCAAAACGGAATCATCACAATCATATAAACCGGGGCCTATTTTAATTGAGCTTTTATAAACTTCGGGGCGAATATAGCAATTTTCTTTATAATTATTTTTTTGAAGCATTTTCTTTATAATATTCAAATATTCATCAAGCGAATATTTAGCATCCATAAACATAATTTTAGCGCTGTTAAACATTCTTTCTATATGTTCTTTTGCTCTAAAAACATAAAGTTGTTCTTCATCCTCATTCCAATAACCTCTAATACCTTCAAAAACGCTTGTGCCGTACAAAAAAGCGTGGCATCTTACAGGTATTTTTGCTTCGCTTGCGGGAACGAATTCCCCATCCATGAAATAAAATTCGTCACTCATTTTTACTTACTCCAAAACTACATTATTAGTACAAAAAAATTATAGCAAAATAAGTTAAAAAATGCTGGATTTTTATATAATTTTTATTTAATATTTTTTTATGCTAGCTTCATTAATAAATTTTATTTTATTTTTTGTATTTTTATACCTTATTATATATGGTATTTACCTTTTAACAATCAATTTAAAGGCGCTTTTTAATACAAAAACTTATCTGAAAGAAAATGCGCCCGACAGACTTAAAAATTTAGAGTTAACAAAAAACAAACTTTGTGTAATTATTTTCGCAAATTCAAAATCAAAAAGGTTGGAACCGTTACTGCACGCCCTAAATGACCAAACCTACGACAAAGAAAATTATTCAATACATTGTGTTTTTGCAAAAGATTCAAATTCACTTTTATATACACCCGATTGCATTGCAGGCGCACAAATTCACTGCATAGAAAATGCGGAATTTTTCAAGAAAAATAAAGCCCTGAATTTATTTATAGAAAAAATAATTACTGCCTCAAAATTCGATGCTTACGTATTTTTAGGCGCAGACAGATATGTAATGTCAGATTATCTGGAAAATATTAACATCGCTTTAAACGAACAAAATTCTTCCGTCATAACAGGCAAAACAAACGTTGTTCCTGAATTTAAAAATCATCTTATAAGAGCAAAAGTTATCGAAACAAGACAAGAATTCAGAAATAACACAACAAACATTGCAAGAAGAATGTTCGACCTTGCAACGGTAATAGATTCCGAAAATTTAATTTTAAGAGCCGATATATTAGAAAAAACAGGCAGAGTTTGCTTTGAAACAAGGGAAGACGAACTTAAATATTCCCTATTTTTAGCATCAAACGGCATTAAGCCCGTTTATTCACCATTTGTTGAAACAATTATTGAGGCAGAATGTTATAATCCAATGACAGCAGGCTTTGGCGTACGTTTTGCGCTTTTTAAATATTATTCAAAACTTTTATTTAAAAAGCCTTGGTATTTTGTTGAATTTGTTCTTTCCATGCTTCAACCAAATGTTGCCGTTGTTGTTGGTTTATATCTTCTTCTTTTGTACTGTTCTTTTAATTTTATAAGCTCTATTGGTTTTAAATACGTTCTGCATTTGGGAATATTCTACCTTGCGGTTTGGCTGCTTGGTTTTATAGCTTCAAAATTAAACCCGATGAAAGCTTTTTTGTTTTTATTGTGTCCTTTTTACTCTTTTGCTTACAACTTTAGAAAAATTACAAAAGATATTTCAAAACAAGCACTTTTAAAAACAATCGCAGAAGAAAAAAATGTCAAATCAGCAACAATGGATGCGTTTGTCACAGACAACAAAAAAACCGTCATGTGCAAAATGGATTTAATATCTGAAGATGGCATGAGAAGGGTTATTTTAAGGTTCAGAAAAAAAAGAATGATTTCAGATGAATCTATCAGAATGTGCGATGCAATAAAAAATATTTCAAAGAAAATAAACACCCATGGGCTTACCTTAAAAATATGCCAAAATTGCGTTCATTTTAAACCATTACAAGACGGCACCGTTGACCTTTTAAAAGGTAATTGTTCATGCCTTAAAAATGAAAATAACGAAGATTTAGAAACATTAATATGGAACAGATGCGATAATTTCAAAGTCAAACCCCCTGAAAACATTATGGAAACCCTAAATAATAATTAAATAGTGGCATTATTATTGTTTATGTTATAAAATGCATAATTATGACAAGAAAAATTAAAAGAGTTTCCATAAAAAGAAAAAATAACACAGGGTGCTTTTCATACATCTTAGTTGTTTCTATGTCTGCATTTTTAGCGGTTATTGTTGCTTTTAACCTATATCTTGCAAGCTTGAAACCGATTGATAATTTTAGGGAAATAAAGCCAAACCCTGTTACTGCTATTTATTCTTCAGATGGCGAAAACATAAAAACATTCACTGCTTACAAGTTTGAAAAAGTTTCAATTAACGACATTCCTGACAACCTAAAAAATGCCATAATTGCAACAGAAGATAAAAATTTCTACCACCACAGAGGTTTTGACACCTTTGGTTTGGCTCGTTCAATTTTAACAAACTTAAAAGCGGGTAAATTAAAGCAAGGCGCAAGCACAATAACTCAGCAGCTTGCAAGAATTTTGTTCCTTTCAAACGAAAGAACGTTTGATAGAAAAATTAAAGAATTAATCATAGCGCACAGAATTGAAAAAACAATTTCCAAAGATGAAATTCTTGAAATGTATCTGAATTCTGTTTATTTAGGCTCAGGCACATACGGCGTACTTTCAGCAAGCCAAACTTATTTTGACAAAAACTTAAACGAATTAACTTTGGCAGAGGCTGCTTTAATTGCCGGTCTTCCTCAGGCGCCAAGTGTATATTCACCTTTTTCCAATCCTGAAGCTGCCATAAAAAGAAGAAATCAAGTTTTAAAAAGAATGTATAAAACAGGCTACATCAATAAAAAGCAATATAAACAAGCACTTGATGAACCTTTAAAATTAAATCAAAAGCCTCGAATTTATTCTTTTAATAAAGCTCCCTATTTTATTGATTTCGTATTAAGGGAGCTAACAGACATCGGCTTCGATGAAACAGAAATCTCACAAGGCGGTTTAAAAATTTATACCACCCTAAATTATAAAGACCAAAAAGCGGCAGATGATGCAATTAATAACGGGTTATCAGGCGCAGGCTTAACTGCCAATAAAACACAAATGGCTCTATTTGCATTCAGCCCCACAACAGGGAAAATTTTAGCCTACGTTGGCGGTAAAAATTATGAAAAAAGCCAATACGACAGAATTGTAAACGCAATAAGACCCCCAGGGTCCTCATTTAAACCTTTTGTATATGCTGCAGCTTTGCAACAAGGGTTTAGCGTGAATGACATTATGGATGATAAACCCGTACAATTTAATAAATGGGCGCCAAGAAACTATGGCGACAAATACAGAGGCAAAATGCCTTTGTGGAAGGCATTAGCATTATCCTCAAACGTCATAGCGGCAAGTTTGATTGATAAAGTCGGCGTAGGACCGGTTATTTCCATTGCAAGAGATTTAGGCATAACTACACCGCTGCAGCCTGATTTAACCATTTCACTAGGCTCTAACGGCGTAAAATTATATGATATGGTGGTTTCATACGGTGCCTTTGCAAATGGCGGCTTTAGAGTGCGCCCTTATGCGGTTGAAAGAGTTGAAAACTCTCGCGGGGTTGTAATTTATGAAGCAATGCCAACTAAGGTTATGAAGGTTATAAGCTATGATACAGCTGCCGGCATGACTTATATGCTAAAAAAAGTTGTCGAACAAGGTACAGGAAGAGCTGCTGCGGTTGGTCGTGAAGTTGCAGGAAAAACAGGTACAACTGATGATTACCGTGACGCTTGGTTTATGGGCTATTCCCCAGACATAGTTGCCGGCGTTTGGCTTGGAAATGACGATAACTCAAAACTGCCGGGTATTACAGGCGGGGGCTTGCCTGCAAGAGTTTGGGGCAACTTTATGAAAGTTGCGCTTTCAGACTATCCTGAATCTGTTTTTGATTATCCCGATTTCACAACAGATGCAAAATCACAAAATACCGAAGCGATTTATGCGGATGAACAACCGCAACAAGAACAAATGAGAGATGATTCAATCATAATTGATGACGAACAATCAGAAGGCTTTGATAATGAAAACAGCTCAAACCGCTCTACAGGTACAAATACACGTTATCAAAATACGGTTATACCTGAAAAAGAAACCATAAAGCCTCAAACACAAGTTATTTTTAAAAACAAAACGGACAGCTTACCTTCTTCTGTCAGCAAAGAAGCAACCGAAGCAAAAAATCAAACTATTCGTCCCGTTATGCAATTTAAACAAAATTATACCCCCACAAACAACAATCAAGCACCACTTCCGGGTGTAAATTAAGGAGCAAAACAACAAAATGTCAATCAAAAGAAGAGGAAAAATTGTTGTCACATTAGGACCGGCAACAGACAGTGAAGATAAAATTAAAGAATTAATAAAAGCAGGCGCCAACGTTTTTAGGTTTAATACCTCACATGGCAGCGCCGATTATCACAAAGAAAAAATAAGATTGGTTAAAAAAGTTGCCGAAGATATGAAAGTTTTCGTTGCAACACTTGTCGACCTTCAAGGTCCTAAAATAAGAATTGGCACTTTAGCGGAAGAAATTCCTCTAAAAAAAGGTCAAGAACTTATCCTGGAACACTATTTAGGCGAAATGAAGAATAATATAATTCCTGTTGATTATCAAGGAATTGCAAACGATGTAAAACAAAACGAAATCATTTTAATAGATGACGGCAAAATTCAGTTGAAAGTTAAAGAAATTAAAAATAATCAAGTATTTGCGGAAGTTGTCGTTCCAAATGTTTTAAAATCAAGAAAAGGCATTAATATTCCGGGTTCTACCGCAAGCTTAAATGCCGTAACCGAAAGAGATGTTGATTTCATAAAGCTTGCTGTTAACGAAGATGTTGATTTCTTAGCGCTTTCTTTCGTCAGAGAAAAAAATGATATTTTAATTGCAAAAGATTACATTAAAAAGTTCAATGGCAACATTCCCGTTGTTGCAAAACTTGAAAAACCTCAATCTATTGAAAATCTTGATGAAATAGTTGAAGTGTCTGATGCAATAATGGTTGCAAGAGGGGATTTAGGCATAGAGCTTTCGCCCGTTGATGTTCCCGTTTGTCAAAAGAAAATAATCAGAACTTGCAATAAGCACAAAAAAGCCGTTATAGTTGCAACTCAAATGCTTGAATCAATGATAGATAATCCAATACCAACAAGAGCAGAATCATCCGATGTAGCAAATGCTATTTTTGACGGCGCAGATGCCGTTATGTTATCCGGAGAAACATCTGTCGGAAAATATGCTGTTGAAGCTGTTAAAATGATGTCTGAAATTATTGTGGCAGCTGAAAATTCAGGTTTTTACGAATTTGACTATGACATTGAACCTGCAGATGATACATCCACAATGACTCGCCATGCGGTTGTATACGGTGCAGATAAAATGATTAAATTTGTTGGCGCAAAAGTTATTCTTTCTTTCTCTCATACCGGCAGATCAACAAGAATGCTTTCAAAATTAAAACCAAAAGTGCCGATTGTTCTAATTTGTGACGTCAAAAAAACAGCAAGAAGAATGGCTTTAAGCTGGGGTGTATTTCCTTATTACAAAAACTGGGATGAACCTATTACAAACGATATTTTATTAAAGTTTGACGAATTTTTAATAAACGAAGTTAAATTAAGCAAAGGCGATTATGTAATAATCATAGGCTCGCAGCCAAACTTAATTACAAGCAGAACGAATTTTGTAAGGGTGCATCGAATAGGTGCATAAAATAAGGGGGTTAAAATGAAAAACGAAACAAAATGTCTACATTCAGGTTATACTCCGGTAAATGCCGGTCCAAGAGTTATGCCCATATATCAAAGCACAACGTTTCGTTATAATTCAACCGATGAAGTAGGCGCCGTTTTTAACGACCCCACAAAATCTCACATATATACAAGATTTACAAACCCCACAGTTGATGTAGTAGAGAAAAAAATTGCCGATTTAGAAGGCGGTGTTGCTGCTATGTGCACAAGCTCGGGGCAAATGGCTTCAATGATGTCTATTTTAAATTTGTGCAATGCAGGCGACAGTTTTATTTCTTCATCTTCAATATACGGCGGAACGGTAAACCTTTTTGCGGTTACATTAAAAAAATTAGGCATTGAATGTATTTTTGTTGATGTCGATGCATCGGAAGAAGAAATTTCAGCCAAAATTAAACCAAATACAAAAGCAGTTTTTGCCGAAACTTTAACAAATCCTTCTTTACAAGTTTTGGATATTGAAAAATTTGCAAATGTAGCACATAAAAATAATATTCCCTTAATTGTCGATAACACTTTTCCAACACCTATACTTTGTCGTCCTTTTGAATGGGGTGCAGACATTGTAATTCATTCAACTTCAAAATATATGGACGGTCACGCCCTTCAAGTTGGCGGTGTTATTGTTGATTCAGGTAAATTCGACTTTACAAACGGCAAATTTCCCGATTTCACAGAACCCGATGAATCATACCATGGAACAATCTATACAAAAGATTATGCTTTTGCGCCATACATTATAAAAGCCAGAATGCAATTAATGAGAGATTTTGGAGCATATCCTTCAGGACATTCAGGGTTTTTATTGAATTTAGGCTTAGAAACTTTGGCTTTAAGAATGAAAAGATATTGTGAAAATGCTATGACAATGGCAGAATATTTTGTGTCGACAGGCATGTTTGAAGAAGTCAGATACCCGGGGCTCAAGCAAGATAAATACCACGATTTAGCTCAAAAATATTTGCCTAATGGCTGTTCAGGAGTTATCTCGCTAACCGTTAAAGGCGGAAAACAAGCTGCAGCAAAATTTATGGATGGTCTTAAAATGGCTTCAAATGAAGTTCATGTGGCAGATATAAGAACCTGTGTTCTTCACCCTGCAACAGCAACTCACAGGCAATTAACAGATGAACAATTAATAGCTTGCGGTATTAACCCCGGGCTTGTAAGATTTTCCGTAGGACTTGAAAATATTGAAGATATAATCAATGATGTTGATAACAGCTTAAAAAATTTAAAATAAAGGAATAAAAAATGTTGAAAAATGTTCTTATTATTTCCACCAGTCCCAACAGAGGCGGCAATTCCGCAAAAATTGCAAAAGAATTTGCAAGAGGCGTGGTTGATTCAGGCAACAATGTTGAAATTATCGCACTTAGAGATAAAGATATTCGCTTTTGCAAAGGCTGCCTTGCATGTCAAAAAACAAAAACTTGCGTCATAAAAGATGATGCCAATGAAATTGTTGAAAAAATGAAATTTTCAGACGTTATCGTCTGGGTTACACCCGTATATTACTACAATATGTCAGGGCAAATGAAAACCATGATAGATAGGTCAAACCCTCTATACACTTCAGACTATTTGTTCAGAGATGTATATTTAATTGTAACAGCAGCAGATTCAAGCAAAAATGCTGCCGACGGCACAATAAACGGTCTTATGGGCTGGATAAGCTGCTATGAAAAATCAAAACTAAAAGGTGTCATCAAAGGTCTTGGACTTGAAAAACCAATGGATTTAGACGGTCACCCCGCCTTAGAAGAAGCTTATCAAATGGGTTTAAACGTATAATTTTTTTAAAAATCAAACCAAAACAAAAAGGCTGCTATTTTAAAACTAACAGCCTTTTTGCTGCATCCTAATTCTTCACTCAAATTCGCTACAATCAAAAACTATACCCCCCCCCCAACCAATCACATACTGGCACTTTTACCCCCAATCATTAAAACACCACAAATAAATCCTATTGCATTTTTTACATAAAAATGCACCAAAATGAGTAATCTTGGTGCATTTATCTTCTTTTTCTCACTATATCACTATTTTTACATTAATTCAAGACGCCAAAACCTCAATATTTTTTATTTTTTAATCCTCAAAACCCCTTCACAACAAAACTTTTAACCCCTTGCATCAAATTTACTCAAATTGATGCAAAAAGTTGAAAGGAAAGCAGAAAATATGAAAAAGAAAAAGGGATTCACTTTAGCTGAAATTTTAATTACTTTAGCAATTATAGGCATTGTTGCCGCAATTACTTTGCCAAGCTTACTTGTAAACGTAAACGAAAAAGCATGGGATGCACAAAAGAAAGCTCTCCATGCAAGACTGGCTCAAGCCATAGGGCAGATGAATACATTGGGCGGGTATGGAACCTACACAGAAGATGTAGAAGGAACAGCGACAACAGATACTGCAGCTGAAAGTTTTATTTTAGATGCATTATCAAAAGTCTACAAAATTAATAACGTTTGTGGGCCTGATAAACTTTCTTCTTGCGGTATTCCAAGTAAAATTACAACGTTGGATGCGGTTTCTGAAATTAATTTTCCAACCAAAATGAGCGAGTTAAATGAAAAACTCTTAAATGGACTTCATGCTACAGGTGAAGACGGTGATGTTGCAGATACAAAGGCAGCTGCATTTGAAACGGTTAATGGTGAATCAATAGCAGTGTTCTATAACCCATTATGTAGTTCAGATTCAACAGCAAACCGTTATGTTCAAGACAAAATGTGCGTTAACTTTATCTACGACCTAAACGGTGCAGAAGGACCTAATCAAGTAGGTAAAGATGTCGGATTTATCACAGCTTTCTACAATAAAAATCCCATTGTTGTAGCACCTGTTCCATATAGTTCAGATTATGCATCAACTGTAAAACAATATACGGAAACAGAAGGTCAAATTGATGCACCAACAGCATGTAAAACCATGGGAGAAGACCTAAGACTTCCTGATAGAGATGAGCTTGCATCATTATTTGTAAATGCACCTCTTATCAACCTGGGTGAAAACAATGGCTACTATTGGTCGGGCTCGGTCATTTCGCTGGGCACTTCTGGATTAGCCTGGGCGCAGTCATTCAATAGCGGCAACCGTGCCCATTACACTCGTTCTGCTGCAAACTCTGTACGCTGTCTCAAGAGATAAAATTATCATTTTGCTAAAATGTGACAACACTAAACAAAAAAACTCTTTTTACAAAATAAATAATAAATTTCTTTTTAACTTTATTATTTTATCTACAGCGTCACTTTTTTAAGTGGCGCTTTAAAAGGGAAAATCAGCAAGAAAAATGCGCCGAAATTAACCAAAATAGTACAAAAGGCGAAAGGATAAATCATATCAAACATTGAAACTAATACAAAATAATGATAGTATGAGAATATGTGAAGTTGTACTTCATTATATATTCCTGTTGGAATTATTTAACAATAGAAAGGTAATTTTTATGAAAAAGAAAACAGGCTTTACTTTAGCTGAAATTCTAATCACTTTGGCAATTATAGGCATTGTCGCTGCAATTACTTTGCCAAGTTTGCTTGTAAATGTAAACCAAAAAGCATGGGATGCTCAAAAGAAAGCTCTCCATGCCAGACTAGCTCAAGCCATAGGACAAATGAACACATTAGGGGGCTATGGAACGTATACTGAAGACGGCGACGGTAATGCAACAACAGACACAGCTGCTGAAAGTTTTATTTTAGATGCACTATCAAAAGTTTACAAAATAAATAACGTTTGCGGACCTGATAAGCTTTCTTCTTGCGGTATTCCAAGTAAAATTACAACGTTGGATGCAACTTCTGAAATTACATTTCCAAGCAAAATGAGTGAGTTAAATGAAAAACTTTTAAACAAAAAACATTATTCAGGTGAAGACGGCAATATGGCAGATACAAAAACAGCTGCATTTGAAACAGTTAATGGCGAATCAATAGCAGTATTTTATAACCCATTATGTAGTTCAGATACAACAGCTAATCATTATACTCAAAACAAAATGTGCGTTAACTTTGTTTATGATTTGAATGGGGCAGAAGGTCCAAATGAAGTAGGGAAAGATGTTGGGTTTATAACAGCTTTCTATAATAAAAACCCAGTTATTGTAGCACCAATTCCATACAACTCAGATTACACATCAAAAGTAAAACAATATACAGAAACAGAAAATGAAATTGATGCACCAACAGCATGCAAAACCATGGGAGAAGACCTAAGGTTACCTGATAGAGATGAACTTGGATCATTATTTGTAAATGCTCCACTAATCAACTTAGGTGAAAATACTAACGCCTATTGGTCCAGCTCAGTCATTTCTCTGGGCACTTCTGGTTCTGCTTGGGACCAGAACTTCAATGGTGGCAGCCGTGGTCATGTCAATCGTTTTGATACACTCTTCGTGCGTTGCCTCAAGAGATAAAAATTGTCATTTTGCTAAAATGTTACAATACCAAACAAAAAGACTCTTTTTTGCAAAAAGAATTATAAATTTCTTTTAACTTTATTATTTTATCTATAGCGTAGCTTTTTTTAAGCGGCGCTTTTTTCATTTTTAGATGTTTTAAAAGAGTTGATGTGATAAAAATAGTTAGATGATGTTGGGCTGAAAGCCCAACCTACTTTTTTGGAGTCTTTGTTTTTTTTTGGGGGGGGGTGATGAAGATGAGATTTTGTTGGTGTCTGACGGTTTGTGTCACTACGCCGTTCGCTCACGTTGGCGCACTACGGGCTTCGCCCTTCGTGCTACGTAAAATCCGCTCTTGGTTTTACTAGCGGTTCGCTTCCTGGCACTACGTTTCAAAAGTGCTGACGCGCTTTTTCCACTTCGGCGGCGCTCACATTGGCGGGTTTCGCTCGCTTTGCTCGCTACACCCTACGTAAAATCCGCTCTTGGTTTTACTAGCGGTTCGCTTCCTGGCACTACGTTTCAAAAGTGCTGACGCGCTTTTT
>CALUYZ010000025.1 GCA_944325175.1 Candidatus Gastranaerophilales bacterium | reverse complement strand
CCTGAATTATTCGATGAAGAAGAACAAAAAATAGTAAAAAGTTTCTTTTTACTTATGACAAAACCTGTTATTTATTGCGCCAATGTTTCTGAAAATGATTTATTAACAGGCAACGACTATGTAGAAAAAGTTCGAGAATATGCCGATAAACAAGGTGCTAAAACTGTTGTTATAAGCGCACAAATTGAATCTGAACTTGTTTCTTTAGGAAAAGAAGAAGCAAAAACCTATCTTCAAGATTTAGGCGTTGAAACATCCGGCATAGATAAAATGATTAAATCAGCATACGACCTTTTAGGTCTTCAAACCTACATAACTGCAGGTGAAAAAGAAGTTAAAGCATGGACCATTAAAAAAGGCACAAAAGCGCCTCAAGCAGCAGGTGTTATTCACACAGATTTTGAAAAAGGCTTCATCAAAGCAGAAGTTGTTTCTTATGAAGACTTTGTCAAATCAGGCGGCTGGGTTCAAGCCAGAGAAAAAGGTCTTGCACGACTGGAAGGCAAAGAATATATCGTTCAAGACGGTGACATCATGGTCTTTCGCTTCAACAACTGATAAAAAACCTATTTTCAAAAACAATAAAAACACCGCAAATCTCATGCGGTGTTTTTCATATTTAAACAAACTCGATAAATATTTTTTCTGCCTTAATAACTATTCTTATTAAAAAGAAATTTGTTATTCATTTTGTAAAAAACTTTTTGTTTGGTCTTATCGCACTTTAGCAAAATGACAAAACGAAAAATTTTTATTTCCTGATACAGCGCACGTAGTCTGCAAAACCACGATTATTGTGGACACGGTAGCCTGTATCGAAGTCTTGTTCCCGGGCTGACCCTGAAGCGCCCAGCGAAACTACCGAGCCCGACCAATAGAATTTAGTACCTTCGCTTTCACCTAGGTTGATAAGAGGAGCATTTACAAATAATGATGCAACTTCATCTCTATCGGGCAACCTTAGGTCTTCTCCCATGGTTTTGCAAGCTGTTTGTGCATCAACTTTTCCGGATGTTTCTGTATATTGAGGCACACCGGTTGCATAGTCCGAGTTGTATGGAACAGGCGCTACAACAACAGGGCTTTTATTATAGAAAGCCGTGATGAACCCAATATCTTTACCAACTTGATTTGGACCTTCTTCACCATTTAGGTCATATACAAAGTTAACACACATTTTGTTTTGGGTATAGTGATCAACTGTTGTATCTGAACTGCATAGCGGGTTATAAAATACTGCAATAGATTCACCATTCACTGTCTCAAATGCAGCAGCTTTTGTATCTGCCATATCACCGTCTTCACCTGTCTCACGGTATCCATTTAATAATATTTCATTTAATTCACTCATCTTGGCTGGAAAATTAATTTCAGTTTCCGCCCCTAACGTCGTAATTTTACTCGGAATACCGCACGAAGAAAGCTTATCCGGTCCACAAACATTATTAATTTTATAAACCTTAGAAAGTGCATCCAAAATAAAACTTTCAGCGGCAGTATCTTCTGTTGCATTACCGTCGCCGTCTTCAGTATACGTTCCATACCCACCTAACGTATTCATCTGTCCTATAGCTTGCGCCAACCTTGCATGCAACGCCTTCCTTTGTGCATCCCATGCTTTTTCATTAACATTCACCAATAAACTCGGCAATGTAATAGCCGCCACAATCCCAATAATCGCCAAAGTAATCAACACCTCAGCCAACGTAAAACCTTTTGTCTTTTTCATAACTTTTTCTATCCTTTCAACTTTTTAGACCAAAATATTCATTTTGTTTCAAAAACCTTAAAAGGGTTAATTTTATTGAATAAAAGATTATGAGAAATACAAAATTTTCAAAAATATAAGCCTTGTAACTTCCAAAAAACAATGATAATATTAATACATATAAACCATTTGCACCATAATGAATATTATGGTGCTTTTTATTGCTTAATTTTAAATTCATACACTAAAACTTCGTAGGTTGGGGTTTCTACCCCAACAAAATCTCATCTTCCGCATAAATTCGATATCCACCCGTCTTATTATTTTAGTCACTCTTAGATAAAGAACTTTTTCAACCAAAAATGCACCAAAATGAGCAATCTTGGTGCATTTATCTTCTTTCTCTCAATATATCACTGTTTTTACATTAATTCAAGCTGTCAAAATTTGATATTTTTTAAATTCTCAACACCTTAAACAGCACATCAACAAGCATTTTAACCCCTTGCATCAAATTTGCTCAAATTGGTGCAAAAGTTGAAAGGAAAGCAGAAAATATGAAAAAGTTTAGAGGTTTTACGCTTGCTGAAGTTTTAATTACCTTAGCTATCATTGGAATTGTAGCTGCAATTACTTTGCCAAGTTTACTTGTGAATGTAAACGAAAAAGCATGGGATGCTCAAAAAAGGGCGCTTCATGCAAGGTTGGCGCAAGCGATTGGGCAGATGAACACGTTGGGCGGGTATGGAACGTATACGGAAGATGAAGACGGAACTGCAACAGCAGATACGGCAGCTGAAAGCTTTATTTTAGATGCACTATCTAAGGTTTATAAAATAAACAATGTTTGTGGACCCGATAAATTAAGTTCGTGTGGTATTCCAAGTAAAATTACAACATTGGATGCGGTTGCCGAGATTAATTTTCCAACAAAAATGAAAGAATTAAATGCAAAGCTTTTAAATGGGGCTCATAATACAGGTGAAAATGGCGATGTTGCAGATACAAAAGCTGCTGCATTTGAAACAGTGAATGGTGAATCAATAGCTGTATTTTATAATCCACTGTGTAGTTCAGACACAACAGTTAACCATTACGTACAAAACAAAATGTGTGTTAACTTTGTATATGACTTAAATGGTAGCGAAGGACCCAATCAAGTTGGTAAAGATGTTGGATTTATTACAGCCTTCTACAATAAAAACCCGGTCGTTGTAGCACCTGTTCCATTTAGCACGGATTATGCATCAGCTGTGAAACAATATACGGAAACAGAAGGTGAAATTGATGCACCAACAGCATGCAAAACCATGGGGGAAGACCTAAGGTTACCTGATAGAGATGAGCTTGCATCATTATTTGTAAATGCACCTCTTATTAACCTGGGTGAAAACAATGGCTACTATTGGTCGGGCTCGGTCATTTCGCTGGGCATGTCTGGGTTAGTCTGGGTACAGCGCTTTGTTAATGGCAATCGTTTCCGTGGCGGTCGTTCTTCTATGAACCACGTGCGCTGTATCAGGAGATAAAAAATTTGTCATTTTGTAAAATACGATAAATCAAAAAGACTATTTTTTAGAAAATTAATAATATTTTTCTTTTCAATTTTATTATCAAACTGGCGTCACTTTTTTTAAGTGGCGCTTTTTGTTTTTCATGTTGTAAAAAGGAGTGGCGAAATATAATGGTTGGATGCTGTTGGGCTGAAAGCCCAACCTACTTTTGTGTGGGAATTATGGTATTAAAAAATGCACCAAAATGTTTAAGTTTGGTGCATTTTAGGTCTTTTTATTAATATAGCATTGTTTTGGATTTTGTTCAAGATTGGAAAAAAGGGCGTGTGAACTTTTTGGGTGGGTGGAAGGTGGTGTAGATATTGGGGTTTTGGTGGGTTGCAACAAAATAAAACAGATTGATGCAAAAAAGCTGAAAGGATAAATTACGTATAACACGTTGAAGGCAATATAAAATAATGATAATATTAGAATATGTGAAGTTATACTTCATTATATATTCCTGTTGGAATTATTTAGCAATAGAAAGGTAATTATTTATGAAAAAGAAAACAGGGTTTACATTAGCTGAAATTCTGATTACTTTAGCTATTATTGGCATAGTAGCTGCAATTACGTTGCCAAGTTTACTTGTGAATGTAAATGAAAAAGCATGGGATGCTCAAAAGAAGGCATTGCATGCAAGATTAGCGCAAGCGATTGGGCAGATGAACGCACTAGGCGGTTATGGAACATATACAGAAGACGGTGACGGTGCTGTAACAGCAGATACCGCAGCTGAAAGTTTTATATTGGATGCATTATCAAAAGTTTACAAAATAAACAACGTTTGCGGGCCGGATAAGCTATCTTCTTGCGGTATTCCAAGTAAAATTACAACATTGGATGCGGTTTCAGAGATTAATTTTCCAACCAAGATGAGCGAGTTGAATACCAAACTGTTAAATGGAAGTCATGCAACTGGTGAAGATGGCGATGTAGCAGATACAAAAGCAGCTGCATTTGAAACAGTGAATGGTGAATCTATAGCAGTATTCTATAACCCATTATGTAGTTCGGATACTACAGTCGACCATTTTGCTCAAAATAAAATGTGTGTTAATTTCGTCTACGACCTAAATGGCGCAGAGGGACCCAATCAAGTAGGCAAAGATGTTGGATTTATAACGGCAATGTATAATAAAAATCCGGTTGTGGTCGCTCCTATGCTATATGGTGGCAGCTACACTTCAACTGTGCCGCAATATTCAGATTCGGCGGAAACAGTAGATGCGCCCACAGTATGTAAAACCATGGGAGAAGACCTTAGATTGCCTGATAGGGACGAACTTGCTTCGCTCTTTGTCAATGCTCCTTTAATTAATCTTGGCGATAATGATGATACTCATTGGTCAGGTTCAACTATATCATCAGGAACCTCAGGAATGGCTTGGTATCAAGCTTTTAATTATGGCGGTCGTTACAGATATATTCGTTCTCATGCTCGTTATGTACGTTGCATTAGAAGATAATTTTTTGTTTTAATTATTGTAAGGCACTGTTTTAAACAGTGCCTTTTATCAATGTTTTGTTTTATATTTACGCTTTTTAAAATATTCACGAGGCGGCAAATTCGAGAAATTTTTCTAAGACAAAATATCCTGCTTCGAATTCGAGGCGGGTTGTTGGGGAAGTATTTGCCATAAAATATTTTAATTCTTTAACTCTTATGTTAAAAATTTCATCGGATGCTTTTTGCATTTTAAAATCATTTGAATTTGACCATTCGACAAGTTTTTTTAATTCTTCAAGCATTTTTTTGTCAGATGTTGCTTCAAGTGGAAAAAAGCCAAATGTTTTAAGCTTATTGTATTCAATATTTGTCACCATTGGCTGAATTACAGAGTATGAAAAAATCTTTTTTAAAGTGGTGTAATTTCTGCTTAGCGACTTTTGAAAAACTGAAATTTTTGACCTCAAGAAAAGCCCTGAAATGCTTATCTCGTCAAGGTAGCTGCAATTATATGTATTCTCCTTATTTTTTAATATTAATCCGAAATTCAAAATCTTAAACCTATTTAATTCCATGCCAAGTCTATTGTTCCATGGTAGTTCATTCGATTTTAAAATAAAAGTATTTTTACAAAAAATTAACACTTTTTATTGTATAATTATTTCATATTATTTTAAAGGAAGTGAATTATGGAAAGAACATTTACCGCACTCAAACCGGATGCTGTTAAAAGAGGACTTATTGCAAAAATTATTGAAAGAATTGAAAATAAAGGCTATAAAATCATTGGAATGAAAATGATGAATGTCTCTTTGGAATTGGCTGAAAAACATTATGCGGAACATTACGGAAAACCTTTTTATAATTCATTAATTGAATATATTACATCAGGGCCTGTTATTGCCATGGTTCTTGAAGGAGATAACGTAATTTTGGGGCTTCGCCACATTGTTGGTAAAACAAACCCTGATGAAGCTGATGTAGGAACAATTAGAGCTGATTTTTGCGCTACTAAAGAATACAATTCAATCCATGCTTCTGACAGCTTGGAAAGTGCTGAAAGAGAAATTAATCTTTGGTTTAAAAAAGAAGAACTTTGCGATAATTACAAAACCTCACTTGAAATTTTAATGGGAAAATAATGACACTAAAAGACGATTTTTTTAGCTTTGAAGTAATAAAAAAAGATAACAATTCAAACGCAAGAGCCGGTGTTTTTAAAACCCCCCACGGGCTTATTAAAACACCTGTTTTCATGCCTGTTGGCACAAATTCAGCAGTTAAAATGCTAACAGGGCAAAACTTGCTTGATGCCGGTGCTCAAATAATTTTAAACAATTCATACCACATGTATTTAAGAGCCGGATGCGAGTTAATCAAAAAAGCCGGCGGGCTTCATAATTTTCAAAATTGGCACAAGCCAATATTAACAGATTCAGGCGGTTTTCAGGTTTTTTCTCTTTCTAATTTAAGAAAAATCACTGAAGACGGTGTCAAATTTCAAGACCCCAAAAACGGTTCATATCACTTTATAACCCCTGAAGTTTCAATGCAAATTCAAAACGATTTAGGCGCAGATATAATCATGGCATTTGATGAATGTGCGCCATATCCATGCGATGAAAATCATGCAAAATCTGCTTTAGAAAAGACAATGAGGTGGCTTAAAAGGTGTTTTGAAGCGCATAAAAATCCAAAACAGGCTTTATTTCCCATTGTTCAGGGTGCATTTTTTCCTAATTTAAGAATTGAAGCTGCTAAAAGAGTTTCGGAATTTGAAGCCCACGGGTATGCAATAGGCGGAGTTTCTGTCGGTGAGCCAACCAATGTTAAAAATGAGATAGTTGAATTAACAGCACCGTTATTGCCGTTTAACAAGCCCAGATATTTAATGGGTGTTGGAACTCCGATTGACCTTTTAAACGGCGTAAAATTTGGCGTTGATATGTTTGATTGTGTTTTGCCCACAAGAAATGCACGTCATGGCGCATTTTTCACATACGAGGGAAATAAAATCATCAAAAATAAAGAATTTGAAACAGATTTCTCTCCGCTTGATTCTAACTGTAATTGTTATGCTTGTCGCAATCACACAAGGGCATATATCAGACATTTATTTAGAGTGCAAGAATCAACTGCTGCAATTTTATTAAGTATCCACAATGTACATTTTTTAATCAATTTTGCAAATCAAATAAGAGAAGCAATTTTAAATGATACATTTGATGCATTTTATAAAACAATGACGGAAAAATTGACCAAAAAGTAATTAAACGGATACATCCAACTCTTTAATTTGTTGTGCAAGTTTTGACGGCGGATGCTTTTTGTCACCTGCTTGCATATGCCCGTATTTGTCTGCAACTCTTGCTTTTAAGCCGGTTTTATCTGCGCCGTATTCAAAGAAAAGTTTTGGATATAAATTAACACCTTCTGTAAAAAAGAAAGAATCTTGTTCTTCAAAAATGTTTGGATATTTTTTCTCAAAACTTCTGTGAGTTAAAACATTTAAACTTAAATTATCTAACTCCTCTTGAATGGAATTAACCGTGTCATTATCTTTGCTATGCCCTGCCTCATGGGCAATAGCTTCTGCAGTTGCAAGAATTGTAGCTTTGTCGTTTTCGTTTCTGTATCTTGCATTAATTAAAACTGCGGGGTTGCCTTCTTCGTTTCTGGCAAGACAGGCATGAACTTTTTTATCTGAAAATTTGCCATATTGAATCGGTATATTTTGTTGTTTTAAATAATCAACAGCTTCGCTGCCGTTTTGAAAGGGCGGGTTTATGCCCATAGATTGCATATATAAAATATCCGTTTTGTCATATTCAGCTTCGCTTAATTCTTTCATAGCTTCGCTTATAATGCCTTCTTGGGTTGCACCGTTTTTTAGGGGTTTTGCATAAATAACACCTTTAAGCGCATCTCTTGCACCAAAAAAACAACCGGAAACCTGACCCACTCTCATATAAGGCACCTCATCCCAAATTTTTAACAACCACACTTTTTTTAATTATATCATTTCATGCTGTTAAAATCAATTTTTATTATATAATTTATTTATGATTACAAGATATTCAAGAGAAGAAATTTCAAATATTTGGACTCAACAATCAAAATTTTCATATTATCTTAAAGTTGAGCTTGCCGTTGTTGAAGCTTACAATAAAATGGGCGTTATTTCAAATGAAGCTCTGGAACACATTAAAAAGACCGCAAAGTTTGATTTAAACAGAATTGATGAAATTGAAAAAGTGGTTCAGCATGATGTTATTGCTTTTTTAACATCAGTTAATGAAAATGTCGGCGAAAAATATTCAGGGCTTATTCATATGGGCTTAACAAGCTCTGATGTTATAGATACAGCTTTTGCCCTTCAAATAACCGATTCTGCAAAAATTATTTTAGATGATATTGATAAAGTTATTTTATCATTAACGGAACTTGCCAAAAAAACAAAACATACGTTGTGTATCGGACGTTCTCACGGTATTGGCGCAGAAGTTGAAACTTTTGGTTTTAAAATTTTAAATCATTTAGAGATGTTTAATCGTGCCAAAGAAAGGCTTTTGTTTGCTTTAAATGAAATTTCAATAGGGCAAATTTCCGGTCCTGTCGGAACATATTCAAACATTGACCCTCAAGTTGAAAAATTGACTCTTGAAATTTTAAATTTAAAACCGGCTAAAATTTCAACTCAAATTATTCCAAGAGACATCCATGCTAATTTCATGGCTGCTTTAGCAATTTTGGCATCTGCTGTTGAAAATTTTGCAGTTGAAGTAAGGCATCTTCAAAGGTGGGAAGTTGCCGAAGTTGAAGAAGGCTTTTCAAAGGGGCAAAAGGGTTCTTCTGCCATGCCTCATAAGAAAAATCCCGTAAAATCTGAAAATTTAACCGGTTTGGCAAGAATTGTAAGAGGTAACTTAACTGCTTGTATGGAAGATATTGTCCTTTGGCATGAAAGAGATATTTCTCATTCTTCCGTTGAAAGGGTTGTATTCCCTGATTCTCTAATTTTGCTTGATTTTATGCTTACAAGGCTTAATGGAATTATAAATAATCTTGTTATAAAAGAAAAAAACATGCTTTCAAATATCGATAAATACGGCGGTATAATATTTTCTCAAAGTTGTTTGCTGCATTTGATAAAAAAAGGTATGACAAGGGAAAAGGCATACGAAATTGTCCAAAAAGAAGCGCTGGATGCTTTTAATAACAATGCCAATTTTAAAGAGAAAATGCAGCAATATTTAGATGAAAACGATATTAAAGAATGTTTTAATTATGCAAATTATCTTAAAAATATCGACGTTATTTTTGCGAGATTTGGGCTTTAATCATACAAAAAAATGATTTATTTGCCTCTCTGCTATGGTATTTTATAACCACGAGATACCATAATTAAAGAGAAGGAAATGACTTATGCAAAAAATTTCTCCCCTAAGAGCGGGTCTTGATGCTTTTAACAGATTTAAAGCTCAAAGACTTCAAAAATCAAACGAAGCAAAAGCTGAAAATAGCAATTCTACAAATCCTTTTGGCATTTCATTTAAAGGAAATGTTTTACAAATGGATGTTTTTGATTCTTCAGCAAAAAAATCTTCAGGTGCTACAAACCCAATTCAAGACGGTTTGGACAAAGTAAATAAATTTGTTGCAAGCGCAAGAGTTGCAACTATGAATAAAATTGAATCCGTTAAACAAAGTGCAATTTCATTCGGTTCAAGAATTAAAGAAAACGTTGTAAATGCATATAATAAACTTGCAACAACAGAAGTTAATTTCGATTTCTTGAGAAATACACCTTCAAGACTTCAAAAACGTCCCGTATCTGAGCTTGAAGAAATGTTTAAAGCTGAATTAGGGAATATGGAGGTATAATAAATGGTTTCAAAGAAATTAAACAACATTATAGAAGCGCTTTCAAAACATTCTGATATTGATTCTGTCAGAGTTTTAAATGAAATAGGTACAAATTCTCCTATTGACGAAGTTAGAGAACTTGCATCAAAAGCTTTAGTTAAGAAAAATATAAAAGAATCTCTTGAAGTGGTTATTAAAAATAAAGGCAAAGGTATTAACGATTTGTCTGCAAGGGTTGCCATGTCAGCAATAAATGAACTTTTGGCGCTAAAAGACAAAACAACCGCAAGTGTTGTTTTAGATGAAACAATTAATTCCGAAGGCGAAAAAGAAGTTCAAGACACAGCTCGTTCAGTTAAAGCCTTAATGTCTTTCAGTGCATAAGTTTAAATATATAATATAATAAGAAACCCTGTTTGGTTAATGCCAAAGAGGGTTTTTGTTTTGGTTTATAAATATTAATATTTTTTCCCTGTTTTATTTCTTCATGGTAAAATCTTCCTGTTATGTTAAATAAGAAAAAGATTTATATAATACTTTTTTCACTAATTGTTCTAATTTGTCTTGCGGGGTTTATTTGGTCTTTTGTGGTTACTAAAGATATAAGAAACTCGCAAAAACAAGAAAAAGGTGCTGAAAAAAATCAGGTTGTAAGCGTTAAAAATTTAGTTTTAACAGAAACCAAGGATGAAGAAATTTATTGGGAATTATATGCCGTAAAAGGCAGCTATGACAGCTCCACAGGTGCAGTAATTTTAGATGAAGCTTTGGGTAATTTTTATAATTCCGATAACGAAGTTGTTCTTAGCTTTAAATCAGACATTGGTACATACAACGAAGAAACAAAACAAATTAAACTTAGAGGTAATACCTATATTGTTGCCCATGACGGTTCTTCTATCAGAGCAGATGAAATTACATTTAAAGGCAAAGGTGAAGACATCATCGCAAAAGGCAACGTAATTGTTTCCAGAAATGAAGATTTTATTTCCCATGCAAACGAAGCAAGGTTCAATTCAGACCTTACATTTTTTGAAATATCAGGCAAAACCCAAACAAATGTTTATTCTGATAAAGATATTCAACCACAGGAATTAACTAATTAAGGCGGTCTTATGAAAAAAATTATATTTTTATTAATAATGTCACTTACGCTAACAGTTGCCGTTTATGCTGCGGGCGAATCTAACAATGTAGTGATTGAGGCTGACAAACAAGAAATTAAAATGGATAAAAACAAAGGGTATTTTTCAGGTGATGTTAAAGTTACCGTAGGTGATGTTACCGTTAAATCTCCAAGAGCGGAATTAGACCTTGACCCAAACACAAAAAAGCCCTCTCTTGCAGTTTTTTATGATAATCCTTATGCTTTTCAAAACAAAGACAATAAAAAGCATGAAATTAAATCAAGAATAATGAAGGTTTCTTTAATTAAAAAAAGCATTTTAGCCGAAGGCAATACACAATCTATCATGCTTAAAGACAGGCAGCCCGTTATTACAATCAATGCCGATGTTCAACAATATGATACAAATACCAAACTAATGAGGGCAAAAGGTTCTGTTATTGTGCACTACAATGATGTTGAAACTTTTTCCGATTTTGCAAGCGCCTATTTAGATAAAGAAGGCACGGTTAAAGACTTAAAACTTCAAGATAATGTTGTTATTAAAGAAGGCGTTAATATTTTAAAAGGCAATAAATTTGAATATATTTCATCTCGTGAAGAATATTATTTAACAGGAAACACAAGCTCTGACTTAACTTTTGATGACGGCACAAGATTATTTGTTAAATCAAGGTTTCAACAGTATAATCGTTTGACAAATAATGTTATTGCAGGCGGAGATGTAAGAGTTACATTTAAAGATTATTTTGCTCAAGGTCCTAAAGCTCAGGTTTTTGTTGATCCAAAAACTCAAAAGCCAAAAGAAGTAATTTTTACAGGACGTTCCAAAATTACTCAAAATGGCAGCACAGTTGAAGCCGACAGAATTAGAATGACAATGGAACCTAAAGAATTTTTTGCAGACGGTAACGTCAAAACAAGTATTAATGGAAACAATGATATGGAGATTATGCCTTAATTATGAGTAATATAACTTTGGAAAATAAACAATGTTTAATGGCAGGCGACGGAATTTTGCCTGTTAAAATGGCACAAAATGCTAAAGAAAACGGATTTGAAGTTGTTGCAATTTCTTTTTCATCAGACAACTTAAAAGAATTGCAAAAATATTGTTCAAAAGTATATTCTTATAGCCCCGGGCAGGTTGATTCTATCAAAAAAACATTGGTGGATGAAAATATAAAACAGCTTACTTTTTTGGGTAAGGTTTCTAAAACTATGCTCTTAAAACGTCCGAGACTTGAACCAAGAGCGATTGAATTGTTGAGAGAAACACCAAAATTAAACGATGACGCCATTATGCTTAAAGTTATTGAAGAAATGGAAAAAATCGGCATCACAATTTTAGATCAAACCATTTTTATAAAAAGCTTAATGGTTCAAAAAGGCGTTATGACAAAATTAAAACCCACAGAAGCTCAGTTAATTGATATTGAATATGGCTATAAAACCGCAAAACAAATGGGGCAACTTGATATTGGTCAATCTGTAGTTATGAAAGACAGAATGATTTTGGCAGTTGAAGCCATTGAAGGTACCGACAAATGTATAAAAAGAGGGGCAAAACTTGCAAGGGGTAAAGGCTGCACCGTCGTTAAAGTTGCAAAACCCAAACAAGACAAAAGATTTGATATTCCGGCCGTTGGTTTAAGAACCCTAAAAACCATGAAAAGGTATGGTGCAAACGTTTTGGCTTTAGAATCAAATGAAACAATTATGGTTGAACAAGCTGAAATGATTAAATTTGCCGATAAAAATAAAATGATAATAATGGCATTTTAGAGGTTTAGATGTCTGATAATAAAAAGCTTTTTATTATAACAGGTGATTATTCAGGCGACAAGCACGCAAGCAATGTTGTTGAAATTTTGCGTGAGAAATTTCCAAACCTTACAATAGAAGCTGTTGGCGGAATAAACCTTGAAAAAACAGGCGTTAAGCTTTTTTCCAATCAAGATAAAATGAACACAATGGGCTTAACCCCAAAGTCTGTTTTAAACCACATTTTAATCGGTAAAAAAATTGTTGATTATCTAAAAAATGAATTCAAACCCGATTTAGTTTTGTTAGTTGATTACGGTGCTTTTAACCTTCAAATTTCAAAACATTTAAAAAAAGCAGGCCTAAAAACTTTTTATTATATCCCCCCTCAAGTATGGGCTTCAAGAAAGTGGCGCTTAAAAACAATCAAAAAAAATATAGATAAAGTTTTAACAATTTTTCCTTTTGAAAAGAAATTTTATGATGAAGCCGGCATAAAATCTTCTTATGTTGGGCACCCTTTATTGAACGAACTTCCAAACCCAACAACAAAAGAAGAATTTTGCACTGAATTTAATTTAGATTCAAATAAAAAACTTATTGGGGTTTTCCCCGGTTCCAGAAAATTTGAAATTAAATTTCTGTTTAAAATTTTTGAAGGTGCCGCAAAATTAATTGAAAAACAAATGAACGATGTTCAATTTGTATTTTCAAAATCTGAAAATTTACCTGATGATATTTATAAAACAAGTTATAAAACCATAAAAGGCAATAATTATAAGCTTTTATCAGCCTGTGATGTATTAATTTTGGCCTCAGGAACGGTTGCGCTTGAAGCTGCTCTTTATCAAACCCCAATGATAATAGCATATAGAGGACCTTTCTTTTTTTATTTAATTTATTTATTGGTTAGAACAATAAAAAAGGCTTGCCTTGTAAATATAATTACAAAAAAAGACATTGTACCTGAATTTTTGATGTATGACGCAAAAAGTGAAAAAATTTCGCATGAAATAATTAAACTTTTAACCGATAAAAATTATTACAACAGACAAAAAGAAGGTTTAATCGAATTAAAAAATTTAATGTTAAATGAAAAAACGGCAGATAATGCCGCAGATGAAATTATAAAGGAGTTAAAAGGTGGCTAACATAATTACATTATCAAGAATTTTTTTAGCTTTTATTGCAATGGGGCTTTTATTTATTGGTCCTAAAGATGCGCCCAGCTATGCACACATTTCATTTATAATAACCATATTTGTTATGTGGTTTGACGGGTTAGATGGCTATATTGCAAGAAAATTCAATGAATCGTCAAAACTTGGTGCCGTTTTAGATATTATGGGCGACAGGATTGTCGAAAATATTTATTGGGTGGTATTTTGCGCAATGGGTTGGATTAGCGTTATTGTTCCTTTAGTTGTTCTGACAAGAGGCATTATAACAGATTCTCTAAGATCTTTGGCTTTAGAAAAAGGCTATACTCCTTTTGGTGAAAAAACCATGATGCAGGGAAAAATTGCAAAATTCATTGTTGCATCCAATTTTTCAAGGTTTACTTATGCTGTTTGTAAAGCAATAGCATTTTTATTTATGTTGATAGGTCATGCTCCGTTTTATTATCCATATAAAGAAATTGTTTTGCAAACAGGCATTATTTGCACAATAATTGCAGTTCTATTTTGCGTATTAAGAGGTTTGCCGGTTATATTTGAAAGTAAGAGATTTTTAAAATAATGAACAAAAAATATTTGAATATTGTTTTATATGAACCTGAAATTCCTCAAAACACGGGCAATATCGCAAGGCTTTGTGCTTGTCTTAATGCAAAACTTTTTTTGGTTGGCAGATTAGGTTTTAATATTACGGATAAAAAATTAAAGCGTTCCGGTCTTGATTATTGGGATAAGGTTGAAATTGAACATATAGTAGATTTTGACGAGCTAATTAAGTTGTTTCCTTTTGAATCTAATCCGTATTTTTTATTTACAACAAAAACAGAAAGAAAATATACTGATGTTTCGTTTAAAAAAGGTTCTTTTTTAATGTTTGGTCCCGAAACAAGAGGAATACCGGAAGATATTTTGCATAAATACGAGAAAAATTGTGTCACAATACCAATGAAGCAAGATTTAAGAAGCCTTAATTTATCGAACAGTGTTGCTGTTGGTGCTTATGAAGCAATAAGGCAGTTTGGCGGAGTTGAATAAAAGGGAGAAAAATATTGGATAATTTTGTTAAAATTGACAGATTTTATGTATCAAAACTTTTTCCAAAAAGAAATGAAAACTCAAACAAGGGAACTTTTGGCAGTGTTTTGAATTTTGCAGGCTCTACTTATTATCCCGGTGCTGCACTTTTAAGCTCTGTTGCTGCCCTTAGAGTTGGTGCCGGTTTGGTTCGTTTGGCAACGGAATCAAATGTAATTCCTATTGTTGCATCTCAAACTCCGGATGTTACCTTTATCGATCTAGGTTCCAATGATTTTGGCACCATTCCAAAAGATGCGCATAAAATTATAAAAGAAATTAAAACTCCGTCAGCTATTTCTATAGGTTGTGGTTTATCTGCATTGAACCCTGTTAAGGAATTTGTTTTAAAGCTTTTGAAAAATTATTTAAGCTCCTCTGTTCCTGTGGTTATTGACGCTGATGCAATTAATGTTTTATCGACAGTTGAAAATCCGCCTATTCCGCTAAATTCTGTTATAACTCCTCACCCGCTTGAATTATCAAGGCTTATTAAAGTTGATGTTGAGCAAATTCAGGCAGACAGGCTAAAATGGGCTAATTTTGCTGCTTCTAAATTAGATTGTATTGTTGTTCTTAAAGGTCATAATACCGTTGTTTCAATTCCAAACGGCAATACTTTTGTAAATACATCCGGCTCTTCCGCCCTTGCTCATGGCGGAACGGGCGATATTCTCTGTGGTATGATAGCAGGGTTTGCAGCACAAGGTTTAAAATTAGAAGATGCTTCAATTTTAGCTGTTTATCTCCATGGCAGAGCAGGTGAAATTGCAGGCAAAAAACTTTCTGAGTATTCTGTTCTTGCCTCTGACGTTTTAAAATTTATTCCTTTTGCCTTCAAAGAATTTTTTTAAAAACTGACTTTTTATGCTATGATTAATTTGTTAATTAAATGGTAAATTCAAACTGAAGAAATTCAAAATAGTACATTTTGCATTTATAAAATAAAACTATATCTGTTTAAATGCCCTCAATATAAGCCATTTTGAACATAAAATTTCTTCAAGAATCCACCGTCAGATAGTTAACAATAAATTCGTACATCAAAAGCAGTTTTTCTGTCGGGCAACTCCAAAAGCATTATAAAACTTACCGATGCTATCGCCCAACAAACAACCTTTGAAATTTAATTATTTCAAAAAACAAAAAACTGTCAGCAAAACCAAGTGAGCGGATTTTGCGCAGCACGGATGTGAAGGCTAAACCTGAACGAAGTGCGCCAATGTGAGCGACGAGCGAAGCGGAAAATTCCTTGAATAAGGAATTCGAAGCGAAGCCCAAGGAACAACAACAATCAAACAATGGAGAGATGTCCGAGCGGTTTATGGTGCAAACCTCGAAAGTTTGTGTGGGGGCAACTCCACCGTGGGTTCGAATCCCACTCTCTCCGTATTAAAAGATACCTTGTTTGTTAAAGGTATCTTTTATTTTTAAAGAAAAATCAGAGTTGAATGTAAAGAAACAGGACAATACAGAAAAAGGGAACTTGCCTCAAAGCCCCTCTGCGTAAAGGAATTTTAGAATAATTTAGGGTTACAGAAAAGTCCGGTATGTCCGATTTTAGGGACTATTATACTCATAAATATATAAAAAGTTTGTAATAATATGCCCTAAAACCTTATTTCCGTAAGATAGCACCCGAATACAAAAATAGGACTTTTGCTATCAAAAAAGTAACATGAGTTCCGTAAAAAATATTTTTCTGCCACAAAACGGAACCATAACGGAACTTTTTGCGGAACCAAACGGAACCTCAAATAAGTTGTGATACAATGGAATAAAAGTTGAGGTTATTGTATGAAAAAAATTCTTTTAATAATGTTATGTTTATTCTTATCAAGTGCTTGTTTTGCACAAACTGAACACGGGATTATTACTAACAAAAGGGGACTAGTTTTACAAGCTTTAGATAATGGTGCGTTAGGATATATTTGTCCTAAGTGGGCATTAGATAATGATGACTGTAGTTCTGGACAATTTGTATATTTTAATTTCAATCTGGATTTTGTTGACAATCAAAGATTTAGTATTCCTAAAAATTATTATTTTTATGCTGATGGTGTTTATAAGTATGTAAACAGAGAAAATATTTCAAAAACTGTCCGTAAAATAGAATTATATTCAAAAGATTAAAAATTAGTTTAAGATTAATTTAAAGTTTATTATTCTTACTCTCAACATGCTCTTTAATAACTTTATAAACATACCTAGTGGTTGTATCACACGTTAAAGCTAATCTATTTACACTTGTTGCATCAAGGTAATTATCAATAATATACTGCTTTTTGTATTGTTGATTGCAGTGAGCATGGATTGAAAACTTTTCTCCTGCTGCATTAAACATTAATTTTTTAGTTGCCTCTAACCCAATAATAGAGCAGATATATTTTAAATCTTCTGTCGGCAAATTATCTTCAGTTATGTATTTTGACCATACAGGTTCTGTTTCGAAATTTCTAACCATATTACTCCTTTTCTTAATTATAGTACAAACGGAACCTTTAAAGGTTCCGCTTAGTTCCGTTTGAAAATTTTTCTTAATACATCAAATATTTTGTTTTTTCAATATCACTTAAACAGTGATTTTTGAATATTGAAAAGAGCAAAAAGGATATGTTTCGATATGGATACATTGACTACACTTTTGAGGAAAGCAGAGTTAATGTGTGAGAGGAGATAATCATGCGAAACTCAAATACAGACTGGATTACGACAAAAGAACTGGCAGAAATTAAAGGTATTTCTGAAAGAGCCGTTCGAAAAGCAATCAGTAAAAATAAATACGTAATCCGAAAATGCTCAAAATCTTACGAAATTTTAGTAACATCCTTAGAAGAAAATGTTAGAGAAAAAGTAACAACCGTCAAAGAAAAATCTGCTTTAACAGTCCCGATATCGTATGTTGTTCCTGAAACACAAAAGAAATTGGCTCTTGCAAAATACGATTTAATCAAAAAATGGGATGAATTTAGAACCGGTAAGAAAAATAAAACAATTGCCGGAAAAGATTTCCTTGAAGCATATAATCATAATTGTATTTGCGAAGAGTTATTCAATGTCGTAGGTAAAGTTGCTATAGGAACAATTTATGAATGGCACAAAAAACTCCGTACCTACAATGATGATTGGCATTGTTTGATTAACAATTATACCTTTGGAGAAAAAACTAAAAAATACGCAATGTCGGCTGAAGAAGAAGCGGAATTACTTAAAAATTTATTACACCCAAATCAATTAAATATCGGCAAAGCAATTAAATTAACCAAACTGGCATTAAAAGAGCGTGGATTTGAAAATTTATGCTGTGATTTAACATACAGAAGATTTGCAAATAATTACAAAAACGAGCATTATAACACCTGGATAGAGGCAAGGGAAGGGAATAAAGCTCTGCATGACAAGGTTTTACCATATATAACAAGAGATGTTTCCAAACTTGAAGTAGGGGATGTTATTGTCGGTGACGGACACAGATTATCATTTTTTATTAAACATCCATATACCGGAAAACCTGTCAGACCAATGATGGTTGCATATCAGGATTGGAAATCCGGTGGATTTGTCGGATTTGAAATAATGCTGGAAGAAAACACTCAGTGTATTGCAAGTGCATTAAGAAATTCAATAATAAATTTAGGCAAAGTGCCTAAGTTTGTTTATCAGGATAACGGCAAAGCATTTAAAGCAAAATATTTTATTGAAAACGGGTTAAGCGGTTTATTTACGAATCTCGGGATTCAGCCTGTATATGCAAAGCCGTATAATGCAAAGGCTAAACCGATTGAAAGGTTGTTTAGAGAATTACAAGATAGCTGTGAAGTCTTGCTTCCATCATATTCAGGAACGAGTATTATCAAAAAGCCGGCACAGCTAAAACGAAACGAGAAATTGCATAAAGCACTTTATAAGGTCAATATCCCGTCTCTTGAACAGGTGACAAATTTTATTAAAAATTGGCTCATAAAATATCATTACGAGCAGCCCTGCCCGCAAATAAAAGGAAAAACAATAGGCGAAATCCTTGAAAGCGGTAAAGGTGAAGGTGTTAATTTGGAAACATTAGATGACCTAATGATGGCTCGTGAGATAAAGAAAATTTATAGAAACGGTATTTTATTCTTAAAAAACAATTATTATGATGAAGCCTTATTCGGATACAAAAAAGAAGTCATTATCAAATATAGCCTGTTCAACTTAAGTTCAATTAAGGTTTATAAATTGAACGGAGAATTTTTGTGTGAAGCCAAAAGGGTTGAGTCCATCCACCCTCTGGCAAATTATCTGGGTGAAGCCAAGGACATTGAAGATCTTAAGCAAAAAACAAAAATTAAAAAGCAATTAGAAAAAAGAACTGAACAGGAATATATAAATCAAATAAAACGAAATCAAGTTCATACACCCTTATTAACAATGGATTTGATTGAAATGCAAAGTGAGGATGAATTAAATCAATTCAGGCTTGAAATAAAACAAGAGGAAAATAGTGAAAATTTTAGCGGTTGCTTTCAAACAAGGTTTGAAAAGTATGAATATCTTCTAAATAAAGAAACTCTCTCTAAAAAAGAGCAGGACTGGATTTCTGAATATAAATTAACTGATGAATATGAACAAATATATGGCTGATAAGGAGGTTTTAATGCACAAATTATTTGTAAAAACTCGTAATGTCAAAAACTTCGTAGGATTAATGAATAACTTAATAGATAAATCCAATGATGTGCCTAAGATGGGATTAATTTACGGTGATCCCGGATTAGGTAAAACCCAAACCGCAGTGTGGTGGGCAACAAACAATGATGCAGTCTATGTAAGGGCACAGAATAAAATGACTTGCAGATGGTTATTAGAAAAAATCGTTTATGAATTAGGCGAATCTCCCTCCAGAAAAATGGCGGATCTTATAGAACAATGTATCACTCATTTAAGATTAAAACCGCAAGTCATAATCATTGATGAAGTGGATTATCTTATCAACCGTCACAGAATTGTTGAAACCTTAAGAGATTTACACGACTTAACAGGAGTTCCGATAGTATTAATAGGAATGCAGGAAGCAAAAACAAAACTCGGTAAATACAGACATCTATATGACAGGATTTCGGAGATTATAGAGTTTAAACCTTTTTCTAAAGACGACCTGGACGTTATTGTCGAAGAATTATCCGAAATTAAAATAACCGATGAAGCCAAAGAAATATTTTTTGAAAAAACAAATCGTTTTAGACAGGTAATTAAAGGGATTTCTTTGTTGGAGAATTTAGCCAAAACAAACGGATTAAACAAAATAGATGTAAAACAGGTGAAAGGACTAACAATTGAAAAATAAAGATTTAATAATAAAACTAGCAAGAAGATTAGACAAATTCAGTCTTGATGAAATCATTACGCTATCAGAGCTTCAAGAACAGGAAGTGAAAGATATATTATCTGATTTATTAAAAAGTCAGGTGATTATAAAAAACAATGATACATATTTTTTTAATCCCAAAAAGATTTCCAAAACAGATAATTATACTCCCCCTGTCATTAGTAGTTTTAAACCAATCATTATTGAAGAAGAAGATGGATATGAAGAACTTCTAAAATTCGGAGAAGAAACCCAAAACAAAGTAAAAAGATATGCAGAATTATTGAATTTTGTTCATCAAGCAGGAACGAAAAACTTAAGACAGGTTGTTGACTTATTTAACGAAACCTCTGGCTATAAAAAGATTCCATATCCTACATTTACTAGAATTCTCAGTAATTACAACAAATACGGCTTTAGAGGAATATTACCCAATTATCATAATTCTTCAGAAAACTCTATACCTGAGGAGATATATACTTGCTTCAAAAAATATTACCTGACAAAAGAAAAATTATCCGCATCAGAAGCCTTATACAGAACTCAAAAGCAACTGCAATCCGAACAAAAAATAGAACAGCCTTATGCCTATAATGCTAATGCATTTTTAAGAAAGATAAAAACTGAATTTACCAAAGAACAGATTAAATATTTCAGAAATAATATAAACCCGCCAAAGGTCAAAATATACTCGATGAAAGCTGAGGAACCTCTTAATATGGAGTTTAAAAAGGCGGCAAATATTTATTTAACCCGTCTGCGTCTGGAAAACAAGCTGGAAAGGTTTATGCATGAAAAAACAGATTATAAAAATCATTTGCAAGCACATTTTGACAATTTAACCATAAGAGAAATAACAACTCGGACAGTTTCAAAATACAAACAATATATGTTTGACAACGGATTTCAGCTGGCATCTGTCAATATGTATATTTCATTACTAAAAAGAATCATAAGAGCAGTCTGTCCTAAAACAAATAGCCTTGTTACAAGAGGCGATAAAATCATTCAAAATGCCTATGCCCTTGATATGAATATTTTATCAGAGCATGAAATAGCCTACTTGTTGCATATTTGTCAACTAAAATACCCTGCAGCATATCCTATTCTATATCTTTCACTATCAACGGGTGCAAGTGTGCCTGAGTTATTAGGATTAACCTGGGATAGGATAAATTTTGAGGATAACACAATATTTTTGAAATATTTTCTTTATGAACAACGTCTTGTTGTTAACAAAGGCGGAACTGCAGCAAGAACACTTAAAATTGATAATAAAATATCAGGCATTTTGCAAAAGAAGTTAAAAAAGACAAACCCTACGCCCGGCGATTTTGTTTTTAAATTCAATTCTCCAAAATCTTCTCAGCAGTATTTTGAAAGTGTTGTTTTAAGAGGTTTATCCATACAACTTGGAATTCAAAGACTATACCCAAGTGACTTGCAGCACAATTTTGCCAATTTATGTTTGAAACAAAATATTCCCGTTACATTTATCCAAAAATCATTAGGTTATTACAGTTTGGCCAATTTCGTTAAAATATACAAAAATCTAATAGAAAATCAGGAAAAAGAATATTATAACCCGCTTGATGAAATTTATAATAAAACAGGACTTGAAAATGCTGAAAAATGAGTTATCTTGTGTATGCCGGAGGTACTCAGAATATGAAAAAACACGTTTTAGCAGAAACTGCCGCAAAACTTTATACTGAAAAATTTATGACATTAGAAAGTATAGCAAAACAATTGAATGTGAATGAAAGAACTCTTCGCCGTTGGAAATTTGTCGATAATTGGGAAAATAAACGGCTTGAATACATAAAATCCCAAACAACATTCCATGAAGATTTATACAATTTCGGCAGAACCCTTTTAGACACAATAAAAGCAGATATATCAAACGGGGAAAGGGTTGAACCCTCAAGATTGCATACTGTAACGAAAATAATGACTTTGCTTAAAAACGTCAAAACTTATGAGGATAAAGTATTGAATGATAAACACGCCCCGAAAAAAGCAAACAATCGAGAAATATCACCCGAAACCATTCGAAAAATTGAAGAAAAGATTTTGGGTATAACTTATGAAGAATAACTTTCCAGAATTGCCGTTTTAAAGCCTTAAATGCTTTTGATGAGGAATTTATATATAAGTCATACATAACCCGCCTTAATCCACCAGTTGAACACTTTTTGAACGGGGTTTGATTAGTCTTGTTCAGTCAATAATTTTATATTTTCCTTAGCAATCATATCCGCAAGTTCTTCTTCTGTCGGGAGAACTGTTTTATACTTGCTTGCAAAAATCTGCTGACTTTCCTGCAACACAGAATATTTGACCATAGTTTCGGACTTATCTGTGCACAAAATTATACCGATTGTTGGATTGTCGTCCGCTCCACGCTTTAGTTCATCAAACATTCTGACGTACATATCCATTTGCCCGATGTCGGCATGGGATAATTTTGTTGTCTTTAAATCTATCACAACAAAGCATTTGAGCAGGTAATTATAAAACACCAAATCAGCATAAAAATGATCAGTTTCGGTACTAATCCTGAATTGACGGGCAATAAAAGAAAATCCTTTGCCTAATTCTAACAAAAATTTCTGTAAATTAGTGATTAAAGCCGATTCTAATGTACTTTCTTTGCCTTCAATGTTTTCAGGTAAATCCAAAAATTCCAAGACATACGGATCTTTAATGAATTCTTTAGTGTTAATTACAGCCGGCAGGCATTTTTCAGCGTTATTTACCCCTTCTTGAGTTGATAAAAGCCTGTGGTAATAACCGCTTTTGATATTGCGTTCAAGTTGGCGGTATGACCAGTTTTGTGATGCCGCTTCATTCAGGTAATAATTTCTTTCATCGGGATTATCAATTCTTATAATCCTTGCTATATTGGACCAACTCAAATTTCCTAGACACTGTCTGGGGAATTCAGGATAAACTAAATAAAAATTCCTCATATTCTGCAAATTTGCTTCCGAAAAGCCTTTACCGAAAGTATCCGTCAGATATCTTGACAAATTTTCAATAAGCTTAGTTCCGTATTCCGCACGGGAAGCACCACCCTGCTCTTCTTCTACAATACGCTGTCCAATTTTCCAGTATGTTTCAACCATAATGGAATTAACTGTATGATACGCTTTCGCCCGTGCAATATTAAGTAACTCTGCTATATCATTGTATATTTTAGAAATTTCATTAGCCATGAATACCCCTGTTATTCTTTATTATACTCATATTGTTTTACTAAATATTCAAATGTCATGTTTTCTTGAACCGAATCATGTGGTAATAAAACATATTTCCAAACTTTTCCCCCATTTTTAAGATTATATTTTGTAGCATTTTTACAATAAATCAGTGCTGCTTTAGCTTTTTCTATCACATCAGCGTCATTCATAGCATTAGCTTTTTTGGTTTCAACTAAATAAATTATATTTTCTGTTTCAACAACAAAATCAGGTTCATATCTATGGGGGTTGCAACCATCAAACCAAAAAATATTAAACTGGTTAGCTGCAGGTTTTAGCCATTTTAATACATCTGACTGTTTTTCCAAAATAATAGAGAATACCTTTTCCGTATTAGAATCAAATTGATAAACTTCATGACAAGCTTTTTTGAAATTAGTGAATAACATTGATTTAATTTTTGATTTGTCAGTAACATTATCTCTATAATCATACAATTGCTGTCCTTGTATTTGTGTATAGTGGTGAGGTTCAATTCTGACAAACGGATAAACTTTAGGCTCATCATATACTGTTTCACCTTTACAAAAATGGCTCATAAGTTGAGGTTTGATATAATTAAAAATTTCATTTATTTTGGAAGGTATTAAATTTTCAATATCTTTCTCTTCGGGAATATAAGAGTGATAATAATCTATAACTTGATTTGCTATATCAAATAGAATTATCTTATCTTTGTCATAATTTACTTCAGGTATGTCAATCAATTTGGATACAATTTGATTAGGCGATGGCTGTTTTTGGGAATATAAGTTCGTTGCAGAGATAGAATCTTGTTCTCCGGATACAAGATTTTCTCTTAACAATTTTGCCTCTGTAGGAGAAAATTTTATAGCATTACTTGAAAAATCAACTTTAAATGGATTAAAGTGAGTTTCAGTAGTTCCGACAGGTTGAACAATAATTTTAGGAATATTAATGGTTAATTGCCGGAATTCATTTTTGATTTTTTCAAATTCTTCATTACTTAATATTTGTTCTTCTTTTATTTGTTCAATTTGTTGTTCTTGCAATAGGCTTTGTTGAATTATTGTTTTTTCAACATTTTCATTATTGTCAAAAAATGTTCCTATTTTTTGTCCTTCTGAAATCCTTTGAATTTTTTGTTTGTACATTTCAGAAATAACTTGTTCCTTTGTCATTTGATTTATATTCAAGCCCTGTTTGCTTAATGATAGAAATGCGTTTTGTGCGCTTACTTTTCTATCTAATTTTTTCTTTGCTTCTTCTTTTTCATAGGTATCAAGAATCTGCTCTATTTGCTTTTCTTCTTCTTGCAATTTTTGTTCAAGAATAGAATTGGTCGTAATAATAATTTTTCTTTGATTTAATTGTTCTTGAACTTCCTCATCATCAATATTGATATCAATAAAGTTTTCTTTATTAATAATAGAATCTTCTTCTCTAGCAGCGTTTATAATTTCCTGAAATTTTTTATGAACAACAACAGTCAGCATATCAACTTTTTTATTTCCGGTTCTTTGACCGTAAGGAAGTCTTAAACCTCTCCCGAGAGTTTGCTCACCTAATGTTGTTGAATCGAATTTTCGCAAAGGCACTATTGTGTATAGGTTATTTACATCCCAGCCTTCTTTTAGTTTATCAACATGGATAACTATTTCAATTTTGTTTTCTGGTTTTTCAAGACTAATTAGTTTAGCCTCTGCGATAGTACTTTCTGCTCCGGAGAGATTAGAATGATATACCATAACTTTATTTTTGTATGTTCCGTTGAAAAATTCATCAGATGTTATGTATTGATAAATTCTGTCTGCATGAGGGGTATCTTTGGCAATAACTAAAACAAATGGTTTTACTAACGGTTTGTTATTTCCCAAAGCATACATTTCCAGATGATATTTTGTATCTTCATGAAAGCTAACGCCATCTCGCAGTTTTAGTTTATCCATTTCTTCTTCCGGAAGCTTGAGTTTATCGAAATCGGTGTTTTCTCTTGTTGCAACGGCAGGTTGTTTGCAATAACCATCTCTTAATGCTTTTGCTAATGAATATTCATAAACAAC
>CALUYZ010000024.1 GCA_944325175.1 Candidatus Gastranaerophilales bacterium | reverse complement strand
CACTTTTTCCACTTCGCCGTCGCTCACATTGGCGGGTTACGCAACCTCTCGTTTGCTCCACCCTACGTAAATCCGCTCTCTTGGATTTACTAGCAGTTCGCTTCCTGGCACTACGTTCCAAAAGTGCTTCCGCACTTTTTCCACTTCGCCGTCGCTCACATTGGCGGGTTACGCAACCTCTCGTTTGCTCCACCCTACGTAAATCCGCTTTTACGTTGGCTGAAGTTTTGATTACTTTGGCTATAATAGGAATAGTTGCTGCAATAAGTATTCCGAGTGTTATTTCAAATTCTCAACAACAGGAATTTAAAACAGGGCTTAAAAAAGCTGTATCAAGCTTAAATAGTGCAATAGCGCTAAATATAGCACTTGAAAACGAAAGTCCTTACGATAACAGAGATACATTTAATTATCTTATGCGACATATGAATGTTATAAAGTCTGTCTATCTTTTACCTTGGCGCTCGTATTATGAATCCTGGAGTGGCGGAAGATACGATTCTGACGGAAATGCAGCGTTTTACACGGCAGACGGCATGAGGTTTGAATTTGATGATATTAAAGCGCAAGGGCAAGTAAGCAAGGAGCTATTAAAACTTCATGAATCAGATCAAAACGCTTGTTTTGCATCTTGGTCGGTAGTGGATGAAGATAATCCGCAATATTATTCTTGTAACGGCTGCGGAAGCTATGGGTTAAAAAACAACCCAAACAACACAACAAAACCGCCATGTGCAATTTTGGTTGATGTAAACGGTGACAGAAAACCAACCCCACAAAAAGCCGCAACCGACAGAAATGCTTGTATGGCAGATGCAGATTGCGCAAAAGCACAAAAGTATTGGGTTCCAACACCTGATTCAAACAGGGTTTCAGATATTTTTGTGATATTAATAACTGAAGACCGTGCAATTCCATACGGAGTTGTTGCCCAAAAAGCAATGTATCAGGCGCAAAAGCGATAAATTAATATATAAATATCCTTTCACTTATCCGCACTTTGTATAATAAATGCATTTTGCGGATTTTTAATTTTAGCCCGCAATAAGATTAGTTACCTGCTTTAGCACCGTTTTCAATTAAAATTTTTGCAATTTCTTTTCTGTCTTTTTTTATTGCATAATCCAACGGGGTTTTATTTCCCAGTTTTTTATTTACATCTGCACCATATTCAACTAAAAGCTTCACTGTTTCAATATCATTTTTTTTAATTGAATAAAACATTGGGTTTGTTTTTTTAAATGTTACCATGCAAGGAATTGCCGTTTGTTCAACATCTGCGCCATTTTTAAGCAAAAGTTCGGTTATTTTTCTATCCCCCTCGATAATAGAATAAATTAAAGGGGTAACGCCCATAAAGGTTTCATTCACATCAAAGCCCGATTTTATAAAAAGATTAACAAGCTTTATATCTTGCTTTTGAATTGCCCCAAAAAAGCCGATTGGCTTATATGGAAGGTTGTTTTCCCTAATTTCAATTTTTGCTTCTTCAATTTCATAGGGGTTAGCTGAAAAACTTGGAAGATTAAAATTAAAAAACAGAAAAAATAAAAAAATAAAAACGCCCTTTTTCAAAATTTCACCCCCATAAATTCCAAAACTAAGAATATTATAGCATAATCAATTGTGGCATTTACATTTAATATTTTGGCATTTCCCTTTTTTATTCGGGTTTAAAATTTCTTCTGTTATATATTCAGCATCAAAACCGTATTTTTTAGCAAGCCTCTCAACCCTTTTAAAATAAACCATTTCATTTTTATCTTCTAAAATTAAAACAACCTTTGCTTTTTTATTTGTCATAATTTCATAATGCAAAGCTTGCCCGATGCTTTCAGCCCATTTATTTGCAAAATCAAACTCAACGGCATTGTTTTTTGTAAGGCAATCAACCCTTGTGAAATCTTTATTTTCAAATTCCATAATGCCGTTGTTTAATTTGCACCAAGCTTCCTGATAACTTGCTTCATTGTGCTTGTGAACAACATATTTAAACCCGCTTTTTTCTGTAATTGTATTCAAAAGAAAAAACCGATGTTGAGGAAAATAAAACAAGAAAAGCTATTAAATAATATTTAATAGAATATTTTACCATATTTTTAATTATACTATTTATTAGATAATTATCAAATATTTATATTTTATTAGATTACTATCGATTAACTTTTTGTGAAACGGAAAATATAATTGCTATGTGGACACTAAAGAAAAACAACGCCTTCTTGGCTTAAAATTAAAAAATTACAGAAAAGCTGCGCAATACACACAAGAAAAACTTTGCGCCGCAATCAATATTGATGTTTCAGGATTAAGCAAAATCGAAAACGGAAAATGTTTTCCATCTGTTGAAACTTTATGCTTAATAATGGAAGAATTAAATATAAATCCAAACGAATTATTTGACTTTATAAAGCCCAATAATAAGAAATGCAGCAAAGAAGATTTATTTTTAATTGAAAAAATAAAAGAACTTTCACCAAAAGAAAAACAAAAAGTTTTATCTTTTATTGATTTACTTAACTAATCTAATGTTTGTATGCGTGCTGACAAAAACAATTTAAAAATATTAGCAAAAAGAATTAAGGAATTAAGAAAAAATAAAAATCGTTCCTTAAATAAATTTATAAATGAAAACGGCAATTTAACCACCGCAACCTGGAGCAGAATTGAAAATGCCAAAGTTGATTTAAAATTCAGCACACTTTTAAAAGTCGCAGCCATTTTAAAAATTGATGTTATTAAACTTTTAAAAGATTTAGATTTTGATTACACCATTGAAGATGAATAAATTTGGATAATAAGATTTTAAAAAGACTTGGCGAAAATTTAAGAAAATATCGCAAAATGAACAATTTAACACAAGAGGAGTTGGCAGAAATTGTGGGAATTCACCCAACATATGTCGGCAAACTTGAAATGGGCAAAAATAACCCTTCCGTTAAAATGTTGTTCAAAATTTCCCGCGCCTTAAAAATAACTCTGGCGGATATTTTTGATTTTGATAAGAGACCGTAGACCGTAGGTTGGGGTTTCTACCCCAACATTATAGTTTTTATTTTATTGAAGTAATGATTTTAGGATAACCTTTAATGTTATAAAGATTTAAAATTAGGTGAATATAATCAGGCAAAACGTATATTGCGATAATTTTAAATTTAAAATAGAGTTTTGCATTTTTAAATGATTGTCTTAAAAGTTCAACATTATCAATAAAAATATTTTTTCTTTTGTATGAAACAATAATTAGATGAATACAACCATTTAGAATAAAACACGTTTATAAATCATTATTTCATTTTATGTCAAATATTTTGTTGGGGTGGAAACCCCAACCTACAAATTAATATACAATACAACCACCAAAGGTTTTCATAGAATCGTTTACGTTTATATCATCAAAATAAACAACTGCTAAAACTCTTTTATAAATATCTAACCCCCTAAATTCAAAATAAGTTTTATCTGCATTTTTATACAAATCCTTTAGATATTTTTTCGAATTCTTTCCTTTCAATAAGACATCATCAATGGATAAATTATTCAAACATGCCTGTTTATAAGCCCTATTATTTGCATTTGTTTCAAAACAATCAATTCCAATAAGGCGAGCTTGAAATTCATTTTTATCAACCTTCAAAATAATTGTGTCACCATCAATAATTTTTACTAACTCAGTAGAAATTTTATTTTCAGAATTAGCAGGCAAGTTCAATAAAATAAGGGAAGCAAAAAATAATACTTTGAATTTTATACCATTCATATATACATTTAACCATACTTTGTAAGATTAGAAATTAATATATACAAACGGCATAATATTGTCAAGTATAATGTAAGGTTAAATATTATGGCAGTTGAAAGAAAATTAATGAGAAACGGAAACGGATGGGCACTTAGCATAAATTCAACAATTCTTGGGTTGTTAGATGTAAACCCTGAAGTTGATATGGTTAAATACACAATCGAAAACGATAAATTAATAATCACTAAAGGCAGCAAAAAAGAAGAAAAATAAGAAATGCTAAGTTGAATTTCAATCTAATTTTTCACCCCAAAGTTGATCAATAAAAAAGACCTTATTAAAAGGTCTTTTTTATATAAATGGGGCGGACAGTGGGATTCGAACCCACGCATAATGGAACCACAATCCATGGTCTTAACCGCTTGACGATGCCCGCCACATAGGTTTTTATTATTAAATTGTAAAATTTCGTTTCCTTGTGGTTTCAAATGGAATCAATCATCCCTCAAGGTCGGGTAACCGCTAACGGGCGATGCCCGCCACGATATTTTTATTTAATTATCAACTTATAAAGCACTTTCAACCAATAGGTATCAGTAAGTATAAGCATATTCTAAAAATAAAATAATTTCAAGTGAAAGAATTTAAAAAATTGCCTAAGTGTTTATTTTTGAAAAGTTTAAGTTTTCAATTAAAATAGAGATGATGAAAAAATTTATATTTATTTTTATTTTTTTAATATTTCTAATTATGCCTTCATTGGCTGAAACCTTGAAAGGGTCCACAAGCTATGATGCCCCATTTAAAGGGTTTTTTGGAACATGGCATGTGACAAGCAAAATTGAATCGTCGAACAATTATTCAATGTTTAATAAAATGAGTGTCGATATTTGGAACTTATCAGGCTCCGGTAACGTCTTAATTTTAGAAAACGGTTTAACGGGCGCAATTTCTCAGATAAAAGTAGATAATGCGCTTTCAAATTTAGACGGAAAAAAATTAAAATTCACGAGGGTAAAAGAATTTGAATCAGACGGGTTTAAGTATAAACATATTGAACAGCCGGAATTTATACTGGATAAGGACATCTTTAGAGGATACGATACTTTTAAAGTTGAAAAATATGACCTTAAAGGCAATTTAATTTCGGTTGATGTTGTAAAATATAAAGTAATCGGACAAAAAATCGCAGGAGAATAAATTGGAAGAGAAAATTTTTGACTTAATTGTTTTAGGCGGCGGCCCGGCAGGCTTAAACGCCGCACTTTACGCTAAAAGAGGTGGCATTGATGTTGCCATTGTTGATACATCATCTGTTGGGGGGCAGCCTGTAAATTACCTTGAAATTGAAAACTACCTTGGCTTTCCCACAATTCAAGGGTGGGAGCTTGCAGAAAAGTTTGAACAACATATAGATAAATTCAACATTCAAAAATTTCAAAATGAAGAAATTCAAAATGTAGATTTAACAAGCACAATTAAAACGGTTCAAACATTAAAAAATAAATATTTAGCAAAAACAATTATTATAGCAACGGGCGCATCACCCAAAAAACTTGGAATAAGGGGCGAAGATGAATATATAGGAAGAGGCGTCAGCTATTGTGCCGTTTGCGACGGTGCCTTTTACAAAAATAAAACCGTTGTTGTAATAGGTGGCGGCAACGCCGCTGTTGAAGAAGGAATTTACCTTACAAAATTTGCGGAAAAAGTTTACATAATGCACAGAAGAGATGAGCTTAGAGCAGATAAAATCATTCAAGAAAGAGCTTTTGACAACGAAAAAATTGAATTTATTTTTGATTCAGTTCCCCTAGAAATTGTGGGCGACGATAAAAAAGTTAATTTAATTCAATATAAAAATGTTAAAACGGGCGAAATTAAAACTTTAAATGTTGATGGCGTTTTCCCCTACATTGGTTTTAGCCCGAACACGGAATTTTTCAACGCTCAACTTGTTCAAGATGAATTTGGCTTTATCAGGGTTGATGAAAACATGAGAACAAGCGAAATCGGCGTTTTTGCAGCGGGGGACGTTCGAAGAACGCCTTTAAGACAAGTTATAACAGCCGTTGCAGACGGTGCAGTTGCCGGAATGAGTGCTGTTAGATATTTAGAGGAAGTAAAACATTTAGAAAAAGAAGGAGTTATCATTAGATAATGCGGGCAGTTGTTTTTGATAATGAATTAAAACTTGATGAAAATTATATGGAACCTGAAAGAAAAGAGGGCGAAGCACTTATAAAACCTTTACTTTTAGGGGTTTGCAACACAGATGAAGAAATAACAAAAGGCTATATGGGCTATAATGGCGTTTTGGGTCATGAGTTTGTTGGCATTGTGGTTGATTCAGACGATAAAAATTTAATCAATAAAAGAGTAGTTGGCGAAATTAACCTTGGGTGCAATAATTGCCCTGAGTGCAATAACAACCTTCAAAGGCACTGCAAAAATAGGTCAACTTTTGGAATTTACAAAAAAGACGGCTGCTTTAGCGAATTATTTACTTTGCCAAACTCCAATTTGCTTGTTGTACCTGATAATGTTGATGACGAAACGGCTGTTTTTGTAGAACCCTTAGCTGCCGCTTATGAAATTTTTGAACAAATTCAAATTAAACCAAAAGATAAAGTTGCAATTTTAGGTGACGGCAAACTTGGGCTTTGCATTTCAACAATTTTTTCTGCCTTAAATGTAGATTACACCCACATTGGAAAACATTTAGAAAAGCTTGAAATTACAAAAAATTTAGGCGGAAAAATTAAACTTTTATCAGATATTAAAAATGAAGACCTAAAAACCTTTGATATTGTAGTTGAAGCAACGGGTTCTGTTGGCGGGTTTGAAACATCTTTAAGCCTTGTTAGACCAAGGGGAATACTTGTTTTAAAAAGCACTATTGCAGCAAAAGAGGGTTTAAATTTAGCTTCCGTTGTAATAGATGAAATAACCGTTTTAGGCTCAAGATGCGGGCAATTTGAGCCCGTTTTAAGGTTAATGGAAAAAAACAAAATAAATACAAAACCCCTAATTTCAAAAATTCTGCCTTTTAATGATGCCATAAAAGCTTTTGAATTAAACAGGCAAAAAGACACTATAAAAATTTTATTAAAAGTTTAATTAAAAAAGCCGCTTATCAAGCGGCTTTAATTTTATTCTTCAATTTGAATATCAGAACCTTTTTCAACATATTCTTTAATTTGCTTAACAGCGTTTCTTGGCATACAGAAGGTGGAAGGTCCGCCAACACAACCCCCTTCGCAAGACATAACTTCAATTAAGTTGCCTGAAGCACAAGCGCCGTCTTTTGCAAATTTTTTCAGGTCTCTGATTGTTTGTTTATTTATGCCTGAAATTACATAAGGGTTAACAAGGTTTTCTTTGCCCATTAATTTAAGCGCATCTTTAACAGCAGAAGCAACGCCTGTTGTTAGAGGGAAAGCTCTGCCTTGTTTTGAACTTTCAACATCAAAAGGTGCTTCTTCACATTCTGCAAGGTTAATTTTATAAGCATCAAACAAGCTGTTTAATTCTTGAATATTCATTACATAATCAACATTTGGGTTATCAAGCCCTTCTTTTCTTTTTGTAGCACAGGGGCTTACAAAAACGGTTATGCAATCTTGATTTTTTTGTTTTTCGATTTCTGCTGTGTAATAAAGTGGAGTATGAGTATCTGAAACGAATTTTTTAATTTCAGGAATGTGTTTTTTCACAAGTTCATTCCAAGCAGCACAGCAAGATGTTGTCATGAATGAATCATTTTTTTCCATTCTTTCAACAAATTCTTTTGCTTCTAATCTTGTTGTAATGTCTGCACCGTGGGCAACTTCAACAACATCTTTAAAACCGCATTTTAAAAGAGCGGTTTTAATTTGCCCGGCGGTTTCTTTAAATTGTCCGATAACAGCCGGTGCTAACATTGCAACAACTTTTTTGCCTTCTTTAATTCTTGATAAAATGTCAACAATTTGACTTTTTTCATGGATTGCGCCAAATGGGCACCTTGCAAGACATTTTGCACATGAAATACATTTTTCTTCAAAGTTTATTTTTGCATGACCTGATTCATCTTTTCTGATTGCATCCACAGGGCAAGCGTTTTCACAAGGAACAACAATTCTTGTAATTGCACTGTATGGGCATGCCTGAATACACATGCCGCAATTTTTGCACTTTGTAGGGTCTATTTTTGATTTGCCGTTTTCAACGGTTATTGCACCAAACTTGCAAGAACCTTGACAAGGTCTTGCAACACAGCCTTGGCAAAGGTCTGTAACATGCACTCTTGAAGGAACACAGCCCTTGCAAGCGTCTTGAAGAACGGTTAAGGTTTCTCTATCAGGTTCTTTTCTTTGGGTTGCTTTTCTTGCATATTCAGATAAAAGGGTTATTTCATCGTCATTTTCGATTGAAAAGCCAAGCCCTGCAATAATTCTGTCTCTAATAACGGCACGTTCTTTGTGAATACAACATCTAAAAGGCACTTCGCAATTTTTAGGGCGCATAACATAAGGTATTCTTTGAACGTTGTTTTCAAAATCATCTGACATAAATGCTTCAATGATTCTTGTCATAATTTCTTTTTTTAAAGCTAAAATCTGATTTATACTGTCCATAAATAATTCCTAACTAAAAATTCATATCAAAAAAATCATACCATAAAAATAAAAAAGAACCCTTTCAAAAAAGAAAGGGAAATGAAAAGCAATCAGAAGAGTTGAGGATTTACATTTTTATTATAGAAAATTAAATTTTACGTTTTATTAGCAAATACAACTATTTTTATTTAATTTTATTAGCCCTTATGGTATAATAGGCAAGTATAATTTGATTTTTGGGGGTATGAAAGATATGCGAAAAGACGGCAGACAAAATGACGAAATGAGAGAAATTAAATTTACAAGAGATTATACAAAATATGCTAAAGGCTCTGTTTTAGTTGAATTTGGCGATACAAAAGTTTTGGTTTGCGCAACAGTTGAAAATGCAAAACCAAAATGGATGCCAAAAGAAGAAACAAGCGGCTGGATAACTGCTGAATATTCCCTTCTCCCAACTTCAACCGCAACCCGCTGCCAAAGAGAAAGAACAAAATTATCAGGCAGAACCCAAGAAATTCAAAGGTTAATAGGAAGAAGTTTAAGAGCTTGCACAGACCTTGAAAAATTAGGTGAGCGCACAGTTACAATTGATGCCGATGTTATTCAGGCAGATGGCGGCACAAGAGTTGCATCTATTTGCGGCGGCTTTGTTGCTCTAAATGATTTATTCAACAAAATGGTAAAAGAAAAAGAACTTGAAGAAAACCCCATAATTGAACCTATTGGCGCAATTTCAGCAGGAATTATGAACGGGGAAATTTTGGTTGACCTTTGCTATGAAGAAGATTCCACAACCGATGTTGATTCAAACATTGTTATGACAAAATCGGGCAAAATTATTGAAATTCAAGGAACAGCAGAAGGCGACCCTTTTACAAAAGAAGAATTTGACACTTTATTTTACCTTGCAAAAAAATCCATACAAAAAATTATAGCTATGTATTAAAAACAAATAACCGCTTGAATTATAACAAGCGGTTATTTTATTTATATTAAGGTTTTACTGGTCTATATCATTTTTTTTCATAGCATTTAATTCGCCTTTTATTTCGGCTTGTTTTAGTGCAACTTGCATATTTTTATCCAAGGTATTTTGTCTTGATTTATTTATTAAGCCCAAAAAAGCACCAATACCAAGCCCAACCGCACCAAATATTGCAGCTGATTTCATTAAATGCTTAGGCAAATCTTTCTTAGCGGTTTTTAGTGCGTCAACTAATGCGTCTTTTGTAACATCGGCATCTTTTTCTATGCTGACAGCCATTCCTTTAAGCCCTTGAATTACATATAAATCTTTATTTGATACATAATCTGTTGCAATTTTTTCTGCCATTTTTGCGCTAAAAGTATCTTTTGACAAAAATTTTAGTCCTTCATTTATTTTATGATTTGCATAAAGACCTTCTGCCGCTTTAAATGACGCTAAGGCTGCCCCGTCTATAAGTGCCGTTCTTACAACTTGAGAATTATTTCCGTTATTATTTGAAACCATAATTTCAGACATATATTGTCTCCTATACAGATATTTCTACAAAATGCCTGATAAATAATTATTGCTAATTAAAAGATTTATATTAATTTTTTTTAAGAATTTATTTTAAAACAGAAAATTTATTTAAAAAAAACTGCACTTTAATTTAGTGCAGCAATTTTTGTTTTTGTCAACTTTTATTTAACAAAAGTCATTATATATTCATGTTCAAAAATGTTAAAACCACCGGCAAGCGCTCTATATCTCCAAAGATTTGCGGTTTTGCCTTTTGCTTTTTCGTTGCCTGTTATATTTTTTACAACTATTGCTTTTGTTATAAAGCCGACTTTTTCCATCCTTTTCATACATTCAAACCCTAAAGGGATAACTCTTGAATTTTTATATTCATCACCTATTATAAGGGCTGCAAATCTGCCTTTTTCAAGCAAATCGTAAGCATTTTTAGCAACTTTTTCAAATAAATCGTAAAATTCTTCCGTTGTCTTACAGTTAGATAAATCTCCTTTTTTATCCGAAAATTTAATAATATCATCATAAGGCGGATGCAAAACAACAAATTGTGCTTGTTTTTTGCCCATAATTTCAAGCCTTGCCTGAACTTTTTCTTTTGCTTCATCTGTTGTTGAATCACCGCAGATGATATTAATATCTGTTACTAATTCTTTTTTTGAAAATTTGCCTGAAACGTAATCTACCATATCTTGCTTTAATTCAACGCCAATGCAGCGCCTTTCCATATTTAAAGCTTCAATGCCGGATGTTCCCGAGCCAAAAAATAAGTCTAAAATTACATCATTTTTTTTAGTAAATCTTTCAAATAACTGAGTTGCAATTTGAGGAATATAATTTCCGTGGTAATCGTAGCTATGACCGTTTGTTTTATCACGAGATGCAAATTCCCAAAGTGAACCTGTTTTTATATGCGAATAAAGTTTCCAATTTTTAAGGTCAATATCATTGTAGCTTGTTGTTTTTGGTTTTTCTACAACTCTTAAATCCGGTTTTTGAATATTAATCTTAACTGATTTTTTTGGCATAAAATACATTCTCCCCAAACAAACCAAAGTTTACAATAAGTTTTTAGAGTTTAAATCATATTAAAAGAGGAAAAAATAAAATATACATAATTAAGAGGATAATTTTAAAAGATGCTAAAGAAAATTACATAAGTTACGATACAATTCATATAAAGAAGGACGGATGGAAATTCCATCCGCTAAAAACCTCCTCCCCAAGTCTAGTAGCCGCAAATTTAGCGGCTTTTTTTTATTTTAAAATGAGGTTTATTTTGAAATCTTATATGAAAACTGCAAAAAATTGCCCATTAAGTTTTCATTCCAAACATCCACATCAATCGGAACAGATAAAACAGCCGGAGAAAAATTCCAAATATATTTAATTTTTGATTTAACGGCAAAATCGGCAATATCTTGCGCAAAATCGGCAGGAACGGTTAAAATTGCTATTTCGACATTTTGTTCTTTTGTGTACCTTGAAAGCTCTTTAATGTCATAAACCGGTTTTGAATTAATGGATTTGCCTATTTTGTTTTTATCTATATCAAAAAGCGCAAGAACGCATAAGCCATAGTCTTCAAAATCGTTGTATTTTGCAAGTGCTGTGCCTAAATTTCCCGCCCCTATTATGAAAGCGTTTTTAGGATTTGCAAAACCGAGTGTTTTTTCAATAGTTTCTTTTAATTGAACGGCATCATAGCCCACTCTTGATTTTCCCGTATTATTCAGCATTGAAATATCTTTTCTTACTTGAGAATCATCTATTTTTAAAAGTTGTGCCATAAATGAGCTTGTAACGGTTGTTTCGCCTTTTTTTATACTTGCGACCAAAATTGAATGATACTGAGTAAGCCTGTTTATAACTTTATTTGAAATTTTTTCCATAATTATCAACTTCTTTTTCTTGAATTGAACAATCGCCTAATTTAAAGCCAAGCGCTTTAATTTCATCTATAATACTGTCATCTTCGGTTATTTTGTATTCATTAAAATTATACGGTTTTAAAATTTCATTTTCATAATAAGCGGGATGAATTAAAAGTTCAACAACGCCGTTTTCAATTACCCTTAAACCCTCTAAAATCGTGTTTTTATCCATAAAGCCCGTGTATGTTACACCTAAAAGATAATCATTGGTTAGAAAATTTTTTGGCAAATACTTTTTATTTTGAATGGTGAAATAGTTCAAAAGCCCTCTTTTGATTAAATTTATAGGATATTTTAAGTTAAAATTTTTCGTGAAATTTTTTACCATATAAGGTTTTTCGAATTGGGTTCTTATATATGGAATTTTATATTCTTCAGCCAATTTGCAAACAATTTTGAAAATGTTTGGAATTGAGTGGGTATGTACGTGGGAATTTATATGGTTAATTTCAAAATCAGATAAAATTCTTTCAATTTGCGCTCTAAATTCAAATTCAACAGAATTAAGAAAATTTTTATCGTACGATTTTTTCAAAATGTCAACATATCCAAGATTAAAATTATTTTTTGAATCAACCAAAAACTTTGCTTCCGTTATACTTTTTCCTTCAATCAGATTAAGATGAATTCCGAACTTTACATTTTTTAAATCGGAAATCAAAGAGGTTGCTTCGCTGTAGCCTTCCATATTTGCTAAAACACAGCTGGTTGCTATAATTCCGGCTTTAATTCCCCTGTATACACCCATATTAAAAGGGTGCGAATGACCAAAATCATCCGAGTTAAAAATTAATATTTTCTCTTTTTTAGCCTGCATGTTTTAAAAGCTCTTCTTTTCCGAAATTTGTTTTTTCAAATGTATAATTTTTCAAATAATTAATGGCATCCATTGGTGTATTTGCAACATAATAAAGCTTTTTGGCGTTTTTGTTTGCAAATTTTTCATTTATTATGGTATCAAAAAATTTTAATAAATTATCATAAAAACCATTTGTGTTTAAAATTATAATTGGTTTATTGTTATAGCAAAGCTGCTTTTGAACAATCATTTCAGACAACTCCTCAAGAGTGCCGAAGCCTCCCGCAAGCGCAATAACAGCATCAGATTTTTCATCCAGTTTGGCTTTTCTTTCCCTCATGCCGTTTGTTAAATAAAATTCGTTGCAAAAATCTTCATTTCCGCACAAATCATAAAGCTTTTCAGGCATAACGCCCGTAATTTTAGAGCCGTAATCTTTTGCGGTTTTTGAAACTTTATACATTATTCCAAGCTTTGAACCACCGTATACAACATCAAGATTGTTTTCAGCCAAAAGTTTACCTAAAATTTCAGCATCTTTATAGTAAATATCATCCAACAAATTGCTTGATGAACAAAATATACAAATTTTTTTAATGCCGTTTCTCATAATGTAAGTATAAAAAAATGTAGCTTAATAGTCAAATAATGAACCGGCAGGAACCATAATAGGCGCTGTTATGCTTGATTGAGGGTTTGTTCTTGTAAAGTTGGATTCAATAATAGAGGGGGTGCCTATAGGGTTTCTGTCTGTTGTTGGAAAAGTTATAACTTTTTCGTATTCAGGTGCTTTTATATTATTTTCCTGTTTTGTTTCATTTTCTTTATTCTTTTGAATTGAAGAAAGTTTTAAAATGTCCTTTATGTCGTATGAAATAACGCTGTTGTTTTCTTGTTCCGTTACATAAATTTTTGCATTTTTTTCATCTAAATTAATGCAATATGGCTTTTTAACATACATTAAAATGTTTGGAGTACCTTTTTTATCAAAACAAATGACATTTCCTTTGTTATAGTTTGCTACATAAATATTGTCAAATGAATCTATTGCAATTCCGATTGGTCCGTCAAGCCCTTTTTCTTTGTCGGCAAAAACGAATTTATTCATTCCGTCAGGTGAAATTTTAAAAATAACACTTTGAGAAAAACTTGCAACAATCATATTGCCTTTTGAATCAACCACAAGACCTGAAGGCGCCGGTACCGAACCTACAATGGAAGTTTTTAGGTTTTGTTCGGATTTAATTCTTGTTTCTTCCTGAATTTCGCTTTGTCTTTTTGAAATTTTATCTGATAATGTTTTTGCTTTTGTTCCAAACTCACTGTTTACGGGAATTTTTGCAAGATAACTTTGCGCTTTTGCTAAATATCCTTTTTTATACAACAAATTCGCAAGCTGAAAACAGCTGTCATAATCATCCGGTTCAATTTTTAAAAGTTTTTCATAGCTCAAAATTGCATCTTGATATTTTCCCGCTGATTCTTGAATTCTTGCTAAATTGTAGTAAGCTTCATAAAATTCAGGGTTGATAGAAATTGCTTTTTTAAATGTTGCTATCGACTGTTCAATTTTATCTTGCTCGTATAAATCGATGCCTTTGTTGTACAATACCGTAGCATCATCTTCAATGGAAGCTGTTGCAGGCATTATGAAAAACAAACCTAATAAGATTGTGAGCAAAAAACTTTTTTTCATGCTATTATTTTAGCAAAAAAAGGCAATAAAAACAATTATAATCTTAGATTTTGCAGCTATAAAAGGGAAAAAATGTTAATATTCGGTATTGAAACAAGCTGTGATGAAACAGCGGCAGCTATAATTAAAGACGGCAGAGAAGTTATTGCAAACGTTGTTGCAACTCAAATTAAAACCCACGAAAAATTTGGCGGGGTTATTCCTGAAATTGCTGCAAGAGAACATTTAGATGCAATTAATGTTGTAATTGATGAAACATTTGAAATCGCAAAGAAAAATTTTAATATTGAAAGAAATGATATTGACGCTTTTGCATCAACCGTGGGCCCCGGGTTAGTGGGGTGTTTACTTGTTGGTCTAAATGCGGCTAAAACCCTTTCTCTTGTTTATAATAAGCCATATATAGGCATTAACCACCTTCAAGGTCACGTTTGTGCAAACTTCCTAGAAAGCGACCTAAAGCCGCCTTTTATTTGCCTTTTGGTTTCAGGCGGGCACACACAAATTATTAAAGTTGAAGATTATGACAAACAAGAAATCATAGCATCCACAATAGATGATGCAACCGGTGAAGTTTATGATAAAGTTGCAAGGTTGATGGGGCTTCCATACCCCGGTGGTATAAAGCTTGATAAACTGGCGCAAACAGGGAACCCAAAAGCCTTTAATTTACCAAAAGCAAAAGTTAAAGAAAATGAATTCAGTTTTTCAGGTTTAAAAACCGCAGTTTTAAGGCTTGTTCAATCATTTAAGGGGGAAGAGCTTCCTGTAGCCGACATTTGCGCAAGTTTTCAAGAAAATATAACATCAACTTTAATTGATAAAACAAAAAAACTTGCAGATAAATATGGCATTAAAACGATTGTTTTATCAGGCGGTGTTGCGGCTAATTCCGAGTTAAGAAAAAAATTATTCGCACTAGAAGATGTCGGATATAAAACTTTTGCACCACAGATGAAATTCTGTACGGATAATGCTGCCATGGTTGCTTCTTGCGCTTATTTTAACCCGATTAAAACACAAGATACATTAGTTTTAGAAGCATTTTCAAGAAGCTAAGCAAAAAAAATTTTTTTAGAGTTTTTTATTCATACGCACAAATTTTCGAGGTATTAAAATGAATATAACTCCTATCAATAACTCTTGCAATTTTGGCAAAAGCGCAATTTTTAATTGCACCGTAAAAAAAAGAGGCACTAACGAAAAACATAATGCCACTTTGTATAGATTTGACAAAAGCAATTCTTCAGACAGAAAAGAAATTGAAAATTCTAATTTACCGGTATGGCTTCGTGAAAACTTTGTAAATCCTAAATTGGCACGACAAGCAGATTTTTATTGTCTTCAAACAAATGATACGAAAGAAATTGTTTCTGCTGCACAAACAAACAGACATTTAAGCCGAGATGAAGGTAAATATGAAGGCATAAACACAGTCATTGAAGAATACGGTGAAAACCAACAGTTTGCAGACCCTTTAACACCTTTATTAGCTCATATTGTAAAAGATGCGCAAGAAAAAGGTGACAAATATGTAATGACGGCTTTTAGAGCAGATGAAGCACCTTCATTTAAAAATGCAAGCTTTTCTGAAACAAAATTTGGAAATTGGATAATTCCTGAAAGACGTTATGATAATTTAATCGACAGAGCTGAAAAAAGAACAGGCATTGAATATTTAGTATAATCCTTGTGCTTAGCGCAAAAGCTTGTATATTTTGAATTTCATTATCTGAAGATTTTAAAATTTCACACATCTAAAAGCAAACAAGGCTTAATTTAATTGGAAAATATAGTGCAGATAAATCATCTGCACTTTTTTGTAAAAATATAATTACTTGCGCTTAGTGCAAAATATATGGGTTTTTGAACATCAACAGCCAAAAAAGAACAGGCATTGAATATTTAGTATAATCCTTGTGCTTAGCGTATAAGCTTGTATGTTTTGAATTTCATTATCTGAAGATTTTAAAATTTCACACGTCTAAAAGCAAACAAGGCTTAATTTAATTGGAAAATATAGTGCAGATAAATCATCTGCACTTTTTTGTAAAAATATAATTACTTGCGCTTAGTGCAAAATATATGGGTTTTTTCTTCAATCTCATCATCCAAAGGTTGCAGAGGTATTTCGCACTTATATTTTCTTTTTAAGGCAAGCGATATTAAATAATCGCAAAATTTCGGGTTTTTTGGAAGCAGTGAGCCATGGAGATATGTTCCAAAAACATTTTTATATCTGGCGCCTTCGGTTTTGTCTTTTCCGTTGTTACCATAGCCCTTAATTACTTTCATTAAAGGCTTTGTATCTCCTTTTAAAAAGGTTAAGCCGCTATGATTTTCAAAACCCGTTATTGTTGAATTATTTATATAAGGACATTTGCCTGTAATGTTTCCTATAAACCTTTTGTTGCCTGCAACGGTATACGCATTTAAAAGCCCTATGCCATCAAGCTTTTCTGCATTTTTTGGCTGATAATAATGCCCTAAAAGTTGATAGCCGCCGCAAATTCCAAGAAAAACGGCATCTGATTCCATGGCTTTTTGAAGCCTTTCTTTATTTTTTAAAAGTTCAAATGAAGCTTCTATTTGCTGTTTATCCTGCCCGCCGCCTATAAAATAAAGGTCAAATTCATCAGGATTAATTCTTGAGCCTGATTTAATTTCAACTACATTAATTTTAATCCCGCGCCAAAGGCATCTGTTTTTTATTGCCGAGATGTTGCCTAAATCACCGTAGATATTAAGTAATTCAGGGTAAAGGTGTGCTATTGTGATTGAAAAATCTATTTGAGTCAATTTTAGTCCGCCTTTAATTTTTTGACTTCTTCGGTTATTTTTTGAATAGCTTCATCCGGTGTGATTGTAACCATTTCACCTGTTTGCCTTGTTTTAAACTCAACAAGCCCGTCTTTTATTGTTTTTCCGACCGTTATTCTGTATGGGAAACCGATTAAATCAGCATCTTTGAACTTAACGCCTGCTCTATCATCTCTATCATCTATAACAACTTCAACGCCTTCTTTTTGAAGTTTTTCATAAATTTCAAAGGCAACTTTTCTTTGTTCCTCTTCTTGAATATTAACGGGAACTACAACTATATGGTAAGGCGCAATAGCTAAAGGCCATATAATACCAAACTCATCATGGTGTTTTTCTATGGCAGCTGCTGCCGTTCTTGTAATGCCTATGCCATAGCAGCCCATAATAAAGGGTTTATTTTCACCGTTTTCATCTGTGTATGTTACATTCATCGGTTTTGAATATTTAGTTCCGAGTTGGAAAATGTTTCCTACTTCGATTCCTCTTGTAATGAACAAAGGTTTATGACAATTAGGGCAAAGTTCCCCTGCTTTTACAAGTGAAACATCAACAAATTCAGGCATTGATTTGAAATTGTACCCTACAATATGTTTATCAACTTCATTTGCGCCTATAACAAAATTTTTCATTCCCTTAGCTGACATATCAAAAATGATTTTTATTTTATCTTCTAAACCTATAAATGAAAGAAAACCGGCTTTTGAACCTGTATATTCGCTTGTTTCTTCTTCTGTTGCTTTTCTTATTTCAAGACCGTTAACGGCATTTAGAAGTTTTGTTTCTTCAACCTCTTTATCGCCTCTTATCATAACCATGACCGGTTTTGAGTCTATGATATAGAAAACTGATTTTAAAATGTTGTTTTCATTGATATTTAAAAATTCTGCCAAGTCTTTAATTGTTTTAACATTAGGAGTATCGACGATTTTTTCTTCATTAAAATCGGTTGTGGTTTCGATTTCATTTAAAATTGAGGTTGAATGGTTTGAATTTGCCGAAAAGTCGCAATTTTTGCAATAGAAAACATCGTCTTCCCCTGTTTGGGTTTCGGTTAAAACCATAAACTCATGGCTTACTTTACCGCCAATGGCGCCTGAATCTGATTGAACGGCTTTTGTGTCTAAACCGCAACGGTCAAAAATTCTTTTATACGCTCTCCACATATTTTTATATTCTTCATCCAAACTTTCTTGAGATGAGTGGAAAGAATAGCCGTCTTTCATGATAAATTCTCTGCCCCTTAAAAGACCAAACCTTGGGCGAATTTCATCTCTGAATTTTAATTGGAATTGATACAAGTTAATCGGTAATTGTTTATATGAATTCAAAATGCCGTCAACTATTGAAGTTATAACTTCTTCATGGGTTGGACCTAAGCATAGTTCTGTTTCGTGCCTATCTTTCATTCTTAAAAGTTCTTTACCGTAAACTTGCCACCTGCCTGATTTTTGCCAAAGTTCAGCCGGCTGCACAAAGGGCATTAAAAGTTCTTCAGCACCTGCTTTATTTAGTTCTTCTCTTGCAATTTGTTCAATTTTAAATATAACCCTTTTCATTAGGGGCAAATATGAATAAATACCGTTTGCTAATTTTTTTATATATCCTGCTCTAACCAATAACTTGTGGCTCATAGCTTCTGCATCTTGGGGGAAATCCCTCAAAGTTTGCACAAAAAGTTTACTCATTTTCATAAGATTTAATTCCTTTATAAAAGTTTTTGATATGAAAATTATAGCATTAATTAAAAAAATAAAGTGTGCAAATATATAACCTGCACACTTTTTTGTATAAATTTTTAACTTTTTTATAAATCTTCTATTACAAATTCATCTTTTGTGGTTTGGGTTTTAGAAGGTGTTTCGTCTTTTACGTTTAGAATTTGTTTTGCTTTTTCTTCGTCACCGTTTGAGTCTTTAACAATTTTACCTGTATATTCAAGACGTTTTATGTCTTTATCAAAAAGCCTTTGGTATCTGTCATTGGGGTTGATTTTAGAATTATAGCTCGGTGAAAAATCAAACCATCTGTTTTGAAAACTTATTTCTTTAAAGCCAAAATCAGGTGAATCTACACCCGGGTCCCAATATCTTTGTGCCATTTGATAATATTTTAAAATCGGATTTTCAGAATAAAATTCTCTCGGATAATATGGAACATAATCCTTTTCAACACCTTGTTTAAGGTATCTTGATGTATCGATTATTCTTAACAAATCTTGAGAATAGCCTTTTCCTTGAAGATTAACAATATCTGAAGTTTTGTATTCTTCATAATAGGCAAATGAAGCCTGCGCAACAATAAAAAATGCCGCTAATAATAATATTGCTTTTTTCATATACTTTCCTTCTAAAATGAAATTTTTGCTTTCTACAATATTATTATATATGTATTTTCGAATTAAACCAACTATATGATGTAAATTTAGTCTAAATCGTTTAAAACAATTTTTTCAAATTCATCTAAAAGTTCGTTTTCTTTAACTTTTTTGATTAATTCGCCTTTTTTGAAAATATACCCTTCGGAAATAGCGCCTGCAATGCCATAGTCTGCATCTTTAGCTTCGTTTGGACCATTAACAGGACAGCCCATTGTGGCGATTGTAATTGGTTTGTCTAAATTTTTAAACCTTTCTTCAACCTTGTGTGCAAGCTCGATTAAATTAATTTTACATCTGCCGCAAGTTGGACATGAAACAAAATTAACGCCCTTTCTTCTTAATTTTAAGGCAGATAAAATATCAAACCCTGCTTTTACTTCTTCAATCGGGTTTTCTGTTAGAGAAACCCTTATGGTGTCGCCAATTCCATCTGCTAACAAAGAACCTATTCCTATTGCAGATTTTATAATGCCGCCTCTTAAGGTTCCTGCTTCCGTTACGCCTAAATGAAGCGGGTATGGAATTATTTCATAAATTTTTCTGTATGCTTCAATCATTGTCATAACATCAGATGATTTTAGAGAAACTTTTATTAAATTAAAATCAAGGTCTTCTAAAATTTTGATATGATCAAGCGCACTTTTAATCATTTTATCGGCTAAATTCATAGAATTATCCGAATATAGATATTTTTCCAAAGAACCGCCATTTATACCTATTCTTATCGGAATATTTCTTTTTTTTGCAACTTGAACCACTTGTCTAACGTGGTCAACTCCGCCAATGTTGCCGGGGTTTAAGCGAAGAGCATCTATTCCCATATCCATGGCAATTAAAGCCAAACGGTAATCAAAATGAATGTCGGCCACAAGGGGAATATTTGTTTTGTTTTTAATTTCTTTAATGGCTTCAGCGCAAGTTTTATTCAAAACGGCAAGCCTTACAATGTCACAGCCCGCTTTTTGCAGTTCATTTATTTGCTCAACTGTTTTTTTAACATCATCCGTAGGTGTGTTTGTCATACTCTGTACAGAAATTGGCGCACCGCCACCTATTAAAACATCCCCTATCTTAATTTGAATCTTGTTCATAAATTTGCAAACCTATCTGTTTTTGTTTATTATTGTAGCATGAAAATTGCTTGTATATCAGATATCCATGGAAATAAACTTGCACTTGATAATGTTTTAGAAGATATTAAAAAAGAAGGTGCAACAAAAATTTTAGTTTTGGGTGACCTTGCTATGGGCGGGTACGACCCTAATTACACCATAGAAAAAATTTTCTCTCTTGAAAATGTTGAAATCATTCAAGGCAACACAGATAAATTAATTGTCAATTTTAATGATGAAATGTATAATTCAATGCATTTAAAAAACCCTCTTATGGCAGGTGCCTTAAAGTTGGATGCGGTTGAAATTAAAGAAGAAAACAAAGAATTATTAAAAAATTTACCTGAAAATAAAACGGTTAACATAGAAGGTATTCAAATTTTAATGGTTCACGGGTCACCGAGAAGGCAAGATGAGAACATTTTCCCCGATACCTCAATAAATGAAGTTGAAGAAATGGTAAAAAATTCACCTTGCGATTTAATTTTTGCAGGTCATACCCATATTCCATGCGGCTTTTCATTGGAATCCGGCAAAACTGTCGTAAATGTAGGAAGCATAGGGCGTTCTATGACAGAAGATAAAATGCCGATTTATCTTTTAATGACGATTAATCCTGACGGGTCATTTTCTTTTGAACACAAAAAAGTTAAATATGATAATAAAAAAGTTGCTGAAATTATTAAAAACAGAAACTTTAAAGAAAGTTTAGATTTTTCAAAATTATATTTATAAAGGATTTTAAAATGGACACAAATGCGCTTCATATAAAAGCATCTGAAATATTGGCAGAAGGCGATGCTGACAGAGCAAAAGAAATTTATGAAACAATTTTAAAAGAAACCCCAAACGATGAAGCGGCATTGTCTGCTTTAATGGATATTTACCAAGATACAGACAGATTAAAATATTATATTGTTCGTGCAAACTATAACATTGTAAACGGCAAGCTTGAATATGGAATAATTGACTGCAAAAAAGCCTTAAACATTGATGCATCAAATATTGAAGCAAGAGAAAAACTTGCAAGGCTTTATAAAATTACAAATAAGCCCCTAAAAGCAATAGATGAATTTTCAAAAATAATTGAAATTGATGAAACCCACATAACATCATACTTAGAATTAATAGATTTATACACAAAAGAAAAAACTCTTGAATCTGCAATAAATATTGCCAAAAAAGGTAATGAAATTTTTGGCAACAAGGCAAATTTTAACGATATTGAAGCAAAGTTATATTTTGATTTAGGCGACTATGAAAATGCCCTGAAAGTTGTTTCAGATGAAACCTTAAAAGTTAAAATTTTACTTCAGGATGAAAAAAATGACGAAGCAAAAGCCATTTTAGATAAAATGAACCCCGAAACAATGGAAAAAGAAAGAAAAGCACTTTATTATCTTTTAATGGCACAATATTCATATAATATTAAAAATTTCGATGAAGCTTTTAAATTTATTGACGAATATACAAAAATTTTAGGACCAAACCCTATCAGTTTTCAAATGAAAGCATTGTGCTATGAAGAAAAAGGCGACGATTTTATGGCAACATATAATTACGCCTACATGAATAAAGCCATGAATAAATTTGACGAAGCACTTGTAGAATTTAATAATGCCTACACGCTAAACCCAAAAAATAAAGATGTTTTAATTGAGCTTGCAAAATTATATGAAGCCAATAAAGAAAAATATACAGCCATTGATTATTGGCAAAAAGTTTATGAACTTGATAACGATGAATACGCCAAAAATATTTTGAAAGATTTTTACATCAAAGAAGGCGACTATGCAATGGCACAAAAATTTGGCGCACAAGAAACCTTAAAAGAAGACAACAAACAAACATATAATGAACCCGAAGTTGAAGATGAGGGCTTATTAAATAAAATTATTAACTTCTTTTCAAAGAAATAATTTTATTTAATAAAAACCCTTCACATAACTACTTGTAAACACAGCGAACATAGCCGGTATAGCTTCTGCTAACAGGCGCACGACCACCATTGCTAAAGTCTTGCCCCCAAGTAAATCCAGAATTACCAACAGAAATGATTGAACCCGACCAAAAACCAATCGAATCAACCATGTTAACCAAAGGCGCATTTATAAACAATGATGCAATTTCATCTCTATCAGGCAGCCTTAAATCTTCCCCTTTTAATTTACATGCACCTGCAGCATCAATAACATCTTTGCTTTCACTATAAGAAGGTGAAATTTCCGCATTTTCTTTGTAAGGAACAGGTGCTACAAGAGTAGAGTTTTTTCTGTAAAATGCCGTCATAAAACCTACATCTTTACCAACTTGGTTGGGACCCTCTTTTCCATTCAAATCATACACAAAATTTACACACATTTTATTTTGAACAAAATGATAAATACTACTATCCGTTCCACAATAAGGATTATAAAACACTGCGATTGATTCGCCGTTAACAGTTTCAAATGCAGCTGCTTTTGTATCAACATTACTGTCTTCACCTAAACCTATATTTCCAACATTTTGCAATAAAACAGGGTTCAATTCGCTCATTTTAGTTGGAAAATTAATTTCAGAAACTGCATCTAGTGTTGTAATCTTACTTGGAATACCGCAAGAACTTAATTTATCGGGTCCACAAACATTGTTAATTTTATAAACCTTAGAAAGTGCATCCAAAATAAAACTTTCAGCTGCAGTATCTGCTGTTGTATTTCCGTCCTCACCTTCCGTATAGGTTCCATAACCACCCAATGCGTTCATCTGCCCAATCGCTTGTGCTAGTCTTGCATGAAGAGCTTTTTTCTGCGCATCCCATGCCTTCTCGTTGACATTCACCAATAAACTCGGCAACGTAATTGCTGCCACAATTCCAATAATCGCTAAAGTAATTAAAACTTCAGCAAGCGTAAAACCTCTAAACTTTTTCATATTTTCTGCTTTCCTTTCAACTTTTTAGACCAAAATATTCATTTTGTTTCAAAAAGCTCAAAAAGGTTGATTTTATTGAATAAAAGATTATAAGGAATACAAAATATTTTAAAAATATAAGGCTTGTAACTTCCAAAAAACAATGATAATATGAATGTATATAAACCATTTGCACCATAATGAATATTATGGTGCATTTTTATTGCTTAATTTTAAATTCATACGTTGAAGGCAAGATAAAATAATGATAATATTAGAATATGTGAAGTTATACTTCATTATATATTCCTGTTGGAATTATTTAGCAATAGAAAGGTAATTTTTATGAAAAAGAAAAAAGGGTTTACATTGGCTGAAATTCTGATTACTTTAGCTATTATTGGCATAGTAGCAGCAATTACTTTGCCAAGTTTGCTTGTAAATGTAAACGAAAAAGCGTGGGATGCGCAGAAAAAAGCTCTCCATGCAAGGTTGGCACAAGCAATAGGACAGATGAACGCACTGGGTGGATATGGAACGTACACGGAGGATGAGAAAGGCGCAGCAACGGCTGATACGGCAGCTGAAAGCTTTATTTTAGATGCACTATCAAAAGTTTATAAAATTAACAATGTTTGTGGACCCGATAAATTAAGTTCTTGCGGTATTCCAAGTAAGATTACAACACTAGATGCAGTATCTGAAATTAATTTTCCAACTAAAATGAAAGAGTTAAATGCAAAACTTTTAAATGGAAACCACTATACAGATGAAGACGGTGATATGGCAGATACAAAAGCTGCTGCATTTGAAACAGTGAATGGTGAATCAATAGCTGTATTTTATAACCCATTGTGCAGTTCAGATACAACAGCTAACCATTATGCTCAAAACAAAATGTGTGTTAACTTTGTATATGACTTAAATGGTGCAGAAGGACCAAACCAAGTAGGTAAAGATGTAGGATTCATCACAGCTTTCTACAATAAAAGCCCTGTCGTTGTGGCACCAATTCCATATAGCTCAAATTACACATCAACAGTACCACAATATACAGAAAATGCAGGAACAGTTGATGCACAAACAGCATGCAAAACCATGGGAGAAGACCTAAGGTTGCCTGATAGAGACGAGATTGCATCGCTATTTGTAAATGCGCCTCTTATCAACCTAGGTGAAAACACTAACAGCTATTGTTCGGGCTCGGTCATTTCTCTGGGCACTTCCGGGTTCGCTTGGGGTCAAAGTCTCAATAATGGCAACCGTTACCGTGACGGACGCTCTACTGCGCGTTACGTGCGCTGCGTCAAGAGATAAATTGTCATTTTGCTAAAATGTGTCAGCTAAGCAAAAAACTCTTTTTTTAGAAAAGAATAGTAATTTTTTCAACTTTATTATTTTATCTTTGGTGTCACTTTTTTAAGTGGCGCTTTTTTGTGTTTTGATGTTTCAAAAGGGGTTGTGAAAACGGTTTGATGACGTTGGGCTGAAAGCCCAACCTACTTTTTTATTATTCAACTTTTTCTTTTTTAAACATAAAAAATGCACCAAAATGAGCAATCTTGGTGCATTTTATCTTCTTTTTCTTAATATAGCATTATTTTCACATCAGTTCAAGATGTTAAAATTATGGTATTTTTCATTCCTCTTATTTCAAAATGCCCTAACAATAAACATTTCAACCGTTGCAACAAATTTGCTCAAATTGGTGCAAAAGTTGAAAGGAAAGCAGAAAATATGAAAAAGTTTAGAGGTTTTACGCTTGCTGAAGTTTTAATTACTTTAGCGATTATTGGAATTGTGGCAGCAATTACGTTGCCGAGTTTATTGGTGAATGTCAACGAGAAGGCATGGGATGCGCAGAAAAAAGCTCTTCATGCAAGACTAGCACAAGCGATTGGGCAGATGAACGCATTGGGTGGTTATGGAACCTATACGGAAGGTGAGGACGGAAATACAACAGCAGATACTGCAGCTGAAAGTTTTATTTTGGATGCGTTGTCGAAGGTTTACAAAATAAATAACGTTTGTGGACCTGATAAGCTTTCCTCTTGTGGCATACCAAGTAAAATTACAACGTTAGATGCAGTTTCTGAAATTAATTTTCCAACTAACATGAAAGGGTTGAATGAAAAACTTTTAAATGGAAACCATTATTCGGGTGAAGACGGTGATATGGCAGATACAAAAG
>CALUYZ010000023.1 GCA_944325175.1 Candidatus Gastranaerophilales bacterium | reverse complement strand
TTCTTTTAAAAAATATTTCTAATCAAAAAGCTTAATTAAATTTGAATATTTTGCAATTCAACCAAAATGCCTTGTTTGATTTTTGAAGCATCTGTTTCTAAAGATACAATCTTAAACATTAGAAATTCTTATAACCTGCAATCAAAAAGCATTGGCGAAGGCGAAAGCAGAAGAATACAAATTTCAAGAAATGATGAATAACTTTCTTATATTTTCTTTTAAAAAATATTTCTAATCAAAAAGCTTAATTAAATTTGAATATTTTGCAATTCAACCAAAATGCCTTGTTTAATTTCTAAAGTATCGGTGCCTAAGTTTTCTAAAATTTTCATTGCGATACAATCCGTTAATTTTGTAATTGCATATAAAATGTGCTCTGACATAATTTTTTCTTTGCCATGGTTTTTTGCAACTTCATAAGCAATTTCCAAAAGTTTTTTTGCTCTTTGGGTGTATTTCATTGCGGCTTCGTCGCCTTCTTCAATGTCATCACCTATTAAATTAAGGGCTTGCACTCTTGCATCTTTTAATGTAATGCCCAATTTGTCTAAAACTTCTGCTGCAACACCGTTTTTATAAGCCAAAATGCCGAGCAAAATCATTTCTGTGCCTATTGTTGTTTTGTTTAAATTTTTGGCTTCTGCTTTGGCGAGCCTTAGAATTGCAAGCGTTTCAGGCATGGTTTTTGTGCCTGTGTTTAATTCTTTTGTCAGTTGGTCAATAAAATCTGTTTTATAGCCGGTTAATTCTTTAAGAATTTTGTATGCAATGCCTGTTTTTGCTTTTAAAACACCCATAATAACATGCTCGGGCTTAATTTCAACGCTTCCCATTTCTTTTGCGGCTTCAATGGCATTTAGCATAACCCTAAAGGCATTTGGGGTGAAAATAATTTGTCTTTCGCCATATTCTTCTTCTCTGTTTGAAAATTTTTTTAATTTTTCATCAAAGGAATTTTTTGTAATGCCATATTTAGCTAAAATTTTTGTTATTTCGGTTTCTTCATCCAAAACAGATTCTATAATTTGCTCTGTACCTAAAATTTCATAACCGTAAGTAGATAATTTTGCTTTTGCGGAACTTAAAAGTTTTGATAAATTATTTTCTGTAAAAATAGTATCTACTTTTTTAAAGTAATTATCCTGTTTTTGGGTTTTGTCGTCTTCTTCAGGGTGTTTGAATTGCTGTTTTTTCTTTTTTTTGCTTAACAAACCTTTAATGTTTGAAATAGCTTTTTCTTCATCAAAATTAAATTCTTTTAAAATTTGATATGCGCCTGAATTTTTTGAATTAAAAATTGCAAGGGCGATATAATAAGGAATTACAAGCGAATTATTGTAAAATTTAGAAATTTCCATTGTTTTTTCCAAAATTTCTCTTGCACTTTTTGAAAATGGAATAAATTCGCCGCATTTAGGTTCTTTTTTAAGTTCAATTTTATTGTCTATTTTTTGTTTTAATTCTTCAATATTTATTTCATTTAACCCTAAAAGTCTGGCTTGAACACCTTTTATAGAATCCACCAAGCCATATAAAAAATGTTCGGAATAAACTTTATCTGCACCAAAATTTCCCGCTTCAATTTGAGCGTTAACAACAATATCCAAAGCTTTCTGGGTAAATTTCTCAAACATTTTGCTTAATTTTACTACAAATCAGATGAAAAGTATAGCCAATAAATTGTAAAATGCGTCTTAATAATGTAAAATAAAAATGGCTAGGTTGTTATAAGAAGATTGATATGGAAGAAAAAATTTATCCCGTCTATACACTTTCAAATAAGTGTCATGATTGTTACAAGTGTGTTAGAGAGTGTTTTGTAAAGTCTATTGAAGTTATTGATTCACAAGCAAAAATCATAAAAGATAAATGTATAGCCTGTGGTCATTGTGTTCGTGTTTGCCCTTCAAATGCAAAAAGAATAAGATATGATATAGATAAAGTTAAATCTCTCTTAATATCGGGAAAGAAAGTTATTGTTTCTCTTGCGCCTTCTTGGACGGGCGTTTATGACTATTCCGCCCCTGTTATGATTTCTTTATTAAAAACATTGGGCTTTTGGGGGGTAAGCGAAACAGCCCTCGGTGCTGAATTTGTTTCAATAGAAACAGCAAAAACATTAAATGAAATGGAAAAAGGGCTTTTAATTTCTTCTTGCTGCCCTGTAGTTGTTGATTATATAAGAAATTATAAACAAGAATTTACTCAAAATATTGCAAAAATTGCATCTCCTGCCCTAACTCATGCAAAATATCTTAAAGATTTTTATAAAGATGAAGATATAAAAGTTGTTTTCATTGGTCCTTGCATTGCAAAGAAAAATGAAGCTGACAGAAACCCCGATTTAATCTATGCATCTTTAACTTATGATGAATTAAATTATTGGATAAAAGATTTAAGCATTGATATAAATTCCATTGAACCGAATAAAGATGATGTCTTTATACCAAAAATAGCGCATGAAGGCGGTTTATATCCCATTGAAGGCGGTATGAACGAAACCATTAAAATGGATAAAATCAAGAAAGATGTTAGGCTGATTAGCCTAAGTTCTTTGCCTGCACTTAAAAGAGCATTGCAAAATCTAAAACCGGAACAAATTGAAGGAAAGATATTTTTAGAGGCTCTATCTTGCGAAGGCGGCTGTGTAAACGGTCCTGCCGTGCCAAAGAAGAAATCGGGGTTAATCGTAAATTCAAACATTTTATCCAAAATTAAAAAAAGAAGTGATATTCCAAAAACCCCTGATGTTGTTTTAGAAATGGATTATGAGCCTGTTTTAAAATCAGACAAAAAAATATCTTTAATAGATATGTCAGATGCAATGAAATCAATAGGTAAAACCTCTGATGAAGATGAACTAAATTGCGGCGGTTGCGGATATTCAACCTGTAGAGAGCTTGCAGCAGCAATTTTAGACAAAAAAGCAGAACCTTCTATGTGTGTTTCTTATATGAGAAAATTAGCCATGAAAAAAACGGCAATGTTATTAAGAACAATGCCATCTGCCATGGTTATGGTGAACAGCAAATTAGAAATTATGGAAACAAATGATGCATTTATTAAAATGTTTGCATCAGATATGTATGATATTTTCTCAAAGCGTCCGGACGGCATGAAAGGTGCGCTATTAGACAGAATTTTACCTTTCTATTCTCTGTTTGAAACGGCATTAATGAAAAATACCGAAATTCACAAAGAAAGGTATCAAATTAAAGATAAATTATACGATATTAACATTTTTGTAATAGAAGAAAACAGCCTTACAGGCGCCATAATAACCGATGTTACAACATCTGAAATTAACAGAGAAAAAGTTGCCAAAAAAGCAAGAGAAGTAATAAATAAAAACATTGAAACAGTGCAAAATATTGCAAGCTTATTGGGTGAACATATGGTAGATGTTGAAACTCTGTTAAGTTCTATTGCGCAAGACTATTCAAGCGAAGGTGATAATCAATAATGTTTATTAGAATAGGAAAATCTTCACTTAAAAAAAATAATGAAAATGCTTATGGCGATTGTATTATAACCAAAAGATACAAAGATTCCGATAAAATAATTGCCGTATTGTCTGACGGTCTTGGAAGCGGCATTAAAGCAAACATTTTATCCACTATGACATCTGTTATGCTTATGGGCTTTGCAGAAAACAATGCCGATTTAATTAAATCGGCAGAAATTGTTATGAATTCTCTTCCTGTCTGTAAAATAAGAAATATAAGCTATTCAACATTTTCTGTCATTATTGCCGATAACGAGGGCAATGTAAGTATTATTGAAGAAGGAAATCCTGATTTTATATATTATTCCAAAGGAAATATTGTTGAATTAAGACCTGAAATTATTGATTCCAAAAATCATAAAAACAGGCATCTTAAAATATATAATTTCACATTAAACGAGCAAGATGTTCTTGTATTTGTTTCTGACGGTGTAACTCAAGCGGGGCTTGCATCTGAGCAATTAAGGGAAGGCATTACAAGAGAGGGTTTAAAAAGAATTTTAAAAGAATATATTGAAAAAACTCCCGATTTTAACCCTGATGATTTAGCAAACCACATCACAAACATTGCAAGATACGTTTCATTTCATCATATTCCGCAAGACGATATGTCCGCACTTGTTTTAAGAGCAACGAAGCCCAAAAAGGCTTTAATTTATACCGGTCCGCCTTATAATAACGACAAAGATTTTGAATGGGCAAGAATTTTTGATGATTTCGACGGCAAAAAAGCTGTTGCAGGCGGTACTACAGCAGGAATTTTAGCAAGAGAATTAAATAGAGAAATATACATAAATCAAACTTCAGGCGGTTCCTTGCCGGCAGTTTCTTTTATGGAAGGTGCAGACATTGTAACAGAAGGCATTTTAACCCTTACAAGAGTTTGCGAATATTTATCGGATGATAATTTTGAAGATAAAAAAGATGCAGCAAAAGAATTAATTGATTTTATGCTTGATGCCGATTGTATAGATTTTGTTGTTGGCGCAAAAGTTAATTCTGCCCACTATGACCCTAATTTGCCCATAGAAATAGAATTAAGACGTGATGTAATTAAAAAAATTGCAAAACTTTTAAAAGATAAATATTTAAAGAAAGTTACCGTCCAATATATGTAAATTATTTGATTATGCCTTCAAAATATATTATTATGGGTAAGTTAGTTTGTGGGGATTAGATTAAAAATGACAGAGTTAAAAAGCTCTATTGATTTTGCTAAAATCGATAAGATACTTAGTGATTGCAGTTATGAAAAAACAAATCTCATAACAATTTTGCAAAAAGTTCAGGAAATTTACAAATTTTTACCGGAAGATGCCATAACATATATCGGAGATAAAATAGAAGGGCTTTCTCCGGCTACGGTTTTTGGTGTTGCAACTTTTTATGCGCAATTTAGCCTTGAGCCTAAAGGCAAATATGAAATAAAGGTTTGTGACGGAACAGCATGCCATGTTAGAGGGTCGCTTCCCGTATTAGAAGCCATAAAAGCAAAATTGCCTATGGAAAACGGTAAAATGACAACAAAAGACGGGCTTTTTTCCGTTGAAACAGTCAGCTGCCTTGGTGCTTGCGGGCTTGCTCCGGTTGTTGTAATAAATGAAAAAGTTTATCCTCAAATGACACCTGAGGCAATCGAAGTCATCATAGACACCTTAATTAGAGAGGAAGCTAACTAATGGAAAAATTATCATTAAATGTAGATATAAAAAATGAACAAAAAAAAGCTCAGGAATTAATTCAAAATCAAGGCTTGAGGGTTTTAGTTTGCGCAGGAACGGGTTGTGTTGCAAACGGTTCAATGCAAGTTATTGAAAAATTTAAACAACTTGGAGTTGATGTTGCAATATTAAATGAAAAAGATAAAATGACAGCAGTTCCAACAGGCTGCCATGGCTTTTGCGAACAAGGCGTTTTGGTTACAATTCCGAAATTAAAAGTAACTTATGTAAAAGTTAAGGTTTCTGATGTCGAAGAAATTTTTGAAAGTCATATTAAAGGCGGAAAACCCGTTGAAAGGCTTTTATATGTTGACCCTATGACCCATAACCACGTTATGGATGATGAGCATATTAATTTTTACGCTAAACAAACAAGAACGGCACTTAAAAATTGCGGAAACATAAACGCAGAATCAATAGATGAAGCAATCGCAGCAAGGGGTTATGAAGCGCTTTATATGGTGTTAGCTGAAAATAATCCTGATAAAGTAATTGAAACTATTGAAAAATCAGGTTTAAGAGGTCGTGGCGGCGGCGGTTTTCCTACAGGCAGAAAATGGCGATTCACGGCAGCAAATAAAGGCGGAAAATCTTATGTGGTTTGTAATGGCGACGAAGGTGACCCCGGCGCTTTTATGGATAGATCCGTTATGGAAGGTGACCCCCATAAATTATTGGAAGGTATTGCAATAGCAGCATTTGCAGTTGGTGCAGATGAAGCCTATATTTATGTAAGGGCAGAATATCCGCTTGCAATTAAGCGATTAAGAAAAGCTATTAAAGATGCCGAAGAAAGAAATTTCTTAGGTAATAATATTATGGGCACAAACTTTAATTTAACCATTCATATAAGAGAAGGCGCAGGCGCATTTGTTTGCGGTGAAGAAACCGCATTAATAGCATCCATTGAAGGCGAACGTGGCATGCCAAGACCAAAACCGCCTTTCCCCGCAAATAAAGGGCTTTTTGGCAGACCAACTCTTATAAATAACGTTGAAACTTTGGCAAATGTTCCCGTGATTATCTTAAAAGGTGCAGATTGGTTCAGTTCAATGGGTACTGAAACTTCAAAAGGTACCAAAACATTTGCTCTAACAGGGGAAGTTAATAATACAGGGCTAATTGAAGTTCCTATGGGAACCACTTTAAGACAAATTATTTTTGACATAGGCGGCGGCATGAGAGAAGGCAAAAAATTCAAAGCCGTTCAAATAGGCGGGCCTTCAGGCGGCTGCTTAACAGAAGAACACCTTGATATTCCAATGGATTATGATAACTTAATTAAAGCAGGCGCAATGGTCGGTTCAGGCGGTTTGGTTGTTATGTCCGATAAAACCTGTATTGTTGAAGTTGCAAGGTTCTTTATGAACTTTACGACAAATGAATCTTGCGGTAAATGTGTTCCTTGCCGTGAAGGCACAAAAAATATGCTTGCAATTTTGCAAAAAATTGTTAAAGGCAATGGCACCATGGAAGATTTAGATAAATTGGAAGAACTTGCAGAAGTTGTAAAAGCAGGTTCATTATGCGGTCTTGGAAAAACTGCACCAAACCCTGTTTTATCCACTCTTAAATATTTTAGAGATGAATATATAGCGCACATTCAAGATAAAAAATGCCCTGCTGGCGTTTGCAAAGCCTTAAAGAAAATTGTAATTCAAGAAGAACTTTGCAAGGGCTGCACAAAATGTGCAAGAAATTGTCCTGTGGGTGCAATACAAGGTACGGTTAAAAATCCTCATAAAATTGACCAATCAAAATGTATTAAATGCGGCGCATGTGTGAGTGCTTGCCCGTTCAAGGCTATTGTTAGCGAATAAGGGATTTAGAAAATGACAGAGAACAATAAAAAAACACTTTTTATAAACGATATTGAAGTTGAATTTGATAAAGAAAAATCAATTTTAGAAGTTGCAAAAAAAGCAGGAATTGAAATTCCCACTTTTTGCTATCGTCCCGATTTAACCCAGTTTGGCGCTTGCAGAATGTGTGTTGTTGAAATTGAAAAAAGGGGTATTCAAGCATCTTGCACAATGCCGCCTGAAGCAGGTTTAAGGGTTTATACCAACACTAAAAAGGTTAGAAAAATAAGAAAAACCATTTTGGAATTATTATTGGCACACCATGACAGAGAATGTACAACATGCTCAAAATCAGGCTCTTGCGAGCTTCAAAAATATTCATTTGAATACGGAATAACAAATATTCCTTTTGAAAAAATTAAAGAAGAAGATTTTATTCCCATTGATTCATCAAGCTATTCAATTCAAAGAGATATGAACAAGTGCATTTTATGCGGCGCTTGTGTTAGAGCTTGCCGTGAATTTCAAGGTTTAAGCGTTCTTGATTTTTATAACAGAGGCTACAGAGCAAAAGTTCAAACAATGGCAAATAAAAACATGTTTGATGTAGATTGTGTTAATTGCGGTCAGTGTGCATCTGTTTGTCCGACAGGCGCTTTAACCGTAAAATCAAATATAGATATGGTTTATGACCTTTTATTGGACAGAGAAGTTAAAGTGGCAATTCAATTTGCGCCATCTGTAAGAGTTGCTTTAGGCGAAATGTTTGGCTTAAAGGCAGGTGAAAATTCCATTAAAAAAATGTATGCAGCTGCAAGAAAATTAGGTTTTGACCTTGTTTTTGACACCAATTTTTCAGCAGACCTTACGATTATGGAAGAAGCAAATGAATTTGTTCAAAGAGTGGTTAAAAATGAAAATCTTCCTATTTTTACTTCTTGCTGCCCCGCTTGGGTAAGATATATGGAATTAAAACATCCTGATATGTTGAACCACCTCTCAACGGCAAAATCGCCGCAAGAGATGTTATCTTCCACAATAAAAGAATTTGCTCCAAAATTCTATGAAGGTGTTACAAAAGAAAACTTAAAAGTGGTTTCTGTTATGCCTTGCAGCGCTAAAAAATATGAAGCAAAAAGGGAAGAATTAAAAGGGCAAACAGATGTTGTTTTAACAACGGTTGAATTTGCAAAAATGATTCAAACAGAAGGCATTGATTTCAACAACTTAAAAGAAGAAGAAGCAAATTCGCCCTTTGGCGGCTATTCAGGCGGCGCAACAATTTTTGGCGCATCAGGCGGTGTGGCTGAAGCTGCTGTTAGAACCGCATATAATATGATAACGGGAAAAAATTTAGAAAACCTTGATATTCAACCGTTAAGAGGGGTTGATTCTTCCTCAAGGTCAAAGGAAGCCGTTGTTGATATTCAAGGCAAAAAAATTAAAATCAGAGTTGTTTCCACTTTAATTGAAGCTGAAAAAGCAATTAAGGAAATTAAAGAAGGTAAAGCCGATTTTCAAATGCTTGAAGTTATGGCATGCCCCGGAGGGTGTGTTAATGGCGCAGGACAGCCTATTTCTTGTAAAGATGCAAGAATAAAAGAAGATAGAATGGAAGGTTTATACAAAGAAGATAAAAACCTTGCTGTTAGAAATTCTCACGAAAACCCTGAAATTCAAAAATTATACAAAGAATTTTTGGAAACTCCGGGGTCAAAATTGGCACATCATCTTTTGCACACAACGTATTCAGATAAAAGAAAAGGAAGTTACCTTGATTTAAAATAAACTAAAAGAGGCATATAATATGCCTCTTTTTTTCAAACTTTTTTGTGAAATTAATTTAAGCCGTCAAAAATAATTTGTGATTATCGGGATTGTTTGTTCCGCCAAGCCCGTTTTCAAAATTAGAACGTTTATTTGCGCCAATCATTGCAACTTCTTTAATGTCTTCATGGTAGCCATTTGTACCTTGTGTGCCACCTGTTTTGGAAACGCCTTGTGCTTCAGGGGTTCCGCCCCAAATACTTCCGGTTCCGCCGGTTGCGCTTCCGCCAACGTAGGCACTTGAAGTTGGTGTTATATTTTGTGCGTACGCATTAAACGGATTAATTGTAAACGGATTACTCATACTTATGCCTTTTTGCTTTTACATATAAATAAAAACATCAAAAGATAAAAAATTTCATAAAAAATAAATTGTGTTACAAAGCTTAACAATATTTTTTTAGTATGCTATAATGCGCTTTGTAGTTAGTATTTTAGGATAAAAAATTATGTCTTTTTCAATGAAATTAAGAAAGATTTTTTACAATCTTTTCTTTTTGGTTGTGTTGATTTATTCGATGTGGCTTATTTTATTTAAGTTGGCAGTGGATTTTACGACGATTAAAATTATATGGGCGGGTCCTATTGCAGGCATGGCAGCAATTTTGTTTTCTGCTTTAAAAATTTATGATGTTTTATTTGTGCAAAATGAGAGCAACAAGCTTAAAGAATGTGAAATTGAACTTAAAAAAGGCTTTTTGAATGTTCAAAAAAAAGAATTTTTGCTGACAATTTTATCTTCAATAATTCTATGCCCTCTTGTTTATAAGTTCGTTAATTTACCTGTTGCGATTTGTTTTTTTGTGGGCATTTTATCTGTTTTTATTTCTTCGTTTTTATCTGTACTTGTTTCAATTAATTCAAGTACAAAATCTTTGTTATCAATCGAAAATTCAAATAATTCCTTCCATAAAGCAATGTTAAATGGCGGTTATGCGACGTTTTTAATTCCCGTAGGTTTTAGTTTAATTTTATTTCCGGTTTTATATTTTATATATAAAGACCCCGCAATTATTATGGGATACACCTTTGGCGCTTGCATGGAAGCTTTTTTATTAACCTCGTTTAGCGGAATTTTTTCAAAAGCTTCAAACCTTGTTTTTGCTGATAGAAAAGAGGCAAAAGATGCGGTTATTCTTTCAAGCTCAATGGATGCCAAAAATATTTCACTTGATTTTGCAGTCACTTTAATTGCAATTTTAACAGGCACAATAACAAACGGTGTTATAGTTTTAAATTTGATTGGCGCATTTTTGCCTATGACGCTTGCTGCGATTGGTGTTTTTTGTGCAATTATAGCTTCTTGTTTTGCTAAATTAAAAGGCGCATTAAACGGTTCAAAATTGCCCTTATTCTTGGGTTTTTGTGCATCGATAGTTTTATATTCAATTATTTCTTATTATTTGATAGAAAAAGTATTTATGCCTGAATATGGTCTTTTTTATCCTGTTTTAACAGGTGTTTTTGTTGCTGTAATATTTGCAATTTTAGGATATTTTAATTTGAGAATTAAAAAAGATGAACTGAAAGATTTTAAAAAAGAAGAAATGAACACCAAAAACTTTATTACTGCCTCAATTTTACTTTTAATTGCAGGGTTTTCGGCACTTTTTGCATTTGTTAATGCAGGCGGCATGGAAAGCTATACGGCAGGGTTTTGGGGCTTAGGTTTGGCTGCAATTTCAATGCTTTCGGTTTCTTATATTTTTGGCATTTCATGCAGCGCTTTATCTGCTTCTAAAAATGCGCTTTTAATTGCAGAGGAACAATCTCACAAAGATATTATAGAAAATTTTTATCAGGCAAGCGCAATGTATGGCGGAAAAACAGGCAGCATTTTTTCAACGGCTTCAATTTATGCTTGTTTTATTCTGTTTGCCGGTTTTGTTATGACAATTAACCTTGAAGAAGTTGATTGCCTGAATCCTTTTGTTATGTTTGCATTTATATTTGGTGCGGGCATCAGCCTTTTTCCTGTCGGACTTATTTTAGGTTCTTATATAAAGGCTGTTAAATCAATTTTCAAAAAAGATGCTTTAGTTAATTTTGAAATTGTTAAAAAACTTTCAAATAAAGCTCTAATGGGTTCAATATTACCGCTTGCGGCTGTTTTAATTCTTCCTTTGGTAAGCTATATTGCCATTTTGAAGCTTTTTGAAAAAGCCCTTGCCATGCAAACACTTACAGGCGTTGTAATGGGCTCTATTGTGACAGGCGGTTTGTTAGCAATATTGTTTGGCATAAAAGATGCGCTATCAGATAGTAAGTTTGATTTTATTTCAAAAGAATCATCAAGCTTAATTTCAACTCTTACAATTAAATTAATTGTACTATTTGTATTGGCTATGTCTGTATTTTTTATCTAAAGTACATAATTTAATATTAATAATAAAGCAGGAAGTTAATTCCTGCTTTTTTGGTAGTTAATATGGCAATAAAATTTTCAAAATTTGTAATTAATTCAAATGGCAACGATATTATTGATATAACAGAAAAAGTCAAAGCGGCTATTATAAAAAACAGAATTAATGACGCTTTAATTAACGTACATTCCCCATTTTCTTCCGTTTCAATAGGTGTTTTTGAATATACACCTGAAATTGTTGAAGAATTTTTATCTTTTTCAAAAAAACTAATCACATCTTTAAATCATCATCATATAAAAAGTTTAATTATAGGAAATTCTGCCACAATTCCTTTCGTAAAAGGCGATTTTGAACTGGATAGGTTTCAGAGAATTTTGCTTTTTGATTTTGATTATAAAAAAAGAGCAAGAAGTGTTATAATACAGATGATTTACTAATTTGTGCAATAAATATGGAAAAAATTAAAGAAAACGAATTTGTTTTATTAAAATCTAAAGATGATTATTCTTATTCAAGCTATAAAGATGCGCCTTTAGCAAAAGAAACCGGTTTTTTTGGTACAGCCGGAGAGGGAATTAAAGATGCAAGCGGTTTAATCACTCTTTTTGTTGACCCGAGATACCACATTCAAGCAGAAATTCAAACAAAAGGGAAAAATGTAAATGTTGTAAAAATGGATTTTAAAAAGCCGTTTTTATCTTACCTGAAAGAATTTATGCCAAAAGGCTCTACCTTGTTTTTGCCATATAAATCAACCTCTTTTTTATTCTATAAAAAGCTGATTGAAGAATTAAAAGGTGTTGAAATAAAAACATATAACACTTTAGATGATGAAAATTCCATCGACAATAAAAATGAAGAAGTTTTTCTAATACCTCTTAAAATTGCGGGTAAAAATCAATTTGAAAAAATTAAAAGAATTAAAATAAAAAACTTTTTAATAACAGACTTGGTTCAAATTGCTTATTTGTTGAATTTAAGGAGCTATAAAACAAACAATATTTCAACCTTTAGAGCCAAACTTTTCATTAAAGATGAAAACGAGGTTTATTTATTTACTGATTATAAAACCCCGATAAACCTTGATTTTATAATAAAAAAGCCAATAGGAGAATTTGAAAATTTTATAAGAAATATAAAAAGCGAAATTTTTGTTGATGAAAGTTCAATTTCTTTATTTGATTATCTTTTAATTGAAAAGCCTGTTTTTATAAAGAAAAACCCTGTTGTTCAAATGAAATCAAAGAAAAATAAATCCGAACTGGAACATTTTATAGAAAGTTTTAAAAGGCTTGATTTAGCCCTGTTTTCTTTTAGGGAAAAAATAAAAGAAGGGTTATCGGAATTTGAACTAAATGAAATTTTTGAAAAAGAATTAAAAAAATTTGGCGCTCAAAAGACAAGCTTCAAAACAATTTTAGCAATAAAAGAAAATTCAAGTATAATCCACTATACTGCCTGTTCAAAAGAAAAAATCTTAAAAAAAGGCGACATTTTGCTTCTTGATTGCGGCGGATATTACGAAGGCGGCTATGCAACAGATATAACGAGAGTTTTTTATTGCAAAGGAAAACCCGTTGATAAAACCGTGAAAGAAATTTATACAGCCGTTTTAAAGGCGCAGTTAAACGTTTATCATTCAGACATTTTATCTTGCCGTGAACTTCACCTTTTGGCTTATAAATATCTGAAAAAATATCAAAATCAAGGTTTTTTGTTTCCCCATGGGCTTGGCCATGGGGTTGGAATAGAGGTTCATGAGGCGCCTCCTACTTTGTCAATTAATTCTCTATATAAATTAAAAAACGGCAACATTTTTACAATAGAGCCAGGTTTATATAAAGAAAACCATTTTGGTGTAAGGCTGGAAAACAGTGTTTATTTGAAAAATAATAAAAAGGTTTCACTTTCTCATTTTCCTTATGAAGAACAACTTATTGATTATGAAATGTTGACCAAAAAAGAGTTAAAATGGCTGTCTGATTGGCAAGAAACGGCAAAAAGGATGTATGAATGTTAAAAGAAATAACCAGCTTGCAAAACAATTTAGTTAAAGATGTTGCAAAGTTGCATCAAAAAAAATATAGGGAAAAATTAATTTTAATTGAGGGCAAAAAGGCTGTTTTAGAGGCGATTGAACTTAAAGTTGAAATTGAAAAAATTTTTACTTTGGAAAATTTACCTGAATTTAACAATTTTGAAACCTATTTAGTTAATGATGAAATTATGAAAAAAATTTCAACGACAGAAAGCCCTTCAACCGTTGTGGCTATTGCAAGAAAGCCTGTATATGACATTAAAAGTTTTCTTTCTTTTAAAAAAATTATCCTCTTGGATAATATAAAAGATGCGGGCAATTTAGGTACTATAATAAGAGCATCAAGCGCATTTGGTGTAGATGGAATTTTACTTTTTAACGATACGGTTGATGAATATTCGCCAAAAACAATAAGGTCAACTGCGGGGAATATGTTTAAAATTCCAATCAAAAAGGTTAATATAGCAGATTTAGAGGAGTTTAAAAAGGAATTTAATTTCATTGCAACTGTTGTTAATTCAAATAAAAACTTCAGCGATTTTAAACCTAAGGGCAAAATGCTTGTGATGTTTGGCTCTGAAGCAAACGGTTTATGTAACGATTTATTAAAACTTGCAGATGAAAAACTGACAATCAAAATGACAAACAATGTCGAATCACTAAACTTGGCACTTTGTGCAGGCATTGTTTTGTATAAATTGCAGGAATAAATGCCCAACTTTCTTATTGCACATAAGATTAAGTTATGGTATATTAATTTTATCTTTACAGTATTGGAGTCCGTTTTTTATGCGAATTTCGCCTATATTTGCTCAAAAAAGCCACACTAATTCAACTGCCATGGGTCAGGGTTTTCAAAGGTTAAATAAAAGCAGTATGGCAAGTTCTAAATTGGATAACAATAAATGCGATGTATTTGTTAAAATGGCTGAGGCAAGCTATTCTAACAGCCCACGTGGTTTAAAAATTCAATCTGAATTAAAATCTATGGGGCTTATTTAGTCTTTAGTATAGTATTGGGGAAAAATGAAATTAGCTGTTTTAGGTTTAGGCTGTTGGGGTTTGGTTTTAACTAAACTTTTGACAGAAAATTTTGATGAAATTTGCGGTTGGTCAAGAGAACAAGATTTATCTTCAGAACTTGTTAAATATAAAAGAACAACAAAACCTTTTAATGTACAGTTAGATGAAAAGGTTCAGATTACAAGCGACCTGAAAGAAGCAATCAAAGGCGCTGATATTATTCTTCTTGTTGTTGCAACTTCAGCTATCAGGCTTGTATGTAAACAGCTAAAAGAAGCAGGCATTAAAGACGAGCAAATTTTGGTTAATGCCTCAAAAGGCTTAGAACAAGGCACACTAAAAAGAATGAGCGAAGTTATTTTAGATGAGCTTCCGACTCAAAAAATTGCTGTTTTATCGGGTCCTACTTTAGCGCTTGAGGTTTTAAAAGGGCAGCCGACGGCAGCTTCTGTTGCATCTTGCGATATGGAAACGGCGAAAAAAGTGCAGTTGGCTTTAAATGTTGCAAATAAATTCAGGCTATATACAAATGATGATTTAATTGGAGTTGAGCTTGGCGGCAGTTTAAAAAATGTTATTGCAATAGCGGCCGGTTTTATTGATGAAATGCACTTTGGCGACAATTCAAAGGGTGCGCTTTTGGCTCGTGGCATGGCGGAAATTGTTAGAGTTAGTGTTCATTTGGGGGCAAATCCTTCAACATTGTGGGGGTTATCCGGCATGGGAGATTTAATTGCAACATGCAATAGCCACCTTAGTCGTAATAACACGGTTGGCAGGATGCTTGCTCAAGGCAAAAAGATTGATGACATTTTAGCTGAATTGGGTTCTGTTGCTGAAGGTGTTAAAACCTCAAAAGCGATAGTTGAGCTTGCTCAAAAAATTAATATTGATACGCCAATATCAAATGCTATTTATAAAGCCGTTTATTCAAAAGAAAATTCCAAAGAAATATTTTTGGAATTAATGAACAGAGAATTAAAGGGCGAAGAAACTTTTTTGAAAAAATAGCAAATTGCTATTGCGAACAAAAAAGCGATTTTTAAAAGTTTTGTGTAAGGTTCTTTGTAAATATCATTTGTTGTATTATTTTAAACAATATTACAGTATAGCAATTAAGTATCAATGCTTCTTTTATTTTGCGGATGAATTGATTCAAATAATAGATTTTTGCAGTATAGCCTTTTTATACATTTTGAATAGAGTTTTATTTTTATTCAAATATTTATAGAAGCTAAAATTGGTGCAGATATTTTAGATAGAAAAAATACACAAAAAATGTTCAAAAGATGAAATAAAATTCATAGAAAATACAAAGTTTATTATAAAAAATAGAAGTATATCAAGCAAAAGCTTACATTTTAAAAAATATTAGCCACAGAGGAAATATCAGCCATAAATAAAACTAGGGTCATTCAAATTGCAAAATATTTCTGAATATAAAATGACAGACCTTTAATAATTGCAAAAAATGCATATAGTCAATTTCAAAAAAGGTAATTGCATCAACAATGCTACAATAAAATTTCTTTTGACATTTAAAAGATAAGCAAATTGCGCAAATAACAAAATGTTTGATGAATTAGGTGAAAAATATATCGCCAGCAACGGAATTAATTAATGGCACCTTTGAATATAAGAAAAATTTGTTAAAAGTTCTATGAGCCGCATTTTCTTTGTAAATTTTAGCGTACTGTTCATTTTTTAACAAAAATATTTTGTGCAAAATTGCATCCGTTGTTTTTGTTAGTTATTTTGCAAACATTTTTATAAAATAGTAAAATGAACTGACATTTTATAGATACATTATTAAAAGCAGCTATTTTTCGGATAAGCTTTTTAGGCTTTGTTATTTTGTAAATGCGGTTATAAAGCCATAGCAAAAAGGGTTTTTAAAATGCTTTTTATATTATCAGATTTTTTATTGGTTATTTTATATTAAATACAAAAAACCCGAAGGCTCAATGTCTTCGGGTTTTTTAAAGTTCTATGTCAAACTATTTTTGAGCTTGATACATTGCTTTTTGAGCTGAAACGCCGAGAGGTACAGCTTTTTCATCTGTAATCATAATGGTGAATACGTCTTTAAGAAGTTTTTCACCAGGGCCAGCCCATGTGTATTGTGCTGAGTTGGAAGCGTTAGCAGGGTTTGGTTTTCTGTCGCCGTTAACGTCAACCATAATTAAGCAAGGAGCATAATGTGTTGAGTTAACATTTGATGCTAAGCCTTTTGAACCACATTCACCGATGTATTTGTCTTCCAATTTGTTTGTGTTGAAAGTAAGTGTTTGATTTTCAACATTGCTTTCATGCAAATTGAATGTTTGATCGCCGGTAGTTGGGAATTCAAATCTCATACCGTCGGTTGTGTAGAATGCATAGTTACCGTCTTTGTTGAAATCAAGTTTAGTTGTTGATTTCATAACTGACATGTGCTGTTGAAGATAGCCAAATAAGTTAGCGTTATCATAAGGTGATTCACCTTCAAGAGCAATGTTCATTGTTAAAGATGAGTTCAAAACAGAAACTGCTTTTCTTAAACCTGTTTTGAATTCTGATTGGTTAGTATTAACGATAACTGAAGGAATTGTCATCGCAGCAACTACACCGATAATAGCCAAAGTAATCAAAACTTCAGCCAATGTAAAACCTAAGCTCTTTTTCATAATTAAGTTACCTTTCATAAATTAGGACCAAATCCATTATAGCACTCAGAGCCTACCCCATGCAATAAAGGCGGTAAAAAATACACCAATTATCTTAATAAAATACTTATTCTAATTTAGTTTTAAATAGCCATCCGGCGCAAAACAGGGTTGTTATTGAAATTATTGCGATTGGTAATAAATTTAAAAAAACGTAATAAAAATTCATATTTTTTAAGATAATTCCTTTAGAAATGACAAGAAAAAACCGCAGAGGGTTTAAAATTGTAAGATGTTGCAAAATTTCAGGTGTTATATTTTCAATAGGTGTTGTGTAGCCTGATAAAATTATAGCGGGAAACATAAACACAAAAACCCCCAGCATTGCCTGTTGTTGTGTTTTGCACATAGAAGAAATAAAAAGTCCTATACCTACAACTGAAATTAAAAATAAAATTAAAGATATAAAGAAAAGAAAATATGAACCATAAAAGGGCAATTTGAAAAAAATTCTTGATAAAAGAAGAATTATAACAGAATTAACCAACCCGAAAAACAATGGCACAAGCACTTTTCCTATAATAATTTCACTTGTTTTAAAAGGCAAAATCAATAATTCATCAAATGTTCCCATTTCTTTTTCTCTTGCAAGAGAGAGTGATGACAATAAAACAACTGCCGTCATGGGTAAAATTCCCATTAAAGAGGCAACAATGAAAAGATGATATGATAAATTGGGGTTATAATGGTTTCTTATTTCAAAAAACGGCTCTGTTGAGCTTTTTGAAACTTCCCCCAGAGGTGAAAAATTGTTTGCAATTTCTGTTATATAGCTAGATATTATTTGACTCGAGTTTGTTCTTCTGCCGTCAGATAAAAGCATGATAGAAGGATTTGAGCCATTTTTATAGTTTTTTGTAAAATTATTTTCTATAAAAATTCCAACTCTGATTTTTTCTTCATCAATGGCGTTTTTAAGTTCTTTATGACTTTTAAAATTATATATTTTGTCAAAATATCTGCTTGCCTTAATTTGCCTTGAAAATTCTCTTGTAATTTCCGTATTATCATAATCTAAAATACCCAGTTTTATGTTTGTTATATCTAATGTTGCAGCGTATGAAAAAATAAAAAGCTGCATAATTGGCGGTAAAAAAATAACACTTCTGCTTTTTTTATCACGCCAAACAGAGTGAAATTCTTTTATAATAAGGCTGATTAGCTTGCTAAATTTTTGTTTAAATCCATTGAAAACTTTTTCTAACAATTTTCAAGCCTTTCGTTTGTATTTTTATAAATTAAAACTGCCGTAAACAGGGCGAATAACAGCATATAAAAAGAGCAGTATATAATTATTTTTAAAATCGTTCCTGATAAAAACAAGCTTGTAGCTGCCGAAACATAATATTTTGCAGGAATTATATTTGAAATTGTTTTAATTAAAAAAGGCATTGAATCTATTTCATAAATTAATCCTGACAGCATCATAGAAGGCATAAACCCCAAGGTGCCGGCTATTTGACTTGATGTAAACTGGTCTTTAAAAATTGTTGAAATTAAAAGCCCAAGCCCAAGCCCTGTCATCATAAAAAGCGATGACACAACAAAAAGCGCAATATATGAACCTCTAAAGGGTACTTGAAAAACAAAAATAATTAAAAATAAACAAAATAAAATTGACAAAAACCCTAAAATGAAATAGGCAATATATTTTGCCAAAATAAACTCTCCTTTTGTAATGTTGGTGGTCAAAATGGCTTCCATTGTTCCTCTTTCCCATTCTCTTGCAATAACAAGCGCCGTTAAAACAGTTCCTGTCATAGTCATGATAATGGCTAATGACCCTGGGAGTATGAAATATGTGCTTTTTAGGGCGGGGTTATACCAAGAGCGGGTATTTGTCGTAATTATTTTATTTTTATAAAAACCGCCTTGTCTTGAATTTTCGTATTGCATATTTGCCTGATATGCACCTTGTATGTAGCTTGCAGCAAATTTTGCCGTGTTTGGTTCTGTTCCGTCTGTTATAATTTGAATTTTGGGGTTATTTTTTTTCTTTAATTCAATTTGATAATTAACGGGAATTACGACATATCCTCTTATTTTTCCGCCTGATAAAAAGCTTTCTGCCTGATTTGTAGTTTTATAATGGCTACATTCAAGATATTTTGTATTATTTAACGATTGAACAAAATCTCTTGATTCTTTTGAATTTGACAGGTCAACAATTCCTATTTTAACCGTGTTGGTGTCAAAATTAACGCCAAAACCAAACAAAAAAAGCAAAATCAAGGGTAAAATAAAGGCAATTAAGATGCTTGAATTATCTCTTATGATTTGCTTAAATTCTTTTTTTACAAAAACTTTTACGATGTTTAAATTCATTTTACCTCTGTCTTTTGATTGGCTTTTTTAATTAAATATATGAAAGCATCTTCCATTGTGGGATTATTATTAGTTCTTGTTTTTGCCATATTTTTTAATTCATCGGGTGTTCCTTGAACTAAAATTTCCCCTCTGTAAACAAGGGCAACATTGTCGCAAAACTGGGCTTCATCCATAAAGTGAGTTGTTACAAGAACTGTGGAATTATTTTTCACAAAGCTGTTTATTCTCATCCAAAATTCTCTTCTTGAATTAGGATCAACCCCTGATGTGGGTTCATCTAAAAATAAAACAGGGGGGTTTGAAATTGTGGCGCACAAAAGTGAAAGACGTTGTTTATAACCTAAAGGCAAGTCATTAGCACTATATTCAAGATATTTTTCTAATTCATACCCTTTAATAACATCTTCTATTTTTCTTTTAACGCCGTAAACTCCCATAAAAAAGTTAATATTTTGCCTAACGCTTAAATTTCCAAAAAGTGAAAATTTTTGCGCCATATAGCCAAAATTTTTCTTTGCCGATATTGGTTTTTCGTTTATGTCAAAACCCATTATGGTTGAGCTTCCTTTTGTCGGTTTTATAAGCCCTGTAAGCATTTTAAAAGTTGTTGATTTACCTGCGCCGTTTGGACCCAAAAGACCAAAAATTTCACCTTGTTTAATTTTAAAATTGATATTATTTGCAGCTTTAAAATCGCCGTATTTTTTAGACAGGTTAATTGCTTCTATTGCAATATTATTGGGGGCAGTTTGCATTATTTTTTCCGTTTCTTGAAATAAAAAATGCTTTTTTGGTTCAATGGCGCTCATAACAAAATCTTCAAAGGTGCTTTCCGTTTGAAACAGGGGATGATGAAAATTTTTAACGGCATTTTTGTTTTCAAAAACAATTCTTATTTTATCTCCTTCTATTGTGGCATCTACAATGCCTTTTTCTTTTGTCATAATGTCATAGAGATATGTTCTGTTGTCGTATTTTTCTTTTGTATGAAAAGTAAGTCCTGATACGGCATTTTTTGCATTATCGGGTGTGCCTTCATAAATTTTTTTGCCGGCTTGAAGTAAAATTACATTTTCAAAAAACTTTGCTTCGTCTAAATAGCTGGTTGCCCAAATTATACTTATTTTATTTTCTACAGAAAGCTTATCGGTTAATTCAATTAAATCTCTTCTTGAAACAGGGTCAACGCCGACAGAGGGTTCATCCAGCAATAATAATTTCGGTTTTGATAATAAAACGCAAGATAAACCGAGTTTTTGTTTCATTCCGCCTGAAAGTGCGCCTGCTTGTCTGTTTTGAAAATTAGTCAGCCCTGAAAATTTCAGAAGTTCTTCAAAACTTTTTTCTTTTTTTGTGCCTTTTATATTTTTTAATCCGGCATAGAGTTCTAAATTTTCTATAACCGTTAAATCTTCATATAATCCAAATTTTTGAGGCATATATCCGATTATTTTTTTAATTTCATCTAAATTTTTGCAAGGCGAAAAACCATCTATTAAAATGGGGTTACTTTTATTGTTATCCGGTGAAAAAAGCCCTGAAATCAGCCTTAATAACGTTGTTTTACCGGCGCCATCCGGACCTATAAGCGCCATTCTGTCGCCCTTTTTAAGAGAAAAAGAAACATCATAAAGAATAGGTTCTTTTTCGCCTTTAAAAGTTTTATATAAATTTTTTACATCTAAAAGATTCAAATTTCATCCTCTAAAATTTTTATGGTGACAGGCATGCCTTGCCTTAGATAGGGGTCAACGTTATCTACAATAATTCTTAATCTGTAAACTAAATCTGCTCTTAGAGTTGTTGTTTCAACTGTTTTTGGAGTAAATTCAGCAACGGGAGAGATAAACCCCACATGTGCCATATAAGGGTTTTTGGGTCTTGAATCGTTATAAATTAAGGCTTTTTGTCCGAGCTTAATTTTTCCCAAAAGAGGTTCTTCAATATAAGCCCTAACCCAAACAGGCTGTATCATTGAAATTGAATAAACCGTTTCGCCTGATGATAAAATTGTTCCCTTTTCTCGCACTCTGCTTAAAATTATGCCGTCATAGGGAGCATACATTTTAGTATCATCAAGGTCTATTATGGCTTTTTCAAGTTCTGAAACGCTTACTTTATATTCGCCTTTTGCAATTTCAACATCTTGTAAAATATTTGAACATTCTTCTTTTGAGATTGTAAAATCACTGCACAATGGGTGGTTAAAGTTGTAAATGGCTTCATTTTTTAGTTTTTGCGCATGTTTTTCTTTTACATTTCCTTTTGCTTTATTTAATGCGGTTTTGTAGATATCATCTTCAATTTCAGCCAGAAGTTCGCCTTCTTTGACATAATCGCCTTCTTCTTTTAAAAGCTTGTTTAATCTGCCCGAAACCCTGAAAGATAAATCTGTTTGCCTTATTTCAATATTTCCGTATAAGGTGATTCTGTTGTCTTTTTTGTTTTTGAAAAAGAAAAACCAAACAAGAAAACAAAAAACAGCCAAAATTAAAATTATGATAATTGCTTTTTTCATCTATAATGCTCCGCCAACTGCTTTATATAAAGAAATTAAATTTATAAAGTTTTGATTTTTTGTATTGTAGTAATTCATGTTTGAATTTATGAAAATATTATTTTCATCTAAATAGTCAAGATAGCTGCTTTTGCCGAAAGAATATGATTTATGGGCTTTTATAAAATTGTTTTCTGCAAGTGAAACCATTTTTTCGGCATTTTTCATATTCAAATAATCTTTTTTTAAGGTATATAAGCTTTCATTTACTTCCTTTAAAGCGTTAAGGTCATTTTTCAGGTAGTTTTCTATTTTTGTTTCATATTCAACCTTACTTAATTTGAAGGTAAAAATTCTTTTGCCGCCATCGAAAATATTTTGCGTGGCGCCTGCAACAAGTGCGGCAAAAACACCGTCCCAGCCAAAGTTTTGCACAATCGTTGAAAATGTCATAATTCCTAAAATGTTAATTTTGGGTAAAAAATCTTTCTTTGCTATGGTTATATCAATTTTTGCCCTTTTAACTTCATTTTCTGATTTTTTAATGTCCGGTCTGTTGCAAATTATGCTGCCGTTTAAGGTGTCAGGGTATTTTCCTTCATAGTTAATTTTGTCAAACGGGGTTATTTCCATTTCATCTAAATTATATGGTGAATTTCCCGTTAAATAGGCAAGATTGGTTAAAAAAGCGCCTCTTTGTTTTTTTAAGTCGTTTAAATTGTTTGTGGTTTTTAGAACATTTTCTTCCTTTAAATTGACGTCAACTATATTAACAGCGCCTATTTTAAGCATTTTTTTGTATGCTTCATAAATTTTTTTATTATAGGTTAGAATTTTTTCCTGTTCTTCAATTTGTTTGTTTAGATTTGATATGTTGAAATAGGCGCTTGCGGTATCTGTCACAACAATTAAGCCTGTTGATTCCAGCTCATAAATTGAATTTTCAATGTCAATTTTTGCCTGTTGCACTTTATTGTAATTTTTTAATAAATAATCTATTTCCCAACTGAAATTAAACGGCAAAATAAAGCTGTTTGGCTGAATATCCGTATTTGGAATTGTGCTTGCGGGAATTTTTAACAAGGCATAATTTGCACCGACATTCAAGTTCGGATAAAATTTAGATAGGCTTAAATTCTTTTCTTGCCTGTATTTTAAGATGTTTTTTCTTGCAATTTCAACATCTTTGTTTTGCTTTAGTGCCATTTCAATGTATTTTGATAAATTAGGGTCGTTAAAATTGTTAAACCACTTTGTATTTAAACATTCCGCCGTTTGAACCGGTAAAAATAAAATAGTAAAAATTAAAAAAACAGAAATTTTTTTCATTAACCAAACCTTTTTATTTCTTTTTATATTAATTCAAGTTAAAAGCACAAAAATAACCGTGTCGTGCAATGCCATAAAGACTAATTTTTTGAATACGTTTTAGCGAATTGAACTTTTTAAAACAGTAATCAGGCTGTATTTATAATTGTTAAAATAACACTTATTATTTTTCATAAATTAATTTATTTTTATAAATGGCTAAAACCCAATAATAATAAGGATATAAAAAAATTATAAAGAGGGGTTGACAAATTATAGTTTTAGGGTAATAATACAAATATAAACAAAAAGTGTTTTACGTACACTTTAAAGAAAACAAAAAGAGAAGGCTAAAGAAGAAAAATGTTAGAAGTTAACTCAATAAATAATGTAAATAATACACTAAATAACAGAAACATCAGCTTCAAGGCCGGTGTGCAAACAAATTACGGTCTACAAGCACCGTCACCAAAAAGCAATATGGTAGAAGGCGGCTTGTTAACAGGCTTTGTCGGAACCGTTGTTCCTATATTTTCTCAAATTCAATCAAGAGCTAAAAGCATAGAAAAAGGTCTTGAAGAAACAAAATTAAATATCATGGCATAAAGCCTAAAAATGCATTAATAACAACTAAGATAACATAAATTATTTATCGACACCTAACAACACAATCCCGAAGCTATAACAATAATAGCTGACACCGAACAAAAAGAATCGGTGTCTTTTAATATGTAAATAAAAAAGCGGTTTTAAAACCGCTTTTTTGAATTTTATTTTTTGGTTATTTTTCCTATCTGTTGAAGCAGAACCTCGTTTGCTTTCGCCACTTGCGGGTCAATTTTTTTATCTAAATCTTCTTTTGTGTAATCAACCACAATATCAGGTTCTATGCCTTTTTTGTTAATATCGGTGCCGGACGGAGTTAAATATTTTTGGATTGTAATGTGCATTGCAGCGCCATCGGGCATCCTGTTAATTTCTTGAACCAAGCCTTTGCCAAAAGATTTTTTACCTATAATTATTGCTCTTTTATTGTCTTTTAGAGCGCCTGATAAAATTTCGCTGGCAGAAGCCGAGCCTTCATTTATTAAAACTGCAATAGGTTGGTTTGTAAGTACTGTTTTGGTTGATGTTTGGGTTTCTTTATAGCCGTCTCTATCTACCGTTGAAACAATAACTTTTGAATCTAAAAGAAAGTCTGCAATGTAGATAGCATTGGTGAGTAACCCCCCGGGGTTAGATCTTAAATCTATAATAAGTCCGTCTTTGTCTTTGTTTGCAATAAGCGCTTCTTTAAATTCTTCCGTTGTATTTCTTGAAATAAAAGAGCTTAGCCTGATATAGCCGATATTTGGTGCAATTTTGATTGTTTCGGGTAATTTTGTTGAAACAGATTTAAGTTCAATATTTTCTCTTGTAATTGTATAAAGTTTGGGTTCTTCTTTGCCTCTTTTTACAAGAAGTTTAACCTTTGTGCCTTCTTTACCTCTGATTTTATCGGCAGCAGCGTCAACAGTTATACCTTTTGTTGATTTGCCGTCAATTTCTAAAATTTCATCTTCGGCTTTTAGCCCTGCACGTTCCCCCGGGGTATCTTCCAATGGTGCAATAATTAAGAGTTTACCCTCTCTGACACCAATTTGAACACCGATACCGGATAATTTACCTTGAATGGAAGCTGATTCTTCGCTGTATTCTTTTGGGCTTAAAAATCTTGTGTAAACATCGTTTAAGCTTGAAACCATTGTTTCAATGGCAACGTAGGCATCTTCTTCCGTTTGCATAACATCGTCATATTTATGGCGCCAACGTTTCCAGTCTTGATTATTGTTTGTTTGATCAACATATTTTGTATTAATCAAATTCCAAGCTCTGTCATAAAGTGTTTGCGGTGTTTGCGCCAAAACTTCGTTAAATGAAGTTGTGTAATAAAACATGCCAAGTATTGCAAAAAACAGTGATAATTTTTTTAATATGTTTTTCATTTTTTAAAAAATACTCCTAAAGTTCAAATAATACCTTATCCCTTATAATTTAATTGTAGTATAAATTTTTAATAAGGACAAATTCTTGAGCGAAATATTTGGCAAAATACAAGATATAAAGTAAAATAAGGCTATGGAAATTTCCGGTAAGAAATCTTTTGCATTAATATTTGTTGCGTCAATTTTACTTTTTTTCTTGTCGTACTTAATTGGCAATGCAATTTTTCAAAATAAATCATACAACTTTATGGTTAAATATACATCAAACGATAATATAGCATCCGATGATGTAATTTTAGTTGTTATAGATGATAAATCTTTGACAGAGCTTGGCAGGTGGCCTTGGAAGAGAAATCGCACAATTCAAATTTTTGATTACCTTGAATATTACACAGATGCAAAAGTTATAGCCTATGATGCCGTTGTTATGGCGCCTGATTTTGAAAACCCTAAAAGCGATAAATATTTCTTCGATAATGTTCATAAATATGACAAATTAATTGCAGGAATTGGCTTTATGAATGAAAATTTTGGAGATAATATTGATGCAGCTGAATATAATGCCATTTTGACAGAAAAAAGCAACTTAAAAATTATCGACAAAAGAAGAAAAAAACAAAAAGGCGAAAATTTTTATAAAAGCTTTACCCCCTTTTTAAAGGATTATTTTAAGAATATAAAATTATTGGGTTCTGTAAATACTTATCAAGATCAAGACGGCTATATAAGGCGAATTGACCAGCTGGTGGAATATAATAATGCTTTGTACCCTTCTTTGGGGTTAATTGCATATTCAAAATTTACGGGCATTAATGAATTTGTTTTGGATGATGAATATATAAGGGCGAAAAATGATAAATATAAATTAAAAATTCCGATTAAGACAGATTCAGGCATAGTTTTCAGTTATATTTCATTTTATAAGACAAAAGACGGAATGTATTCGCATAAAAAAATTTCTGCTTCAGATGTAATTAAATCTCTTGAAAATATACAACAAGGAAAAAAACCGGTTTTAGATGCCGAAATTTTTAAAGATAAAGCTGTTTTTGTGGGTGCCAATGCAAATGCTCAAGCTTTATTTGATATTAAAAGAACACCAATTTCAGACACATTTGCAGGCGTTGATATTCAAGCAACCAATTTTAACAATCTTATAGATAATAAGTTTTTTACAACTTCAAGCGTTTATTATGACTTTGCGATAGTTGTTTTTGCCTTTTTATCGGTTATGGTTTTTGTTTCTGTTTTGCCTGTATCAACTGCCCTATTGTGCGCTTCTTGCGCTATGCTTTTGTATTTTGTTTTTTCATTCATTATGTATGACAACAGAATTGCTATTGGGCTTATTATGCCTGAAATATTTATGCTTTTTGCAATAGGATGCGGGTATTCTTTTAAATATTTAGTAGAAGGCAAGAAAAAAGAAAAAATTCAAACCGCCATGAGCAAGTATATTTCAAAAGATGTTATGAAAAATGTTGTTCAAAATATAGATAGTATTAAATTAGGCGGCAAAAGAGCAGAAGTTACCGTTCTGTTTGCTGATATAAGAGGCTTTACTTCAATATCTGAAAAACTTTCCCCTGTTGAAGTTACAAAAATTTTAAATGAATATTTTTCTGAACTTGTTCCTATTATTGAGCAATATAACGGCATTTTGAACAAATTTATGGGAGATGCAATTTTGGCAATTTTTGGTGAACCGATAAAAAATGAAAATCACCCCATTAATGCTGTCAAATGCGCAAATAAAATGCTAAAAAAAGTTAGGCTTCTTCAAGAAAAATGGTTAAATGAAGGTAAACCGAAAATCGAAATCGGAATAGGAATTGCAACAGGCGATGTTTTTATAGGCAATATCGGTTCTGAAGAGCGCCTTGAATACACCGTTATAGGCGACACGGTAAACACCGCCTCAAGAATTGAAAATTATAATAAAGTCTATAGAACAAATTTTCTCATAAGCGAAGAAACCTATCTTAAAGTTCAAAAATATGTAGATGTAATTAAAATTCGTGAAGTTTCAATTAGAGGTAAAGCTAAGAAAATTAATATTTATGAAGTTTTAAGAATTTTAGATGATAATTGATAATGAACCCTAATTTTTTGCAAAAATATACAAATAGTCTAAAAACAGTCTAATTAATAATAAAAATCCATGCTGCTTTTACAGCATGGATTTTTTAAGCAAATTAAATTCTTATTCTATTAGTTATTTTAAAACACATCGTACAGAATAAATGTTTGTTCTTGGTGCAGCGCCACGTCCACCATTACCAAAATCTTGACCCCAAGCCTTTCCTGTATTACCAGTTGAAACGATTGAGCCTGACCAATAGTTAACGGTTGAATTACCTAGATTAATTAACGGTGAATTTATAAACAGTGACGCTAGCTCATCTTTATCGGGCAGTCTTAAGTTTTCTGCCATATTTTTACAAGCTGCTGCTGCATTAACCGTACTTGAATCGTCAGTATATGAAGCAACCTTGGAAGAATAATCAAAACCGTACGGTATTGGTGCAACAAGAACGGGATTTTTGTTATACATAGCCGTAATAAATCCAACATCTTTGCCTACTTGATTTGGACCTTCGTTGCCATTTAAGTCATATATAAAATTAACACACATTTTGTTTTTGACATAATTATTTGTCGATGAATCAGAACTGCACAGTGGATTATAAAATACTGCTATTGATTCACCATTTGCTGTTTCAAATGCCGCAGCTTTTGTATCTGCAATATTGCCGTTTTCGTCTTCAGCATGAAGGCTGTTAACAAGTTTATTATTTAACTCACTCATTTTGGTTGGAAAATTAATTTCAGATACTGCATCTAGTGTTGTAATCTTACTTGGAATACCGCAAGAAGAAAGCTTATCAGGACCACAAACGTTGTTTATTTTGTAAACTTTGGAGAGAGCGTCTAAGATAAAACTTTCAGCCGCCGTATCTTCTGTCGCCGTTCCTTCTTCATCAGTTTCAAATGTTCCGTATCCACCCAACGTATTCATCTGCCCAATCGCTTGCGCCATTCTGGCATGCAACGCCTTCCTTTGCGCATCCCAAGCTTTTTCGTTAACATTAACCAATAAACTAGGCAACGTAATCGCCGCCACAATCCCAATAATCGCCAAAGTAATCAACACCTCAGCCAACGTAAAACCTCTAAACTTTTTCATATCATTCTATCCTTTCAACTTTTTGCACCAATCTGTTTTATTTTGTTGCAACCCGTTGAAAACGCCATATCTATACCGCCTTTCACCCACCCAAAAAGTTCATCCGCCATTTTTTCCAATCTTGAACAAAATCCAAAACAATGCTATATTAATAAAAAGACCTAAAATGCACCAAACTAAAACATT
>CALUYZ010000022.1 GCA_944325175.1 Candidatus Gastranaerophilales bacterium | reverse complement strand
ATCTTCAATTAAATTAGAAGAAACCCACTTTTCAATTAACCCTGAAAAATGCGAATGAAGGTTCATTTCGTTTTGAAGATTAAAATCTCTTTCAACCATAAAGATTTTTCTTTTTATATCTTTTATTTTAGATAAAACTTTTCTGACATTTGAACTTGGCGGGCTTGTTATAATACCATCTTTATTTCTTATTTCTTCACTTGTTATGGCGCAAACCACACTTGCAAGCTCAATCGGGTTTAAACCTGATAAAACGCCGCTTTTTAAAATTTCAGATATATAAAGTTCGTTTTCACACCTTAACCCCATTGTAATTTTGCCGATTTCTGTGGGGAAATCATCTTTAAGGTGCCCCATAACTTCTAAAACTTTTTTGTGTGCTAAAAATTTTTGCCAGTAAACATCTTTTTGAAAATCAATATCTTTTTTTAGTTGCCTTACTTTCTTTTCAAACCTTTGAATTAATTCTAAATCTTTTCTGTGCTTTTTATAAACTCTGCAATCGTTGCAGCCGAAAGATTGGAATTTATGAAGAATTTCTTTTGTTTTTGCTGCAAACTGGGCAATTTCATTTTGGTTTTTGCCATTTTTATTTTGTTTTTTTAAGGTTTTTAAAATGGTTCTATATTCAATGTATAAATTTTTATATTTAATAAATTCAACTAAATCATCTGATGTTAAATTATTGTGGCATTTGAATTTTTTCATATCAGATATATTTTCTTCATACCTTTTAAGTTCGTTTATTAAAGGTAAGAGCCTATCAGATGATGAAAAATAGCCAAATGTTTTTAAAATTAATTCTTTTGCTTCATCTAAACTAAACCTTTGTAATAAATTTAAAACCATTGAATAGCAAGGTTCAAATTTACTTTCCAGTGGGTTTGATGAACTTGTTGCAAGGTTATAAACTTCTTCAGGCGTTTGAAAAGGAGTTCCAACGATTACAACATAACCAATTTCATCCATTCCCCTTCTGCCTGCTCTGCCTGACATTTGGAGAAATTCATTTGCAGTTAATAACCTATGCCCGTCATCTGTTCTTTTTGAAATTGAACTTATGATTGTGGTTCTTGCCGGCATGTTAATTCCTGCAGCTAAGGTTTCTGTTGCAAAAACAACCTTTATAAGTCCTTTTTGAAATAATCTTTCAATTAAATTTTTAAGCCCCGGTAATAACCCCGCATGGTGCGGTGCAACGCCTTTTTTAATAAGTTCTAATTGGGGAGAATTAAAAAGATACATATTATCTTTTAAGTATTCATCAATATATTTTTCAATTTCTATTGATTCTTCTTTTGTTAAAAGTTCTAATTTTTTGCACTGAAGCGCATTTTCATCACATTTTCTTCTTGAAAATGTAAAATAAATGCAAGGAAGCATATCTTTTTGATGAAGAACTTCAACAATATCTGCCATTGGGTTTTTGGGTTGAGTTTTGGCATTAAAATATTTATACCTTGATTCAGGCTTAATTTTATTGTTCAGAGCACCCGTTGGTGTCATTAAAGGTAAAATTGTGTGGGGTTTTGATGAATCATAATAATAAAACCTTAATGGAACCGGTCTAAAATCTGTAAAAACATGTTTGGTTTCAGAATGAACGGTATTTATCCAATCTGTTAATTGGCTTGAATTTTGAACGGTTGCAGAAAGTGCTATCAGTTGAATATTTGTCGGGCAATATATAATGCTTTCTTCCCAAACTGTTCCTCTTGATTCATCGTTCATATAGTGAACTTCATCTAAAACAACATATTTGACATCTTTTAAATTATCTTTAACAGAGCCAAACGTTGTGCCATAGAGCATATTTCTGAAAACTTCCGTTGTCATTACAACAATTTTTGCATCTCTATTTATTGAAGTATCGCCTGTTAAAAGCCCCGTATTTTCAATTCCGTATTTTTTTGAAAAATCGTGGTATTTTTGGTTTGAAAGCGCTTTTAGTGGTGTTGTATAAAAAATTCTGTTGTTATTTTGAATTGCAAGCTGAATGGCAGCTTCTGCAATACAAGTTTTCCCCGCACCAGTCGGGGCGCAAACCACAACAGATTTGCCTTCTTCTATATAATTAATGGCTTCCTTTTGAAAATCATCCAGTTCAAAATTAAAATTCAACATATTATTTATTTTATCATTAAATTTATTTATATTAAAATAGTTATATGAAAAAAAGAATTACAATTTTAGGGTCAACAGGTTCTATTGGAACCCAAACCTTAGAGGTTTTAGAGAATATTGAAAATAAAGAGGATTTTGTTGTTGAAGGGTTATGTTGCAATTCTAACCTTGAAAAGTTTATTCCTCAAATTAAAAAATTTAACCCTAAAAAAGTTCATATAAATGATTTTGAAGCTTACAAAAAATTAAAAAAAGAATTTCCAAAGCTTGAAATTTCAACAGGCGAAAGTGATTTAATTGAATTTTCAACAAATAATACAGACATTTTATTAACGGCAACAACAGGCACAATAGCCCTAAAACCAACGCTTGCCGCTATAAATAAAAACATTGATATTGCCCTTGCAAACAAAGAAACGCTTGTTATGGCAGGGGATATTGTTATGAAAAATGCAAAAGAAAAAGGGGTTAAAATTTTGCCCGTAGATTCAGAACATTCTGCTATTTTGCAATCTTCAGGGGGCGATTTTCACCTTATAGATAACATTTTAATAACAGCCTCAGGCGGCCCATTTTTAAATAAAACAACAAAAGAAATTGAACAGGCAAAAGCAATAGATGCCTTGAAACACCCTAATTGGAATATGGGCAAAAAAATTACAATAGATTCTTCCACCCTGATGAATAAAGGTTTAGAAGTTATTGAAGCGCACCACCTTTTTAATATTCCATATAATAAAATTAAAGTTGTAATTCACCCTGAATCTATCATTCATTCTGCAATAGAAATGGCAGACGGTTCCGTTATAGCTCAAATTGGAAACCCTTCAATGCATATACCTATTCAATACGCTCTAACGTACCCTGATAGAAAAAGGGGAATAAAATCAAACAGTTTCAGCTTTTTTGATAAAAATTTAACCTTTAGCCCACCTGATTATGAAAAATTTCCTTGTCTGAAAATTGCATACGAAGCGGGCTTAAAAGGGGGAATTTACCCCGCCGCATTAAACGCTGCAAACGAAGTTGCCGTTTATAAATTTTTAAAAGGAGAAATTAACATAAAAGGCATTATAGATATTGTTGAAAAAGCGCTTAACAAGGCAGTTGAAATTAAAAACCCCACTTTAGATGATATTTTTGAAGCAGATAAAATTGCAAGGGAATTTGCAAAAAATTATAACTAAACCTCACACATTTTATTTTCAACAAGTTCAACCCCTTCTTTAATTTCCATAAATAAAGAGGCATTTTTTCTGAATTTTTCAGGAGATGATGAAACAAAAAATTCAACTTTAGAGGAACCATTATAAAAATTGTTTTTAACAAGGTTTGTCATATATAATGCAGGGTTTATAAAAGTTTTTTCATCTGCCCATTTGGTTAAAATTGGCAATAAATAAGGGTAGTGGGTGCAGCCTAAAACAATTTTTTTACAGCCTTTATTAAGTAAAATATCAAGGTGTTCTTTAATGTAGCTTACACTTTCTTTTTCATTATATAAACCGTTTTCAACAATTTTTACAAAATCAGGGCAAGCAAGTTCATAAACTTTTATATCAGGGTTAACCTTTTTAATTTCTTTTGTATAAGTTTGGCTTTTAACGGTGCCTTCTGTTGCCATAACGCCTATAACATCGCTTTCTTTTGCAATGTATGGGGCAACCGTTTGAATTAAGGGGTATATTTTAATTTTATGGCTAAATTCAATGTTTAATGTTTCATAAGCAAGGGCAGAGCTTGTGTTGCATGCCATAATAACTTTTTTAGCACCCTTATTTATGAAAAATTTTATTATATCTCTTGTAAAATTAATTATTTCTTCTTTGGTTTTATTGCCGTAGGGAAGGTTTTTTGTGTCGCCAAAATAAAGGTAATGGCCGCCATAGGGGATTAATTCTTTTAAAATGCTCAAGCCCCCAACGCCAGAGTCAAATACGCCTGTCAATTCATCATTTTTCATTTTTTTGCTTTCAAGTAGTTATAAATACCGTTTGCGATGGCTTCCGCTATTTCTTCTTGGCGCTTAGTTTTTATTATTTCATCTCTTTCGTCTTTATTTGAAATAAACCCTATTTCACAAAGAATTGCAGGAGCGTCTGTATGATTTATAACATAAAATTTAGAATTAAACAAACCTCTATCAACCGTGTTCCACTTTTTAATTTTCTTTTGCATTTCCTTGTGGACAAATTCTGCATATTGTCTGCTATCTTCCTTATACCAGTGGGTTTCAACCCCTACAATATCTTCATTTGTACTTGAATTAACATGGATTGAAACAAAAAGGTTTGGTTTCTTTTCATTTGAAAATTCGCATCTTTCTGCTAAAGAAACGGTTTTATCGGTATTTCTTACCATATAAACTTTTACATTTTTTTCTTTTAGATTTTTTTCAACCATTTTTGAAATTTTAAGAGTTATATCTTTTTCATGGATATTGTTTCTTGTAGCCCCAACATCGCTTCCGCCATGCCCCGGGTCTATTACAACCGTGAAATAGTTTGAAATTTGTGCAGGTTTCTTTTCAATAACCGTTTGTGTAGGCACCAAAACAGCTTTTGGGGTAGTTTTTTGGACGGGTTTTTGAACTGCATTTTTAACATAAATTCTTAAAACAGTATTATCAGGGTCTGTTTTAACACTAAATGATGACTTTGAAATGTTTGGAAATATAAGCCTTAGTTTATCTGATGCAATTCTTACCGTTTGAAAATTTAAAAAGCCCTTTTTTAATGGTTCCAATAAACTGTCTTGATATAAATTAAGGTTGTTTATATCAATATAAAGGTTTGAATTTTCTTCAAAAACATTAAATGCAACGGAATCAGAAAAATTAATTGTTGCTGTTTTAATTCCGTTTGAATCTGAAAAACTTGTATTTATAAGGTTAGAATTAACATCTGCCATTTTTGTTTCTATGATGTTTTTTCTATCTGTTAAATATAAACTTTTTGAATCGGGGGAAACTATTCCTCTGTAGTTTTTAGCGCCTATGCCTTGAATAACAATTCTTGCAATACTTTGGCTGTTTTGCCCAAATTTTATTGTTTCTGTTTCTGTTATTTTATACGTTTTATTTCTTAATTCAGGGTTTACAACGGTATCATCAAAATCTATAACAAGTCTATCAGGTTCTATTAGTTCAAAAGGCGGAATAATGCTTAATTTGCCAAGCCCGTTTATTAAAATTCCTTTGTTTGTTTTTGTAATTGAATCTATATAAAATTTTGAATTAGTTTTAGGTTGTTCATCTTTATTAATTATTTGCAGTTCTTTTAATATCTCATTTTGAGGGTTTGAACTTATTAAAATTTCATTTGGAGTTAAAGTTGATGCCAAAAGTTCTTCAAATGTCGAGCCTTCAAAAAAAGTTTTTCTCTCCGATGCTTTTGAATTTGAATAAACCGTTTTTAGGCTTGAATTTTGAACAAGAGTTTTATTTGTTTTTATAAAAATTGAATCTTTTGTTTTTAAAACTTTAAAAGAATTAACATCAAGCTTTTTATTATATTCAAAAACAATTCGAACGGTTTTAGGCTCAAGTGTAAATTGCGAAACTTTTATATTGTTAAAGCCTGAATATTTTGCAGTATATGTCTTTTTTGGTGTTGTTAAAATTGCATTATTAATATCAAGATAAATTCTATCAGGCTCTTTTAAAGTTCCTTTTGAAAAAGTTACGGAATTATCTATTGTTCCTTTAGTATCTAAAAAAATTAAATTATCAGAGTTATCAAAAATAAGACCGTTAATTTTAACAGGCTCAAGCGCAAAAGCATTTAAGACCGTTAACATAAAAAATGTTATTAACAGTAAAAATTTATTTATAAAACTCTTCATATAGTAAATATTAACAAGTGAAAAAGCCTAATACATCCTATTTTCAGTCTATTAATAATTTAATGTTAAAAAATTTTCATTAAGTTTTTTAAAAATGGGTTTAGTTAATAAATTTAAAGGGCATGGTCAAATGTAAAAATTTTTTAATAGTTTTTTACTTGATAGAAACCAAAAATTGATGTTTATTAGTATATGAAATCAGAAAGGAGTGATGGCAATTAATTATCCTGTAATGTCGCATATATTGCCAAGTTTAATAGGATAGAGAGAAGTTAGAGAAGGAAATTGAATTAAGATTATTAACAACAAAAAAAAGTTTTTAAATTTGAATGGCTATTTAGGCTTTATTGGGAAAAGAGGAAAAATTTAACACTGCTTCTAAAAGGGATATATCCAATTAGGCAGTGTTTTATTTTTTAACCTTATTTTTATTTTTTTGATAGAATAAGAAAAAAGACTTTTTGGAGGATTTTAACTCATTATGAAAAACAAAATTATATTATTTTGGATTATAGTGGCAATTACAATAGCGTCAATCGCTGTTATTCACTTTAAACCCGCTTCTTTGGGGCTGGATTTAGTTGGCGGCGCAAGGCTTGTTTTAGAGGCGGTGCCTTCATCTGATGTTAAGAAAATAACCCCTGATGTTATGGACAGTTTGCAATATGCAATCGAAAACAGAATTAACGCATTGGGCGTTGGCGAAACGGTTGTCCAAAAAGTCGGCGATAAAAGATTAATGGTTGAAATTCCAAATATAACAGATACTAAAAAAGCAAAAGAATTTTTAGGCGAAACAGCACAATTAGAATTTAAAGAACCCGGAAAAACAATAGACGGCTATCAAGAATGGCTGCCAACCGGTTTAACGGGTAAAGACCTTAAAAAAGCCTCTGCAAGCACATCTGCAACGGGCGAATGGATTGTTTCACTTGAATTTAACGCTGAAGGTGCCAAAAAATTTGCCGATTTAACAAGAAGGCTTGTTGGAAAGCCAATGGCAATATTTTTTAACGGAAAATTGCAGTCGGCTCCAAGGATAAATGAAGAAATTGTTGGCGGCAGAGCGCAAATTTCAGGCGGAGCTGACGGCGGCTTTGAATACAGCGAAGTTAAAAATATGGTAGACCTTTTAAATGCAGGCGCTTTGCCTGTTGGTGCAAATATTATTGAAGAAAATTCAGTTGGTCCTTCTCTTGGTGCTGACAGTATTCAAAAATCAAAATTTGCGGGTTTAATTGGCATTTCGCTCGTAATGTTATTTATGATTTTCTACTATAGAGTCCCCGGCGTTATTGCAAGCATTGCATTATGTGTATATTCAGTTATTGTTTTTGCAATATTTAAAATAATTCCTGTTACATTAACTCTGGCAGGTATTGCAGGCTTTATTTTAAGTATAGGCATGGCAGTTGATGCCAATATATTAATTTTTGAACGTACAAAAGAAGAACTAAAAACGGGAAGAAGCCTGTTTACGGCAATTAACTCAGGTTTCGACAGAGCATTTACAAGTATTTTTGATTCAAACATGTCAACAATTATAACTTGCTTAATTCTTTATTTATTAGGCACAGGAACAGTTAAAGGGTTTGCTCTTACTCTTGCAATAGGTGTTTTAGTTAGTATGTTTTCAGCTATAACGGTTACAAAGAACTTAATGCACCTTGTCTTTGGCACGGGCGAATTAAAACATCCTGCATTGTTCGGTTTGAAAGAATCCGACATCAATAAATCATATACTGCAGTTGAAACAAGAAAAGAAAAAGCAAAATTCGGTGTTTTGAATTAACGGCTTTTTTAAAAAATGAATTTAATAGGAGTAAAATAAAATGGCAAATCCCGATTTAATGAAACATAAAAATATAATAGATGTTGTAAAATACAGACCCTTATGGCTTTTAATAAGCGCAATTCTTTTAATACCTTGCATTATTGCAATAGGTTATTTAATGATGACACAACCAAACCATGCGCCGGTTAAATTGGGCATTGATTATACAGGCGGTACAATTTTACAATATTCAACACCCGATGAAGTTTCGATTGATGATATTGAAAATATAAGAAAAAACCTTGTTAAAGAAGGTTTTCAAACGCCAATCGCTCAATTAATTCAAAACAATTCAATTCAGGCTGATAATACAAAAGATGCGCCCAAAAATATAATTTCCGTTAAAACTTCATTTTTAGGTGACACTAAAGGCGCCGAAATTGAAAAAGTAACAAACATTGTAGGCAGTGTTGTTAAAGATTCAGCCTTGGTTCAAACAAATTCAATCGGACCTTCTCTTGGTTTTGAGCTGTTAAAAAATTCACTTGCGGCGCTTTGCCTTGCATTTTTAGGCATTGTTGTTTACATTTCATTCAGGTTCCAATCGGATTATGCTTTTATCACCCTTTTAACTTTGGCTCACGATGCGCTTTTTGTTATAGGCTTTTTTGCAATAATGGGCATTTTCTTTGATTGGTATATTGATAGCTTGTTTATAACGGCAGTTTTGACCGTTATCGGGTTTTCTGTTCACGATACAATCGTTGTATTTGATAGAATCAGAGAAAATAACAGATTCTTAGCTAAAAAATATACATCGGATGAAATTATAAACGCTTCTGTTAACCAAACCTTAGCAAGAAGTATAAATACATCCTTAACAACTTTAATCACCTTATTGGCGCTTTATTTCTTCGGCGGCGCCACAACAAAAGAATTCGTTCTTGCAATGATTTTAGGTATTATTGTTGGTACTTATTCAAGCATCTTCTTTGCAAGTGTTCTTTTAGCTTGGGACAAAGAGCACGCTAAGGCATAAATTATGGTTTATGAGCATTTGAAAAAAAACGGCAGAAAATATGATAACCTTGCCCAGTTTGTTTTTAATGAAAGGGAAAAATTGGGGTTATCCGTTAGCGGTTTATCTAAAAAATGCAACTTATCAGAAGATGTTATTTCAAACATAGAACAGGGCTTAGAAACTTTTTTGCCAACAACAATAAGGCAAAAATTAGCAAAAGGACTAAAAGTTTCTTTAGATGAAATTAAGCTTTATGAAAAAAGCGAAAGCCTTGAAACAACATCAAAAGAAATGGTTGAAAAATTAAAAGAAGATATTTTAAATAATCAAAATAACCCTAATTTTGTGGCTATTTGCCCTGTTTGCGGTTCAAAATTAATCACAAGAATTGCAAAATTGTACGACTTAGAGGACAATTTAATTCTTCACCCCAAAGCCCGCTGCACAAAATGCCCTTTTCAATTACATTCATAATAATAAAGCCGCTTTAAAAAAGCGGCTTTTTAAATTCAAATTAAAATCTATTTAACCGTAAAAGTTGCATTTACAACCGCAATAACATTTTTTTCGGGCGAAGTTGTATCATTTATGCCATAATCTGTAACTTCTGTAGAATTTGCAGGCACTATTTGAAAAACACCCATTTTAGCAGAATTGAGAGAACCTATTTTATCGCCGGTTGATTTAACCATTGATTCTGCCCTTTGTTTTGCATTTTGTGTAGCTTTTCCAACCATTTCAATTTTAATGTCATCTAAATTTGAAACTAAGTATTCAACATTGTTATAGCCTGTTTCAATGTTCATATTAACAAGTTCTACGGTTGAATTTGAAATATCGGTTATTAAATCAACATTTTTTGAACTTGCTTTTACGTATGAATTAAATTTATAAAAATCAACTTCATTTGTTGTGTAATTTCCAACTCTTTTATTAACCTCATAATTTGAAATTTGTCCGACTTTTATATCTTTCTCATCAATTCCTTTTTTAACAAGAAATTCTTTAATTTTTTGAGCGTCAGCAGTCATTTTTTGGTATCCGTCTTTTATCGTTGGAGAATTAAGCCTGTAATTTATTGTAATTGTAGCAAAGTCAGATTTAACCGATTTGCTTGCAGAACCTGTTGTTGAAATTGTTTGGTTTTGCAGTTTTTGATATTTAATAATACTTTTTGTAAAAATTGCCGTTGAAAAAATTGCCCCAAGCGCAATAATAATGCCAAAAACAACAATTTGATAATCTTTAATTGCTTTAATTTCGCCCATTTTTAAACTCCTTTTTTGTATTCGATAATTATACAACCTTTTTGTTTAAAAAACAGCATACATTTTTAGTTTGTTTTATAATATTTTTTTAAACGGAGTTTAAATGAAAAAGGTTAACTTTTTAGACATACTTATTTCTTCGGTTTTTTCAATTTTATGTACAACAAAAATTTATTCCTATTTGTACAACAAAATTGATATTACTAATTTAGCCGATTTTTACATAAGTTATGCCATATACAGAAACCACAACAAATATTTAGACATTTTTATTTATTTTATATATTTAATATTGGTTTTTTTGTTTCTTCCGCTTGTTTGCCATATAAGACGTAAAATAAAATTGCAAAAATTCAAAATTCAAGAGTTTAAAATTTTTGACTTCAAAAAAATTAAAAGCTTTTTTATAAAATATCAATTTATCGGGCTTTTTGGATACATACTTCTTCATCCTTTTGACGGGCAATTTTACCCTTTTATATTTATTATAATTTTAATTTTAATCGCTATTAGCACCTTAGATGCAATAAAAAGGCAAAAAGCAAGCAATCCTTCAATATCCCCATTTTGTCTTGCACCTTTTGTTTTTATTTTGTTTTTTATTCCATATAATGAAATCTATGCCCCGCTTGACTTTCACCACCTTGGAGAAAAATATGCAACTTATTTTTTAACAGATAAATATAATTTATCTGTTTATAAAGATATAATGCTGGTTCATGGCTTTTTAGATATATTGCCCTCTTTTTTGGGTAAAACCTTGTTTGGTCATTTTAATGTATATGGTTTTTATTTAGGCGGTACATTTGTTTTAAATATAACAATTCTTACATTTCTAACAGCCTTTTTTTACATATTTTCAAAAGCGCCGTATTTAATTTTATTTATGTTAATATTTCCATTCAGCACAGTGTGCCTTTATTTTATAATTTTTATTTTGCTTTTGGAAAAAGAATTTTTAAAAAAATATCGCCTTTGGATTTTTTGCTATCTTTTATTTTCAATTTTAATTTCTGCATATCATACAACAATGGGAACATTTTGGGTAATATCTTCTCTGCCGCTTGCAATTTTTGTTCTCATAAGAGCAATTAAGAAAAAAACCGAAGGCAAGATATTATATTTTACCCTACTTGCATTTTTTATATTTCTGATTATTTATTTTTTAAAAGATTTAATTTCAAACTATATAATACAGGCAAACGAATACATAAAGGGCAATTTATTTGCCTTTGGCAATAATTATGGGAAAAGCGACAACGAGCTTGATTTTATTATAAAAACTTTTTCTTTCCTTGCTGTGCCCTTTTTTATATCAGAGCTTTTAAAGTATAAAAATTCTGAAAATAAAAATATCTGCTATTTTTTCTTTTTAATTTTCGGTGTAATTTTCCCTTTTATCTCAATAAGTTATGCGCTTGGAAGAATTGATTCCTATCTTCTTACAAGAATAAGAGAAATTTCCTATGCTTATCTTATAGTTTTTGTTCCGTATTTTTTATATAAAAAATGCAAAATTCAAAACAACAACAATGCTAAAACAATTTTTGCAATATTGCTTATTTTCTTTTCTATAAACTATTTTATAAAAAACACTGCAAATAACATTCTGCACATAAAAAGAGCAAATGTTGAAGAAAATCAAGAAATTAAATATCTGGGCAAAATGAAATTTGACCCAAAAATTGAAGCTAAATTTATAAAAAGGTATAAATTTATAAAAAAATATTTAAAAGAAAATGACACTTTTTTAGATTTAACCAATCAAGGCATGAACTATCTTTACCTTGATAAAAAAATTCTTATACCGTTTGTGTCATATTTTAATTCAATCACAACAAAACAAGCAAAAAACTCTGTTTTAAAACTTCAAAAAAACCCGCCTGATGTTATTTTAATTAAAGGCGGAGAAAACGTTTTTGAAGATATTTATCCTTCAATCAGAATTAATCCTTTGTACAGGTGGATTTTAGTAAACAAAATGTATTCAATAAAAAATGATGGCGAAAATATAATTTTAATAAAAAATAAAAATGCAAAAAATCTTACAAATAAAGAACTATACACACTGGACAAAGTTTTTTCCAACTCGGAATTAAATTTTCTTTGCGAATCTTGGGCAAATTCAATTAAAAGCTTACCAATAAGAGAAAAATATTTTGATTTTAACCAAAAAATAAATTCAAAAACGGTAACAATTAAATTTAAAACGAATATAAACGGCAAAAACCTTCAATTACTATACTTTGAACCGGTTTTTTCAAAAGAAACGTATAATAAAAAATATATAGTTGAAATAAATGGCACAAAAAGCATCCTTTATTGCAGTTCCAAAAGCGGAAAAATACTTATACCGTTTGATAATTTCCCTTCTTGGCTTATGAATGAAAATATTTCAGAAATTAAAATTCATACAAAAAACAAAGGCAACATATTTAATAGCGCCATAGTTAAGTTTTATGAAAAAACTAATTGATTTTTCACTAATCTTATGTGAAAATTAACTACGAAGAGTAAAAATGTCTTGAAGCGGCTTTGGGTATGCCGCAAAAGCAAACTCAAGAAAGAAAAAAGGAGAAAACAAAATGCCTAAAATGAAAACACACAGGTCAGCAGCGAAACGCTACAAAGTAACTGCATCAGGCAAAATTTTAAGACACCAAGCCGGTAAAGGTCACCTTCTTGCACACAAATCCCCTGCAAGAAAAAACAGATTAACAGGGATGGTTGAAGTTTCAAACAGAAACCTCGACTTAATTTCAAAAGAATTACCCTACATGAAGTATTCAAGATAAGGAAGGTGAAAAATGAGAGTTAAACGCGGTAATGTTTCAAGAAAAAGACATAAAAAAATCTTAAAATTAGCAAAAGGCTTTATTGGCGCTCGTTCCAGAATTTTCAAAGTTGCTAACCAAGCTGTTATGAAAGCATTGAAATATGCTTACAGAGATAGACGTGTTGTTAAAAGACAAATGAGAAGCCTCTGGATTGTCAGAATCAATGCAGCTGTAAGAGAATATGGTCTTACATATTCAAAATTCATGAACTTGCTTAAAAAAGCTGATATTCAAGTTAACAGAAAAATGCTCGCCGAACTCGCAGCAAACGATGCTGAAGCATTTAAAGTTATTGTTGACAAAGTTCTTGCTTAATTTCACATTTTAACAAAAAACCGCCTTAACCCTAAGGCGGTTTTTTGCATCCCTTCTTCACCCAAAACAACTCCACCCCATTAATTCCGCCACACATCCACTCCTTCTTTAAAAAATATCCAAACCACCCGCAAATCAACAACTTCCACCCTCACCACTTTTATAACAAACAATGCACAAAAGTTTACTTAAAAATTGGCACCAAGTCGAAATAATAAAATTCGCATCCGATATTGAATACAAGGCAAAATAATGATAATATAGAAACATGTGAAGTTATACTTCATTATAAATTCCCCCGGGAACCAAAAGAATAGAAAGGTAATTTTTATGAAAAAGAAAACAGGCTTTACTTTGGCTGAAATTCTTATTACTTTAGCTATTATTGGCATAGTAGCTGCAATTACATTACCAAGCCTGCTTGTGAATGTTAACGAAAAAGCATGGGATGCGCAAAGAAAAGCGCTTCATGCAAGACTGGCTCAAGCAATAGGGCAAATGAATACCCTTGGCGGCTATGGAACCTATACGGAAAATGAAGACGGCACAGCAACAGCAGACACCGCCGCTGAAAGCTTTATTTTAGATGCACTATCAAAAGTTTATAAAATAAACAACGTTTGCGGACCCGACAAATTAAGCTCTTGCGGGCTGCCAAGCAAAATTACAACATTAGGTGCTGTTTCTGAAATTACATTTCCAACCAAAATGAGTGAATTAAATGCAAAACTTTTAAACGGTTTTCATTATAACACCAAAAGCGGCGATGTTGCAGACACAAAAGCCTCTGCATTTGAAACAGTGAATGGTGAATCAATAGCAGTTTTCTACAATCCGTTATGCGGCTCAGATACTTCAGCCAACAACTATGTTCAAAACAAAATGTGCATTAACTTTCTCTACGACTTAAATGGTTCTGAAGGCCCCAATCAAGTTGGTAAAGACGTTGGTTTCATCACAGCTTTTTATAATAAAAATCCGGTTGTCGTAGCGCCAATTCCATACAACTCAGATTACACATCAACCGCAAAACAATATACAGAAACAGAAAGCGAAATTGATGCACCTACAGCATGTAAAACCATGGGAGAAGACCTAAGGTTACCCGATAGAGATGAACTTGCATCATTATTTATAAACGCCCCTCTTCTTAACCTATCCGAAAATGAAAAAGCCTATTGGTCAGGCTCTGTAATTTCATCAGGTGCTTCAGGTTCCGGTTGGCTACAGGTATTCAAATATGGTGCCCGTAACCACAGCAAACGCTCAAGCGCATACAATGTCCGCTGCATCATAAAATAAAATTTCACAATTTATCATCTTCCCAAAATTTAACAAATTCTAACAAAATTCTTTTATCCAACCAAGAACTTTTTTACCCTTATTATCTACTTTTCCGCGCCACCCTAAAAGTGGCGCATTTTACATGATGCAAATCCTTATAACAAAAAATGCACCAAAATGAACGATATTGGTGCATTTAACTTCTTTTTCTCAATATATCATTGTTTCCACATTAATTCAAGAGGTTAAAACCTCAATATTTTCTATTTTCTAATCTTCAAAACCCATTAGTAACAAAGTTTTTAACCCTCTTGCACCAATATCGTTCAAATTGGTGCAAAGTTGAAAGGATACATTTATGCTGGATGTTGAAAGCAAGATGAAATAATGATAGTATGAGAATATGTGAAGTGTTACTTCATTATATATTTATGGTTTAGTTAATCAAGATAGAAAGGTAATTTTTATGAAAAAGAAAACAGGCTTTACACTTGCTGAAGTTTTGATTACTTTGGCAATTATTGGCATAGTGGCTGCGATTACTTTGCCAAGCTTACTTGTGAATGTTAATGAAAAAGCATGGGATGCACAAAAGAAAGCTCTCCATGCAAGACTGGCTCAAGCCATTGGGCAGATGAACGCACTTGGTGGGTATGGAACGTATACGGAAGATGAAGACGGAACCGCAACAACAGATACCGCCGCTGAAAGTTTTATTTTGGATGCGTTGTCGAAGGTTTACAAAATAAATAACGTTTGCGGTCCTGATAAGCTTTCTTCCTGCGGTATTCCAAGTAAAATTACAACGTTAGATGCAGTTTCTGAAATTAATTTTCCAACTAACATGAAAGGGTTGAATGAAAAACTTTTAAATGGAAACCATGTATCTGGTGAAGACGGTGATATGGCAGACACAAAAGCTGCAGCCTTTGAAACAGTGAACGGCGAATCAATAGCAGTTTTTTATAATCCATTATGCAGTTCAGACACAACTGCTAATCACTATACACAAAACAAAATGTGTGTTAACTTTGTATATGACTTAAATGGTTCAGAAGGACCAAATCAAGTTGGTAAAGATGTTGGCTTCATAACGGCTTTTTATAATAAAAACCCTGTCGTTGTAGCACCAATTCCATATAACACAGATTATAAATCAGTTGTAAGACAATATACAGAAACAGAAGGTGAAATTGATGCACCAACAGCATGTAAAACCATGGGAGAAGACCTAAGGTTACCTGATAGAGATGAAGCTGCATCATTATTTGTTAATGCCCCACTTATTAACCTAGGTGAAAGCACTAGCTACTATTGGTCGGGCTCGGTCATTTCGCTGGGCACTTCTGGGTTAGCCTGGGACCAGGGCTTCTATGATGGCGGCCGTAACCGTATCATTCGTTCTGGTACGAAGTACGTGCGCTGCCTCAGGAGATAAAAAATTTGCCATTTTGTCATTTTGCTAAAATGTGACAAGACCAAACAAAAAGACTCTTTTTTTACAAAACGAATAATAAGTTTCTTTTCAACTTTATTATTTTATCTTTGGCGTCACTTTTTTAAGTGGCGCTTTTTTATTTTTGATGCTTTAAAAAACAGTTTGATGCTGTTGGGCTGAAAGCCCAACCTACTTTGCGGGGGAATTTGATAATAAAAAATGCACCAAAATGTTTAAGTTTGGTGCATTTTAGGTCTTTTTATTAATATAGCATTGTTTTGGATTTTATTCAAGGTTGGGAAAAAGGCGGATGAACTTTTTTGGTGGGCGGAAGGTGGTGTTGTTATTGGGGTTTTGGTGGGTTGCAACAAAATTAAACAGATTGATGCAAAAAATGAAAGGATAGATGATATGAAAAAGTTTAGAGGTTTTACGCTTGCAGAAGTTTTGATTACTTTAGCTATTATTGGAATTGTGGCGGCGATTACGTTGCCGAGTTTGCTTGTTAATGTGAATGAGAAGGCATGGGATGCGCAGAGGAAGACGCTGCATGCCAGAATGGCGCAAGCGATTGGGCAAATGAATACGTTGGGTGGGTATGGAACGTATACGGAAGATGAAGAAGGAACTGCAACGGTTGATACGGCGGCGGAGAGTTTTATTTTGGATGCGCTTTCTAAGGTGTATAAGATAAATAATGTTTGCGGGCCTGATAAATTGAGTTCTTGTGGGGTAGCAAGTAAGATTGCAACACTGGATGCAACATCTGAAATCAATTTTCCAAATAAAATGAGTGAGTTGAATCCTGTCTTATTAAATGGCGCTTCTACAAATGTTTATGAAGGAGAAGTTTTAGACACAAAAGCGGCAGCATTTGAGACGGTGAATGGTGAGTCTGTTGCTGTATTTTATAATCCTTTGTGTGGTTCCGATACAACAGCTAATCATTATGTTCAAAATAAAATGTGTATTAACTTTATCTATGACTTAAACGGTGCAGAGGGACCAAACCAAATTGGTAAGGATGTTGGTTTCATTACAGCTTTTTATAACAAAAATCCTGTTGTGGTTGCACCCATGCCATACGGTGCAGACTATACAACCGCAGTGCCACAATATTCAGAAAGTGAAGGGACTATAGATGCTCCGGTTGTATGCAAAATGTTGGCAGGAGACTGGAGGCTTCCTGATAAAGATGAAGTTGCATCACTTTTTGTTAATGCACCACTTATCAATCTAAATACGAGTACAAGCGGAGTTTGGTCGAGTTCTGTTGTTTCCTTAGGAGCTTCCGGAGTTGCTTGGAACCAGTATGTGAGCAATGGCAGTCGCTTTGTCCTTGCTCGTTCTAACAATGCACGTGTTCGTTGCATTAGAAAATAATTTTCTATTTTTAGCTATATTGGGCGCCATTTATTGTGGCGCCTTTGTTTGTAAAAATTGGATGATGACTAAAAATACTTGTTAATTTTAGAGTTAAAAAGGTTTATTTAAAGGTGTTATAATTTTTTATCTGTTATTTTTCAGGTTTTTGGGCGTATTCAAAAATTGCGGGGTGAAAAAAGGTTTTTAGGGGTGGTTTTTTCCATTTATTCAAGATTGGTTTTGACAGATGTTTATGTTTTTGATAGAGTTAGACATATAAATTGAAAATTGAAGTTTTTTGCCGATGTGATGAAATTGGTAGACGTGCCAGACTCAAAATCTGGTGTGGTTCACCCCACGTGTGGGTTCGAGTCCCACCATCGGCATTTTTGTTTGTTCTATACTATTCATAAAATGCTTTAATTAATTATTCACAATTAAATGGCTGCAGATAATTTAATTGTTCAAAAATATGATTTATTTGTGTAATATTTTTTAAAAACGCTATGTTAAAAAGATTTCAAGTTAAAAAAGAAGAATTTTATTAGGGATGTATTTTAAAAAGCGGTTTATATGAATTAATTTTCAGTGCCCGATTTTTAATAAAATAACGCCTGTTATAATTAATAAAATTCCAAAAGCTCTTATCATGCTAAAGGCATCATGGAAAACAATAACACCCAAAAGAAACGTACAGCTTGCGCCAATTCCTGTCCAAACGGCATAGGCAGTGCCTACGGGAATGGTTTTTTGTGCCAAAAATAAAAAAATACCGCTTAGTGTCATTGCAATAATTGCTATAATTATCCACAATAATTTATTGTTGCCAAAAGATGCCATTTTTAAACCAAACGGCCAGCCTACTTCAAAAATTGCAGCAATTAAAAGATAAAACCAAGCCGTAATTATAAACTTTCAGGAACGGTTATTTTGTATAAATCTTTATCTGATTGTTTAACCTGCCTTTTTCCTAACCTATCAGGATTTTGAACAGTTAATTTTTCATATCTCAAATCAAGATTGTCTGAGCCCAAAAGAAACAGGAAGTTAAAATTTGCATTTTGTCTGACAGCGTCGTATGAAAATGCTACTTTAATATCTTCAGGTCCAACAACTGCATAGAACCTGTTTTCTGTTAAAATTTCCTTGTCGTAGTTGTCTTTTAGAGGGGATAATGTTCCTCTGTATCCAACTGAAATATATTTATTTAAAATTATGCTCTCATCAAACATGATTGTTTGGCGACCGTATCTGTATTCATCAAATGCATAAGGCGAATGACCGTGAACACCGCCTAACATGTAAGTTATATTTGAATTCCAACGTTTAACCCTTGATGTAATACTTGGACCGACTCTAAATAAAGCCATTGTATCGCCTGTTTCGGAATACACGCTTGCCATTGTTTGAGCAAGAGCGCTGATATTTACATACATATCCTGCTCTTCAGAGCCAAAAGTTTTCAAGCTTTTTGACAGTTCTGCCATATAACGATACCTGAAACCATCTCTCATATCGTCTTCTTGATGTTCTCTTTTATAGTCAGCAACGTATCCTGCCGTAATTCTGTGCCTGAAAATTGAATTACCTAAATCTTTTACAAGGTATGAATCGTCATAGGCAAGTTCGCCTATATAACCGGCTCTTGTTCCGCCATTAAACCATTCGCCTTTATAAACATGACGACCAAAATCAAATTGCAATTTATCTGTTAATTTATATTCACCGTCAATGATAAGATTGTTTGTAGAAGATGCCCAGCCGCCTTCCAATCTTAATTTGTTAGATTTCAACATTAAAATGCCGCCGGCACCTATTTCATCATCACCGTATGACAATAAAGGTGTTACCCTAAAAGTGTATGTTTTTGGAAGTTTGAAGGTATAGCCAAGCCCAAAATACATGCCCATGCCTTTAAGCGAGCCTAACTCGACCGGAAAATTAACCTCTTTATATGTCATTTCTTTGTCGGTAAAAATTTCTAATGACGGAGTGTTTAAAATTTTTCTTTTATTGTAATAAATATCCACATCCTTCATTATCATTGAATCATGGTCACGTTCAGGACGAATGACAATTTCTTTTGTTCTTATTTTATAAGGTTTTGACCTTGAAGATTTAAGATCAAAATCAATTAAATTTAAGTCGTTAATTGCTCTGCCATAGCTTGTAAAGCCTGATGAATAAAGCTGCATTTCAACTTTTTGATTAAGTTCAACATTACCGCTTAGATTTTCTATTCTGTCTGAATATGCATAGCCTTCTTTGGCATTTATTCTTATATTACCCATTTTTGTAATGGGTTCATCCATAATGGCGTTTTCTTCGTTTAAATCAACAAGCATATATTCGCCATTAACGGTTGTGGCGCCTTTTTTAAGTTCAACGTTATTTATAAATTTAATTGTATTGTTGTCTTTATTATAAATTGCTTTATCGGCAGTTAAAACAACGCCTGAAGGTGTTGTAATTTCAACATCGCCTATTGCTTCAAGTTCGTTTCTTTCTTCAAAATATTCCATTTCGTTGCAATTAATTTGCATGCCGTCTTTTTCATTATTGGTTTGAAGATTTGCGTTTTGTTCTTTATCGGCTCTTTTTTCTTTCAGGTAATCCGATAAATTTTTTATTTGAAATTCCGGTCTGTCTGCATCAACTGCAAATTTATAGGCCTCACCTTTATTGAAAGCTTGATTGCCGCCCATAAAAACTGAAGGAGCATTTTCATCTTCTTGCATCATTTCTTTAAGAGTTTTGCTCACAATTTCTTCAGACCTTACAACCTCATTTGCACAGGCGAAATTACACCCTAATAAAATTAAGGTCATTATAAACAGATATGAAATTTTGTTTTTTGTTTTCATCATTTTATTATATCGGTGCATACTTTGCCGGGTTAACAGGTCTGCCGTTTTCTCTTATTTCAAAATGCAAGTGTGGACCTGTCGAATAGCCCGTTGTGCCTACATTTCCTATTATTTGTCCTTTGTATACGGAAACTCCGTTAGATACGGAATAGCTTGAAAGATGTGCATATAAACTTGTAACAGGAACGCCGTTTACTCTGCCGTGGTCTATAATTACAACTTTACCGTATCCGCCATACCAGCCTACATAAATAACTTTGCCTGAGTTTGCCGCTTTAACTTTGGCACCCATCGGCATGCCAAGGTCTACCCCTGTGTGATTAATGGTTCTTTTAAATATAGGGTGAACCCTTGTGCCAAAAGGCGAAGTCACTCTGCCTGAAACCGGTCTTAAAAACCCGCCTGAAGTTTTCGGAACAGAAGTAACGGGTTCATTTTTAACGGTTTTTTCAATAAATCGGCCTAACTGTTCTGATTGTTTGGCAAGTTCTCTTTCGGATTTTTCCCAAGCCGCTCTATCTGTTTGCAATTTGTAAATCATTCTCTCGTTTCTGTCGATTGCACTTTGAATGGTTTTTTGTTGCCTGTCCATTGTTTTTATAGAGGAAGCCAAGTATTCCTTTTGCTTCTCCATTTTTTGCTTTAAATTTCTGATAGAAGCAGCTCTTCTTTTGGCATTTGCCATATTTTTTTTGTCAATGTTCATTATTATGTTTTCATAATAAATTCTATCTAAAAAATCGTTCAAATCGCCTGATGACATTAAAAACTCAACATAGCCCGATCTTTTTGATTTATATATTTGAACAATTCTTTTAGCTGTTCCTTTTTGATAAAGGTTATATTCTTGAATTTCACGATCTAATTCTTCTCTTAAACGGTCAAGTTCCGTTTTTGCTTTTTCGTATTGAATTTTATTATCGTTTAAGCTGTTTTCGGTTTTTTCAAGCTTTCTTTGGTTGTTATAAAGCTTTCCTGTCTCAATTCTTTCAAGTAATCTTAATTTTTTTATTTCATTTTTTGCCTGTTTTCTTTTTTGTTCAATCTGCAATGCTTTGTCTTGATTGGCAAAACTGACGGAACAGCTGCCAAAACCTATAAACAAAGTAAGTAGAGATATTAAAAATGTTTTTATTATTTTTTTCATAAAGAAACTATCTAGCGAGAATAGGAATTAATATTGTGGCGCCTAAAAGCCAAAATGCAACAACAATGGCAAGAACTCCCACAATAATACGCCTGTTTTTTCTAAAAAATTCCATATACAAAATTCCTGATTGTTTTTTATAAGCAATAAATATTCTATCTTAAAAAATTAGCCAGTGCAAACTTATGTAAAGGTTTATTATTGTTTAATTTTGCAACCTGAATCCAAAAAATCTGTTTTGCCGTCAAAATCGTTATCTATTTTATCAAAGCATGAACCCTTTGATTCAATACCTTCCGCTGAAGGTATTTTTGTTAAATATTTATCATCAATAGAATTGTAAAGAGTTTCAAAAAATCCGTTATAAAATTGAGTAATTTCTTTGTTTTTTATAAATAGAATATTTTCATCATTTCTTAATACACCGTTATACGAGAAATTTGCGCTGCCTGTTATTAAAATTTCATCGTCTATAGAAATTGTTTTTTCATGGTTTTTCCCGCCCCAGTTTTCAACCTTAACTTTTATGCCGTTTTGCCTTAATTCATCGGTGTGTTTTTTATAATTTTTGGCAGAAAGAGCATCCATTATAACTTTAACATCCACACCTCTGTTTTTTGCTTCTATTAAATCTTGTTTCATATCATTTCTTGTCAAAACAAAAATGCTTACTTTAATATTCTTTTTGGCATTTTTAATTGAAGGTGCCATAATTTTTTCGTAAATATCGCCTGCGGGTGAAAATGCAACTTTTATTTGCGTATCGTTGTTTAAATTTATTAAGGGAGTTGAAAAATCTTTTTTGTTTTTCTTAAAAACACCTTTAAACATTTGTTCAAATTCATTTTTAAAAGCTTTTATTACGGTTTCGTTTTGAAGGGCAACCACTAAATTGGCGTTATAACCGCCACAGCCTGTGTTTGTTATATTCATTGTGCCTGTAAACAAATATTCATCGTCTATTATAAAAAATTTGTTGTGCATAATATAACGGGAATTATCAAGTGTTATGGGTATATTTTTTAATTTCAGGGTATCTTTATAAGTTATTTCGCCAAATTCGTTGCTATCTGCCACTCCACGAACAACAACACCTCTTTTTTGAGCATTATTGAGAGCTTGTATAATTTCATCTTGCGAATCAATTCCATAAACGGCAAAATCTATTGATTTTTTGGCGTTAGATATTTTTTCTTTTAAAATTTTACAGGCTTTTGATTTTGTTTCAAAAGAAGGATAAGGAAATTCGTTTGGGTTGTTTGGGTATAAATTAATATTTCCTTTTTGGAAAAAAGAAGGGTAGATAAAAGCTTTATTTTGTTGATTTTCCGTAACTTGCGGTTTTTGTTTGTTAATTTTTTCGGTTTTTATTTCAATTTTTTCTTTTGGAATATCAATTTTTATTTTATATTCAACATTTTTGTCACCAAATATAAAGACAAATAAGTAAAGCAAAACAACAATTATTAAGCTTAAAAACTTTTTCATAAGAAAAATTATAAATGAAATTATTTATTTTTGTTAAAAAACACTTGAATATTAAAAATGTTTAAGTTAGCATTAGAATTGCTATAAAAATTTATGTCACAAATTATTGTAAAGAAGGTATAAAATGAATCCTGTAATCACTGAATTAGAAAAAGAATATACACAAAAAGAAATGCCCGAAATGAACCCCGGCGACACTGTTAAAGTGTTTGTTAGAATTATTGAAGGCAACAAAGAACGTATCCAAGCTTTTGAAGGCACGGTTATTAAAAAACACGGTTCAGGCATCAACAAAACCGTTACCGTTAGAAAAGTTTTCCAAGGCATTGGCGTTGAACGTGTATTTGCAATTTATTCACCAAGAATTGAAAAAATTCAAGTATTAAGAAAAGGTGATGTAAGACGTTCTAAACTTTACTACTTAAGAGAACGCAGCGGCAAAGCTACAAGAATCAGAGAAAAAATGGAAAAACGTTAATTTTCATTTTTTTCAAATTATTTTTAAAGCGCCCTTTTATATTTTTAAAACGGCGCTTTTTTAAGTTAAAAGAAAGGATTTTTCTTTGAATAACCACATCCATTGGTACCCGGGCCACATTGCAAAAGCCGAAAGACAATTAAAAGAAAAATTAAATCAGGTAGATTTAGTTCTTGAAATTTTGGATGCAAGAATTCCTGTTTCATCGGGGTATCAAAATTCAGAAAAACTGACAGGTAATAAATTAAAAATCGTTCTTTTAAATAAATCTGATGTTGCAGATGATAAATTAAACAAAATTTGGTGCGAGGAAATTGAAAAAAAATATAATTGCCCCTGTATTTTAACAACCACCAAAAACAGAAAAGATGTGCCTTTTATTGTAGATAAAATTTTAAAAGAAGCTAAACCCGTTTTTGAAAAATTGAAAGCAAGGGGTTTGTTAAAAAGACCCATTAGAGTTATGGTTATTGGCATGCCAAATGTGGGTAAATCAAGCGTTATAAATAAATTAACGGGAAAATCAAAGGCAAAAACAGGCGCAAAAGCAGGCGTTACAAGAAACCAACAGTGGGTAAGGGTGCATCCTCAAGTGGAGCTTTTAGATACCCCGGGGATTATTCCAACGGTTCAAGATGACCAAAAAAAAGCAATAAAGCTTGCAATGGTTAATTCAATTTCAGAAAATGCCTATGACAACGAATTTGTGGCATCTGAGCTTTTAAAAATTTTAGAAAAAAACTATAAAAAAGAAGTTATGGAATATTATAAAATTGATGATAATGAATTTTCCATTGATTTAATTGCAAAAAAAAGAAATTGGATTATAAAAGGCTTAGAACCTGACGTTCAAAGATGTTCTCAATTTATTCTAACTAATTTTAGAGAAGGCAGAATAGGAAATTTTACACTTGAAAAACCTACAGATTTTTGAATTTGATGAATTTGAAAAAAATTCAAACAGAAACCTTTTTTATAATGGTTATGATTTTGTAATAGGAACGGACGAAGCGGGGAGAGGCCCCGGGGCAGGCGGAGTATATGCTGCTGCAGTTTGCTTTTTAAACAAAAATTTATCTGAAATTTTACCTGAATTAAATGATTCAAAAAAATTAAGCGAAAAAAAGAGGGCGGAATTATTTCCGATAATAAAAGAAAATTCAATCTATTCAATTAAAAAAACCGAGGTTGAATTTATCGAAAAAATGAACATATTAAATGCTTCCCTTTTTGCAATGAAAATGGCAGTTGAAGATGTTATTCGACAATTAAAAAATGAAAATGTGCTGGTTTTAATTGACGGCAATAGAAAAATTAAAGATTTTAAGCACAACCAAAAAACAATAATTAAGGGCGATTCAACCTCTGCTTCAATCGCTGCGGCAAGCATTTTAGCAAAAGTTTCAAGGGATAATTACATGTTAGAGCTTGATAAAAAATATCCTGAATACGATTTCAAAAAAAACAAGGGCTACCTAACAAAAAGCCATATAGAAGCAATTAAAAAATACGGTATAACACCTATTCACAGAAAAAGCTTCTTGAAGAATTTTTGCAATTAAGCAATAATTTTTTAAAAAAATACTTTATTATATAAGTGTAAAATATAAGGCATAAAATTATGAGCTTTTTAGGCGAAATTGGTTCAAAATTCCATATAGGAGAAATAGCAAAACATAAACCGGAAAGCAAAACGCAAGAACAAAAAGCGCCTTTAAAAACAAGTGATGACGAAAGCTCATATACTTCAAAAGGTGCAAATGAAGCGGTAATGAACAACGCACAAGCTTCAATAAATGCTCAAAAATCAGAAGTAAAAACTTGCCCTACAGCCAATATGATAGGCAAACTTTTCCCGGATTTCGACCAAAAAGAAATAACTCAAGATTATATAAAATTAAGAGAAGAAGCAAGAAAAAAATCTTTAGACACAACAAGAAAACTGTATAAAGCTTTTACAACAGGAGATTTAAGCGACGTTAAAGACAAAGACGGCAATATAATTGCAACTTTTTCAACTCCAAAAAACGGCGAAAATAAAGATGTCAAAGATGCTGAATTCTACTCATACAAAATGACCGAATACGACCCCAAAACAAAAGAAATTATTGCAACTACCAAGGTTTTTAACCACAGCAACTTTAATAAGCATTGGAAAGCATTATATGCACCCTATATAGAACGTATTGAATATGGAAAAAACCCTGAAGATACAACCTTTTTAAAAATAACTCTCTCAAGCAGAGAACAAAATGGAAAATATATACTAAGCCCCACTTTTCAAACCTATGCAAAGGGGTATCAGACAGACGGCATAGTAACAGGAAAAAGAAAAGCCGATAAGTTCATATCAAAATTGCTTCATCAGGATTATGAATCTTACAGAACAAATTACGAAGCGCCGGCAGGTATATTTGACGGCTGTTTATATGCTGAATCTGCCTCAGTAACCGAAAAAGGCGGCATGGAAGGTGAAAAATTTGATTCTGCACTTGAATATCCCATAAGGCAGCTTGAAATAAACAATTCTCTATATGTTTTTAACCCTTATTATGTAAACGAGGAAGGAAACAGAACAAAAGAATAGCAAAAAGGGGTAACATTACCCCTTTTTTTACATCCAATCATTTGCAAAAGCTTTTGTTTTATGAATTGAACAATTATAACATTTTTCAGTGTCTAAATATATTTTATCTGAACAATTTTCAATAGAATATCCTGATCTTGCTCTAAAATCGTTACACAATGCAGGGCATGAAAAAACACCTTTTGAGCTTACAATTCTTGAATTTTTACAATCCAATTTATTTAAGTCAAAATTATCATCTTCAAGCTGCCTGAATGTTAGGGGGTTAGAATCAAAATAGGGGATAATTTTTAAATTTATTTGACCTATTTCAAAGCCAAACTTTTTACATATTTCATAAAAACCTTCAAAAACTTTTTCCCTTGGCTCTTTATAATAGCTTGTAACTGTAATAATGGGGTTAAAATCATATTTATATAAATTTTGAACCGCTAAAAGTGCCTTTCTAAATGTTCCTCTTCCTCTGATTAAATCATTTTTATGTTCATCATAATGTTCAAAACTTATTCTATAAATTGTTTCAAAATCCGATTCATCGTCTATTTTTCTTAAAAATCTTGCTTTTTTATCATTAATAAATGTTCCGTTTGTTAAAACCGTTACGTTTGAAACTTTAAGACACATTCTTAAAATAGAATTAAAATCAGGATGCATCATAGGTTCTCCGCCTGTTAAATAAACAGATTTCAATTTTTCTCTGTCGACACCGATTAATGCCTGTTTAATTTTTTCAATGGGAATGAAATCTTTCTCTTTTTTATATGGGTTTCTTTTAATGTAACAATGGGAACATTTTAAATTACAACACTTTCCCGTAAGCTCAAAAAACAAATTGTTTAATTCGCTCATCTCAACAACAGGGGCCTGCATAAAGCTCTTTTTAAGAGCAACTTTCAAATCCTGCACTTTTACTTTTCTCCATTAAACCTTTTCTTGACAATCCTTATGTTATAAATTTAAGCCGACAAAAAAAATTACCAAATCGGGTACATTCAAAAAAAATAAAAAGGGGGGCATATAGTTAATATTAAAATTTCATGTTTAACTTTTGTAACATTAGTGTTAAAAACAGGTCAAAAAAATTGGTTTCATGCATTGTATAAGAAACACGAAAAATTTTGATTTTAAAAGCGAGGGAAAATGAAAGTTAATTCAATTAATTCTTATGTGCCAACTTATTATGGGAATTTAAACAAAAATAATTCTATGGAAGAAACAAACAATAAAACATCACAAGCATTAAATTCAAGCGAGTTTAGCGCACAAACCATGCCATACGATATAAATTTCACAGGGAAAAAGAAAACCTTACAAGACCGCAAATATCTAAAAGATTTGACTAATAATTTTAGCCCTGAAACAGAAGAAATTTACGAAAGTGCAAAAAAACTTGCAAAAACCTTTGGCTCAAGCGAACTTGAAACTTGGCATTTATACCTTGCTTCTCTTATAAGTGCAAGAAATTATATAAAAGGTATTGACGAAGGTGTAGAAATTTATGATGAAGCCGGCAGAAAAAAACTTCCCGTTGCTCTTCAAGATATATCAGGAAGCAGTTTGAGCATTTTTTCAAATGAAAAATCCAGAGAAAAGGTTGCAAAAGTTATTAATGCCCACATAAAATCAACTCTAAAAACTTTCCCCGAAAGAGAAAAACGAGGCAAATTAAGACTGCCGATTCCTGCTAACATTGGCGGTGTTTCACCTTCTAAAGATACAATAGACGATTTAATGGAAACGTATGATTATATTGCCAATTTAACAAATACTAATAATTTTTTAGATAATTATTTTTTAGTTGCAGCCAACTATACAAAAGATGCTGCATTGTCAACAGAATCAAGGAAATTCAGGCATGACTTACAATCAGCCTTTATGCTGGATGATTCTTCTCACAAAAGCAAATATCACTTAAAGTTTTTTGACGATAAAGCAGATTCTATTTGGAAAAACATAGATATGGGAAATAATGCCCTTTATGTTTGTGATGCAGACAATGAAGATGCTTCAAAATACCTTATTTCAAGTTTTGTGAATTTAATAAACAAACCGGGACAAAGTTATAAAAACATTACCCCCGACAAAACAGAAATTGTCGTTCTAAATAAAGATGCAAGCTTTGAATTTGCTTTTGACCACATACAAGACATTGCCACAAATCCTGAAATGGCCGGTAAAACCGTTGTTTTTGTAGGTAATCTGATAACGCTTGCACAAAATAATTCTTCATCAAAAGTAACTTTTGATGAGCTTGCCAACTTGAAAAACGGTGCAATAAAACTTAAAAACGGCGCACAGGTCAGATTTTTGTTTATGATAACTCCTGAAAATTATTATGCCAACACTCAAAAAGGCGCCCAATTCGGACCTATTTTATCTGAATATGCTTATCAAACAATTCCGTCTTTAAATGCAAATGATGCTAAAAAATACTTAACCGATGAAAACGGACTCAATTTTGTTAAAAGCGAAACCAAAAAAGGGTTTGAAAAAGAAACGGTTGAAAAGGCTATTGAACTTACGAGTTTAGATGAAGGAAATTACCCAAGTAAAGCCCTTTCTCTTTTAAGTTCTGCTGCTAAATATTATGTAGATAAAGAATCAATAACGGCAGCCGACCTTGAAAGCTATGTTGCAGAAACAAAAGCGCTTTCAGAAACCTCATCTTCAAGCGAAAAATCAAACATAATTTTTGATACGGGCAAAACAACCGCAGATATTATAGGAAGCCCCATGACCAAAAAAGACGCCCAAAGTATCGTAAAACAAATTAAAAACGGAACAATAGGCACAAAAGGTTTTATTGCTCAGTTAGTAGACGGTTCTTCTTATGGCGGCGGCAGAAGGCATACAGCAGAAGCAATAGCAGGCGAAGCAAAAATTCCTATGGTTGTAATTAATGCTAAAGACTTTGCCCTAAAAGATATTGATGCACTTTCTCAAAATGCTTCTTTATCTGAAATGAAAATCAGAAAAATTGTTTCAATGGCAAAAGCACAAGCAGAAGCTAATGAAAATAAAACTGCAATGATATTTATCGAAAACTTTGATAATTTTGCAGCAAACCCATTATATGGAATATCCTCAATTTATGAACAAAAGGCATTTTCTCAACTTTTAGAAGAAATGGATAATGCAAGAAAAAATGATAAGGTTAATTTAATTATAGTAGGCTCTGCCAACATGCCGGATGTAATCGACCCCAACATAATGAAACCTTATAAATTCTTAAATACAATCATCGTATACCCGCCACAAGATTCAAACGAAAGAAAAGAAGTTTTAGATTACTACATAAAGAAAATGAATATTCAAATTGCGGGCGAAACAGATGCACAACGAGATGAAATTGTAAAAGATGCAGCAGAAACAACTCAAGGTTTTACAGTTGCTGATTTAATGTATCTTTTAGATGTTACAAAATCGGTTCAATTAGAAAGAAATAAAGATAAAATAGATTCTTCCGATTTATTGGAAGCGTATCTTCAAGTAACTTCAGGGCGCCCAAGTGAAATGGAAATTTCACCGGCGAAAAAAAGAGTGACAACATCCCATGAAGCAGGACATGCGCTTACCTTACAAATTATGTATGAAATAGCCGAAAAATCAAATATTCCTTGGCATCTTCCCGATAAAGTAAACTTCATAACGCTTGACCCCAGAGGAGATTTTGGCGGAGCGATGTATCATAAAAATTCAGGAAATGAAGAATATTCGTTTGAAAAAATCATGAGCGATATTATATGCAGTTTTGGCGGACATTCAGCCGAAAAAATAATATATAACATGACAGGCTCTTATGGCATAACAAGCGATATGGAATATGTTACGGGCTTAGCAAAAGCAGCTGTACTTGATATGGGTATGGGTCCAAAAACAGGTCCTGCACACATTCAAAGAAATGCCTTAGGTTCTCCTGATGTATCTGATAAAAAATTAGTCAGCATAGAAGAAGATATAGATTCCTTCATAAATTCCGCAAGCAAAATTTCAGATTTAATAGTAGAAGAATACAAAGATTTTATTATTGAATTTACAGACAGATACGCAGACAAAGTAGGCAGCGGCGATTGTTTAATATCATCTAAAACTTTTGTTGACGAATTAAATAATTGGAGAAATAATCAACCGCAAGAAAAACAAGAAAGGCTAAAACAGCTTGAAGATGAAATAAAAACAATCTTAAATACGGCTAAAAACGGCGGTAACAAACAATAATAAAAAAGATAAATAAAAAAAATAAGAGTTGCTTTAATTAGCAATTCTTATTTTTTCCGAGTTTTATATATAAAAAGTTAGGTGTTAAATTATGAATATTCAAAAAATTTATGGCTTTAATTATGCCCAAAAAACAAATTTTAAAAGTGCAATATCAAAAGATAATAAAGAACAAACAACAACTTTAGGTTGCAAGCTGCCTGATTCAAAGCAATATGAATATGCTCCGCTTTATACAAATCCTAAAAAAGGTTCAGAATTACAAGCACAATACAAAGAAAAATTAAGAAATATTTGCTTTGATGAAAAAGGCAATTTGCATCCTGCCATTAAGAAAAAACTGGATGAATCCTGTTATATTTTTGAACAACCGGACGGTTCATCCAAACTTATGACAATAAAAGATGCACTTAAATCTTATGTGGGAAACGCAAAACCCATTGACACAAGGCTTCTTCACGGCACTTTTGTTCAAGAAGATGCAGATAGTATAATAAAAAACGGCTTTGACCCAAAAAGAATTAATAACACCTACTTTGGTCCGGGCTTTTATTTTACCCCGTCTGAAGGCGACGCTTTAATATACGGTTCAGCCAAAGTTGAAGCAAGAATTAAGGGTAATTGCGCTCATGCAAACGGTAAATTTTATGAAAAAATAAATAATTGGCCCGTACAAGAATCCGTTAAAAAATTTATAGGTTTAAATTCGTACGGTTATCCTACACAAGATATTGAAAACGGTATTGCAAATTCAATTATTAACGAATATGTAAGAAATGTTTTATTTAATGAAATGGGCTATGATTGTGCTTACGGCGCAAACAGAGGTAGTTCTTGCATTGTTGTTTTTAATCCTGATTCAATTAGCGACATAAGACCATATTAATAGTATAATTTTAAATAATAATAAGGATTTTTTATGTCAACCGAACTATTAGACTGCTCTCTTAGAGATGGCACATACGTAAATGACGGTAATTTTGGCTTTGAAACAATTAAAGCTTTAATTTCAGGGCTAAACAATTCTAACATCGATATAATTGAATGTGGCTGGCTTATAAATAAAGATTTCAGCATCAACAGAACATATTTTTCAAACATCTCAGATATTGAAATTTTTCTTGAATGTGAAAAAAAAGCAAAATATTCCCTCATGTTATATCATAATGAATATGACCTTAAAAAAATTATTAAAAATACAGGGCGCATAGATATTTTAAGAGAAATTTTTCATAAAGAAAAATATAAAGAAGCCATTGAGCGCTCTAAAATTATTAAAAATTCCGGATACGAACTTTTTTATCAACTTGTAAATACAAATGAATATAACAATCAAGAATTAATGGAATTATCAGGTCTTTCAAACAAAATCATGCCTGATTGCATCTATATAGTTGACACAAACGGTTCAATGTTCAAAAGCGACCTAAAAAGAGTTTTTGAAATTTTGAATGAAAACTTAGATGATAAAATTAAAATAGGCTTTCATTCTCATAATAATTTACAGCTTTCTTTTGCCCTTACAATAGATTTTATTGAAATGGCAACAAGCAAAAAAAGAGATATAATAATAGATTCTACTCTTTTTGGCATGGGAAGAGGAGCAGGCAACTTAAATACGGAGTTAATAAGCGAATACTTAAATAAATTCTATTTTAAAAATTATAATTTAGACATTATAAATAAATTAATAACAAATGAAATTATAAAATTTAAAGAAAATTCAGATTGGGGCTATAACATTCCTTATCTTTTATCCGGAAGCTTTAACATCCACAGCCGCTATGCAAAATATTTAACCGATAAATATAATGTTAATCCCGAAATTTTAAGAGAAGTTTTTTCTATCATCAAAAAAGGTGAAATTTCAGGTTTTTCAAAAGAAAAAGCGGAAGATGCCATAAAAAGTGTTTTATAAACCATAAACAAACATCTTTTTTTAAGGTATTATAAAGAGAGATGAAAAACAGTTTTAAAAAAATCTTAAACAATATTTTTAAAATTTTTATTGCCCTTATTCCAAACAAGTTTTTAAGGGCAAAATTAAAAGCAGATTGGACAAAGTTCTATTTAAAAAAATACGTTTTGCTTGCTGTTAAAAACTATAAAGAACCTGAAAAAAAACTTTTTGAAAACACACCCCCCATTATTCAATACTGGGAGCAAGGGTTTCAAAATGCGCCAAATGCAATAAAAACTTGCGTAAAATCAATTAATACATTTGAACCTGAAAGAAAACATATTTTATTGGATTTTAAAAAAATTGAAGATTATGTTGAAATTCCTTCTTTTATATACGACTATAAAAGGCAAGGCAAAATAAGCTATGCGCAATTTTCAGACATTTTAAGAAGCTGTCTTTTAGCAACAATGCCTTGTATATGGGTTGATTCCACCATTTTATTTACAGGGAAAATGCCCGATTATATTACCAAAAACGATTTTTTTATGTATAAAAGAATTAAAAAAACACCGGAAAATTTTGCCGGCGCAAATTATTTTATATCCTCTAAAACCATAAACCCCCTTTTAATCCAATTAAAAGATTCAATTTTAAATTATTGGAAAGATAACGATTTTTTAATTTCATATTTTACACATCCGCATTATATAAGCCTTTTGACAAAATATAATAAAAAATTATGGGATTCTATTCCAACCTTTGACAAACGTTTAACCCTTCAAATATCTGATGTCTTATTTGAAAAATATGATGAAGAAAAATTTGAAGAAATTAAAAAGCTTTGCCCTATTCATAAGCTTACATATAAAATTCCAAAAAAATTAAATTGCAAAATTGAAGAAACTTTTTATACAAAACTTTTAGGAGAAAATAATGCCTGAAATTTCAATTATAATCCCTGTTTATAACGGGGCAGATTTTATAAAACGCTGTTATAATTCAATTAAAAACCAAACCTTTAAAGATTTTGAAATTATCTTTGTAGATGATGAATCAAAAGATAATTCGCTTGAAATTTTAAGAGAATTAGAAAAAAACGATAATAAAGTTAAAGTTATATCTCAAAAAAACAAAAAACAAGGCGGTGCCAGAAATACAGGGCTAAAAGCAGCAAATGGCAATTATATTTCTTTTGTTGATATAGATGATTATATAAGCGAAGATTTTTTAGAAAGCTTATACAATGCAATAAAAAAATATGATGCCGACATTTCAATGACAGGTGTCACAAGAATTAAGCCAAACGGCAATGAAAGAATTCTTTTAAAATACGATAAAATAGAACAATATACAGAAACCGTTCAAAAAGCAAGAATAACAAACGGAAATGGCACAGGCAGAGGCGTTTGGAACAAATTATACAGAAGGGAATTTTTATCTAAAAATCTTCTTTTCTTTAGAGAAAATGTTTCTTATGAAGATTGCGATTTTTGCACTCAAGCCGTTTTTCTTGCAAACAAAATTGCAACAACAGACAAAGGAACATATTTTTACTATGTAAATAAAAAATCTACAATGAGATGTTCAAACGACAAAAAAAAGCAATATGATAAATATATAGGAATTAAGCTTGCCGCACTTTTTGACCTAAACCATGGAATATCAAAATACCCCATTGTTATACCAAAATATGATTATTCCTTCTTTGGTTTTAATTTACTCAGAATTAAAGAAAAATTATATCAAAATAAAACAACAGAACAATTTTGGCTCTTTGATTTTATAAAAATATTTGAAAAAAAAATTAAATAACCTTTTAAAAAATATTTTTTAGTGATAATATTTTCATGACTTCTTTTGGCGTATATTATTATATCTCGATTGAAGTTTAAAAATTGAATACTAATGTCGGGATGTGGCAGGCGAAAATTCCGTAGGGTGAAGCGAAGCGAAACCCGCCAACGTGAGCGAACGGCGAAGTGGAAAAAGTGCGCAAGCACTTTTGGAACGAAGTCCAAGAGAGCGAACCGCTAGGAATTTTTAAGAAGCGAAAATTCCGTAGGGTGAAGCAAGCGTAAGCGAAGCGAAACCCGCCAACGTGAGCGAACGGCGAAGTGGAAAAAGTGCGCAAGCACTTTTGGAACGAAGTCCAA
>CALUYZ010000021.1 GCA_944325175.1 Candidatus Gastranaerophilales bacterium | reverse complement strand
CCTTCTTGTTCATGATCAACGGCTTTGCCTATATCATGAAGCAATCCTGCACGTTTAGCTTCTTGCACGTTAGCGCCGAGTTCAGCCGCCAGCATGCCTGCAATTTGAGCCACTTCAATCGAATGTTTTAAAACATTTTGCCCAAAACTTGTTCTATAATATAAACGTCCAAGAGTCTTTGTAAGCTCTCTGTTAAGGTTCATGATTCCAAGGTCGTAGGCTGCTTTTTCGCCTTCCTGTTTCATTTTGTTTTCAATTTCTTTAAGTGATTTTTCATACACTTCTTCAATTCTAACAGGGTGAATACGACCGTCTGATATTAATTTTTCGATTGTAAGCCTTGCAACTTCACGCCTTACAGGGTCAAATGAAGATAAAACAACGGCTTCAGGGGTATCATCTATTATAAGGTCAACCCCTGTTAAGGTTTCTAAGGTTCTAATATTTCTGCCTTCACGCCCGATTATTCTTCCTTTCATATCATCGTTTGGAAGCGAAACAACGGAAACCGTTGATTCAATAACCTGTTCAATGGCGCATTTTTGCATTACTTGAGATAAAATTTCTCTTGATTTTTCTTCGGCAGATTCTCTTATTTTAATTTCATTTTCACGAATTAATCTGATTTGTTCTTGTTGAAGCTCTTGTTTTAATTGTTCCAATAATGTATTTCTTGCTTCTTCTCTTGACATTTGAGAAACTCTTTCAAGCTCTGTTACTTGCTTTGCGATAGTTTCTGCCAAATAGTCTTCTTTTTCGTTTAATTCGTCTTCTTTTTTATTTAAGGCATATTCTTTATCGACGTTTTGTTGGTTTTTAAGCTCAACTTCGTCTTGTTTTTTTTCAATTAATTCTTCTAAACGGCTGACTTCGTTTCTTCTGTCTCTAATTTCATCGTTTAATTTTTGCCTGTCTTCATAAAGCTGTTCTTTTGCATTTGCAAGCGCTTCTTTTTTATAGAGGGCAATTTTTTCTTTAAACTCATCTTGCTTTTCTTTAAGTTGAGTTTGAAGATTTTCTAATGCCGTTTTTTGGCGAGTATTAATAATTACAATAACAATGGTTGCTATTGCAAACAGAAACGAGGATAAATAAGGCCCCATGTTCATTAAAATTGTTGCTAAAGAATTCTGAGCGATTTTCCCATACCTCATATAAAGTGTGATAAAAGCCGCTAAATATAATTATTTAAGTTATTTTATTTATTTTAAAACTTATTTATACAATATTTAGTTAATAAAATAATATCACGGATTTTTAATTTTGAACACAAATAATAAAAATTGAATATTTATATAGATTAAAAACAGTATTTTTTATATTTTTTGTATAGTTTTATAAAGTTATATGCAATAATAAAATAGACAAAATGCCAATCATCATTAAATAGAAAATAGGTTTTTAAAAAGGTTTTATAATGTTTTCAAATTTAGTTTCTTTGATTAATCAATCAATAAATTCAGCTTTTTATGCACCTTCTGTTTCAAAAGTTGAACAAAAAAGCAATAACCCCTTTGCAAGTTCAGATGGCAACAACCCCTTTGTAAATACAAATTTTACAGGCTCAAGCGCCAATTATGCCAAAAACCAACCCGTTGCAGGCGGGTATTTTGCGGGATATTATAACGGCGTACCAAACATTGTGGGAAGAAAGCTTTTTATTGAAGTTTAAATTTTTTGTACTTTTTATAAAAATTTATTTTTTAGATATAAATGAATTTCTTTTAAAAAACATTTAAAAGCCGATTTTATTCTTCTTGTTATAGGAAAAACGGTTTTTTATATTATTTAGCTATACAGCGCACCGCATTTGTGAGAGAACGAACGGCTTTAAGCTGATTACCGTCTGCAAAATTTTGTTCCCATGCATAACCGTTTATGCCCGCAGATATTATAGAACCCGACCAATAATTGCCTTCGGTAAGATTTACAAAAAGAGCATTTACAAATATTGAGGCAAGTTCATCTTTATCGGGAAGCCTTAAATCTTTATCAAGTGTGCTGCAAGATGTAACCGCATCAATTATATCGGCACTTTCACTAAAAGAAGAAGCAGATAAGCCGTTAATTACATAAGGAATCGGAGCCACAACCGATGAATCATTTTTATAAAATGCGGTTATAAAGCCAATATCTTTACCAACTTGGTTTGGTCCTTGAGCGCCGTTCAAATCATAAACAAAATTTACACACATTTTATTTTGAACATAATGATTTGATGTGCTTATAGCACCGCAATAGGGATTGTAAAATACGGCAATGCTTTCGCCGTTTAATGTTGTAAAAGCGGCAGCATCGGTGTCAACATTGCTGCCTTCATCAGAACCTTTTTGCCCTATATTTTGCAATAAAACAGGGTTTAGTTCGCTCATTTTTGTCGGAAAAGAAACCTCAGACAATCCGCCTAAAATTCTCAATTTTTCAGGAATACCGCAATGACCCAATTTGTTTAAATTACAAACCGTATTAATTTTATATACTTTACTAAGGCCGTTTAAAATAAAATTTTCAGCCACTGAAACGTCTGAGCCCGTGCCGATTGTAACACCGTAATTACCCAAAGTTTCCATTTGTTGAATAGCCTGTGTAAGCCTTGTAAATAAAGCTTTTCGCTGTGTATCCCAAGCTCTTTTATTGAAATTTAGCAAAATGGCAGGTATCATTATTGCTGCAATAATACCTATTGTTACAAGAGCTATAAGCACTTCCGTTAGGGTGAAAGCTTGCTTTTTAGCCTTTTTCATTAAAAACTCCTTTGCAAAAATTCCGCAATGCTAAACTCTTAATTCGTTAAGAAATGCTTACATTCCTTTATGGTAACACATTTTAACTCCCAATTCAATAAAACTCATACAGGGGTTTTATTAATGAAAAATCAAAATTTTATTAAATAAATTTTATTATGTTATAATTTTAAAATGCTTTGCATAGTTCTTGGAAAATCAAATAAGGCAAAAAAAGTTGCCCAAAAGTTAGCACAAAACAAAAAGAACATCGTTTTTTCAAATTCAAATTGCGAATTTGCAAATAATATTGATGTTCAAATTGACAATTTAGAAGAAATTAAAGATTTCATTATTGCAAATGAAATTAATCTTTTAATTTTAGTTGATGAAATTTATTTTAATTTAGGGCTTAAAGAAGAACTTGAAGCTTGTAGCGACTGCATGGTAATTTCACCCGATGATGCTATGGCACCATTGTTTTTGAATAATTCTACCGCTAAAAAATTTGCATACAAAAATAAAATTTTAACGCCCAAATTTGCGGTTTTTGAAAGAGAAGCAGCCGCCCTTGAATATATTCAAACAGCAGATTTTCCGCTTATTATTCGCCCTGACAAAACAAACGAATTAGAGCCCCCAAGAGCGTTTGAAACAAAAAGAAACGCAAGGAAAAGAATTGAAAATTTATTTCAAACAGGAAACAAAAAGGTTTTAATTGAAAACTACATTGAGGGCATAATTTATACAAAATATTTACTTCAAGACGGTGCTTTGGCTTATAATTTATTTCAAACCGTTTCATATTTTGATGAAGTTTCAACAAATAATGACAAATACATTAAAGAAAACGTTAAATCAAAAGTGGAAAACATAATAACTCCAACCATTTTAAACGCCTTAATGGAAGAAGGATATGACTATAGAGGCATTTTGGGGTTAAAGTTTGTTGTTGACAAAAACGAAAATGTTTATTTTGAAAACTTTTTACCATTTTTCAGCGAACTTGACACAAATATTGCGCTTGAACTCATAGAAGATGAACTTGAGCAAATCCTGATAGATTCTACAACAGGCGAATTAAACCAAAATAAAACAGAAATAAATATAAGCCCTAAATATGCAATTTCAATAGATGCAAAAGATGAAATAATAACAGATAGCAAAAATACAATGTCAAAAACCATTGATATTTTAAAATATGTTGCAGATAATGAAACAATAAAACTTTTAGATGAGGCGATTAAATATTGGGAAACCCACTAAAAAAGAAAATTTAGCTCAAAAAATAATTTTGGGGTTGATTAGAATTTATCAAAAATTCTCAAAATTAACTCCCCCAACTTGCCGTTTTTACCCAACCTGTTCAGCTTATACTTACGAAGCAATTCAAAAATACGGCGTCATTAAAGGCGGCTTTTTAGGCGTAAAAAGAATTTTAAAATGCCACCCCTACCATAAAGGCGGCTATGACCCCGTTCCATAAACTATAAAAATTTTTCTGTTATGTTATAATAAAAATGTTGAACATTGAAAATTTGGGGATGTAAAGGATTTTGACAGGGCGGGTGCATCTGTCGGATTGCATGCCGGAGGGTAGTTCTCCGTTATCAACAAGACGAAAAAATAAACGCTAACAACGTTGTAGACGCTAGAAATGCTTTTGCAGTTTCTGCAAGAAAAGCAGCCTAACAAATTAGGTGTAGCCACTTTGTAATTTGAACTTGCAGAATTACAAGGTCAGCTTAGCAAGTACAGTGCGCATTTTTAAGGCGGTGCGCATCAAGCCATAGCCTTAAAAGTTGCTTATCTTTAAAATAAGCTATGGTTAGATAATAAGGTTCTGATTTTTCCCTTGTCCAACCTAAATAATTAAAATCTAAGCATTGTAGACATTCGCCCGATGCCGTTTTGGACGTGGGTTCGACTCCCACCATCTCCATTTTTATTTTAAAGTTTAAAGCCTTTGAGTATTTTAAAGAAACAAATAACCTACTAATGTCCGATTTCAGGGGGCTTTTTGCTATGCAAACTTAATTGAAAATATATTGGCGGGATTTTAAGAGAATTTATAGAGGAAATGCTTCTGAAATTCTCTATTTTGCTTTTACCTAGTCCAGAATTTACTTTCAAGTTTCCAAATTTGACATACTAATATATCAGATTAATGAAAAGGGAAGGGTAAATTCTTGGATAAACTTTTTAAATATGAAAAAAATAATACCATTTTAAGATATTGAATATGCAGTTGCAATTTTTAATAGCAAGACAACTCTAATCACCAAAGGGGTGGGCCATTAATTGAAGTTATTTATGATGATTTAACAAATTATTATAAAAATGAATTTTAGATGTATTTAATCGCCTTGGAGTAAAAAATCTTGAATATTAGAAACATACAGTCAACAAAAAATAAAAAGTATTTTTCACTTAAATTAAATGGTGAGTGGGATTTATTAAATAATAAAGGCAAGGTGGTGTTTGATTTTAAATATAATTCACCACTTAAAGTAAATAATATAATATAAAATTAAAAATAATAGCATTTAATGACAAGTGCAAAATTCAAAAAAACTTGTTGAATAAACTCTTTAATGCCAAGAAAGAATTATATTATAGGAAACAAGAATTTATCAAATTAGATAACTTAAACAGTACTAACTATATAACTTATTTAAAATTATTAGTCTGTATTTATTCATTTTAAATTGCATTTGTTTACGATTTTTATTGTTGTATATAGTCCGTTGTTTTAAAATCAGAATATCCATAAAATATTGGCATGGGAGCACATCTGCATGATTATTGAAGATTTGGGTAAACGAATACGTAAACTAAGACAAGGAATAGGACTGAGCCAAGAAAAATTTGCATTAAAAATAGGTATGGATCGAACATACTTTGCTTCCGTTGAGGCTGGAAAGCGCAATATTTCAATTATAAATATTAAGAAAATAGCTGACGGTCTAGGCGTAACTCTTAGTGCACTATTTAAGGAATTATAATAAGGATTAACTTATGAACACATACAGAATTCATGGTGACAACATTGTAGAGTGCGAACGTATTGCAAAAATTATTATTAAAGCATTGAAACCAAAAAAAATATATTCAAAATTAGTATCTCCTTCTACAATCACGTTAACAATTGAAGCAACTTATTTAGGTAACAATATCCAGTGGTGTTTAGAATTGCTTCCTGGATTTAACAAAAATACTAAAAAACGGTGGGGTGGCAACATTTTTAACATCCTAAAAGAAGCAGGGAGTTTTTTTGATGAAACCCCTGATTCAATAATATCTGTAATAGAAAATAATGCAGAAGAACGAATATTGCTTGGAATTGAATTTTGTTCAGCACTACAAGCAGGCAACCAAGCATGGCAGCGTAGTGCACGCGCATTTTCAATTGGCCGAACAGGATGTCCTTACATTTATATTGTAGATTTTGTAAAATATGAACTGGATAAATCAACAAGAAAGCGTAAAAACCTAAGATTTCCAAATGCTGCCGTTCCTTATAGCTATATAAATTATTCAAAAAACACTGGCAACTTTATAGCTCAATTATATACAAAATCTGAAGAATTTGACCGTTCAAAAGATAGTGTAATAAAAGAATTTAACGAAGACGATTTTGGTTCTAAAGAATTAGGTGCATACATCATAAAAAAATTACTTGGATTAAATACTCAATTAGAAGAGAATGTAATTCTTAATAAAAATATGAATGTCGTTAAGTTTCTTGCCAAAAAAACAGATGATAGAATAAATTATACTGCTGATGAATGGCAAGAAATATATAGCCTTGTTGGAGAAGATATTGTTGACTTTGCTATTGATAGAAAAAGATTTAATTTCCACAAAACAATAGCAGCTAAAAGTCATCATGGTTATTCTGAAGATATTGTCAAACTTGTTGATCAATTAAGCATAGGTTTTGCATCAAGAGATTTACCATTTGGCATTATTCCGGCAGAAAAAAGAGCTATATTTGCAAAAAAGGTATTCAAATTATACCCAAATACAAACGATATAGTAATTAATGCAATAGGCAACAGTAAAAAGCACTTAATTATTGCTTTACTTAAAGGTTTTAAACCCCGTGGGGATGATAACCGGCCCGATAGAGGACTACTCCCCTTGGCAACTATGCTTTCAGCTTCTGATGTTGATATAATGACATATATCTATGGACCGATAATTGAAGCAAACCTAAATCTTTTAGACTCGCAACCTTTAAAACTTGCTGATAGTAATGGTCTTTGGCGGTCTATTCTTGCTCTAAGCAATTTTGTTGCAATAGATGCTCCTGTTTTGGCAAAGAAAAAATACAATGTGCAACGCATATATGATACTTCAGCAATAAAAAGACATTTTGCTAACATTGGTGTCAGAAAAAAAATAGAATCAAAACCTTGTTTTCCTGCTATACCTACAAATTACGGCGAAGATGATGTTGATACAGGAATACATTACTTGTTTACATATATACTTAATGAAGTGTGTTTTGAAGGAATGTGTAATCCTCCTGGGGGAGATTGGAGTGGTCTTTCTGTAATTGACAATAATTATGAAAGCAGATGGTTATCACTTCCAAGAGTAAGCGATGTAATTAATGGCAAAAGACCTGATCATATTATCGAAATTTTTGGAGTATTTGATAAGCCAATTCTTCTTTCTGTCGAATCTAAAGAAAAATCATCAGACTTAGAAACAGATGTAGGTAATAAACTTATTGCATATGTAAAACATTTAATGGATTATATCCCGAGCGCAAAGCGGCAAAAATTTTCTCAAAATGCAGAATGGCAATGGGGTGATAAAAAAGTATCTTTTTCTAATTTCGAGACTATTCCTGCGGCTGCATATTTTAAAAAATATGCAGAACCTCCAACTTCGGTATTCTTGAAAAATTGCGAAATACTATTTGTCATGAATCCAGTAATGACATCAAAAAAAATAGGTTGGGAGATTGAAATCATTCCTTCCACAAAACGTAGTCAAGTTCTTAAAGAGTTTATATTGCAAAAATATACTGCTACTGGCAATAATCAGTTTTTCTTAAAATGATTAATAATTCAGATAAAGAGACTCAAAAACTTCCTCTGTCTGTTTATCTATTACTTTTTTGAAAGTTGAAGTTCCAGATGGCAAAAGTTTATGCCGTTTATACAAATTACTTGGAATCTCTACAGTGAAATCTTCATTACCTCGCACACCATCAAAGGACAAAAGATATTTAACACCCCTACTATTAAGGTCTTCGAGATATTCAAGAAAACGATTGTAATCTATTGCGCCAAAATATCTACCCTTAGTATGAAAATACGGAGGATCAAGATATACAACATCGCCTTTCTTAGCAGTTGATGTTGTAGTGAAATAATCTGTAGCCATAAACTCTGTATTTTGAACATGGTTTGACCAGTCAATTATTATTTCTTGCAGAGTGTCTGGCTTAATGCCTGGTCTTGAATAATGCAATGAATTATTAAATTCGCCTTTATCATTAAATCTAATTAAGCCATTAACACAAGTCCTTGAAAGAAATAAGAGATCATAAGGAGACCTATTTTTATTAAATTCGTCTCTTATGCTGTAATATGCGGTATAGCCTTCTTTCTGAAGTCTATTCCATCTATGCCTATAGCTATCGGCAAGTTTTTCTGGGTTATTTCGTATTTCAATCCACAAATCAATTAATGGCTTGCAAATATCTCCACAAACACTTTTTTCTGGGGTAATTGCATATAACATGGCTCCTCCGCCTAAAAATGGCTCATAGTATGTGCCGTATGTATTTGGAAAAAAAGATTTGATTTTTGCAGACTGAGAACGCTTACTTCCGCTCCATTTAATCACGGGTTTTATCAATGCTCATTCCCCCTTGCTTAATTTGAAATAGGTTGATTTGTTCGTTTTCTTTTTCAGTATAAGCCAAACGTTCTTCTGAAATTCTGCAATATTCTTTATCTGTCTCGAAGCCAATATAATGGCGCCCTACTATTTTTGCCGCCACACATTCACTTCCAGCTCCAGCAAAAGGAGCAAGTATTACATCTCCAGGACGAGATGACAGCTTTATTATACGAGTTAGAATTTTAATGGGTTTTTGTGTTGGATGTTTGCCAAATTTTAGTTCTTCTTGTTGCTTATTATTAGATAAATCCCACACTGTGCGCATCTGTTTTCCTGGTATTTTTAATTTATCACTGGGAAAATCACCATTTTTTGAATAATCATAGTCAAAAAAATAATTACGTTTTTTGCCGCCAGAATGTGTCCAAAGAATTGTTTCATGACTTGCAGTAAGCCTTCTTCCCGATAAATTAGGAAAAGCATTTTTCTTATACCAGATTACTTCATTAATAATTTCTATCCCAAGCATCTGACAAGCAAAATTTATTATCCCTATGTTATGATAGGTTCCAAATATCCACATTGAACCGGTAGGCTTTAGTATTCTTTTTGCTTCTGATAACCAAGCTAAAGAAAAATTAAAATAATCTTCAAGGGGCATATTATCCCAATTTTCATTAGTGATATTCCAGTTACCTCCCATCCCAGCAAGAGAAGCACTATTGTCCCATTTCCAATCTCTACTTTTTGAAAGATTGTAAGGAGGGTCAGCAATAATTAAATCTATGCAATTTGATGGCAATGTATTCATTCCATCAATGCAATTAGAATTTCTGATGTAATCAAATGAAATAACAACAGGGGGAATAATGTCTTTTTTCTTTTTCATTATATCTCCTCCGTTGCTCCTCCACTGATATACTCAACAATATTTCCTATGTCAGAATTTAAAGTTTTGTATATTTTACTTAAAATAGACAATTTTAACTTCCTCATTGCGATTGAGTTTTGTCATTGTATTGGGTAAAATGCCAGTCATTCTTCCTAGTTCTGCTTTGCTTATTTTCTCATCTATAAGCAATTTCCATAATTTATTATATGAAACAGGCATAACATACTTCCCATAATAATAGGACTAATTATATCATATACATAGCAATTTCATAATTATCTAAGAAAAATTCACAAATAAAAATATGTTAAAAAAATTTATTATTCAATACATTCTTTAGTTTAACCCCCTGGTTATGGGTTACTATCAATAATTTTATTTTGAAAAAGCTCTGTTTATGGTTTCCTTTTAGATTTTCTCTTTCAACTCCTTATTAATTATCTTTTTAACGGAAAATTAACAACAAAAGCATATTAAGTATAACTTTAAAATTCTATGGTTAAAAGCTTTAAGTATTTTAAAAGATAAATAACCTACTAATATCCGATTTCGGGGGGGGGTTTTGCTATGCAAATGTAATTGAGAATATATTAACTAGATTTTAAGAGAATTTATAGAGGAAATGTCTCTAAAATTCTCTGTTTTGCTTTTACCTAGTTCAAAATTATGAAACAATTAAAATTATTCAATTATTTTATTATACCAGTTTATAAAATCTTGCCTTTGTTCTTTATACCACTGACTGCAAGCCTTATATTTGTTTCCAAAAATTTCTCTTTGCCAATATCTGCTATACCCACTTGAATCAATACCTTTTTCATTTTTATCAATTAATAAGGGAAAGCTTAGATTAAATGTTTTTCTGCAATATTCAGCATTTTTTAAATTTGATATTTCAGATTCAGTTAATAATTTTTTATTAAACAAATATTCTAATCGACTTTGAACAAATTTACCTATTTTTAATTCATTTGTATTTTCTGTATTAAAGTTGGTTTTTGTTTTTGGAGCGATAATAATTTTCTTTTGGGACTGCTGCACATTTATATTTTTAAAGACTTGTATTGAAGAACTTTTTTCATTTTCAATAATTTCAATTCCAATTTCTGACAAATATTTCCATAATTCATCATAATATTTAGAAAGCCTTGTATAATCGTTATCATCTCCTTTAGGTACGTATATTATAAAACCTTCTCTGGCTCTAGTTAATAAAACTCTATATGCATTTTTAGATATCTGCAATCTATTTTGTCTTTTATTTTATTCCAACGAGAGCCATTTGGCTTGTAATAGTTAAATTGACCATTTTCATATCTATAATCTGCATCCCATCCAACAATGACCCAGTCTATTTCTAAACCTTGAACATCAAATTCTGTGGCAATTTCCTCCATATAATAAGAAGATTGAATATCATTGCAATCATTTAAAAACCATTTTTCTGGAGTACATTTACACTGAACCCATATCCCATCAGCGCGTAATCTTTTTGCTTTTGAACTTGCAATTATTCCATATCGAGAATTAATATTTCCACTTTCATTTGCTCTATTTTTAACCCAATTTTTTGCTGTCGCTAAATCTCTTGTCATACAAATTGGATAAACTTTTTTAATTTCCTCGTAAAGTTTTTTCGCTTCATCTTTATTGTTTTCTAACAAATGATGAATAAAACTTGATACATTTTCATTTCTAAAAGACCTTAAAGAAATTGATAAATGTAAATCATTTACAATTTTATAATTCATACCAGACAAAATATAGCTTAGCGAATTATCTCCAATATATTCTTTATCAGTTATTTTATTTGAAATATATACATCCCAATTTTTAAATGATTTTTTTATAGAATTAAACCACTCTTCAATTCCTGCTTCACCATCATTAATATCTTGACCACCGCCAACAAGACAAACAATAACGGCCCAATCTTTGCGTCTGTCCATATATTCTATAAATAATTCTGATTCACTCATTGATAAAAATGATTCAAGTTTTTCTTTTGGAATATTGTTTAAAACTCGGCTTTTTCTTTTTTGTAGGAAATCAGCCAATTTTTGATTATTCCAAGCGCGTTGTGCTTCATCAAATACTACGATATTTTCTGTTGGCTGTTCATTAATATCATTCAGTGATTGATCTCTAAATAGATGTACAATTTGAATGAAATCATTTACTGCTTTATCTGGGTCTTTAACTTTTGCATTTTTAATCAATGCTTTTTGTAATACTTTCACCAAAGGATAATTCCCCGAAAGAAAGCAAGCATAATCGCTATAAATGCTGCCTGAGCTATCTTGATTTTCAATAGCAATTTTTAACCCTGCCAATGTTTTGCCAGCCCCAGGAACACCCGTGATAAAGCATATTGATTTTTTATTATTTTTCTTTGAATAGTCAATTATATTTTGCACTGCTTGACTTGTTTTAGTAAGATTTTCAGCTGCTTCGTTTTGGGCAATTTCTTTAACTGTGTGCTTTTCAAATAATTCTTGTGCAGCCTCTATTATTGTAGGAGTTGGTCTATATTCTGAATTAATCCAATTATAAATATCAATATCATTTTGTTTTTTTGATACATTGACAGTTTTTTTAATTATTTCGCTTAAATTAGAACCATTTGAACGAATGACATCATAGATATTATGTTTATATTGCTTTAGTTCTATACTTTTTGTTTCAGCACCAGTTGAAATTAAAATGGGGACTATTATTCGTTTATGGCTTTCTTTATGAAAATATGATAAATCTAGAGCATAATTTCTAACTTGCACTTCGGCGGCAGAATTATATAATTTTTCTCCAACTTTAAATTCCAGAATAAATATTACACCCTCAGTTATAATTACATTATCAATACGACGGCCAATTCGAGGAACAGTATATTCAAAAATGATATCGCCAGAAATATTTTTTAAAGCTTCCTTTAAAATAGAAATTTGCTTTTGCCAAGCTTGTTTTTGTAAAAATGTTGAATCAAACTCATCATTTTTAGTTATTATTCCTAATATTTCATCTTCATTTTGTTTTATAAAATCTGATATTGAATTTTCATAATAAGTAGTCATTAATTCCGCCTTTAAACCATATTAGCACAAATTAAATTCCTGTTTTATGATATTCATCTGACATTTCATTTTTTACATCATAAATTTTACTAAATTTGTATTATTTAAAATTATTTTCTTAAGTATTAAGGTTGAATTTCAAACAAAATTTTTACCGGTTGGATAATTAGCAGAGGAAGGCTTTAATAAAAAGAAGTAAAGATGGCATAAAAGGTTACATAGGAACTAATTCTGTTTCAGTGGCTTGTTTTGCGTATAAATCGTTATATTTTGTGAGAAGTGCTTTTTTTCTTGCGTATTCTTCTTTGCTGAATTGGTTAAGACCCAATTTTGCTTTATCTTCATCTGTAAGAGTTTTAAAAACACTGTTTGTTTTTGCAAATATTTCTTGCGGTTGAAAACCTGATGAAAAAACATGCCCGTACATTTTAGGCGGAATTGTTGATGCTTTTGGATTAAACATATAATTTATTGCAACTGCAATGTCAGTTCTATGCAAGCCTTGGGCGCAACCTATGTAAAATTTTCCTTTGTTTATTACCTGAAAAAGTTTTTGCAAATTTTCGGTTAATTGGGCTGAATCAAGCTCTTGTGGGTTTAGCGGAATGTTATAATAATTCAAGCCGTTTTTCTTACAAAGTTCTTCATAAGAAGAAGAAGCATCTCCGCCCCTTAAATCAATAACGTTTTTTATACCCGCCTTTTTTAAAATCGGAATGAATTTGCGCCCTTTTCGCCCTGAAAGCGTTCCGCCCCTCACACCGTTATCATTAAGCGGGTGTAGGTTTGGTATGCCCGATTGTTCAAGTAAATCATAATTAAAAGTATAGGGGCATTTGCCTATATTTCTAAGCCTGTATATTAAATAAGAAGATGCAAGCATATCTTTAAAACCTTCTTTTTTTGGTTTACAGACAGGTTGATTTTTTGGCTCTCTGCCTTGTTTTTTTATAACTTTTGTTTGATAGATTGAACTATTTTGCGAGTTTGGGGGGGATGATATTTTCATATAACAATCCTTTTGTTAGTGTAAAAACGCTACAAGATATTATTTGCTTCACATAAATAAACTTTTCTTTTTTGTATTTCATTTAACATACAATCAAGGCTTTCCCAACCCAATTTTTTTGCAAAGGCATCGTCTAATCTGGGTTGTGTTTTTGCTTTATCTGAATAACAAATATCATTAACGGCTGCCATTATTTTATTCATTATGGCAATAGTTTTATTTTTTGTTGTTCCTGCTTCTATTTTTGGGGTTTCTGTTTGTTTCGGGTTAAAGAAATAATAAATTGCAAGCCCTGTGTCTGTTCTGTGCAAACCTGTTGCACAGCCGATATAAAAATTGCCTTTATTCATTTCATCAACAAATTCAGGTATTTTATTAATATTTTCTTGTGTCCATTTTTCATCGTATGTTATTGGAAATTTAAAATATTCAAGTCCGCTTTTTGCACACATTTCTTTGTATTTTTCAGGGTCACCGTCAACTCTTAAATCTATTACCCTTTTTATTCCGTAATCTTTTAACCTTGCCATAGCTTTTCTGCCTTTAACAGAAAAAGGGCTTCCCCCTCTTATGCCTTTATTATCGGCAGTTATTGCAAAATTTTCTATATTCAAATCTTTTGCTTGCAAAAACTTTGATTTTTTAGAGGAATCCACTTGAACGTAAGGTTTTGTAAGACATTCCACAGGGTCATCATCAAAAACACCCGCTCTTTCAAGCAAATTTTGCCTCAAATATATCATATTCGGGTCCAGCGCCTCTTTAGCGACATAGGTGTGAACTTCGTTTGGGTTATAATCATATCTTTTAATAAATGCTTCGGCATTTGATTTTATGGCATAATTAGCCTCTTTTGATAACGGCTCGTTTTGCTTTTTTTGAGCGCCAAAAGATATTTTTTCTGCCGTTATTGGCTTTTGTTTGCCGCCAACATTAGTTTTTAGCTGATTTTGTACGTTTAATGCTTTCAGATATTCCATAAAAATTCCACAAAAAAAGATGTATTAATAAAAAAAATATTAGTATAAAAATTGCCTATTGCAGCAAGGAAATTTTTTACCGCACAGTTTAGAATAAATCAGATATTTTTTAAGGAGAAAATTTTTATGGATATGTTTTGTTTTCAATGCGAACAAACCGCAAAAAATGAAGGCTGCAAAATAAAGGGAGTTTGCGGCAAAAACCCTGATACTGCTATTTTGCAAGATAAACTAATTAATTCATTAATTGAGCTTGCAAATTGCAACGAAAGGTCCGAGGGCAATATAAACCTTATTATTGAAGGGCTTTTTATAACAATTACAAATGTTAATTATGATAACGTCTTTATAAAAGAATTTACAAAAAATGTAGAAAAAAATATAAAATGCGATAATAAATTTGACATTAAAACCCTATGGGAAGAAAAAAACAAAAATATAAGAAGTTTAAAATCTTTAATTTTGTTTGGGGTTAAAGGAATTGCAGCTTACGCTCACCATGCAAGGGTTTTAGGCTATAAAAACGATGATGTTGATAATTTCTTTTTTGAAGCTCTTCAAGCAATTTCAAAAAATTTAAAAGAAGATGAACTTTTAAATTTAGTTTTAAAAACAGGAGAAATAAATTTAAAATGCATGGAATTATTAGATAAGGCAAATACAAATGTTTTTGGCAACCCCAAACCCAAAAAAGTTTCAATGAAAATTGAAAAAGGTCCTTTTATTGTGGTTTCAGGACATGACCTTAAAGATTTAGAATTACTTTTAGAACAAACAAAAGATAAAAATATAAATGTTTACACCCACGGTGAAATGCTGCCTTGTCATGGCTACCCAAACTTAAATAAATACCCTCACCTAAAAGGCAACTTTGGCACAGCTTGGCAAAACCAACAAAAAGAATTTGAAAATTTGCCTGCACCTGTTTTATTTACAACAAATTGCATTATGCCGCCAAAAGAAAGCTATAAAGATAGAATTTTTACAACATCGATAGTAAGCTATCCCGATTTAGTTCATATTGATGAAAAGAAAGATTTTGCCCCCATAATAAATAAAGCTCTTGAACTAAAAGGATATGAAAATGATGTTCAAATGGAAGGCATTAATGGCGGCAAAACTTTAACTGTCGGCTTTTCTCATAATTTCGTTTTAAATATGGCAGATAAAATTATAGAAAATATAAAACAAGGCGCAATTAAGCACATTTTCCTTGTTGGGGGCTGCGATGGCGCCAAAGTGGGCAGAAATTATTACACAAATTTTGTAAAACTTGCTCCGAAAAATTCGATTATTTTAACCCTTGCTTGCGGTAAATTCAGGTTTAACGACTTAGATTTAGGCGAGATAGAAGGGGTGCCAAGGCTTATTGATATGGGACAGTGCAACGATGCATATTCAGCCGTAAAAGTTGCGGTTGAACTTTCAAAAGCCTTAAATTGCAAGGTTAATGAACTTCCCTTATCTTTTATTTTATCTTGGTATGAACAAAAAGCAGTTTGTATTTTATTAACCCTTTTATATTTAGGAATTGAAAATATAAAAATAGGACCAAGCTTGCCCGCTTTTGTTTCGCCCGATGTATTGAATATTTTGGTTGATAAATTTAAAATAAAACCTATAACAACACCTGAAGGTGATTTAGCGGAAATTTTAGGAAATGAGCAAAATAATTAATTTAAAAGAAATTGAATATCTTGATACCATAAATAAAAAACCTGTTTTTGATAATGAGCAAAGTTCTCTAACTTTGCTCTCATTCAAAGCGGGCGTTAAAAGGGACATTCACGTTGATGAAAAAGACGAAGTGGCTCAAATTATTGAAGGTGTGGCAGATATTACAATAGGAAAAGAAACCTTTAGGCTAAAAGAAGGGGAAATGATTGTCATGCCTGCAAAAACACCCCATGGTTTATTAGCCGTTCAAGACACAAAAATGCTTCTTCTTCGCCCCAAACATGAACATAAATAAATTATCTCACTAAGTTCAACAAGACATCTTGCGGGTAAACTTCATTTATGTTGCCGTTTGCCCCTGTTATTATGCAAAATTCAACTCTTTCGCCGGCTTGAACATTAAGATCATCAAATGAAAGGGCAATTTCAATAGTATCTTTATAAGCATAGCTCACCTTTCTTATAAGTTGAACTTGCCACATGCCGCCATAGCTTGATTTTAATAATTGCGGGGGAATTATTTCATGTTCATTGAATGAAAATTTTAATTCATAGTTAAATTGGTTTTCTAAAACAGGGTATAGGTTTTCAGTTCTTGAAGCAATTCTTACAGGCGACATTATACCTTCTGTTTCTTTTTTAAAGTAAATGAAAACTTGATTTTTTACAAAATAAATTGAATTTGCGAGATTATTTTTATTTAGCTCAAATTTAAGATAGATATTATCGTCATCATTACCATAATATATACCTTTTATTGTTTTTTTGGCAGAAAATGTAGGGGAATCCGGCAAGAAAATATACCCTGCATCAATCCAAGAGTTAACGTTTGGGTCAAATACACCGTCTATTACAGGTGTTATATGGCGCCTTGGCTGCCTTATTGGCTTTCCTATTATACTTGCCAAAGGAACATCTAAATGTTTGGGCGAGGGTTTATTAAGTGCTTGATAAACATTTTTAAGATGCGCTCTGAAAAGAAAATCAAAAATGTGGTCATTGGATGATTCGTTGGGTTCTCCGTACCACCAAAACCAATCAGACCCTTCTGCTACAAAAATTTCTTCTTTTGCCTTTTGGATTCTTTTTTGGGCTTCCATTTTTTGAAAATCTGTTTTTGCTTCTTCCATTAATTCTTTTGAATATTTGAAAAGGTCATTTCTTGTTTTATCAAGGTATATCCAAGCTAAATTTTTGGTGGGTTCGCCTATCCAAAGGTCAAAATTTCTGTTTATCCAGCTGCCTGAGGCAACGCTGTCTAACTTTTCAGGGTGTGCGGTTTTAATAAAATCGCCGAGCAGAACCGTTTCTAAGGTTTCGTCGTTTTCAATTAAACCATATAAGGTATCTAAAAATTCGTTGCCGTCATTTTGATAGCTTTCCCAACAGTTTTCACCATCCATTGCAATAGTTAACAGGTGGTCTTGTTTTGGTGAAAATTGAAGTTTACTTTGAACGGTTTTAATTTTTTCATAAAAATCGTTAGCGGCAACTTTGCCGTCATAATTGCCATAGCCAAACCCAACAAGGTTTGCAAAGAAAGAATCTGCAAAAACGACATTTACTTTATTATTTCTTGAATTAAAGCCATAGTGAACACAAAGGTCAAACGGGGCTTCTAAGTTGCCTTCAAAATCTCTTGCAAATTCTCTTCCCAAAGTATTTGCTAAAATGCCCTCATCTGTAACTGTCCATTGAACATCAAGTTCATTCAACATATCAACGCTTGCCATGCTGATGCAATGCTCCGGCAGCCAAACCCCCTTCGGGCGGCGACCAAAAACTTCTTCAAAATAATCAAGAGCACGTTTTGTTTGCTCTTTGGCATCTTCTGCCAAAAGGGTTGATTTATCGGGCAAATTTTCATTGTAAACACATTTTGATTCGTTTATATCCAATAACAAGGGTATAATCGGGTGATAAAAAGGGCTTGTTGAAATTTCAATTCTTCCTTCATCTTGATATTTTTTATAGTAAGGAATAATTTTTTTGATTATATCGAATTGAATTTCATAAATTCGAACTCTGTCTTCATAGGTATAGTTTTTTTGTTTTTCAGACAGTTCTTTTAAATCCGGATACATTGAATAAAATTTTGCATCAATCCAGCATAAAGTATAGTTTGCGATTATATCAAAATATTCTTGCTCTGTAAAATCGTTTATTGAAATATCTTCTTTTGAATATCTTTTATTATACAATTCCGCATAATAATCACGTTTTAAAATCATTGTGGAATAATTAACATCAAAGAAATATTGCAAAATGAAGTTTTTATCCATTTCTGTTAATTTGTTGTTCTTTGTAATTAACAGCTTAGAGTGAAGATCATTTATACCTGAATTGTATCTTTGAATTGAATTAAGCAAAGTGGCTGAAATATTAAAATTAAGCTTGATTTTTTTATGGTCATCACACCTTAAAAGCATATCTAAATAATCTTTGCTTGCATGAAGCCTAACCCAAGGCATAACAAAATCATTTTCAAAATTTTCCTGATATACAGGCTGATGAAAATGCCAAATAAAGGCTATGTTTAATTTTTTAACCACAGTTATTCTTCCTTCAACAAGATTATAGCATATTTTTGCTTTTTTACACTATGGCTAAATTGTTTAGAGTATAAAATAAAACATTTGTAAATAAAATTGAGCAAGCTTATAAAAAATGCTAGTATGATGAAATGTTGAAAAGCTATCGGATAAAAACCAAAAAATGTGCGTTCACTTTGCCTGAAGCACTTATCACGGCTGCAATTATAGGAATAGTTGCCGTAATTACAATATCTTCAACGGTTGCCAATGTGCAGCAAATAGAGTTTAAGACAGGTCTTAGAAAAGCTGTTACCACTTTAAATTCCGCCATTACGATGAATATAGTGAAAGAAGGCGAAAGCCCCTATGATAATCCCGATTTATATGAATATTTGAAAAAAAGTTTAAACACAATGAACGCTACAACAAGCATTAAATATAAAATAGGTTCAATAAATCCGGAACAAAATAATGCCGCAATATATACAGTAGATGGCATGCGCTACGAATTCAGCAGAAACAACGGTTCTTTGCAAAATAAAAAACTCCATGAAAGCGACACCATATTATGTGAAGCCACACATCCTGAATTGGGAGATAATAAATGCGGCGGTTGCGGCAGTTTCGGGCTTCCAAACAATTCAAACGAAACTATAAAAGCGCCTTGCCTTATTATGGTTGATGTAAACGGTGACAGAAAACCTACCCCAAGCAATGTAAATTGCAAAGATGACGCTTGCGCAAATGAAAATAAATATAAATACGTTTTGCCGACAGCAAAAAGTATAAATGATATTTTTACAATCATGATTACGGATGAAAAAGCTGTTCCGTTTGGCGTAGTGGCGCAAAAAGTTATGTATAATGCCAGAAAATAAGATTGATTTTAACCTGCATTAGCTTTATAGAATTTTCTTCTTTTTTTATTTGTTCAATAACAACTAAACCTTCATTTTTTCTTGTAAAATTTAATGTTTCAGAAATAATTAAAACAAGTGAAATTGTTACAAGAAAAAGAATGAATAAATTTAATGCAAAAGTTTTATTTATTTTCATAAGTTTATAATATTAGTATTTCCCACCAATATGCCTTATAATTATCGGTTTACCGTCGCCTTTTGCCAGAATAACGGCATAATCATGCCAGCCGTTTGTTTTATGGTTTAAAATTTTTATCGGGTAATAGTGTGCAGCACCACAAGTCCAAGAGAGATTTTGATAGCCTTTTTTTGTTTTTTGCAAAATATAAATATCTAAACCGACGGGATAGTAAAAATGCCAATAGCCTATAATTTCATCCACCCCATCATCATTCAAATCAAACCTGACAGCTCTTATGTCATCTACGCTAAAATGGCCTGAAGCATCCCACACAACTTTATCACATTCAACGTAATCACATAGAATTCTTCTTGCAACATCATCTTTTGGGGCATTTTCAAGGTCTAAAACCTTTAAAACTCCTTGTTGTAGAATTTCTTCATCTGAAATTTTATTATATTCTTCTTCTGCCATTCTTATGGCTTCTTTCCTTGCAAGAATTTCATTTTCTTTTATAATTTCAGCAGAAATTAAAACAAGTGAAATTGTTACAAGAAAAAGAATGAATAAATTTAATACAAAAGTTTTATTTATTTTCATAAGTTTATAATATCACATTTATTTAATCTTTTATAAAAAGATGTTTTCCGTTATCTAAAGTTACCCAGTGTCCGTCGTCTGTTTCCGGGTTTCCGATATTAAATTTATCTGTCCAATTTGGTTTTGTGTTTTTATACGGGTATTTTTCAGGGCTTGCAAATTTATTTGAATTAAAACCTTCCAAAAATTCTTTGTGTTGTTTTTCACTCCAGTTGTCAGATGAATTTGTTTGTTTAACTTCATTATGTTTTGAATTTATATTAGAGGCAAAGCCTGTTGTTGAACCGTTTTTTTAGTTGTTTTATATTTTTCAAGCGTTAGTTCATTATTAATATATTCATTTTTTTTGCCCTTTGGCTTGTTTTTGCATTGTTTATATTTTTCTCTCGTATAATTTTCAATAACATTATAAAATTCATCAGTTGATTTTAATGATTTTAATAATTCTTGCCCTTTTTGTTCAAGTTCATTTATTTTATTTAATACGGTTTTTTGATTAAACGGCGAAATTTTTGTTTCCGTAAGCTTTTTGCTTGCTTCTTTTATATCATCAATTTCTTTTGACATTTCAGCTTTTGGCGCATAGGGCTTGTGTGGAATTTTTGTAATATCTGATACATCATAATCTGCAAACGCACTCATATATTCTTCAATATGCGTTCCGTTCCCGTCAAAATAATAATCTTCATTGCTACTTTTTGTAGCACCTTCATTTTTAAGATAAAAAGCAACTTTTGCATATCCCACCAAATGAGAGGCAATAAGCATTCCTGAAGGTGTAATCGGAATATCATTAATTGTTGTTCCGACATAATCTTTTATGCCTTCATCTCCCAATATCTTTTTTAAATAATCCCAAGTTTTCTTATGATACAGCCTTATTGCACTTTCTTGCGCTTTAGGATTATTTTTAAAATCAGCTGCGCTATAAACCCCGTCCTTGCCTGTAAATCTGCCGTTTTTCATATAGCCTGCATCCGTTAGGGCAGCTTCTCCCATTTGGTATCTGCCCCAATAGCCTAAGCCGTTATCTGCACCATAACGATTGCTGGATTCTTTAAAACCCAATTTTTCATACATGTCTTTTTCAGATCTAACCATATTTCTTTTTCATCCCTTCAAATGTATTTTAATATCAGTATCTGTCCAGATATCTCACTACCGTTGGTTTACCGTCGCCTTTTGCCAGAATAACGGCATAATCATGCCAGCCGTTTGTTTTGTGGTTTAAAATTATTATCGGGTAATAGTGTGCAGCACCACGGGTCCAATACAGGTTTTTATAGCCTTTTTTTGTTTTTTGCAAAATATAAATATCTAAACCGACGGGATAGTAAAAATGCCAATAGCCTATAATTTCATCCACCCCATCATCATTCAAATCAAACCTGACAGCTCTTATGTCATCTACGCTAAAATGGCCTGAAGCATCCCACACAACTTTATCACATTCAACGTAATCACATAGAATTCTTCTTGCAACATCATCTTTTGGGGCATTTTCAAGGTCTAAAACCTTTAAAACTCCTTGTTGTAGAATTTCTTCATCTGAAATTTTATTATATTCTTCTTCTGCCATTCTTATGGCTTCTTTCCTTGCAAGAATTTCATTTTCTTTTATAATTTCAGCAGAAATTAAAACAAGTGAAATTGTTACAAGAAAAAGAATGAATAAATTTAATACAAAAGTTTTATTTATTTTCATAAGTTTATAATATCACATTTATTTAATCTTTTATAAAAAGATGTTTTCCGTTATCTAAAGTTACCCAGTGTCCGTCGTCTGTTTCCGGGTTTCCGATATTAAATTTATCTGTCCAATTTGGTTTTGTGTTTTTATACGGGTATTTTTCAGGGCTTGCAAATTTATTTGAATTAAAACCTTCCAAAAATTCTTTGTGTTGTTTTTCACTCCAGTTGTCAGATGAATTTGTTTGTTTAACTTCATTATGTTTTGAATTTATATTAGAGGCAAAGCCTGTTGTTGAACCGTTTTTTTAGTTGTTTTATATTTTTCAAGCGTTAGTTCATTATTAATATATTCATTTTTTTTGCCCTTTGGCTTGTTTTTGCATTGTTTATATTTTTCTCTCGTATAATTTTCAATAACATTATAAAATTCATCAGTTGATTTTAATGATTTTAATAATTCTTGCCCTTTTTGTTCAAGTTCATTTATTTTATTTAATACGGTTTTTTGATTAAACGGCGAAATTTTTGTTTCCGTAAGCTTTTTGCTTGCTTCTTTTATATCATCAATTTCTTTTGACATTTCAGCTTTTGGCGCATAGGGCTTGTGTGGAATTTTTGTAATATCTGATACATCATAATCTGCAAACGCACTCATATATTCTTCAATATGCGTTCCGTTCCCGTCAAAATAATAATCTTCATTGCTACTTTTTGTAGCACCTTCATTTTTAAGATAAAAAGCAACTTTTGCATATCCCACCAAATGAGAGGCAATAAGCATTCCTGAAGGTGTAATCGGAATATCATTAATTGTTGTTCCGACATAATCTTTTATGCCTTCATCTCCCAATATCTTTTTTAAATAATCCCAAGTTTTCTTATGATACAGCCTTATTGCACTTTCTTGCGCTTTAGGATTATTTTTAAAATCAGCTGCGCTATAAACCCCGTCCTTGCCTGTAAATCTGCCGTTTTTCATATAGCCTGCATCCGTTAGGGCAGCTTCTCCCATTTGGTATCTGCCCCAATAGCCTAAGCCGTTATCTGCACCATAACGATTGCTGGATTCTTTAAAACCCAATTTTTCATACATGTCTTTTTCAGATCTAACCATATTTCTTTTTCATCCCTTCAAATGTATTTTAATATCAGTATCTGTCCAGATATCTCACTACCGTTGGTTTACCGTCGCCTTTTGCCAGAATAACGGCATAATCATGCCAGCCGTTTGTTTTGTGGTTTAAAATTATTATCGGGTAATAGTGTGCAGCACCACGGGTCCAATACAGGTTTTTATAGCCTTTTTTTGTTTTTTGTAAAATATAGATATCTAAACCGACGGGATAGCAAAAACGCCAATAGCCTATAATTTCATCTACCCCATCATCATTCAAATCAAACCTGACAGCTCTTATGTCATCCACACTGAAATGTCCTGAATCATCCCACACAACTTTATCACATTCAACGTAATCACATAAAATTCTTCTTGCAACATCATCTTTTGGGGCATTTTCAAGGTCTAAAACCTTTAAAATCCCTTGTTGCAGAACTTCTTCGTCTGAAATTTTGTTGCGCTCTCTTTCTGCCATTCTTACGGCTTCTTCCCTTGAAAGAATTTCATTGTTTTTGATTATTTCTTTTTTAATTCCAGCCGAAATTAAAACAACCGAAGTTGTTACAAGAAAAAGAATGAATAAATTTAAGATAAAAGTTTTATTTATTTTCATAAGTTTATAATATCATATTTTATTTCGGGCTTTGAAATATTCGGTGAAATTAGCTTATATCAAAGGTTTTAGCCTTATATTATTTTACAATTCCAAGGTTTAAAACTTCTTCAACTTTTGCTGCAATTTTATTATGAATTTCTTCTTTTGATAATTCGCCGTTTATTTTTATAAAATTATATTCTTTTTCAAGCTTTTTATATTCATCGATACAGCGTTTTTGATAAATTTCAAAGCTGTTATAAACATCTGTTGAAAGCCCAATATCTCTTCCTGATTCATAAAAATCAAGCCCTGTGGATGCTATCATTCTTTTTATTAAAGTATCAACAGGAACATCTAAATAAAAAATTAAATCGGGTTCCGGTGCAAAATCATAAAGTTTTTTCACCCATTTAATATCATGGCCCCTTACTGAATCTCTTACAAAGGCAGTGTAGATGTATCTATCTAAAATAACAATAAAGCCTGCTTTTAGAGCGGGGATTATGTTATTTTCCAATCTATCAGCATAATCTGCTGCATATAAAAGAGAAAATGTTGTTGTGTTTAAAAGGTTTCTATCTTTTGCTTCATTTATGACGTTTGAAATTAGTCTGCTTGTTTTCCATTCGCTTAACATGCAGCCATAGCATTTATTTTCGATATAATTTTTTAATAATTTTACCTGAGTTGATTTGCCAACGCCATCTGTGCCTTCTAAAACAATTAAAAGCCCAGGGTATCCATGGTTTTGATACATTAAATTTTTATACCTTTCTTCAATAAAGTTTCTTCAACAAGTTTTCTAAAATATTGTTGTTTTGTGTGAATTGTATCATTTGCATCAATTTTTATAAGGTTATATTCATCAACCATATTTTTATATTCTTCAATAACCCTGTTTTGAAAAATTACATAGCTTTTATAGGGGTTATTTGAAAGTTTTAAGTCCATGCCTGCTTCATAATATTTTGGCTGCCTTGTAGAACAAAGCCTATCCAGGGAAACCTTAGCAGATACTTCAAAATAAACTGTTAAATCGGGTTTAATTGCAAAAGAATACATATTTCTTACCCATTTAGGGTCAACTTCTCTTGCAACATCTCTTGCAAAGGCAGTGTAAACGTATCTATCTGCTAAAACAATAAAGCCTGCCTTCATTGCAGGGATGATTGTTTTTTCTAATCTGTCTGCAAAATCAACTGCGTGCAACAAAGAAAATGTTCTTGGTGATAATAAATTTTTCTTTTTTGCTTTTTTTGTGGTTTCAGCTATTAAATCAGATGAATTCCACCTTGTTAAAATAACATCTGCATTTTTAGATTTTAGCCAGTTGTATAAAAGGTCAACTTGTGTGCTTTTGCCTGAACCGTCAATGCCTTCTACACAAATTAAGGCACCTTTTAGATTATGTTCTTTTGAAAATCTTAACATTTTATACCTTGTAATTAAATAAGCTTTATAATTAATATTAATAGTATAAGCAAATATTTGCAAATTATAACTTTTTTGTGAGAGAAAAAATGAACTATAATATAAGACAAACTTTTGAAATATTTTTAAAAAACCCACAAATTATGCTTTTGTTTGTAATGTATCTTTTAATTTTGGCAAGTGTTTTTCCATTATTAATTTATACATTTAACACAATTTCATTTTATATTGTGGCATTTGTTTTAATTCTTTTTGCCTGTGCATTTTTTGCGGGGTGGTTTGGAATGATAAAATTTGTTATTTTAAATGATATTAAAAACGACCCTGATAAAGAAATGGAAATTCGTCATCATTCTTTTAAAAATGCCTTTTTTGAATCTGTTGCAAAATATATTTTACCCGTTTTATTTTTCGTTTTGCTTATAATTGCATATATTTTTGGGATAAATAAACTTGCAGATTTATTTTTCGGAAAACCTGTAGATATTTTAAATCAAATGACAATGCTAAATGGTGACACAGACGCCCTTTATAACTTTGCATCCACAATTCCGAAAGACGCCTTAAAGGTTATAGTTGAAAGAAATATATTTAGATATTTAGCGCTTCTTTTATACGGGCTTTTAACTTTCTATTCAATACCTTCTTTAGTATTTAATGAAAAAAATAATCCGATAACAGCCCTTAAAAACGGAATTATCGCACTTTTCAAAAAACCTTTTTATACAATCTTTTTGTTTTTTACAATGGTTTTAATTCACATTTTACTTGTATTTTTTGATGCAATTTCTACAACAAACCAATTTTTAATGTTCATAGCGCTTGTAGTTAGAGTTAGTTTCTTTGCATATATAATTGTGCTAATATTCAATGTATATGAAAAAAACTTCACCCTTAATCATCATAACAGGTCCGACAGCATCGGGGAAAACTAACCTTGCAATTAAGCTTGCAAAAAAGTTTGATTTAGAGGTTATTTCAGCTGATTCAAGAATTGTCTACAAAGATTTAGATATAGTTTCTGCTAAACCAACAAAAAAAGAGCAAGATGGCGTTATTCACCATTTAATAGACATTAAAACAGTAACGGAAGGAATTTATTCCGCAGGCAATTTTGTAAAAGATGCAAAAGAAATTATAAATTCTACATATAAACCCCTCATAATTCAAGGGGGAACTTGGTTTTATATAAAATCTTTGTTAGATGAAAAAAATTTAATCGAATTTGGCGAAAATAAAGAATTGAGGCGTGAACTTTCAAACTTAACAAACGAAGATTTATACAAAATGCTGAAAGAAAAAGATGAAAAAAGGGCAAACCTTATTCATCAAAATAACAGAGATAAAATTATCCGCTCTCTTGAATTGATTGAAGCAATCAAAGGCAAGGTATCTGAATATGAAAGAGAAAATAACGAAAAATATACTGCCTTTTGGTTTATGAAAAATATTCAAAGAGAAGCTCTTTATGAAAAAATTAATTTAAGAGTTGATTTGATGCTTAAAATGGGGCTTTATGAAGAATGGAAAAAAAACAAAGAAAAATACCCCAACAATGAAATTTTATTTAACACAATAGGCTATAGAGAATTTTTTGACCTTGATGTCGGTATTTATAATTCAAAAGAAGAAGCAATCGACAAAATAAAACAACATACAAGAAATTTTGCAAAAAGGCAATTAACTTGGTTTAGACAAAATATAGAAAATTTTGAAATTAATTTAATAAATGATTTTGATGAAATTTTAAAAACTCTTGATAGTAAAGGGTTTTAGCCATTTTATTTATATGTAAAGAAATGTAACAAAATAAAAGAAGATTGAAATTCAATACTTTATATATACTTTATATATATGTAAGACGAAATTAATAAAAAGGATATATAAAATGGCAGTTGCACCTACAGATAGCATAGATAAAAAGTTAGCAAAACTTTATGCACAAAAAACAACCGTTAATTTAGACTCAAAATCAACTTTATCACCTGAAGATTTTTGGAGCTCAATGTCAATCATTGCAATGAACAATAAAGCGGTTATCAACTTTAGAACAAGATAATAGGTGCAAAATTTAGAACGATGGAATATGGAGTAGTTTGAAAAAGGATGCTCGATTAAGCATCCTTTTTAGTATTCAAAATAAACTTCACCTTTTAATTCTTCAACAAATTCTAAGTCAACTAAATCAATATAAGGTAAATATCAAAAACATTTAAAGAGAGAATAATTTTGCTTGTTTATTATCTTCATAAAGAACAATTTCACCTTTATTTAAGGTGTTTTTAACATCAATTATTCTTTGGTTTGAACTTCCAACCCAATAGAGTTTGTCATCTTTTAATTCTTCAACAAATTCACCGTCAACCAAAACATCAATATAAGGTAAATATCAAAAACATTTAAAGAGAGAATAATTTTGCTTGTTTATTATCTTCATAAAGAACAATTTCACCTTTATTTAAGGTGTTTTTAACATCAATTATTCTTTGGTTTGAACTTCCAACCCAATAGAGTTTGTCATCTTTTAATTCTTCAACAAATTCACCGTCAACCAAAACATCAATATAAGGTAAGCCCTCAAAAGTCTTTATTTCATCGAATGTATAACCCGTATAAAGCCATATTGTTTTATTTGGATACTTTGAATGAATTTTTTGAATTAAACCGTTCACATCATCTCTGTTTAGAGGATGCAAAGGGTCACCGCCTGAGAATGTAATGCCGTCTATATGATCTTTTTCAAGTTCTTCAAATATTTCATTTTGTGCAGCTTCATCAAATTCAATGCCGCCTGCTATATCCCAAGTGATTGGATTATGGCAGTTTTTGCAGTGGTGAGTGCAGCCTGCAACCCATAAAACTACCCTTAGGCCTTCTCCATTCAGCATATCGTCTTTGGTGATGTTATGATATCTCATTTTTGCTCCCTTTATAAAAATGTTGCTTATAAATTCAAGCAACATTTTTAATTTTTATTGTTTGGTAAGCTTTTACATACTTACTCTGTCTTTAATTTCTTCCATTTTGGCTTCGTTTAACCTTGTGTCGCCTTTTACTCTTGAATATGAAAGATAACCGTTCATTCTGTCAATTTTGGTTAAATTCTTTGAACCGCATTTTGGGCAAACATCCATTGAAAGTTCCTGATGCCCGCAATCATCGCAATATGCAAGAGAAAGGTTAACACCTTCATAAAAGCCCATTTTCATAGCACGTTTAACAAGTGTTTCAATAGCTTTTGTATTATATGAAATCGGATATTTCACATATTGAATTTTACCGCCGTTTAATAAATCCCAGAACCTTTTTTCTAAATCTTGTTTTTGGGTTGGGGTAATTTTTTCTGTAACATGGCAGTGGAAGCTGTTTGAAACATAGCCCCTGTCTGAAACGTTTTCTACTATGCCGTATTTTTTTCTAAATTGTTCAACTTGCAAACCGCACAATGATTCAGCCGGTGTTCCATAAATTGCATACAACCAACCGTCTTGTTCTTTAAATTCATTAACTTTTTTATTAATGTATTCCATAACTTCAAGCGCAAATTCGCCATCTTCAACCAAAGATTTTCCATTATAGAGTTCTTGAAGTTCATTCAAGGCAGTGATGCCAAATGATGCGGTTGCAGATTTTAAAATAGGTTTAATTTTATCATGGAAACCTAAATGTCCGCCGTAGAAACCGCCTTCGCAGAATGCAAGAGGGTTAATTGAAGCTTTTAATTCGCCTAAGTATTCATAAGTTCTTATATGAATTTTTCTGATTAAATCCATATAATAATCTAAAACTTCATAGAAATTTTTAGATTCTTTCTTAGCTTTTGCATAAATCATAGGTAAATGTAAGCTTACAGCGCCAATGTTGAAACGACCTACAAAAATAGGCTTGTCATTTTCATCTGCGGGCTTCATACCGCCTCTTTCAAACCAAGGTGAAAGAAAAGCACGACAACCCATAGGGGAAACTACCCTTTTATATTTTTTATACATTGAAGCAACATAGCCTTCGCCTGATAAGCTTAACCAATCGGGATACATTGCTTTTTTAGAACATTCAACGCCAGCTAAGAAAACATCGTGGAGTTCTTTTCCTTCGCCATGGAGTTCTTCATCATAAAGAAATACAACTTTCGGGAATAAAACAGGTTTTTTGCAAGTTTTCTTGCCTTGTCCGTTCATTCTGATTTTTAAAGCAGCGATTGATGCCATTTTTTCATATTTGCCTGTTCCTAAACCTAAGGTGATTGTAATGAACGGGTAATCACCACGAGATGAAGCAACTGTGTTGAATTTATATTCCCAACCTTGAAAACCTTGTTCAAAATCGTTTTGAACATCTTTTGTAGCTTCTTCATCAGCTTTTTCAAAAGGAAGTCCAAGTGAGATGTATCTTTCAAATTCTTTTTTATAAGTTTTTTCAGCATAAGGTGCTAAAATTTTATCAACTTCAGGAACGGTGAAACCGCCATATTGTTGGCTTGCAGCTGACATAACAATGTCGCCTATAACATCAAACGCAACATCTAAGCTTTTTGGTTCATTGTACCAAAGGTTGCCCATTTCAAAGCCGCCTTTTAAAACTTCTGTTACATCAAACAAACAGCAGTTCATTGTGTCTCTTCTTGCAGACATATCGTGGATGTAGATGTAGCCGTCTCTAACTGCTTGTAAGTCTTCAACGGTTAAGAAGAATTTTTTGTATAATTCTTTGTTTAATTGATTAAATACAAGTGAACGTTTTGTTGAAACAAGGGCAGAATCAGAATTTGAATTTTCTTTATCGCCTATGTACATAATTTTTTGTGATTCTTGATAAACTTTATCAAGCATAGAAACGAAATCTTGTTTATAGTTTCTATAATTTCTGTAGCTTTGAGCAACTTTTGGGTTAACTGCTTCCAGTACAGATTCAACAATATTGTGCATATCAAGAATTTGAACTTCTTTTTTGCCCATTGCCATAACTTTAGCATCAACAAGAGCACAAATTTGAGTTATTTCATCATCGGAAAAAGTTATCATCATTCTTGCAGCAGACTTTTTAACGGCATTTACAACTTTTTGAATGTTGTATTCTTCTTGTGTTCCGTCTTTTTTAATAATGGTAACGTGAGATGGTGTATTAATAGGCATTTGAATTACATTGCTTTGTTGAACAGCAATGTTTTCACGATTGAAGGCACCTTGAATAGGAGATGTTGCTTCACCTTTGGCGCTAAAGCCGGTTTCTTGATTATTTTTTGTATTTGCTACACTTTTTAAATTCAGAGTACTATTATACTTATCCGAATAGTTTTGCATGATTTCGCCTTCCGCTCTATATACTTTCCTTTATACCTGTCTTTAAAAGGGGGTCAACTGCTTTTCAAATTTAAAATTAAAATTTTTTTTACAATAACTCCTTTATCTATAATTTAGTTTTTTATTAAAGGCATGTCAACAATCCGAAGATTTATGTTTAATATTAAGAGATAAAAATTAAAAAATGTTTACTTTACAATTATAATTCATTGTAAAACGGGCATGATTTAGGGGGCTTAAACTTGCTTGCACCATGGGTTAGCATATAATTGTATTATATTTTTATGATATAATAGTTTTTATGAAAAATGAAAATGTAAAAATCATATCATCCAATAAAAAAGCCTATTTCGACTATTCAATTTTTGAAAAGTATACAGCCGGAATAGTTTTGACGGGAACTGAAATAAAATCCGTAAGGGCGGGCGCAATAAATCTTAAAGATTCTTTTATAAAAATTGAAAATTTTGAAGCGTGGCTCTATAACTGCCATATAAGCCCTTATGATATGGGAAACCGCTACAACCATGAGCCTTTAAGGGTTAGAAAACTTTTGTTAAACAAAAAAGAAATTTTAAAAATCTTAAATAAACAAAAACAAGAAAATTACACCATAATCCCTCTAAATGCTTTTTTGTCAAAGGGCTATCTAAAACTTGAAATAGCTTTATGCAAAGGTAAAAAACTTTATGATAAAAGGGAAACCTTAAAGAAAAAAGACATTGCAAGAAATTTAAAAAATTATTAACCGGATATCTTAAACTCTGCAACCGATAAAAAAAATAAAAGGTCCTTGAAAAACAAGGGCTAAAAAATGAAAGGATAAAATTTTATATCTTCATACAATGTAAAAATTCCGGATTGAACAAAAACCTGTTCAAATAGCTCTAAGCCAAGCTAAATCCAAGTTTTTTACAGTAAGCAGAGTTTTTTTTGCAAAATAATATGATGTATTACTTCACGTTTATATAATACCATTTCATCTTTTCATATTCAAGCCTTCTTTATATTTTTTTTAAAAATACAAATTCTCCACCGCCCCGCCAACAAAATATAAATCGCACTAACCAAAAGCACCGCCCCCACAACAAATTTTTAACATCTAAAAACTATCCGCTAACTTTTACCCAATCTGAAAAAACTTTTCTCACCCAAAATTCACCCCCCCCCCCCTATAATTATATTTACCATTTATCTTCCCTAATTCCAAACACAAAAATGCACCAAAATGAGCTATCTTGGTGCATTTTATCTTCTTTTTCTTAATATATCATTGTTTCCCTATTAATTCAAGAGCCCAAATCCTTAATATATTTTACTTTTTAATCCCTAAAACCCCTTCATAATAGCACTTTCAACTACTTGCATCAAATTAGCTCAAATTGGTGCAAAAGTTGAAAGGATAGAAAAATATGAAAAAGTTTAAAGGCTTTACTTTAGCTGAAATTTTAATTACTTTAGCAATTATCGGCATTGTGGCGGCGATTACTTTACCCAGTTTGCTTGTAAATGTTAACGAAAAAGCATGGGATGCTCAAAGAAAAGCGCTTCATGCCAGACTAGCTCAAGCCATAGGTCAAATGAACACCCTAGGTGGGTATGGAACGTATACGGAAGATGAAAAAGGAACTGCAACGGCAGATACCGCTGCTGAAAGCTTTATCTTAGACGCTCTCTCCAAAGTTTACAAAATAAACAACGTTTGCGGACCTGATAAACTTTCCTCTTGCGGTATTCCAAGCAAAATTACAACCCTGAATGCAGTTTCTGAAATCAATTTTCCAACCAAAATGAGCGAATTGAATAAAACGTTGTTGAATGGCGGACACATAGAAGGCGAAAGCGGAGATATGGCAGACACAAAAGCAGCTGCCTTTGAGACCGTTAATGGTGAATCTGTTGCAGTTTTTTATAATCCTCTTTGCAGTGAAGACAATATGAATTGGCAATTCATGGCAAACAAAATGTGTGTTAATTTTATTTATGATTTAAACGGCACAGAAGGTCCTAATCAAGTAGGAAAAGACATAGGCTTCATAACTGCACTATATAGAAAAAATCCTGTAGTTGTTGCCCCAATTCCCCATGGAAAAGATTATGAAACACCCGTTCCTTCATATAGTGATAATAACGAAACAGTTGACGCCGCAAAAGCTTGCAAACTCATGGGCGAAGATTTAAGAATACCTGATAGACATGAAGCCTCTTCATTATTTGTCAATGCATCCTTAATCAATTTAATTGATAGCACTTATTACTATTGGACCGGAACAATAGTTTCAACCGGCTCCCTAGGACATGCCTGGGATTTTTTATTTACAAACGGCACTGCTAGTTACAACTGGACACGCAATACACTTAAACAAGTACGTTGCATTAAAAAATAAATCTAAAAACAAACCATTTGCACCATAATATTCATTATGGTGCAAATGGTTTATATATATTAATATTATCATTGTTTTTTGGAAGTTACAAGTCTTATATTTTTAAAATATTTTGCATTTTTCATATTCTATTATTCAATAAAATTAACCCTTTTAACCCTTTTGAAACAAAATGAATATTTTGGTCTAAAAAGTTGAAAGGATAGAAAAAGTTATGAAAAAGACAAAAGGTTTTACGTTGGCTGAAATTCTGATTACTTTAGCAATTATAGGAATTGTTGCAGCAATTACTTTACCAAGCCTACTTGTAAACGTAAACGAAAAAGCGTGGGATGCGCAGAAAAAAGCACTTCATGCAAGATTAGCTCAAGCGATAGGTCAGATGAATACCCTAGGCGGTTATGGAACGTATACTGAAGATGCAGAAGGCACCGCAACAACTGATACTGCCGCTGAAAGCTTTATTTTAGATGCGCTATCAAAAGTTTATAAAATAAACAACGTTTGCGGACCTGATAAGCTTTCTTCTTGCGGTATTCCAAGTAAGATTGCGACGTTAGGCGGTGAGGCGGAGATTAATTTTCCAACAAAGATGAGTGAGTTGAATCCAAAGCTGTTGAATAAAAACCATGTTGAAGGTGAAAGTGTGACGATTGTTGACACGAAGGCGGCAGCGTTTGAGACTGTTAATGGGGAATCGGTTGCAGTGTTTTATAATCCGAATTGCGCTTCTGATACAACTTCTTCTCATGTGGCACAGAATAAGATGTGTGTAAATTTTGTTTATGATTTGAATGGGGCGGAAGGTCCAAATGAAGTGGGGAAAGATGTCGGGTTTATGACGGCTTTTTATAATAAAAATTCATCGGTAACGGGGGCGGTTCCTTATTATAAGGATTATATGACAACAACTGTATCATATAGCCCTAATAAGGAAACAGTTGATGCGAGTGAGGCATGTAAAAGTTTAAGTGGTGATTTGCGTCTTCCAAATAGAGATGAAGCTGCTTCTTTGTATGTTAACGGCCCGTTAATTAATATGGGTAATAGTAGCGATTATTATTGGACAGGCTCCATTATTTCACAAGGTGCTGACGGGCTTGCTTGGTATCAAGATTTTGCATCAGGAACAAGACACCGTGCATTGAGAAAAAATCAAGGGTGTGTTCGTTGTGTTTATAAATAAAACTTATATTAAAAAAGGCTTGGTTGTTGACCAAGCCTTTAATTATTTTTTGCAGTAAGATTACATCATACCGCCCATACCGCCCATAGCAGACATATCGGGCATAGCAGGTTTGTTTTCTTCAGGAACATCAACAACTGCAGCTTCAGTTGTAAGAAGCATTGAAGCAACGCTTGCAGCGTTTTCAAGAGCTGATCTTGTAACTTTTGC
>CALUYZ010000020.1 GCA_944325175.1 Candidatus Gastranaerophilales bacterium | reverse complement strand
ACATTGGCGGGTTTCGCTCGCTTTGCTCGCTACACCCTACGTAAAATCCGCTCTTGGTTTTACTAGCGGTTCGCTTCTCTTGAACTCCGCTTCAAATTCCTTATTTAAGGAATTTTCCGCTACGCCGTTCGCTCACATTGGCGCACTACGGGCTTCGCCCTTCGTGCTACGTAAAATCCGCTCTTGGTTTTACTAGCGGTTCGCTTCTCTTGAACTCCGCTTCAAATTCCTTGTTCAAGGAATTTTCCGCTACGCCGTTCGCTCACATTGGCGGGTTTCGCTCGCTTTGCTCGCTACACCCTACGTAAAATCCGCTATTTTTTAGGGAGAAAAACACGGTATTTGAGGGCTTCTTGATATTTAAGAGGAAGATGCGCCCAGTCAAAAAGAATTATGCCTTCGGATTTTAAAGCACGGGCTACACTGATTTGTTTTAAAAGCTCCTCAGGTTCTGCATCCATGAAACCTACAAAAAGACCGGTTAAAATTTGTGTTTTGTTAGAAGCTCTTGATTTAACTTCTTTTAAGATTTTAGAAAAAAGTTCATTGTCAGAGGTTAAAATTAAAGGGGTCATTGCATCGACGAGATCTTCTCTTGACCATTTTGCCCAATCTTGCTGTTTTGTATCCAAGCAAACACTGTAATCGGGAAAAATAACTGCCGAGAATAAAAATTTCTTACCGTAGGTGGTAGCTTTTAAGGTTTCCCTTGCTTCTTTTACATAAGAATATATTTTATCTCTACGATATTCGCACCATTTTTTCCAAAGAACACTATCAGGTTCAATTTCAACAGGGTCTATTTCATATAATTCTTTAAATTCTTGTCTTGCAATATTGGTATAGCCCCAATTTGATTGTTGATAATTCTTGATGTCAGATTTTTGAGATGTCGGATACCTTGTATAATCAAGGTTTATGCCGTCAACGTTATACAATCTTGGAATTTCGTTCAAAAGTTCAACCAAAAATGTTGTTACCTGAGGATTTGCAGGGTCTAAGAAAAAGCCGTTATGTTCCGCTTTATGGCGAACATAACCAACAGCATCATAATTTGCAAGGTTTTTATTCCCCCAAGAAGGATATTTTGAAAGAATACTTTTATCATCAAACGTAGGATTGACATTTCCAATATAAAACGATTCAAACCAGCAATGTATTTTAAGCCCTCTTTTGTGGGCTTCTTCTACATAAACAGCCAACGGGTCATACATTAAAAATTTCGGATTTTGAATTGTCAACCCATATTTTTTCATAACTTTTGAGGGATAAATTGTATACCCATGGAAATATGTTTCCAAAAAAACTTCTTTTATTCCGGTTGCCTGAATTTTATCCAAAGTTCTTTGAATTTCATATCTGTTTCTTTCGGTTGGTCTTAACCATACACCTTTAAACTCATCTTCAATATATGGAAGTGCATATTTAATTGCTAAATTTGCAAACCTTATAGAAGATTCCGAATAAGGTTTTTTAAGCTCTTCTCTTGCTCTTTCAGCCTTTTTTAACTCATTTTTGGCTTTTCTTAAATAATATGCGGCGCGCTTGTCTTCCGATGTTTTTGCATCAGATTTTTTTGCGTTTTCCAAAAACTGTTCCGCTTCATCTATTCTTGCCTGAGCATCAAAAACATAACTTTCAGGAATAAGATATGCAATTATATTGTTACCGTCAATAATAACTTTTGTGCCGATTTTAAGATTTTGTTTAATCCAAGTTTTACTTGAACCATGACCTGATATAACAAAGCCGTTTTTTGGAATTATCGAATCAGCACCGGTTAATTTAACAACAGTGCCGTTTTCAACTACAGCTTCCGTGCCATATTCATTGGTTCCTGTCGTATAGCCAAAACCTGAATAATAAACAACAAGCTGCCCGGGACCCCTATGCCCCGGGAAATTTTGACCGGCTTTATTAACAATATTTGAAGGGTACTTCGCACTAATTCTTCTTGTTGTAAAAGACAAAAGTTGATGCTTTGATGAAATTTCCTCTTTTAGAGCAGCATAAGGCAGATTTGGAGAAGATTTAACCTCAGCATGCGCCGCCATTGTAAAACTCAAGAAAAACAAACCGATTAAAATTAAACTTTTTCTAAAAATACCATTCATAGTTCCGCTTTACTTGTTTGCAAAACAGCACACAAAGCAATTTTGCAAAAGCCCTTTTAATTTTCAAATATAAAATTCTTTATTTTATCAAACCCAAACCAAGGATAAGAGTTGTAATAATAAAAACACCGCCTGTAATATAAGTAACTTTATTCAAGCCCTTTTCAGCAGTTTTTTGAGAAGCAAACAACTGGCTTGCAGAACCCATCATACCGCCCATTCCGTCACCTTTTGGCGAATGAAGAAGAACCAATAAAATCAAAAATAAAGCTGATAAGATTTGAATTACGTATATAAACTGAACCATAAAATTTCCTTTTTTCTAACTAATACCATAAATATAAACTTAAATCAATTAAACTAAATTAAAAATTTATGCCTTTTTATTGCTGAATAAGGTCTGTTGTAGTAAAATCTGAATTAGGAAGTTTAAAAAGAGAAATTTATATGGAAACTAAAATCAAGGAAGAATTAAAAAACAATTTAACAATTCTAAATCATCCTTTAATCAAACATAATTTAACCGTAATGAGAGATAAAAACACGCAAACGGAAGTTTTTAATTTAGCTCTGAAAAGAATCACTTATGCTCTCTTTTTTGAATCTACAAAATATTTACCCACAGAAGACATCAAGGTTGAAACACCCATTAAAAAAACAACAAGTAAAATAATTTCAAAAAATATAGACATCATTGTTGCTCCAATTTTAAGAGCAGGCTTGGTTTTTTCGGATATTGCACAAGAATTGTTGCCTTATGCACATATTCATCATTTAGGAATGTATAGAAACGAAAAAACACTTGAGCCCATTTGGTACTACAACAAAATGAAAGGCAAATTTAAAAACCCTGAAAACACTTATGTTTTCATTTTAGACCCAATGCTTGCAACTGGAAATTCAGGCTATGATGCGGTTCATAACTTTGTAAAGCAAGGAATTAAAGAAGAAAATATCGTATTTATGAGCTTAATTTCAGCGCCTGAAGGAATTGAAAGGCTTACAAAAGCTTATAGCAAAATAAGGATTGTTACCGCGCAATTAGATGAAACCCTTAATGAAAAGGGCTATATTGTTCCGGGCTTAGGGGATGCAGGAGATAGAATTTTCAATACCATATAACTATGACAAAACAAGATTTAACCAACGAAAATACAGAAATTAACATCTGGCTTGAAGAATACAAAAAAGCAGATGATGAAAAAATAAAAAAGAAGATAAAAGGGCTTATTACAATGGCTTATATGCCCCTTGTGTCAAAAGTTGCAAGGTCTTTTGCAAGAAGATCTAATGACCCTGTCGAAGACATTATTCAAGTTGGCGCCATTGGTCTTTTAAAAGCAGTAGATCTTTATCTCACAGGCAAAAGCACAAGTTTTAAAACTTATGCAACTTATTTAATAACAGGCGAAATAAGGCATTATTTGAGAGATAAAACCTCAATGATAAGGGCGCCCAGAGAAATCAAAGAATTATCATATCGTGTTCATAAAATCACAATGGAATTAACTCAAAAATTAGGCACAACCCCAACAGATGAGCAGTTAGCAAAAGCCCTTCAAATGCCGCAGAAAAAAATTGAAGAAGTTAACGATTTAGAAAGAAGAACCTCTACAATCTCTATCGATCAGCTGACTTTTGAACAAGACGGCACCCAAACGGGTGCAATTATTGATAAAATTGCAGACGAAAGCCAAAACACGGGGCAAGAAATTTTTGAAAACAAAATTATTTTGGAAGAAGCTATAAATTCTCTTTCGCCGGAAGATAAAAATATTGTAACCCTATGTTTTTATGAAGGCTTAAACCAAAGAGAAATAGCGGATAAATTAAACATGAGTCGCATGCAAGTTTCAAGAAAAATGAAAAAAGCGCTCTCACACCTTTTAAAGTACATTACAAAAAGAGGCATAAATTCTTATGAATAATTATACTGTTATATGGCCTTTTTTGGTTTGGATATTTATAGTCGGGCTTTGCATAGGAAGTTTTTTAAATGTAGTTGCACTAAGAGGCTTAGGCGGCGAAAGCATAGTTTTTCCGGCTTCAAAATGCCCAAAATGCAACAATAAGCTAAGCTGGTGGATGAATATACCAATTTTTTCTTACCTTATCCTAAGGGGTAAGTGCCATTTTTGTAAAACTCACATTTCAATACAATATCCGATTGTCGAATTTATAACAGGCGTTTTTTTCCTTTTAATTTTCTTAAAATTCGGATTTGAAATAAGTACGCTTTTTTATTTAACGGCTTTTTCTATTCTTATGGTTATGTCTGTATGCGATATTAAAGAAAGTGTAATACTTGATTTTCATGCATACATTTTAATTGCCGTTGGTATTATTCTAAACTCAATTACTTCAGGTTTAGACGGTCTTTTAACAGCAATTACCGGTGCTTTTTCAGGTTTTATTTTATATGAACTGATTGCTCGAAGCGGCTATCTTTTTGTTAAAGAAAGGGCGTTTGGTGAAGGCGACAGCTTAATTGCAGCGGGCATTGGGGCATTTTTCGGCTGGAAATTAATGCTTATATCAACACTTTTAAGCGTTTTAATAATGGCTGTTTTTACATTTCCTTATTTGCTGTACAAATCATACAAAGAAGGGAAGATAAAAACCGTATCGGCGCTTGTTTTGGCAATTTTTCTTATAGCGTTTGCTCTTGTTGTTTCAAAATTTGAATTATTAAAAACGTTTGAAATTTCAATTATTTTCCTTTCTGTAATGATTGTTTTGACATTTTTGTGTGCAAAATTCATTTTAGATGATATGAAAAAGCCTGCCCCAAACGGCGAAGTTTCCCTTTGTATGCTGCCTTTTGGTCCTTCTATGGCAATTTCATTTGTAATTATTATGTTTTTTCAAAATGAACTTCAAACTCTTATTAAATCATACTTTTTAGGGTAATGTTAAAGTTTGTTAACAAAAACAAAATAAAAAAGTCAATTTTTTCTTCAATATATTTTTTATATATATGTAAGATATAACACACACGAGGAGAAAAGATGTCAACTGAAATTGTAAACGGTTCAAACCCATTTCAAAACGCAACCGATTCAATTCATTTTACAAACATCGAAGGCTTAAAAGCCACATTAGATGAAATTGACGTTTTAAACATCAGAACCTCATTTAAAACTGCTAAAGACCCCATTTACTTAGCATTTGACCACATTGATAAACAACCGCTTAAAAAAGTTGCAAAAGATTTTGTAAGAGATTTATCAGACGGTTTTGTTGAATTTGTTACAATGCTTCCTTCATTATTTACAAAAGAAGAAGCTGAAGCATAAAAAAGAATTAGGAAAAAGAGAGAAAAACAGATTATTTATCTGTACACATTGGAGAGGGCATAAGGTTACATTTAATAAAACGGGGAATATTCCCCGTTTTTTAGTTTTAAAATTCATCCTTCCCTATTAAAAATTAAAATTATAATCTCAAAAGGGCAAAAAAATGGTAAAATATAATAAAAATTGCCTAATTAGTTTAAAAAAGGAGATTTATTATGTGGGAAAAAGACATTAACATTAACGAAACAAATGTTATTTTGTGCAAATCAAATGTTTATTTTGGTGTTGGCGCAATAGAAAAAATTGATGAAATTGTTCAAAAATTAACAGAAAAAGGAATTAAAAAAGTTATTGTTGTTTCAGGTAAAGGTGCTTATAAAATTACAGGCGCATGGGATTACGTTGAAGCAGCCCTTAAAAAATACAATGTAGGCTATGTAAACTTTGCAAAATGTACTCCAAACCCAACAACAGACGGTATCGATGAAGCAACAAAACTTGCTCTTGAATTTGAAGCTGATGCTGTTATTGGTATTGGCGGCGGCTCTGCTATTGATACTTGTAAATCTGTTGCAATTTTAATGAAATACCCTGATAAAACAGCAGCAGACCTTTATGAATATAAATTTACACCAACAGAAGCTGCTCCAATCGTTGCAATTAATTTAACCCACGGAACAGGAACGGAAGCAAACAGATTTGCTGTTGCAACATTAATTGAAAAAGATTATAAACCTGCGATTGCATACGATTGCATCTACCCCACATTTTCAATCGATGACCCCAAAATGTGTACAAAATTATCACTCAATCAAACAAAATATGTTTCAATCGATGCCGTTAACCACGTTATTGAAGCTGCAACATCAAAAGTTGCATCACCTTATACGGTAACTTTGGCAAGAGAAACAATTAAACTTGTTGCAAAATATTTGCCTGTTGCTATAAATAACCCTGAAGATGTTGAAGCAAGATATTATCTTCTCTACGCTTCACTTTTAGGCGGCATTTGCTTTGATAACGGGCTTTTACACTACACCCACGCTCTTGAACACCCATTAAGCGCAATTAAACACGACCTATCCCACGGTCTTGGGCTTGCAATGCTTTTACCTTCCGTTATTAAAAATATCTACCCCAAAAAAGCTCACGTTTTAGCAGATATTTTAGCTCCGATTGTAGATGGTCTTGAAGGTAATCCAAACGAAGCAAAAGAAGCAGCACTTGGTGTACAAAAATGGTTGAAATCTGTTGGGGTTTCAGAAAAATTAGCTGATATGGGCTTTAAAAATGAAGACTTAGATAAATTAACAGACCTTGCATTTACAACACCTTCTTTGGGTGGGCTTCTTGCTATTGCGCCAACAGAAGCTACAAAAGAAGCTGTTAGAGAAATTTATGAAACTTCAATGACAGAACTTCAATAATAAAATAAAAAAATAAAAAGCACTCGAAGAAAATTCTTCGGGTGTTTTTTCATATTAATAATTTTTTAATAAATTAAATTATGATTAACTTTCAAGGGGAATATCAAAAAAAGAGTAATAATGTATCTTGTAAGAAGAAAATGTATTTTAAAAAAGGAGGTACATTATGAAATTCTTAGTTAAAAAATCACCGGATCATTTTATTAAATCAATTAACGATGAAATAAGCTCAATTTTAAACAGAAATTTTGACAGCTTTTTCCCTGAATATATTCTAAATGAAAATTTAGATGAAAAATTTGCAATGCCTGTTGAAATTATGGAAAAAGACAATGAATATTCAATTAAAGCAGAACTCCCAGGAGTTAAAAAAGAAGATTTAGATATAGACATTGATAAAAACTATTTAACAATTAATGCTAAAAAAGAAGAATCCAAAAAAGAAGACACAAAAGGCTTTAGAAAATCTGAATTCAGATATGGCGAATTTACAAGAACGGTTTATTTCCCTCAAGAAATTAATGTTGATAAAACGACAGCCAAACTTGAAAATGGCATTTTGCATATAGATGCTCCAAAATTAGTTATTGAAAAACAAGATAAGAAAAAACTTCAAATTCAATAATATTGACTGACAGATTCCCTGTTTTGAAGGGTTAAATCTGTATGGGCGGCTACAATGCCGCCTTTTTTAATTTAAAAAATCGCATAAAATATAATTTGAAATTAAAATGCCTTTTTTTGTTAATCTAAAACCTTCTTTTGTTTTTTCAATATGCCCTGTTTTTTCATATTTTTCTAAAATATTTTTATATTCAATTTCAAAATCAACCCCAAATTTTTCTTTAATATCAAGGGTTTTAACCCCTTCAAATTTTCTAAACCCTAAAAAAATAAATTCTTCTAAAATATCATTTTTATTTAATTCAATTTCATCTTCTTTTAAAATTGGGTTTAAAATATATTTTTTTAAATTGTCTTGATTTTTATACCTTTTATTTTTTATAAACCCCGAAGCAGAGGCGCCAAAGCCATAATAAGGGTTTAGGTTCCAATAGTTGATATTATGCTTTGATATAAAATTTTCATTTTTTGCAAAATTTGAAATTTCATAGTGGTAAAAATGCTTCATTTCATCCAATAAAATTTCATACATTTTTGCTTGAATGTCTTCATTTGCAATATTTTTTGGCGGGAATTTTGCAAAATATGTTTTATCTTCTATTTTTAAGCCATAAGTTGAAAGGTGTTCTATATCAAGGCTTTTTGCAATTTTTAGGTCATCTTCCCATTTTTTAATTGTTTGATTAGGCAGCCCATACATTAAATCAATGCTAATATTTTTAAACCCAACATTTTTTAATTCTTCAATAACCCTTAGTGCAGTTTTTGAACTGTGGCGCCTTCCGATATTTTTTAAAATTTCATCATCAAACGTTTGAATACCAACGCTTATTCTATTCACACCAATATCAAATAAGCCTTTTAAATATTCCTCACTTGCATTTTCAGGGTTAATTTCAACAGTTATTTCAGGGTTTTTTTCAAATTTGAAACAATTCAAGATTTCGCCTATTTTGCCGTAACTTAAAATGGAAGGCGTACCGCCCCCAAAATAAACGGTTTTTTGAGGTTCATTTTTATATGTATTTTTAATTTCAAAAATAAGAGCTTTTACATATTCATCAATAAAGCTTAAATTTACATAAGAAACAAATGCGCAATATTTGCACTTTTGCTTGCAAAAAGGAATGTGGATATAAGAATATTGAACCATAAGACTATTTTATCAAATAAAAAGAGGTTATAATTAAAATATGAAAACCAATATGGAAAAAGAAATTTTTGAACAAGGAAACGTTTTAGAGAAAATTAAAAACTCTCTAATTTTAGATGGATCAATAAATTTTAAAGAAATTCCGACAAATTTTACTTCAATAAAATTTATAGCATCGGGTTCTTCTTACAATGCAATAAGATTGGGGCATAAATTTTTTGAATTATATTCAGATAAAATTATAACCTTTGAATACGCTTCAGAATTTATTTCAAATACAACAAAAACAATTAATAAAGAAACTTTATACATTTTTGTAAGCCAATCGGGTGAAACCTATGATACAAAATGCGCCCTTGATATTGTAAAAAAAGAAGGGGGCAAAACTTTAGCTGTTGTAAACAATTCTAATTCCACAATTTATAATTCAGCCGATTATAAAATAGATGTTATGGCAGGTGTTGAAAATTCAATAGCAGCAACAAAATCTTTCTTAGCTTGTGTTATTGTTTTATGGCTTTTAGCGCTTTATTTCGCAAATAAGCCCGCCCCAAAAGAAGAATTAAATGAAGCAATTAAAGCAATTAATGAAACCATAAAAAATTCTTTTTTATTAGATTCTATTGCAGCTAAATTATCCAAAAAGAAAAAAATTTCAATTATAGGCTACAATTTTGGCTATATTATTGCAAAAGAAGCTTCACTTAAAATAAAAGAAACATCTTATATAGATACCACAGCCTACCCCACGGGCGAATTTCTCCATGGGCATACGGCAGTTTTAAACAAAAGTAAAACCTTAATTGAAATTTTTACATCAGACCTTTCTGATTTTGAAAAAAATACGCTTGAAAAAATTAAAAACGATTTTCACCCTCAAATTTTTTCAATAACAGATAAAAAAACAAAATCTAAAAATGCAATTATATTTAATAATTACAAATATGAAATTTCAAAAATTTGTGCAATAACTGTTATAATTCAGCTTTTAGCCTTAAAAATTGCAACAGGCCTTAATTTAGATGTTGATAAGCCAACAGGTTTAAACAAAGTTGTTAAATAGCAAAAAACCGGCGTTAATGAGGCGCCGGCTTTTTAAAACAGCAAATGATTAACTATTTTGCTTGCAATTTATTGATAGCAAGAGTTAATCTTGATTTTTTTCTTGCAGCTGTGTTTTTGTGAAGAATACCTTTTGAAACTGCTTTATCACATAATTGGTAAACTTTTGATAAAGCTTTGTTCAATGCTTCTTTGTCTTCACTTGTAGCTAATGCTAAAGCTTTTTTAACCGCAGTTTTAATTGAAGATTTGAAAGCAACGTTTCTTTCTTCGTTTCTTTTTGCTACAAGAACTCTTTTTATAGCAGATTTAATATTTGCCATTTTGTTTTTCTCCTTTTTCTGTTATTAGATAAAAAATTTATCTGCATACAGAGGATATGTGTGAGTAAATAGATTCTATTCTAAAATATTTTATTTTTCAAGGGGGCTAATTTTGAATAAATTCCGTTAATTTTTTATGCAATTCATCTGCCCTAAATTCCCCTTTTCCTTTCAATAAAAGAATTTCAAGGTAATTATTAATTGTATCATTTATTTCTTTTTTATTTTTATAGCCAAAATCATTTTTTATCGGGTTATTTAATTGTTTGGCTGCAACACACCTTGCATTTTCCATAAGTTCCTTGCCGCAATTTTTAAAATAATCATCATTTAGAGCAATTTTATTTGCAGGCAAAACGTTTGTTTTTTTTGCTAATGCCATTTGACTTTCATAATCTGACATTAAATTTATAAATTCTTTTGCAAGCTCTTTATTTTTGGCTTTTTTTGGAATTATAAAATTCATAACAGATATGTCATATTCACCATTACTGCCTGTTAATTGCGGTAAAAGAATTGAATTATTATAAATGGTGGGCGCATTTTCTTTTATCATTGAAATAAAATTACTGCCTGCAACTATAAAAGAAGCAGACCCTGACATATATTTTTCAATGTTTTCTCTGTGGCTTATAGTTAGGGTATCTTTTAATAAAAGCCCGTTTTTATTCATATCAAAAAATTTAAAATAAACATTTTCTAAGTTTTTTTCATTCAATGTTTTTGAATTAACATCATATTTATTTAAAATTTTAGAAAAACTATCCCCTTCGTTCAGGCTTGCACCAAAAACAGGGGGGTTTTTGCAAGCAGATAGTTTTAAAATATCATCATAAGTTTTTAAATTAACTTTGCAATTTTTAAATTTTTCTTTATTTAAAATTGTAACCGCACTTGTTGCATAAAATGGAAGTGCATAAATTTTACCGTCATATTTTAATTTATTAACTAAACCTTCATTAAAATTTTTAGCGTCATCTTCATTAAAAAATTCAAGAGTGTTTTTTTGCGCCAAAGATAGGGAAAATTCAGGGTTCAGGTTAATTAAATCGGGCGGGTTTCCCCCTAAAATTGAAGCTATTGTTCTTTTTTGGGCTTCTGCTATCGGAATATCCACCCAAACAATTTTTATATCAGGGTGAAGCTTTTTAAATTTTTCAATGTTTTTATTAATAATATCGCCTGCTGGCGCTTTTAGTTGAATTGTCCAAAAAGAAAATGTTTTTTCTTCATTTTTCTTATTTTGAAAAAGAAAAAATAACCCCAAAACTAAAATTAAAAAGCCTATTATAAAAACAGATTTTTTTACCATGGTAAAATTATACTATGAATTTATTTGATTCAATAGAAGAAAATAATAAACAAATGCCACTAGCAAACATTTTGCGCCCTAAAAATTTAGATGAATATTTAGGGCAAACAAATGTTATATCTGAAAATTCGCCAATTTATAACCTTTTAAAATCAAATAGAATTTTTTCTTTTATTTTATGGGGCCCCCCAGGCTGCGGCAAAACAACGCTTGCAAGGTTAATTGCAAATCATCATAATGCAAATTTTATGGAATTATCTGCTGTAACATCAGGCGTTAAAGATGTTAAAGATGCCGTTCAAAACGCAAAAGAAAACCTAAGAAACGGCGTTAAAACAATTCTTTTTATAGATGAAATCCACAGATATTCTAAAACCCAGCAAGATGCGCTACTTCCCCACATTGAAAATGGCACACTTCACCTTATGGGCTCTACCACAGAAAACCCTTCTTTTCAGGTTATTCCTGCGCTTTTAAGCAGAGTTCAAGTAATTATGCTAAATTCCATTGATAAAAATTCAATGGAAAAAATTGTTCTAAAAGGGTTTAATTATCTATCTGAAAACTATAAAAAAGATTTAAAAATTGAAGATGATGCAATTCAAACTATTGTAAAATTATCAAACGGCGATGCAAGGTTTGCACTAAACACGGTTGAAAATTCTTATTTTGCAGCTAAAAACATTTTAAATTCAGAATTAATTGAAAAACTTTTACAGCAATCTTTAGTTAAATATGATGAATCTGAACATTATGATTGCCTTTCTGCCTATCAAAAATCTTTAAGAGGGTCTGACCCTAACGCTGCAATTTATTATTTAGCCAAAATGCTCACAAAAGGCGAAGACCCGAGAATTATTGCAAGAAGGCTTGTTGTAACAGCATCGGAAGATGTTGGAAACGGCGATTATAGAGCGCTTTTAATTGCAAATGCAGCCTTAAATGTTGTAAATAATATCGGCATGCCTGAATGTAGAATTGCCTTATCTCAAGCAACAGAATATGTAGCAAGAGCAAAGAAAAGAAACTTAAATGTCGTTGCAATAGATTCTGCTATGGCTGATATAAGGCAAGGAAAAGATTACCCGCCCCCAATGCACCTAAGAGATACACACTATAAAGATGCAAAAAAATACGGTTTTGGGGAAGGTTATGTTTATACACACGATAACCCCAACTACATTCAACAATTTATGCCCGATGAAATGAAAGATGTTAAATACTTTTAATTTATTCTTTTTTGGTGTATAATTTATGGACTGGTGTCCATGACAAAAACAAATGTTAAAATTTCTTAATAATGTATATATTATCTGGCAATTTTAACCATTTACAGGTCTTTATCATGGTGTGTGTATATTAAAATCATAAAAAAGGGAAGGCAAAAATGTCCGAATTAGGCGCAATAAATGCATCAAATATAGCTTTTCAGGGTTCAAAAGAAACAAAAGAAGCAAAAGAAACAAAAACTGCCCAAACAACAGACAATAAACCAAAATTAACGGACAGATTCACTCAGCCCTTTAGAGATGAATTTAAAAAAGCATACGGTGAAGATGCAGAAGCAACACCAACACTTGTTGCCGACTTTGTTTCAGACAATGTCGTCAAATTAGGCGTTTTTGCAGCAGGCGGCGCATTGCTTCTTGCAAAATCAAGAAAAGCAACAAACGGACTGACAGAAGCTATTAAAGACAACATCAATAAATTCAAATCAGCCGCAACAGAAGGCGAAAAAGCAGGAATATTCAAAAAAACGGTTGATACAATTAAAGGCACTTTTGGTCAAGTTAAAGCAAATAACCTAAAACAAGCAACGGAATCTGCAAAAGAAGCAGCGGAATCAGGTTCAAAAACAATTAGACAAACAGTTGAAGAAGCAATTTTAAGACCAAAAGATTTTGAAGAAGGCACAAAACTTGCAAGTTTCATTGATAAATACTGCGGTAAACATGCACCAAAAGTTAAAGAAACATTAGGTAAAATCGGCATTGGAAACGGCTCAGACTTAGTAGACACAGCAATAGCCGGCACAGCAACGGTTACACTTAGCAACGGCGTTAATGACATTGCAGGCGATGTAACAGGAAAAGACAACGAAAACCTTGCTCGTCAAGCAAAAATCGAAAGATTTGAAAACCTAATAAATACAGCAAGCAAACTTGCAGATACAGCAAATATGATTGCAGGATAAGGTTAAAATGATTCAACCCATCAATCAAAATGTAAATATAAATTCAAACAGCAGTTTAAAACCTGTTGAAGTGCCGCATTTTACAGGGCTTACAAAAGTTACAAAAAAAGAACCTGAAGATGCGTTTGTTAGAACTTCAAGCAAAATTAAAGACACCGCTAAAAAAACGGGTGATTTTGCGGTTACCTTCAGAAAAAATGCAGCAGAAACTTTTGATGCAGCAAAAGACGGTGCCATTGAAGGCGCAAAGGTTGTAAAAAGTGCAGCACAAAAAGGCGCAGAATTTACGGTTTCATTTGCAAAATCTCTATATGAAGACTTATCAGGCGTGATTAAAGAGCAAGGCACAAAAACAATTACAAATATAGATAGTATTGTTTAAACTTTTTAAAAGTTTTATAAAAAGTTTTTTGAACTGAACCCCAAAAACTACGGGTTAATTTCCACAAAACACTTAACAAAAGCTTCTTATTTCAAAGGGGGTCGTTTTAATTGGCTTCATTGATATAATTCTTGCATTTATTTGTTTTTTAAACTAATTCATTAAACATCTTGTCGTTCTTGCAATTTAGTTTATCTTTAAAGTATCAAAAATTCTACATTGTAAAATATTTAATACAAAAACTTTTTTAAAATTAAAAATTGCATTTTTTCAATAGCATTTTATAAAGAACTAATTCATTAAACATCTTGTCGTTCTTGCAATTTAGTTTATCTTTAAAGCATCAAAAATTCTACATTCTAAAATATTTAATACAAAAACTTTTTTAAAATTAAAAATTGCATTTTTTCAATAGCATTTTATAAAGAATTATTTTTGCAATTAAAATAAGCTTTAGTTTTTTATAAAGTCTGCCTTACACTGCTATTTCGATATTTTTATAATAAACCTTGCATTTCAAATAATTAAAGCTTTTTTGCAGTTTTCCCATTTCTTATTACCCTCATAAATTTCTGCTTCCGTATAAATAAAATATTACACTCTGGCTGTTTATTTTACTATTGTGTCTTTATTTGAAAAGTTTTTTCTTATGCCACACAAGATATTTAAAGCCAAAGTTCATTTTTAAACCTTTTATTTTATAAATACGGGAAGCTTTTTGCCCTCAATATCTGAAATTCCAAGAAAATCACCATCTGAAATATTTTTTATAAATGTTTTATTTTTTGGCTTAAATTCTCCTGAAATTGCCATAATTGGCTCAAAAAGAAGATTTGAATATTTTTTTAATTCCTCTTTTTCAATACCAAAAGCAAAAGCAAGGCTTATTTTATGTTCATAAAGCCCTTGAGCATCAAATAATTCAATAGGGGGACCGGCAGGGATTTTTCTTGCCGGGTTTTTGGGGTTTGAAATAATGCCAACACTTCTTAAAAGCGCAATTTTTAATGAATTTTTATAAATTTCATATTCATATAACCCTTTTGTAAAAATTGAAACACCGTTTGCCTGAACAAATTTCTGCATCGGGTATGAATTTGTTTTTAATTCAGATTTATCCGAAACGGGCATATTTTCAAAAAGCGAATAATTTGAATCGTGAATTCTTTCAACAGCACCCACGGGATTACCCGCATAAGTTTTTTCAACAGGCATTTTCACGTTAAACACAATTTGCAATTTTCTATTCTTAACTTTGTTTTCAAATTCAAAATCTAATTCAAAAAGTTTTGAATTATTTGCAAGAGAACAATTTAACTTAATATTTTCTTCAAAAGTTAATTGCAAGGCAGATTTTATTTTGCCATTCACTTTTAGTTTTGAATTTTTTAATTTTAATATTTTTGGGTAATCAACAGGTGCATAATTATAGCTGTCACCATTATCACGGGTTGAATGAAGCTGAATAAAATCAGGGTAAATTTCACCTGTTTTTTTATCAATTACATAAATTTTATTATCTAAAATAAAAAGTTTTAAAAATTCATTTTCAATGAAATCGTTCCCAACAGCTTGCAATTTAGTTGGTTTTTTAATTTCAATATTTTTAAATGAAAATGGTTTAATAGGTTCAATTTCAACAATATATTCAAAAAATTTGTGAAAATCTTCCGTTATCGGGTTTTGATTAATATTATAGAAAATATCATCCGATACAGAATTAAATTCTCTTATTTTTTGGGCATTTTTAATTTTTTTATCTGAAATTAATTTTATTGTGCCACCATATTCAAAATTTGAAAAATTAAAAACGCCAATTTTATTTTCATTTTCTTTTATTAAATTTACTTTTTTAAAATCTCGAATTAAATTTTTAATAACGGTATTAACGGTTTCTGCCACCTTTATTTGTCGGCATTTCACCATTTTATGAACTTCATCTGTTGAGCAACCATAAATTGAATCATGGGCGTGATTTTTAATTAATTCAACTGTGGCATAATTAAGCTCTCTATCATATTTTCCACCCATAAAAAAGTTAAAAATATCTGCCTTATAAAAAAGTTCATATTCTAAAATGGCATTTTGAATTTTTTCATCAATTCTTGTTGAATAAACCCCAGGCAAAATGTATGTATTTGAATTATCCAAAAATTCAACATTTTCACCTAAATTCTTTTTAAATTCAGCACGCTTAAAATATTCAAAAGGGTTTGACAGAATAATTTCATAATTTTTTAAATACTTATTAATTTCTTCTATTTTTTCATTGGCATTTTCTAAAATATTCATATGATCTGCCCCTAAAGGCAAAAGAACAACATTTCCCGATTTTTCATTTATTTTATCAAGTTCTTTTTCTAAAATTTCGGCTTTTTTTGCTATTTTCAAATCGCTATGCAAAATGTCTTGATAATAACCTCGAACAAGCCTTGTTATATTTATGTTGTTTGCGGTAAAATCTGCCTCAATATCAGGCGCACCACGCCAAATTATTGCATTTTTAATATTAAAATAATTCAAAATTTTAAATATTGAACTTGAATGTCCAAAGGTATCGGACAAATAGCCAATGAATTCATTTTCATTGAATTCTTTTGAAATTTTAAGCCCCAATTCAAGATTTTTTAAAATAGAAGCCCCCGAAATTAAGAAACTATCCGCAGAAACAAAAAATGGACCTATATAAAGCCTTTTTTCTTTTATTAATTTTTTAATCAAATTCCTTTTGTTTGGGTTAAATTTAAGATAATTTAAAAGCGCATAAATTTGCCCGTCAAAATAAAATGAAGGAGCATTATTTCTTTTTAATTCTTTAATAACGTTATCAAAAATTTCATTCAATCTTACATTAAATGAACTAATCGTTTTATACCATTCAGCATCCCAATGGGTGAATAAATATGCCAAAACAGCTTTTTTATTTCTTTTCAATATTAAACCCCTTAAATAATCTTTTTAGGCTATTTTATCATATTTTAGGGTTCTTATCCATTTTTTGGGGGAACTTTTAAATTGAATATTAAAGTATACTTTTCTTGTTAAAAAGGAATTTCCCCACATAAGAAGAGATTAGATGGTTATGACTAAACACAATTTGAAAAGTATCGAAAATGAAATTGAAAATTGCAAAAAGCAATTAAAAAATTTAGAGCCCTTAATTTACAAAAATGCAGGGGTGGCAGAAAATTACAACAGGCTTCTTGTAAAAAAAGCAATTCTTGTAGATGAATACAAAAAAATGCTTTTTAAAAAGCCAAAAATTTCTAAATTGCTTAATGTTTTCAAATTCAAAAAAGAAGAAAAACTTATTTGCGATTACTTTCCAAATGCTTAAACCCAAAAAATTTAAAAGCCCTTTGAATTTCAAAGGGCTTTTTGGTCTTTATTTTTGAAAGAGAAATTATTAATAATTTTGTTCTTTTACAAAAAAGTAGGCACCCGGGTGTTTGCAAACAGGGCACAAGCCAACTGCTTTTTTGCCTTTATGGGTAAAGCCGCAATTAGCACATTCCCAAACAACTTCTTCATCTTTTTCAAAAACTTTGTTTTGTTCAATGTTTTCTAAAAGTTTCCTATATCTTTCTTCATGCGTTTTTTCAATTTCCCCTACTTTTTCAAATAATCTTGCAATTTCATCAAAGCCTTCTTCTTTGGCTTCTTTTGCAAATTTTGCATACATATCTGTCCATTCGTAGTTTTCACCGTTTGCAGCATCCGCTAAATTTTCTTTTGTACCTTTAATATCACCCCCAACGAGTAATTTAAACCAAATTTTAGCGTGTTCTTTTTCATTGTTTGCAGTATCTTCAAAGAATTTTGCAATTTGAACGAAGCCATCTTTTTTCGCTTTTGAAGCATAGTAAGTATATTTATTTCTTGCTTGTGATTCACCACTAAAAGCTTCCATTAAGTTTTTTTCGGTTTTTGAGCCTTTTAATTCCATAAATTTTTCTCCTTTTTTTCATTTTCACACTTTGGGCAAATGCCCCTTACTTGAATATTTACATCAACAACATTTCCTATACCCTTTTTTTGGACTTCATTTTTTACATCTGTAGCCGAAGTTAAAAATATATCATAAATTTCATTGCACTTTGTGCACAAAAAATGGGAATGTGGTGTATAATCTGCATCAAACCTTGCTTTTGGAAGAAGGCTGTCTACTCTAAACACCATATTCAAACTTTCAAGCGAAGCTAAAGTTCTATAAACAGTATCAAGAGCAACGTTTGGCACTTTATTTTTAATTAAATTATAAAGAGTTTCAGCATCAGGGTGGGCTTTAGATTCAAATACGGCTTTAAAAATTTCTATTCTTTGCTTAGTAACCCTTAAACCCGCCTTTTTAGAGCGTCTTTTTAATTCTTCAATTCTTTCTTTTAATTCAGCATTTTGCATAAAAAATTCCTTAATAAGAATTATTCTTATTAAGATTATACACAAAAAAATCTTGCCTCGCAAGCCCCCTTGTTTAAAATTATAAAACTTGTTCTTTTTCCTTTGTGCTCATTTTTTGAAGATATTCAAACAGGCAATTTGCAAGCTGATCGGGACAACTTGTTTGTTTAACACCGCACCTTATTCCTTTTAATTTTTTAACAACGTCGTTAACATCCATGCCCTTGCATAAGGAAGAAATTCCCTGCAAATTGCCATTGCAACCGCCTATAAAATTAAGATCTTTTATAATATTATTTTCGATTTTTATTTCAATAAGGCTTGAGCAAACACCCTTTGTTTCATATTTAATAATATCCATTTTATTTCCTTTATATTTGCGTATATGCACCAAACAACGGCATATAAAGAGCAAGCGCCAAGAATAATACTATAAAACCGATTATAATTAACATAAAAGGTTCAACTAATTTTGTGAATGTGTCAATAATATCATCAAGTTTTTTGTCTATATATACCGTACAATTATAAAGCATTTCACCCAAACGACCTGATTGTTCACCGGTTGCAATCATAAATAACATCATATTTGGTATTTCTTTTGTAGATTTTAATGCCGAAGAAAGGTTAGTACCTTGTTGAACCCTAATTGCAGCGGCAGAAATAGCTTCTCTCAATACAACATTTTCTAAGGTTAAATTTGCAAGATACAAGCAGTTAACAACAGGAATACCTGCATCGTATGAAACTTGCAGAACCGCCAAAAAGTTTGAATAGTTAGCAAATCGCATCAGGTTAGATAATAAAGGTATTCTAAGCACAACCCTATCTAAAATTCTTCTTGCAAATTCATTTTTAAATATAAAAATAATTAAGAAAATTGAAACAACAAAAGCTGCCAAAATTACATACCAAAATTCTTGAATAAAATGCCCTGCATCAATACACATTCTTGTTAAAAACGGTAATTGCCCGCCCAATGAATCAAACATAGATTCAAACGCCGGAAATACAAATGCCAACATAATTGTAACAACCAAAATTGCAAGTATAATTACAAACACAGGATAAACAAGTGCGCCTATAACTTTGCTTTTAATTGCAGCTTGCTTTTTCAAAAGTTCAAGCATACGAGCCAACGTTACGTCAAGTTCACCGGAATCTTCCCCGGCTCTTGCCAAACCTGCATAAACTCTTCCAAATGCCTTTCTGTTCTTTTCCAGTGTCTCAGCCAATGTGGAACCGTTTACGATATTACCTTTAATAACAGAACAGACATTTTTTACACTTTTTGTTTCGGCATTTTCTTCCATAAAAGCAAGGGTTTCAATAATTGGAATACCTGTTGCCGTTAATATTTGAAGCGTTTGTGTAAAATCTATTTTATCTTTAAGTTTTAATTCAGGCAGTGCATTTCTTTTGGCAGCGGCCTTTTTTTCTCTTTCTGAAAAATTTGTATCTTCGGTTATCTTGACAGGTGTCAATCCCCTTTTTCTTATTTCTTGTCTGGCAGCCTGAAGGTTAGCGGCATCCAACCTGCCTTTTATAGTGTTTTTATTTTTATTCATGGCAATATAATTAAAGCTGGGCATTATTCACCTACCAATCCAAGAACCCTGACAAATTCATCTATAGTGGTATCACCGTTTACGATGTGTTTTATGCAAGATTCATTCAATGTTCTCATTCCGTTTTTAACGGCATACTCTTCAATTTCAATATCATGAGCATGTGCCGCAATTAATTTTTTTACTTCTTTTGTAACAATTAAAATTTCCAAAAGCGCCAAACGTCCTTTATAACCGGTACCGCCACAGTTTGGACAACCTGCCGCATGGTATATTGCTGTTTCCATAAACTGCTTAATTCTTTCAGGGTCGGTTAAAACTTTTTTTGCTTCTTCTTCTGTTGGCTTATATGCACGTTTGCAATCGGGACAAAGTTTTTTAACAAGCCTTTGAGCTAAAACACCATTTAAAGTGGAAGATACGAGATAATCCTTTGCGCCCATTTCAATAAGCCTTGTAACGGTTGCAGCAGCAGAATTAGTGTGAATTGTGGATAAAACAAAGTGACCTGTTAAAGAAGCTGAAATAGCAACTTCCAAGGTTTCATAGTCCCTAATTTCACCAACCAATATAACGTCAGGGTCTTGCCTTAATATTGCCCTCATGCAAGTTGCAAAAGTAATGCCTGCCTTTGGGTTTACTGCAGATTGATTAACACCGTCCAATCTTATTTCAATAGGGTCCTCGATTGTTGTAATATTACAATCAGGCGAGTTCATTGTCTTTAAAAGAGCATAAAGTGTTGTTGTTTTACCTGAACCTGTAGGACCTGAAGTTAAAACAATTCCGTTTGGAGCAGATGTTAAAAATTTAATTTTTTCAATATCATCAGGGAAAGCTCCCGGTATATCAATAACTTTTGTATAACTTTCTTCAACCCTCATTGAAGGCGCTAAAATTCTTATAACGATTTTTTCTCTGCCGTTTACGGGCAAAGTGTTGATACGAAAGTCGTAAGATTTTTGATTATATTTAATTGTAAAATTACCGTCTTGCGGGCGTCTGTGTTCTGCAATATTCATTTTTGCAAGAACCTTGAACCTTGAAACAATGGAAGATTCAAGATAAGCGGGAATTTTAACAACTTCAACCAAAGTACCGTCTATACGATACCTTGTAACATAACCGTCTAACCTTGGTTCAATATGAATATCCGATGCCCTTGAATCAATAGCCTGAGTTACAATCATATTTGCATATTTAGCAGCATCAGAACTAATTTCATCAATATCTGACTGCACTTTTTGCCATAAGGTTTGCTCGCCTTGCCCAATATCACTCGATGCAGCCAGCTGTTCCGTTAAAACTTCAAGGTCTGTTTTGCCTTTTTTAAAACCTTGCTTTTTATCTTCTTTTGCTTTCGCCTTTTTATAATACTGCTCTACATATCTTTCATATTCAAGAGATGTAACCATTAAAATTGCCGGTTTTAAACCTGTCATACCGATAATTTGATTAATTGTATCAGTATCTTTTGGATTAACCATACCGACTGTTAATGTTTTTGAATTATAAGACAATGGAATAACTTTATGCTCAAGCACAAAGTCGTCAGAAAGGCAGGTTATCGCCTCAGGCAAAGATGCCAACTGGTCTTCTTGCGCCATATTTATCTGCATTTGAGCAGCAAGAGCATCTTTTAGCTGCTTAATTGTAATATAGCCCAATTTAACTAAGGTTGAACCCAAAGGAAGACCGAAATTTTTGGATTCTACAAGCGCTTGTTCAACTTGTTCTTCGGTTAACAGTTTTTCTTCTACAAGTATTTCCCCAATTCTTTTGGTTTGCGGAGATTTAACCTGATTTATGTCGCCTACTTTAAATGTTTCAGTATTGCTATCTTCAACATTTGCATTGTCATCAGAAGTAATTTGAAGAGCTTGCGTGGGATAAACTTTTTTTATAATATCCGACAACAGCAAATTAAAGTTAGCGGGCGATACCGAAATAAATTCAACACCGCCTACTTGTACTTTTTGTCTGATATATGAGGCAACAGCCTGTTTGTCACCGTCCTGCGAAATAACAGAATAAATGGAACCGTTTTGAATTGCGATTGGTATATATTTAAGCTCAATTAGCTTAGCCTTTTCGAATTGCTTAACTAAATCTGTATTTATTCTATTTAGCAGTTTGGATAAGTATTCATTATTCATTTTTTTTGATTCAACGAGACAAATTATAAATTAAAGGTGTGGAGTGCCGTTTTTCTTTAAATTATCAATTTGATCTTGAGAATATACAATGTGTGGAGTAATTAGTATTACCAATTCTTCTTTGGTCATAATGTTTGATGTACTTCTGAAGAATGTACCTATAACAGGAAGGTCACCTAAAATAGGCATTTTTGTGGTTTCACTTGTTTCGTTTTCTTGAATCAAGCCTGCAAGAACAAGGGTTTCACCGTCTTTAACTCTCACATTTTCAAGTTCCAAGCTTCTTCTTGATAACAATGTATAATCATCGGTACCGCCTGCACGTGTTGAATAATCGGGTTTAAGATTCATTACAACGTAGCCTTCAGGAGAAATAAAAGGAGTTATTTCAACTTGAATACCCATATCAGAGCCAATTTCGTAAGTTACGTTTGTAATTGCTTGAAGTGATTGAGTTTCTGTACTAAATTCTCTTTTAACCGATTTAATATAATCCGTTGTAAGGTCTATTGTTGATTTTTTACCGTTTGTAACCATAACTTTAGGACTAGCTAAAACTCTGCCTTTGCCGTTATTGATTAAGTAGTTCAAAGACATAACAATCGGGCCCCAGCCTTTATATTTATGAACGGTATAATCAACTTCACCGCTATCGTTTATAACATCATAAGAATTACCTTTAAAGAATGTTGGCGCCCATTGGTTTGTTGAAAAACCGCTTGTACCGTTAAAGGTGAAGCCGCCTACAGGAGTCCATACCATCCAATCAGAGCTGAATGCTTTTGAACCGTTTTCTGATAATTGAATTAAAGACAATTCAATGTATGCCATCGGTTGTTTTTTATCATGAAGCTTAATAAAGCTTTCAATCATTTTTACTTGTTCTCTTGAACCACCGTATGTCGCAACTGTTCCTAATGCCGGAAAATATGCAACTGTTAAGGGGTTAGAGGTATAGTTAACTAAATCATCGGTACCTTCGCTTTGATCAATAGAACCGTTATTTTCACCAACTACACAAACGGTATAGCCGCCGCCAAGTTCTATTTCATCACCGCCGCCACCGCCTCTTGTAGGTGTGCTTATTGAAACACCTTGGTTTGCGCCGCCTTCGGATTTATCGGATAAGATTGTATCACATATTGTGGCAGCCATTTCTTGAGGTGAGATATGGTTAACCGGAAATACGTTCATCATTGGTTTTACGTCAAGCTTTGCAAGAATTTTTTTAATTAATTCTTCATCTTCTTCCGTACCAAAAAGCATAAGTTCGTTCTTGTTAGCATTAACGGCAACTGCGGGGGTTGAAGAAACACCTTGATATTTGCCGTTAAATACGCTTTTGTTGACAAAATCCGCAATAGCTTGAGCATTTACATATTTAACAGGAATTGTAGTAAAGTTTTGCCTTGCATAGCTTAAATCTTTTGCAGCATCTTTAGAAGCAATAATGATGTTGTTATCTTGTCTTATATATGTAAGTTCACAAGCATCCAAAACGAATTCAAGAGCCGTATTTATAGGAACATCTTTAAGATCTAACGTAACTTCGCCTCTTACCGTATTATGGAAGATGATATTCATATTTGCTTTATCTGCAAACATTCTTAAAACTTGTTTAACATCAGCATCTCTCAAAGAAAGCGTAACTTTTTTTGAGCTGCCTGCTATTTGAATATTTCCTGTCAATCTGGTTGTTGAAGGAATACTGACAGCTTCAGGATCGTTAGCATCAATTATATATTTTTCATTAGTTTTTTCATCTTCATATAAATTTGTGTTAACGTCTTCAATTTTAATGCCATTTGTATTTAGTGCAAGCTTATTAGAGCTGTCACTAAATGAAGCCCAAGCACATTGACCGATTGCAACAACAATGGCCAATGATAATGCCAAATGTATTAAACCTTTCTTACTCACTGTAAACATCTTTATTAAACTCCTGATTGTAATTTATTTTGTACTTATTTCAATATCATCAGCAGAAACATATTGTCTTGTTCCGCCTGTATATTTCATTTGTCTTGATTGAGGTATTTCACCTATATTAAATGCCTCACCAACGTATGCTTTATATGTATTTGCACCGTTTGTAATTTGAACATAGTCTTTTGTAATTCTGCTTACAATATATGTATCAATTCTGTCACCTTTTTGAACAAAGTAGTCATTGTTATCAAATTTCAAAATTGCGGAAGGTGCATTTTCATCATACATTATGCCCGATACGCCAATAGACATCAATTTTCTTGCAGCAACTGCTTCGGGGGAGTTTACATCAACATCCGGAGGAATTGATAAATCGGCACCCATAGCCAAAGAACCGTCTTCATTAAATAAAGTTGAAGGCATAAACGGATTGGCTCTGCCTGTTGATTGTATCGATACAACAACTTTTTTCTTTGCGGTATTTTGTTTTGAATTATCTTCCGCTTTATTTTCCAATTTATTAATTAACTCTTCTGTTTGCTTTTGCATTGCATTTGCTTCATTTTGAGTTTCATCGGGCAATGTATAGTTTGAATTTTCTGAACTTACAAGTTCTTCACTGCCTATATTTCCTGCCATATTTGGGAATAAGAAATAAAGCGCAACAACAATTACCGCAAACAAGCCGACAAGACCCAATACAACCGCTAAAGCTCTATTTTTATTTTGTTTTTTCTCATAAACAGGTTGAGCCTCGCTGATTTCGTCGTATTGAGCAATGCTTTCCGTGTTGTTTTCATATTGCTCATCTTGACTATCGACTTCTTCAATTTCTTCTTTGGAATTCATATATGCTTCATTTGCATTTGTTTTTGGCTGATTTACTTCATTTGCATTTTTAATATCGCCATTTTTATCAAATTCCAAAATGTCATCAAGATTGCTTTCCGTATAAGAAGAAGGTGTATCGTTTTTGACATCCAAAAGACTTAACAATTCATCATCCACAACATCGGATAAATCTTTTTTGTCTTTATTTTCTTCCACACCAAAGAATTCATCGTCAATTACGGCGTCATCTTTGTCAAGGCTGTTTACATAATTATTTGCAGCTTCGTTTATGTCAAACTCCGTTTTATTTTCTTGTGACGAAACACTCTGCACGGTGCTTTGATTATCTGCAGCCTGCGCATCGCTTTTTTCTTTGACAGCATCTTCTTCAGTGTCATCCGAACCTATGATAAGTTTAGATAAATCACTGTCATCATCAGTATTTAACAAATCTTCCCAAGAAATGGCATTATTGTCGCCATTTACAGAAGTGTTATTTTCATCTTTTTCCAATTCATTTCCATCAAATTGCATTGTTTGTAGCTTTCTTATACAAATCAGTTTTTATCAGAATACAATTTCTATAATATAAGTATCTTATAATTTTTTCTATTTTTCATCACTGTTGGAAAAAATCAACCATTTGTACTAAATTTTAATCATACTCACCGGTGTATACCATCTCTAAACCGGCGACATAGATTGTATCTCCTTCCAAAAGCCCCAAATTTCTTAATTCAACAAAAACCCCCATTGAATCAAGGATGTTTGTAAGCCTTCTTACCTGCCTTACATTTTTCACATCTGTTACACTTACTAATCTTCTTATTTTACCACCGTCTACTGAATATGTGTTTTTATTAAGCTTGACGGCATCATAGGCGCTGTCGTCATTATCGTTAAAACCTTCGTCTTTTGTTATATTTATCTCTATTGAAGGAGTTGGTATTTCATCAAATTTTTTGTAAACAAAATGTAACAGTTCTTTTATTCCAAAGCCTGTAACCGTGGATACAACAAAAGAATTTTGATTTAACTTTAAAAATTCCTCTTTTAAAATAGCAATTTCATCTTCAGGAACGGCATCTGCCTTATTTAACATAACAATCTGAAACCTTGAAGCTAATTCTTTTGAATAGCTTAAAAGTTCGTTATTTATTTTTTTGTAATTTTCAATCGGATTTTCTGCCGTCATATCAACAACATGAATGAAAAATTTACATCTTTCAACATGTCTTAAAAATTCATACCCCAAACCAACACCTAAATGAGCGCCTTCAATTAACCCCGGGATGTCTGCCACAACAAAATTGTTTCCGTCAGGATTTTTTACAACGCCTAAATGAGGAACAAGCGTTGTAAAAGGGTAATCTGCTATTTTTGGTTTAGCAGAAGATATTCTTGAAATAAAGCTTGATTTTCCCGCATTGGGCATACCTAATAAGCCAATATCGGCGATTAGCTTTAATTCAAGTTCCAATTCTCTTTCAACCGAAGCTTCACCGGGTTCAGAAAATTGCGGTGCTCGAGAAGTTGAAGTTGCGAATTTTGCATTTCCTCTGCCGCCACGGCCGCCTTTTGCGATTAAAATTGTTTTTTCATTTTCACTCATATCGGCAATAATATTGCCTGTTTTTAAATCTCTCACAATAGTTCCGACAGGCACTTTTATATAAATATCTTTACCGTTTTTGCCGTATTGATTTTTTATTTTGCCGTTTTCGCCGTTTTGAGCCTGAAAAATTGACTTATAGGTAAAATCTAAAAGAGTTGTCATATTACTGTCTGCCACAAAGTAGACAGAGCCGCCATTTCCGCCATCACCGCCATCAGGACCGCCTTTATCAACATATTTTTCCCTATGCCAAGCTACAGCGCCATTTCCGCCTTTTCCTGATTCAACTTTAATTTTAACTTTGTCTATAAATTGTGCCAAAATAAGCTCCTTGAATACATTTTACCTATTCCCAGTTTACACTAACCCACATTCTAAGGCAACAAATGGCGCATTTCTTTTAACTTTTTTAAAATATTAATAAATAATTAAATTAAATGGACAAAAAGCTTTGATAATCTATAATGTAATTATTGTCTTAAAATATGCAACAATAAGGAGTTAATATGTCAGACGATAAAATGCAAACAAATCCTTTTGCTGAAAATGAAGAAATAAAAGAAGAACAAAAAGAAGATATAAAAGAAGAAAACAATATTGAATCAAAAGAAGAAGAATTTAAAAAAGAATTAGACGATATAAATAACAAATATTTAAGATTGGCGGCAGATTTTGACAACTACAGAAAACGCCAAGCGCAAGAAAGAGAAAGTCTTTTAAAATATGGCGCCGAAGATACTTTGAAAAAAATTATTCCGGTTTTAGATACATTGGAAAGAGCTAAAAACTCGATTGAAAAAACGGAAGATATAAAAACCGTTAAAGAATCTTACGAAATTTGCACAAAACAGTTTTTAGACATTTTGGGAAAAATCGGCTTGAAAAAAATTGAAGCTAAAGATAAACCTTTTGACCCTAATTTAATGGAAGCTGTTATGCAAACAAAAACAAACGATGTTGAACCCCACACGGTTATAGCAGAGCTTCAAGCAGGGTATCAGCTTTTTGACAGAGTTTTAAGACCAACTATGGTAAATGTTGCGGTTGAAGATGATGAGGAAAACAAAGAATAATGGACTACTATGAAATTTTAGGCGTAGAAAAAACCGCAACAAAAGATGAAATAAAAATAGCATTCAGAAAAAAAGCGAGGCAGCTGCACCCTGATGTAAATAAAGCCCCTGATGCAGAAGAAAAATTTAAAGAACTTGGAAAAGCCTATGAAGTTTTATCGGATGATGAAAAAAGGCAAGTTTATGACAGATACGGTGAAGACGGCATAAATAATTCAGGCTTTGGCGGCGGCGGGCCTTTTGAATATGGCTTTGGCGGCTTAAATGATATTTTTGAAGCCTTCTTTGGCGGGGGAATGGGCGGTTTTTCTTCAAGACAAAGAGACCCAAATGCACCTATACAAGGCGATGACCTTAGAATGGACATTCAAATTGATTTTAAAGATGCCATTTTTGGGGTCGAAAGAGAAATTAAAATCAAACACTTAGAAGTTTGCGACGAATGTATGGGCACAGGTAAAGATAAAAACGCAAAACAGACCACCTGTAAAACCTGCAACGGCATGGGGAGAGTTCAGCAAAATACAAGAACAATTTTAGGCAACTTTACATCTGTCGCAACTTGCCCAACCTGCAACGGCACAGGAATTGACCCTTCTTCATATTGCAAAAAATGCAAAGGAAGAGGAGCTGTACCAAAAGAAAAAGTTGCAAAAATTAAAATTCCAAAAGGGGTAGATTCAGGCTCAAGAATTCGCCTTGCAAATGAAGGTGACGCCGGCAAAAACGGCGGCAGACCGGGGGATTTATACATTGTTTTATATGTAAAAGAATCAAATGAATTTATAAGAGATGGCGTTGATATTCACACCGTTCTTGAAATTACAATGCCACAGGCGGTTTTAGGCGATGAAGTTATTGTAAATACGGTTGATGGCGAAGAAAAACTTCATATACCAAGCGGTATTGAAAACTTAGAAAAACTTTTAATAAAAGGGAAAGGTGTACCATACCTTGGTAAGGAAGGTCAAAGGGGCAACCATTATGTTACAATAAAAATAAATACACCTAAAAAACTCACAAAAGAAGAGGAAGAACTTTATAAAAAGCTTTTTGAAATTTCAAAAAGAAATGAGGCAGACAAAAAAAGCAGTATAATGGATAAAGTAAAAACTGTTTTTAAATAAAATCGGGGGATAGATGAGATTAAATTTTAAATTAAAGGCGTTTGCAGCTATCGGATTATGTTTTTTGGCTATTAATTCAGCTTTAGCTTCAAGGCTTCCTGATGATACGTGGGAATTCATTAAAAAAGAACTGCCAAACGCAACCCAAAGGTTCGATTCTGTTATTCTTTTGGATGCAAACACAATGTATGTTCCCCTGTATCCTGCCGAAAGAGCAGACGTTGACAACATTAAAATTGAATACACCTACCCCAATAACCAAACCCTAAAACAAAAACCTGAAGTTGTTATTTTAAACAACAACTACGTTTTAATGAAAATTTTTAAAGACAAAAAAGGCAATTTTACAATTACAAAAAATGAAAACTTGCCAAACAAAGTTAAATTAGGTGTTATGCCTCAAGATATGCTTGTGCCGACAGGTTTTAAAATTCCTGAAAGCATGAAAATTATTATGGGCGACCTTTTAGTTCCAAACAGAGGCGATAACCTTTTAATTACAACATCGGATGCCACTTTATCGGATGATGAAAACACTGCAGACATTGTGCCTATGGCAGAATTCAAAGACACAAAAGCTTTTATTGCAAATAATAAAACAAAATTTGTCTTAGTTTATGATAAGGGCGGGTCGTCTCCTTTATATGAAATTAAACTCTCGGGTTTACCCAGCAAAATTATAGCTTCACCAAAAACAAAATTTGCACTTACAATGTATTTTGGAAACAAAACCGCAGAAGTTATTGATTTAGTCAACGAAAGAGTTCTCACCAAAATAGACTTTGAAGACACACCAACAGATGCAGATATAGACATTTTAAGTCAAATGGCTTATGTAACAAGCGCAAAAGCAAATTCTATTTATATGGTAGATTTAAACAATGCAACTCTTGCAAAAACAATTAAATCAGACAGGATGCCAAACAAAATTTCAGTTTCAGGTACTGACGGAGTTTTGGTTTTTAACGACAAAAACAATGAAAATATATACCTTATGGATTTAAAATCCGGCACTTATTCAATTAAAAAAATTGCAAATGTCAAAAATCTTTCAAAACTTTTAATTAACAACGGTAAAATTCTTGCGTTATCAAGAACTTTAAATAAGGCTTATATTTATAAATTAAATAACTTTGAATCAGAAAACCCTGTTGAATTAATTTCAGATGTCGACTTGGCGCAAAAGCCTACAGATGCCTTAATATATAAAGATAAAGCCTTTATCCTTTCTTCAAAAGAAGGAATTGTCAATATATATGATTTTACCCAAAACAAAATGCTTGCGCCCATTTCTCTTGATAATAGCGGCTTTTACTCAAAAATAACATTAATTCCAAACAAATCAAATGCTGTTGTAACGGGCATTAACACAAAAAAAGTTATAATTCTTGATCTTGAAAACAACAAAATGGAAAAGAAAGCAAAATCCGAAATTGATGTTGCAGACATTGTAATTATAGACAAAAACCCGCCAATAAAACCTGCGGTTGATATTAAAGAACAAAAAGAAGAACCAACCGAAGAAACGGTTTTAGAGCCAATATCAGACAGCGATAAAGAACCTGTTCAAGAACAACCTGAAGAAGAAAACGCCAATCAAAAAAATGTTCAAGAGGCAATTTAAGAATGAAATTTAAAGAAGCGCTTGATAGAAATTCTGTTGTTCATCAGGATGATATTGACAAATTATTTGATAAAAAAACTGTAAATGTTCTTTTGGAATTGGAAAAAACAATTCAGGATTTTTGGAACATAGACAGACCCAGCGCAAATTTTTTAAACCTTTTAATTCAGATGAAAAATGTTCAATCTGCACTTGAAATTGGCACATCAAACGGCTATAGTTCAATTTGGCTTGCAAATGCACTTAAAAAAACCGGCGGAAGGCTTACTACGATTGAATATTGGCAAAAAAGAACGGATTTAGCCATAGAAAATTTTAAAAAAACAGATGTTGATGATATAATAACGCCCATTGTAGGCGATGCCATTGAAATTTTAGCTGATATGAACAAAAAACGCTCAATGGAATTTGATTTTATTTTTGTAGATGCAAATAAAGCGGAATATATTCAATATTTTAATTCCTTTGACCCCCTTTTAAAAAAAGGAGGAATTATTGTTGCAGATAACATTTTATCGCACTATAAAAAAACAAAAGATTATGTTGAAACTTTATTAAATCACCCTAACTATCAAAGTCAACTGTTAGATTTTGATGCCGGTATGTTTTTATCTTACAAGAAATAATTTTAAAATAAAAAGGCAAGGTCAAAAAACCTTGCCTAATTTTAATTTTGGAGCATCAATTATCTTAAAAATTTTAAATAAAGATAAATTGTGCTTATTGTCAAAGATATAAGTACGATGCTAACACCGTATTTCATAAATTTCATAAACTGTATTGGGTGTCCTTCTTTTGCTGCATTTTCACTAACAATAACATTGGCTGCTGCACCAATTATTGTCATATTTCCGCCTAAGCATGCGCCCAAAGATAATGCCCACCAAAGAGGATAAGCATAAGCTTCGCCCATTGCTTTTTCAATTTCAACAAGCATAGGTGCCATTGTTGCCGTGTAGGGGATGTTATCAATGATGCCTGAAATTATGCCTGAAGCCCAAAGAATAATCATTGTGGTTGCAGTTTGGCTGCCTTCTGTTACTTTTAAAACCCAATCAGCCATAAGTTTAATTCCGCCTGAAGCTTCCAGACCCCCTATTATAACAAACAAACCGATAAAGAAGAAAATTGTATTCCATTCAACATCACGTAAAATATCTGTCGGTTTTTCAAATAATAAAAGAATAGATGCGCCAAGCATAGCAATTACACAGGTTTCAATATGAATTACATCATGCAAAATGAAACCCAAGATAACAAAAATTAAAACACCAACTGAACGGTACATTAAATTAAAATCTGTTATCGTTTTTGAATTATCGATTTTTGTAACTTCTGCCATTTTTTCTTTATCAGCTTTTAGCATTTTTCTAAAGCAAAGAACAAAGAAAATAATTGCAGCGATTAAAATTATTGCAACAACAAGAGTTAATTCTCTTACAAAATCCATAAAAGAAAGACCGCCTGCCGAACCTATAATGATGTTTGGGGGGTCTCCTATAAGGGTAGAAGTTCCACCAATGTTTGAAGACATAATTTCTGCAAGCAAGAATGGAATTGGGTTAATATCCAGTTTTTTAGCAATGGAAAAAGTGATAGGCATGATTAAAATAACAGTTGTTACGTTATCTAAAAATGCACTTACAACTGCCGTAAAAACAGCAAGTGTAATTAAAACTTTAACAGGATGACCTTTTGTAAGTTTTAAAAGTTCATTTGCAATATAGTTAAAAACTCCGCTTCTTGTGGTGATTGCAACGATAATCATCATTGAAACAAGAAGAAAAATAACATTGAAATCAACAAAATTAACAAAATAATGAGGGTTAATCACCCCGTCAACTGCTTTTGTTTGGGAAACAAGACCCAAAATAATTGTAATTGCAGCACCCAAAAGCGCGATTGTAACTTTTGGGATTTTTTCAAGCGCAATAAATATGTAAGCCACCAAAAGCAAACCTGCCGAAATTGCCACATTATGCGCATTTACAAATTGGTGAATAAATTCCATAACGTCTCCTTATGCCCTATGTTGATATGCCAAAACTGCCGCAATGGCAACTGCAATATCTTCTTCAGCACCAGTTTGTTTTTTTTGTTGTTTGGCATCAACCGGTGCTTCAATCGGAAATTTAACATTAAGCCAATCTACAATTTTTTTGGTTACATTTGTTGTAAAAACAATTAATGTTAAAAATAACATAACTATTACCATACCAACAACGGTAACAGTAAGTGCCATTTGCAAGTTTTGCATTAATAATTCGGTATCCATTATTAATTCTCCTTTTATTAATTTTAAACTATTTAGTTGTATATAATTAATTTTTAATCTTTTTAGATGTGCTACATCGCTTAACTGCCGATAATTACTGAATAAACAACCTTTTCATAAAAAAAATAAAAAGCCGTTTAAACTAAAATAATCTAAATGTAACCACCATGCCTTAAATGATAGTTAAAACAAAGAAAATATTCAAACAACTAATTAGTTTAATTTTTATTCAAATTTTCCAAACTAATGTTATAAAGCCCGTCTACAAGAACAAATCTGCCTAACAAAACAACATCCGTATAAAATTTTAATGCGCTTACAAAACAGCTGTTCTCGCAAAAGCCGCCTGAAAGGTATATTTTATCCGGTCTTTTTGTAAAATTATAAGCATTATATGCAATTCCTGTTATAAATTTTGAAATTGCAGTTTCGGGGCTAATTCCACCTGAAACATCATCCATAATTTTTTCTAAACCGAAAATACCGCAAGTGACAGGGTATTTTTCTTTAGTTGGAACTAAATTTTTATCTTCCACCCCATAAAATTTTAAAAGCATCTCGATTGTTGCCCCTGTGGCACTTGCGCAATTTGTGTTCCAATCCATGTCTTTAAAATTGCCGCCTTTGAATTGAACCCATTTTGCATCACGAGAGCCTAAATCCAAAATAATGCCGTCTTTTATATGTTTTACACCGTATGAGAGCGCAACAACCTCGTTTTCATAATTCGTTTTATTTTTATTTGAACTGTGACCGGTTGAATAGCTAAAATTAATATCAAGGTTTTTTAATTCAGATGTTTTTATAACGGAATATTTTTTGTTCCCTAAATCATCGACTTCTAAAATTTTACTGAAGGTTGTTCCTGCATCTAAAAAATATAAAGTCATTATCTTAACCTCAAAAATGCTTCGATTTTAGCTTTTGTAGAATTGTTTGAAACGCCGTCTATATCTATATATAAGCCGTTATATTTATCTGCAAGATATTTTGCCAATTGGTTTTTAGCACAAAATGTTTGAGCAAAGAAAACCGTTTTTATATTTGGGTTAACAAATTTTTCAAGCTCAATATCAAATGGCGCCATAGCTTCAACGCACCTCATCCAGCCAAAAATGTGTGTTTCATTTGGGAATAATTCTAAAATTGATAAATCATTGGGGGGAACGCCCCAAAACCCTGCCACGGGAATTGATTTTTCAAGGTTTGAATAATCTTTTTCACTTATTATATTATCTGTTATTAATTCAACCTTCTTTTTAAGCGGCAAATTGCTTTCTGAAATATAAAAATTATTTTTTTTATAAGTTTTTTCTTCAAAAATAGAAGTTTCAATGTTAAAACCCATATCAGATAAAATTTCAACCGCAAAAATTGCGCTGTCACATTTATCTCTGCCAACAGGGGCTAAAATTTTAATAATTCTTTCTTTATAAAATATGGCATTATTAAAAATGTTTTTTATAATTGAACAATAATTTACAGGCAAAATTGAAGCTTGCGGATGGTTAAAATCTACATCCAAATCAAGCCAAATTGCATTTTTATATTCTTCTTTTGTTTTTTTAATTAAACTTGGGTGCGGATAGCCCCAAAAAGCAATTATATCTTTCATTAAAAAAATTTTACCATAGATAAATTTTTTTATGTTATTATTAAAGAGCTCAGAATTTGAACACCCGCAAAATTATGTGGAGAGATGTCCGAGCGGTTTAAGGTGCAGACCTGGAACGTCTGTGTAGGGGTAAACTCTACCGTGGGTTCGAATCCCACTCTCTCCGAATTTAAAAGGCCTCAACCAAGAGGTCTTTTTAATTGAAAAAAATTCAAATTTGTTCAAATTTGAATATAAAATAAAGACCAAAAGCTCAAATTTTACTTATATGGATACAAAAAGTGCGTAGGTTGGGGTTTCTACCCCAACGCAAAATATTCAAAAAAATAATCAAACCATCTGTAACAAATAATCAAACCATGTGTTCTTTTACATACAAATTTTAATTTAATTATTTACGAATTTAGTATTTTTTGAATTGCATCATCCGGCAAAAACATATTTCCTGATGATGGACCACTATATTCTAAGCCCTTGCTTAAATTTATTAGCCCTTGTTCAGTCAGTTCATTCATTCCTTCGTCTACAAATCTAAAGCCACATCTATAATAGAAGGGAACGGGGCTTGTTTTCATTTTTTCCGCACCCGCAATCGCATTAAATAAACTCGGAAGGCTACCACCGCAAGCAGTCAGCTTCACTCTACCGTTATAGCCCAAATCACAAGAATCTTTAACCACTTGCTTAATTAATTCTGTGCCTGCCCCTTTGGTTTTATCTGAACCTGCCAGAAATTTAAGCTCAACAGCCGTATCATTATACCCATCCGGCAAATTTGTAAGAAATGCCGATTTTTCAGGAAGAGTTACAACAGCAAGCCCATATATGTTATTGGCGTCTTCCACAGATATTGAATAACCTGCATCAAAATTCGTAACACCTTTTTTAATTTTTACATGGAAATTTTCTTTTGTAGCAGCATTCATCAGGGTTGAATCCGATTCAAGCTGTATTTTATCAGCAACTACATCAAAATTTTTCTGCATTGCTTTTTGTTTTGTAATAGATTCTATTTTCGCTTGCAATTCAAAAAGCATTTTCTTTAGTTCATTGTTTCTTTCCTTTGCGGCAGAAGCAAGCCACTTTTCGTCATCTGAAAGAATTGTTTGCTCACGTATTTTTCCTTCTATATCTTGAAGCTCTTGTAAATTATCGGAATTTAATGCACTTTTATAAAGTTTTTTTAGTTCCTCATCTTGCTTAAGCTCACCTTGTACCATTTTTTCTTCAATATTTGTTGCACATGTTTGTTGCACATTTGAATCTAAATCAACAGTATTATTTACATCGACGCTTTGTTCAGTTACCTGATTTTTGTTCACTTCGCCTGCTTGTGAAATTGTATCAATATCTTTTGGCTTCGAAGTTTTTAGTACCTCGTTTGGTGCGTCATCTTGTCGTAGAGCTACGGCGGGTTTTTCCGCATCCGGAATTATTGCACCATTATCGAACGTTTCCGTTTTTTTTGAAACCTCTGATACCTTTTGTTCTACCGCCGAATTATTATCTGCACCAAATTTTTGTTGAGCATCCGTAGTATCTGATAAATCCGGCGTTTTTGGAGCATCGGTTGTATTTGTTGCATCAGGAGCATCGGGTGTTGTTGAACCTTTATGTCTTATTCCGCCTGTGATACCACCTACAACGCCACCAAAAGCACCGCCCATTGCAGCGCTCGATATTGTTGTTGCTGCAAATTCGCTTGCGCTAAATTCTCTGTCACCTGTTATAACATCAGCAGTATATTCGGCGGCACCACCTGCTGCGCCTGAAATTGCACCTGCTTTTGCACCTTGTATTGCGCCATTTACAATTGTTTGCGTGAGAGTAGAGCCAACTTTTCCTATCATACCGCCGGTTGCAACGTTAACTGCGCCATCAACAGCACCCGTCATTGTATCTTTTGCCATTTGTTTAAGGTCAATTGCATCTCCTTCAACATCATTTGTTGCTCTATCCATTGTTTTTAAGGCAACCTTAGAACCTGCACCGATAGCCGCCCCGGCACCTATAACACCAAGGCCAATGCCGCCAGTTCCAATTGCAATTAAACCTGTTGCAACACCGGCGACAGCGTTAGTTAAGATATTAACGCCATCTTTTTGTTTTTGTTCATAACTATCAATTGATTGCATGGCTTCTTCATATGTTATTTCGCCATTTTTATATTGTTGTATCTTGGCTTCAACATCTTTTGATGAAAGCCCAATGCCTGTTACATTTTTAACTCCATTCCAAATTTTACCTATAAAGCCTTGATTTGCCTGCACTTCTTTAAAATCATTTTCTAAAATAGTTAATTCAGTGCTTTTGTTACTTGTTTGTTCATAAGAATCAAAAACAGAAGCAGTTGCTGCATAATTATTTGTTTGAAAATAGTTGTTATTTGAATTTTGCGCATAAACCCCATTGTTTAATAAAGGGTTTTGATTAATGGGAAAATTGTTCGTCATCTTAATTCCTTAAAACTAAAGTTTCATATCTAAATAAAAAAATTTTCACAAAAAAATTGATAGTTAATAGCTTCATTTATTAAGAATTATTAACTTTAAAAAAAGAGGGGTAAATTTTTACCCCAAACTTTTATTGAAAAATTCCGTTAATTTTTGAACCGCTTGAGATACAAATTGCGGTTTATCATATAAATCCACATGGGTTGCGCCTTCAATTACAAAAATTTCCTTTGGTTCTTTTGCCCTTTTGTAGCAATCATCGGTGAAATAAATTGTATCTGCCTTGCTTCCAATAATAAGTAAAATCGGGCGGGGAGAAACAGTTTCTATATTTAAAAAAGCGTCAAACGCAGCAAGTTTATCGTTGCTTGAGATAAGATATTTATTAACGGATGTCGGGTAAAAACACCTATCTGTTCTATAATA
>CALUYZ010000019.1 GCA_944325175.1 Candidatus Gastranaerophilales bacterium | reverse complement strand
ATTAGAAAAACGATTATTTGCTATTTGAGAAATACTATTTTTTTGTATTGAAGATATAATATTAAACGAATATTGAGAAGATAAGGTTTTAATTCCAGCTTCAATTAACTCGTCAAAATTTGTTGTCCATATATTTTTTGCCTTATTGTTGATAAATAAATTGGCAAGACAAAGATGTCCCCTTGTAGGTTCAACATTTGCAACAAGGTTCTGTATAAATGCGTTTCTTGAAGCAGTATTGTCATAACATTTCTCAAAATAAAAAGAGTATTCATTCTTTGAACCTATTGTTGGAAAACCATCTAAAGAATCAAAGTAATCTTGCAATTTTCTTCTGTTTCGTTCCGATTGCAAGTCTTTAAATAGCTCTCTTGAAACATTATTTTCAGAACAATATATTTCTTTTTTAAACTCCCAGACTAGATTTTGTCCACTTGGAATACCAGCTAATAAGGATGCTCCGGAACCAAGAAAAAAGTCTATACCATCACAAACTAAAAAATTACGAATAAATGCTATCTGATCTTTTTTATTAATCACCTAATCACTCCTTATATAGCAATTCTAGCATGATTATATTAGATCTGCATTTCTGTAAATTTCTGAAACCTCATGTTAATTTTTCTGGTTTCTTATGTTACTTAACATTGAATTATCTTCAATTTTGCTGTTGGGCTGAAAGCTTAACCTACTAACTACCAATCTAATTTGTTATTGAATAACTAAAATCTTAAAATCTGCCAAATCCTGCAAAAATTAGTATTAAAAGAGCCATTCCAATCATTATTAACATGTGTTTTCCCCAATGCAGCAAGCCTTTTATTCCTTCTTTTGCACCTTCTCTAATTGTTTGGTTCGCATCCTTTGATGCAATACCCCAAACAACAAACCAGCCTGTAAGAAAAATAATAAGCACAAGGGGAACTATGATGATTGGGTTAAAGCTGTTAAATATATTAACTAAATATCCCATTAAAAATATAAAAGCCAATATTAATATGATTGCGACAGGAGTTGGCATATTTTACCTCTTTTGTTGTAACTTGAAGTATTATAACAAAAATGGTGAAAAAGTTTCTTTTGCTTCATAATTCCTATGATATACCGGATATAATACAGTTGTTGGTTTGGGGTTTCTGCCTCGACAAAAATAAAATTGCTGAATCGGATGCTGTTGGGTTGAAAGCCCAACCTACTGTTTTGGGCGCACAAAATACGGTTTGACAATTCAAAGAAATAAGTCAATAAGAAGCTAAAAATAATTTTTCAACATAAAATAAATTATATTTTTATAAGAATTTTTGATACAGGAGTTTGGCATAGTGTCTTTACTTTATGTTTGAGTTTGTAGGTTGGGGTTTCTACCCCAACGCTAAGTATGTAAAAATAATCAAAGTGCTTGTGAATTGAATCAAAAGTGTTTCTTTAGATTGCAATTAGTTGGTATTCATTGCATAAGGGTTTATATATAAAATTTAATTCATATCAGATGTCTGACTGTTTATTTTTTGAAAAATTTTGAAAAATCTATAATTTTACCTATTCCGCTTTTTCTTTCCATTGAGGCTCTAATTTGCTTATTGTTTTCAAGCATTTGAGATATTCCGTATAATTGGTTTATGACTTCATGTAAACCGTCAGGTTTTTTATTAAAAGGAATAACCTGACTTTTTTTTGGGTTGCTTTCGCATTTGCCTGCCATGGTGCCAAAATATGATTTTGTTGTAAACTCGGGTTTTTCGCCGTTTTTAAATACTTTTTTTGTTATTGATTTTGTGCTGAATAGCCCTGAATCGTATTTTGATAAGGTTGTTGTTCTGTAGATTAGTGTATCAGGGTCGTTTATTATTTGCGACATATAATCAACCGTGCCGTTTTTGGTTCTTATGCCTCTATCTACAACGGTTTCAACCAGTTTAGAGGGAGTGTATGCAAATGAGCGAATAAATAAATCGTCATTTTGAGCATAACCCAAAGCAGCGATTGAGCCATTTTTTGCCTTTGACATTTTCACTTTGCTTATATCTTTTCTATATAAAGACATAAGCTCATCTTTTACTCTTGTGGCAAGCATTGCGGTTTGTTGTTTTCTTTTTATATATGAAGTTATTGTGCTAATGGGTTTAATCATAATTTTTATTTGTCCTTTCGGTTTTATAAAAAACTAAAAGAATTTTTTTTGCTATGTCACTAAAAAAGCGCCTTTGATAGGCGCTTTTTAAATATTGTGTTTATTTATGCAAATGTGTCAAAAAATTTATCCACATTTGGTTTGCCCATATTTGGCATATCTGAAGCAAGCTGTTCCATTTTTCTTGCAAAACGATATGTATATAAAGAATCGGGGGCTTTTTTATCTGCACTGTCTAAAATATTTACCGATGTTAATTTTTTTCCGTCAGTATCACTTATTTTTAGTTCGTACTGTCCTTTTGAATCATTCTTTTTGCTTGGTTTTTCATATTTTACACTTAGAAAAACATCTTTGCGACCGGCTTTTCTATCTATGGTTTCAAATGTATCAAATGCTGTTTTTTGAACCACATCGTTTGGAATCATGCGAGACAAGCCGCTTTTATTTTCTTTTGTTTTAGGTATGTGTAACCCAGTAAAATTAATGCCGGATATCATAAACTCTCTCCTTTAAATATGTGTTGTAAATGCTTTAAAAAGTTTCTATTGTATTAGTTTACAATGGAAACAAAATGATGTAAATGAAAAAAAACAACATCAAAACGTAATCAAAATTTACAATAATTTTTTTTATTTAGTATAGAATTAAAATATAAGGGGCGTTGGCGCAGCTGGTAGCGCACGACACTGGCAGTGTCGGGGTCAGGGGTTCGAATCCCCTACGCTCCATTATTTTATTTAAAACGAAATTTAAACGGTTTTATCGAAGAAGATTTTTTCTGCCCATATATTGGAATATATTTTTGATATGAGCTTTTATTATTAAATTAGTTTGATATAACTAAATATTGTGATATAAATGTGTAAAAATTTAATTATAAAGAAGCAAATCAAATGCAAGGTAGTTTTTGGTAAATTTTTAATACAAAGTAAACCTTAAAAACTTCACTTGCGAATTTTAAAGGGTTTTAAAACATATTTTGTTATTTATTCAAATACTTTTAGTTAATAATGCAATTCTTTTTATTATGGCTTTTTGATATTAATTGCATCACCGATAGAAACGCCAAGTCTTTCTTCCAGAGTATCTTTAAACAGTTTAACATCGGGGTTTCTTTTGCTTGCTGCAGTTATTGCATCAACCGTATCTTCTCCAAATGCAAGTTTTGTGAAATATTGTGCGTCTTCTTTGCTGTAACCTTTAATTGCTTTTGTAAACGGGGAAAACAGTTTTCTTGCAACATTGCTTGATTTTTCAAATTGATCTGCCGATTGCCAATCTGAAAACGGTTTAATAATGCCGTTTCTAAAATCTTTTGCGCATTGCTTGACTTCTATGGGAGTTACACCTTGTTTTATAAAAACATCACCCACATCTGCCGTGTCAATTATTTTGGCAACATTCTTTGGGGCACTAACTGATGTACTGCCAATATTTTTTGTTATTCCTGTTATAAAAGTATTTAGTTTAATCATGGTATCTATATAAAAACATTTTTCACGCAAAAATTGCCCAATTTTATAAAAAATGCAATTATTTTTTTTAATGTGTTGTTAAAGTCTATCCTCGAAAATTTTGCTTCGGGATGTACATTCTAACATTAAATTAAACTAATTACAACATTTTTTTTGCACAAATATTTTTACTTTTTATTGAAGAGCTTTTTTAAATATTTCAATCGCAAGGTCAACATCTTCCTTTGTTGCAATTAAGGGCGGAACAAACCTTATTGTGTTTTTGCCTGCTCCTATAATCAAAAGCCCGTTATCTAAACACTTTTGAATAATATCGCTTGTATTGCCTTCAATTTCAGCGCCTATCATAAGCCCCATTCCCCTAACATCCTTAATTAAGGGTTTTAATTCAATTAATTTTTGATATAAATAGTTGCCGACATTTTTTGCATTTTGAACTAAATTCAAATTTAAAATTTCTTTTATGGTTGCAATTCCAGCCACCGTTGAAATAAAATTGCCGCCAAAGGTTGAAGCGTGGTCTGATGGTTCAAAAGCTTTTGCCACTTTTTCTTTGGCTACAATGGCACCGATTGGAACACCGTTTCCTAAGCCTTTTGCAAGCGAGATGACATCAGGGGCTTCTTCGTAATTTTTTGCATAATTTTGAAAAGCAAAAAATTCACCGCACCTTGCAATTCCTGTTTGAACTTCATCCATAATTAAAAGTGCATTATATTTATCGCAAAGTTTTCTTAAACCAAGGTAAAATTCTTTTTCTATTGGGATTATACCGCCTTCGCCTTGAATACATTCTGCAATAATGGCACAAACTTCATTATTCATTAATTTTTCAACGCTTTCAAGGTTGTTAAATTCAGCGTATTCAACATCTCCCATTAAGGGTTTAAACATTTTTTGATATTTTTCTTGTCCTGTTAAGGTTAGAGAACCTACTGTTCTTCCGTGAAAAGAATTTTTCATTGCAATAATTTTATTGCCTTTGTTGTTTGCATGTGCATATTTTCTTGCAAGCTTTAAGGCTGCTTCATTTGCTTCGGCTCCTGAGTTACAAAAAAATGCTTTATCTAAGCCTGAAACTTCGCTTAAAAGTTTTGCAAGCTCCCCTTGCGGTTTTATATAATACAAATTAGATGAATGGTTAATTTTATTTATCTGATTACAAAGCGCATTTATATAATTTTTGTTGCCGTAACCAAGCGCATTTACTGCAATTCCTGCGGTAAAATCAAGATATTTTTTGTTATTGTCATCATATAAATAAATTCCATCTCCATATTCAAAAGAAACGGGAAACCTTTTATATGTTGTCATTACATATTTATCAAATTCTTCAAAATTATTCATTAGTATTCCTCTATAATTGTGCCGATGCCGTCTTTTGTAAAAATTTCCAAAAGAAGTGAGTGTAAAATTTTACCGTTTATGATGTGAACGGAATTAACGCCATTTTTAACCGCTTTTGTTGCATAATTTACTTTTGGAATCATACCGCCTTTAATTGTTCCGTTTTCAATTAAAAGCTTAATTTCATCAGGAATTAATTCCGATATAACTGAATTTTCATCGTCTTCTTTAAATAAAACACCGTTTGAATCTGTTAAGAAAATAAGCTTTGCAGCGTTTAATTTAATTGCAATCTCTGATGCTGCAATGTCTGCATTTATATTATAGGTATTTCCTTCTTTATCAGAACCGACAGGTGAAATTACAGGAACAAAATCTGAAGCAATTAAGCTTTCAATAATTTTTGTGTTGATGTTTGTTATATCGCCAACAAGCCCAAGGTCAACTTCACCTTCTTTTTTCTTCGCTTCAATTAAAAGCCCGTCTTTACCTGAAATACCAACGGCAGAAACATTATTTTTTTGAAATTCTGAAACTAAGGCTTTGTTAATTTTCCCTGATAAAACGGTTTCAACGGTTTTCATGGTGTTTGAATCCGTCACTCTTAAACCGTTTACAAATTTGGGCTCAATTTTTTGAAGTTTCAATGCTTCATTAATTTCAGGCCCGCCCCCATGGACAATTACAGGGTTAATTCCAACCATTTTCATAAAGGCAATATCCTTTATAACAGATTTTTTAATTTGGGGGTCAACCATAGCGGCACCGCCAAATTTTATAATAACGGTTTTACCGTGAAATTCGTTTAAATAAGGCATAGCCTCGATTAAAACACTTGCTTTTTCTATATATTTTTGCATTTATAACTTTCTCCTTAGCTTCTGTATTCTGCGTTAATTTTAACGTAATCATAGCTCAAATCGCAGCCCCAGCCTGTGGCTTTGGCAATGCCTTCTTTCATTTCAACTAAAATTTGAATTTCTCTTTCTTTTAAAACATCAATTGCAAATTCTTCATCAAAATTAAGCGGCTTTCCTTTTTTATAAAGTTCAATTTCGCCCGTTTTGCTTTTAAATTTAATATCAACCTTATCTGGGTTAAATTTAACGCCTGATGCGCCCATAGCAGAAATTACCCTGCCCCAGTTAGCGTCTTGCCCAAAAAATGCGGTTTTTACCAAGTTGGAATTTAAAATTGCTTTAATTAAAATTTTAGCGTCATCTTTGGTTTTTGTACCATTAATTTTGCACTCTAAAAATTTGCTTGCGCCTTCGCCGTCTTTAACTATATCTTTTGCAAGTTCTTCTGTAACTATATGAAGTGCTTTTTTAAATTTTTCATAATTTTCATCTTCTTTATTGATAATTGGGTTATTAGCGCAACCGTTTGCTAAAATAACTGCCATATCATTTGTGCTTGTTTCGCCATCAACCGTTATCATATTAAAGGTGTCTTGTATATTTGATTTAAAAGCTTTATCCAGAAATTCTTTTTCAATGTTTACATCTGTTGTAATAAAATTGAGCATTGTTGCCATATTGGGGTGAATCATGCCGGAGCCCTTTGCAATGCCAGAAATTTTAACAGGTGTTCCATTTATTTCAAATTCAACGGTTATGCTTTTTAAAAATGTATCTGTTGTTAAAATGCCCGTTGCGCAATTAATGCCTGCTTCTTCTGTATCAGCTAATGTTGGCACTAATTTTTTAATTCCTGACACAATATTTTCCATAGGCAAATATACACCGATAACACCTGTGCTTGTAACAATAACGCTTTCTTTTTCAATGCTCAAACAATCTGAGACGGTTTGTGCCATTAAAACAGCGTCTTTGTAGCCTCTATCTCCCGTACAGGAATTAGCGTTGCCGCTATTTACAACAATGGCTTGAATTTTATTATTATTTTTGGTTAAACTTTCTGACCATAATAAAGGCGGTGCTTTAACTATGTTTGTCGTATAAACGGCAGAACACAAGGCCGGTTTTTTAGAATATATTATCGATAAATCAAGCTTCTTTTTCTTTACCCCTGAATGTATTCCTTGAGCTAAAAAACCTTTTGGCGAAACTATTGTACCGCATGTAGTTTTTATTTCTTCAGATATTATTGTATTCATTATTTTCCCTTTCAATTTTTATACAGGAAATATTCCTGCCGTTTTAATGCCTTCAATTTCATCGAAACCAAACATTAAATTCATATTTTGAACCGCTTGGCCCGATGCTCCTTTAATTAAATTATCTATTGCCCCTTGAACAATTACATTTCCTGTTCTTCGGTCGAAAAACAAACCAATATCAATATAATTTGAACCTTTTACCCATTTTGTTTCGGGGTAAACCCCTTCTTTTAAAAGTCTTACAAATTTTTCATTTTTATATTGTTCAAAATAAGCCTCTTTAACATTATCAAAAGTAAAGCTATCTTTTAGTTTTAAATATGATGTTGTTAAAATGCCCCTGTTCATTGGAATCAGGTGAGGTGTAAATTGAATTACAACATCTTTTTTAATTGCATTTGTGAGTTCTTGTTCAATTTCAGGGGTGTGCCTGTGGGATGCAATTTTATAAGCTTTTATATTTTCATTGGTTTCAGAAAAATGAACCCCTAATGAAACACCCCTGCCTGCTCCTGTTACGCCTGATTTTGCATCAATTATAACAGAATTTGTTTCAATTAAATTATTTTTAAATAAAGGGTATAAGCTTAAAATGGAACAAGTTGTGTAGCACCCCGGGTTTGCAATTAAATTTGTTTTTTTAATTTCTTCTCTGTAAATTTCAGGAAGCCCATAAACTGCTTCATCTAAAAGGTTTTCGCCCAAATGTTCAACGTTATACCATTTTTCATAAACGGTTTTACTTTTTAGTCTGAAATCTGCCCCTAAATCTATTATTTTTGTTTTACCTAAAATTTCTTTCGTTACTTTGCTTGAAGCAATCCCGTGCGGCAGCGCAAGAAAAATAACATCAACTTCATTTGACAGGGTTTCAATATCATCTTCAATTAAATTTATATCTAAAACCTTATTAAAGTTGGAATAAACATCTTGAAAATTTTGCCCCTTATATGACCTTGATGTTAAAAACTTTAATTCAACATTTTTGTGGTTAGATAAAATTCTAACCAATTCTTCGCCTGCATAACCTGTTGAACCTACAACTGCCGCTTTTATTTTTTCCAATTTTTTATTCTCCTAAATTTCATTATCTGATAGCCAAATTTTGTTTAATTCTAAAACATGCTTAACTGTTTCAGGGTTTGGGCCGCCAATTTCTTTTTTTGATATAACGGAATTTTTAATATCAATTGCGCTATAAATATCATCATCAAAAAGGCTTGATTCTTTTTTAAATTCATCCATTGAAAGTTCATCAAGTGTTTTTTTAGAATTAATGCAATAAGAAACAAGTTTGCCTGCAATGTTGTGTGAATCTCTGAATGGAAGCCCTTTTTTGGTTAAGTAATCTGCAACATCGGTTGCATTTAAAAAACCTTCTTTTGCAGCTTGCAGCATTTTTTCTTTGTTAACTTTCATTGTTTTTATTACATCAGGAAGAATTTTAAGGCAATTTTTAACTGTCTTAATGCCATCAAACAATGGTTCTTTGTCTTCCTGCATATCTTTATTGTATGCTAAAGGCAAAGATTTCATTGTGGTTAAAATGCTTGTTAGAGAACCATAAACCCTGCCTGTTTTTCCCCTAATGAGTTCTAAAATATCGGGGTTTTTCTTTTGAGGCATAATGCTTGAACCCGTTGAATAAGAATCATCAAGTTCAACAAACTTAAATTCAAAGCTTGACCACATTATAATTTCTTCTGAAATTCTGCTTAAATGGGTCATAACCATTGCTAAATCGGATAAAGTTTCAATAATAAAATCTCTGTCTGAAACAGCATCCATTGAATTTAAACAAATTGAATCAACCCCTAAATATTCAGCCACCAAATTTCTTTTAATGTTATATGGGCTGCCGGCCAAAGCCCCTGCCCCCAAGGGAAGAACATTCACCCTTTTATAGGTATCATCAAGCCTTTCTTTGTCCCTTTTAAACATTTCAATATATGCACCAAGATAATGTGCCAAAGTAACAGCTTGCGCTCTTTGAAGGTGAGTATACCCCGGCATTATTGTTTCAAGGTGATTATTTGAAAAATCCATTAAGGTTTTAATTAAATTTAAGATTAACTTTTGAATTTCTTTAATTTCATCTTTTAAATAAAGCCTTATATCAAGCGCCACTTGGTCGTTTCTGCTTCTTGACGTGTGAACTTTTTTGCCTGTAGCACCAATTTTTTTCACTAAATTAGCTTCTATAAAAGAATGAATGTCTTCAAAGTTATAATCGAATTGAAGTTTACCACTTTCAATTTCAGCTAAAATTTCACTTAACCCGCCTATAATTTCATCTTTTTCATTTTCTGAAATTATTCCTTGATGACAAAGCATTGTAGCGTGCGCAACGCTTCCTTTAATGTCATATTTATATAAAATTTTATCAAAAGGAAGGGATGAATTGAAATCATTAACATCTTCATTTAATTCTTTTGAAAACCTTGAACCCCATAAAAGGGCGATTTCTTCTTTTGCCATTAAACAAGCTCCTTTGTTTTATTTTTTTCATTCACTAATGCTCTAACCTTCAAAGGAAGCCCAAAGAGGTTTATAAAGCCTTCGGCGTCTTTATGGTTATATAATTCGCCTGTTGTAAAACTTGCTAAAGATTCATTATAAAGCGAATATTTTGATTTTGCGCCAGCAGGAATTATGTTTCCTTTGTAGAGTTTTAATTTAACACATCCTGTAACGGTTTCTTGAGTTTTATCAATAAATGCCATTAAAGCTTCCATTAAAGGTGTGAACCATTCGCCAGAATATGCAAGTTCAGCGAATTTATTTGAAACGATTGATTTAAAAGATTGGGTTTGTTTATCTAGGCACAAATATTCAAGTTCTTTATGTGCATAGTATAAAATTGTTCCCCCGGGGGTTTCGTAAACTCCTCTTGATTTCATCCCCACGACTCTGTTTTCAACCATATCAACAATGCCAATGCCGTTTTTTCCGCCTATAACATTTAATTTTTTAACAAATTCGCTTGGCGCATAGGTTTCACCATTTAATTTAGTTGGAATACCTTTTTCAAATTCAATTTCAATGTATGTTGCTTCATCGGGCGCTTTTTCAGGAGTAACCGATAAATGAAGCAATTTATCATAGTTTGGTTCACAAGCGGGGTCTTCAAGCTCTAACCCTTCATGGGATAAGTGCCAAAGGTTTTTATCTCTTGAATAGGTATCGCCTTTTTTCATAGGAACTTCAATTCCTCTTTTTTCAAGATATTCAACTTCATCTTCTCTTGATTGAATATCCCAAATTCTCCAAGGAGCAATGATTTTAAGTTCAGGCGCTAATGCTTTTATGCCAAGTTCAAACCTTACTTGGTCGTTTCCTTTGCCTGTTGCACCATGGCAAATTGCAGTAGCACCTTCTTTTTTTGCAATTTCAACCAATTTTTTTGCAATTAAAGGCCTTGCAAGAGATGTTCCTAAAAGATATTTACCTTCATAAGTTGCATTTGCTTTAATTGCAGGGTAGATATAATCAACCACAAATTCATCTTCAACATTTAAAAGGTAATATTTAATAGCCCCTGTTTTAAGCGCTTTTTCTTCTAAGCCGTCTGTTTCTGTACCTTGACCAACATCAATACAAACTGCAACTACATCAAAATCATAGTTTTCTTTTAACCAAGGAATAATAACTGTTGTGTCTAAACCACCGGAGTAGGCTAAAATAACTTTTTCTTTCATTTTTATTTCTCCTTATTTAATAATTGACGCTAATATTGCCATTTGAGCATACATTCTGTTTTCTGCCTGATTAAAAATCGAATTTGCATGAAGCTCAAATGTTTCTTCTGTAATTTCTTGCCCTTTATGAGCAGGCAGACAGTGAAGAACAATAGAATTATTTGCCGCATTTTTCATTAATTCATTATTAATTTGATAATTTTTAAATATTTCTTTTCTTGTTTCAGCTTCACTTTCTTGCCCCATTGAAGCCCAAACATCAGTATAAACAATGTTTGCACCTTGAACACCAGATGCTGGGTCAGATACTATTTCAATTTTAGAGCCTGTTTTTTCAGCTATTTTTTTAGCTTTTAAAATTTCATCACTGTTTGGTTCATAACCGTTTGGGCAAATTGCTGTTATATCTATTCCAAAAGAAGCGCAGCCTGTTAATAAACTGTTTGTAACGTTGTTGCCGTCACCAATGTAGGCTAATTTTAAACCTTTAAAAGTTTTAAATGTTTCATAAACGGTTAAAAGGTCTGCCATAATCTGGCATGGGTGAGAAAGGTCCGTTAAGGCGTTAACAACAGGAATTGATGAGAATTTTGCAAATTGTTCAACGTCGCTATGCGCAAAGGTTCTTATGGTAACGGCATCTGCGTATTTTGAAATTACTCTTGCGGTATCTTCAATAGATTCTCTTTTTCCCAAAATAATTTCATCTTGTTTTATAACATAGCTTTTGCCGCCTAATTTTGACATTCCTATTTCAAAACTTAATCTTGTTCTTAAAGAAGGCTTTGAAAAATACATAACAAGATTTTTATTTTTTAATAAGTCTAAATTCCTGCCGTTTTTGGTTTTTTTCTTTAATTCAATGGCAAGGTTAATTAAACCTTTTAATTCATCGGATGAAAAATCTTCTAAATTAATAAAATCTTTCCCTTTTAAATTTTTAACCGTTTTCAATTTATATCTCCTTTATTGTAATTTTTCTAATAAAAAATACCTTAAAATTCCTTTTGAATAAGGTCTTTTTAAGGTATTTATACTTTTTAAAATGAAAATTAAATTTAATTCTTTTTAAAATGCAATACGGCAAAAGACCTTATCTAAGGCCTTGACGTCGTAATTCAGCAATTTTTAAAGAAATGTTTTTCATTTTTTCCTTTTTTTAAATTTGATTGTTTCATTCTAAAGGTTTTTTTAAAATTTTGCAAGTGTTATTTTTACAATATTTAATATAAAGTTTTTTATAAACAAATATGTAAATTTATTGGAACATGCTGAAAGCTTAATGTATGATGTTATTGATTAACTAGATTGGAGTGTATTATGACTAACCTCACCGGTGAAAAGAAATTATTCCCAGAAACAGCCTTTATTTCAGGCAAATGGGAACAAGAAATAAATGTTCGGGATTTTATTCAAAAAAACTATACACCATACTGCGGTAATGCCGATTTTTTGGCTGAACCAACGGAAGCTACAAACAAACTTTGGGAAAGATGCTGTTTTCTTTTGCAAAAAGAAAGAGAAGAAGGCGGCGTTTTGGATATGGATACAAAAATAGTATCCACAATAACATCTCATGGTGCAGGGTATATTAATAAAGAACTTGAAACCATTGTAGGTTTGCAAACAGATAAACCCCTAAAGCGTTCTATGCAGCCTTTTGGCGGCATCAGAATGGCAGAAACTTCATGTCGTTCTTATGGTTATGAAGTTGACCCTGAAATTTCTGAAATTTTTACAAAATACAGAAAAACTCACAACCAAGGTGTTTTTGATGTTTACACGCCTGAAATGAAAGCTGCAAGGCACAGTGCCATTATAACAGGGCTTCCTGATGCATATGGCAGAGGAAGAATTATAGGCGATTACAGAAGGGTTGCTTTGTATGGCATTGATAGGCTTATAGAAGACAAAAAAGAACAGTTCAAATCCCTTGAAGGTGAAATGACGCCCGATAGAATTCAATTAAGGGAAGAAATAACCGAACAAATTAGAGCCTTAAATGAGATGAAAGAACTCGGCTCAATATATGGTTTTGACATTTCAAAACCCGCAAGAAACGCTAAAGAAGCAATTCAATGGCTATATTTTGGCTTTTTAGCTGCCATAAAAGAACAAAATGGCGCCGCTATGAGCATTGGAAGAACTTCAACCTTCCTTGATATTTATATAGAACGTGACCTAAAAGAAGGCGTTATAACAGAATCTGAAGCGCAAGAAATGATAGACCACTTTATTATGAAATTAAGGTTTGTCAAATTTGCAAGAACACCTGAATATAATGAGCTGTTTTCAGGCGACCCCACTTGGGTAACAGAATCTATTGGCGGCATGGGAATTGACGGCAGAACATTAGTTACAAAAAATTCCTTCAGATACCTTCACACTTTAGAAAACTTAGGAACAGCGCCTGAACCAAATTTAACCGTTCTTTGGTCAAAAAATTTACCTATGGGCTTTAAAAAATATTGCGCTCATATTTCAATTAAAACTTCATCAATTCAATATGAAAATGACGACCTTATGAGAGTAACCCATGGGGATGATTATGCCATTGCATGCTGCGTTTCATCCATGGTTATCGGCAAAGAAATGCAATTCTTCGGCGCAAGAGCAAACCTTGCAAAATGCCTTTTATATGCAATAAATGGCGGGGTTGATGAAGTCTCAAAAGTTCAAGTCGGGCCAAAATATCGCCCTTGCACAGGTGAATATCTTGATTATGAAGACGTTATGGCAAAATATGACGATATGATGGAGTGGCTTGCTGGGTTATATGTTAATACATTAAATATAATTCATTATATGCACGATAAATATTGCTATGAACGCTCACAAATGGCGCTTCATGATAGAGATGTTAAAAGATATTTTGCAACGGGCATTGCAGGGCTTTCTGTTGTTGCAGATTCTCTATCTGCCATAAAATATGCAAAAGTAAAGCCTGTTCGTGATAATGACGGCATTGTTATTGATTATGAAATTGAAGGCGATTTTCCAAAATATGGCAACAATGATGATAGAGTTGATGAAATTGCGGTTAATTTGGTTAAAACCTTTATGGCAAAAATCAGAAAGCATTATACATACAGAAATTCAATTCCAACAATGTCAATTTTAACAATCACATCTAACGTAGTTTACGGCAAAAAAACAGGTAATACTCCTGACGGCAGAAAAAAAGGAATTCCACTTGCCCCCGGTGCAAACCCAATGCATGGAAGAGATAAAAACGGCGCCATTGCATCTTTGGCATCAGTTGCAAAATTGCCTTTTGAAGACGCGCAAGACGGCATTTCAAACACATTTTCAATTATTCCAAACGCCCTTGGCAAAGGTGAAATATTTGTTGGCGACCTTAACATTGAATTAAACGAAGGCTGCGCTTCATGCAGTATTAATTAAAAAAGGAGGTGAATTATGTCAGATATTCAAGAACAAAATTTAATAGATATTTTAGATGGTTACGTAGAAAAAGGGGGACACCACTTAAATGTTAACGTTTTTAATCGTGAAACTCTTATTGACGCGCAAAAACATCCGGAAAAATATCCGCAATTAACAGTCAGAGTTTCAGGCTATGCAGTTAATTTTAATAAATTAACAAAAGAACAACAAGATGATGTAATTTCAAGAACTTTCCACGGTTCTGTATAATTTTAAATGGTGCCATATATTATGGCACCAATTTTTTATGAGGTAATTAAGATGGAAGTATTAGGTAATATTCATTCGATTGAAACTTGCGGAACGGTAGACGGCCCCGGGGTGAGGTTTGTTGTATTTTTTCAAGGCTGCCCATTAAGGTGTGCATATTGTCATAATCCGGATACTTGGAGTACAAATATTGCCCACAATATGTCTGCAAGCGAGATTTATGATAAATATTACGGTGTCAAAGAATTTGCAAAAGGCGGAATAACAGCAACAGGCGGTGAACCTTTATTGCAAATTGATTTTTTAATTGAACTTTTTAAATACTTTAAAAAAAATAATGTACATACGGCACTTGATACCTCGGGCGCTCTTTTTGACGGCAGCGAAAAATATAGCGAATTAATTAAATATACAGATTTGGTTTTGCTTGATATTAAAACAATGAACCCGACTTTGCACAAAAAACTTACAGGTTTTAAAAATGATAAGGTTTTGAATTTTGCAAATTATTTATCCGAAAACAACGTTCCTATCTGGATAAGAAGTGTTATTATTGACGGTTTAACCAACAAAAAAGAAGATTTAGAGAATATGGGAAAATTCATTGCAAAACTAAAAACCGTACAGGCGCTTGATGTTGTGCCTTACCATAATATGGCAATTCCAAAATATGAGGCATTGGGCATTAAATATAAATTTAAAATTGTACCTCAAACAAAAGAGGAGACGGCAAAAGAAGCAAGAAACGTCATTTTAAATGCGTATAAAGAAAACAAATTATAAAATTTTAATTTGTCCGCCTGTATGATTTTCATTTTTTCTTACAAATGAATCAACTGATGCAATATTTATTTTTGCGCCTCTTTTGCCAAAAGGTGCAAAGCCGCATTGTGTGAAATAGAAATTTTTAGTTTTTTCTCTGTCTGCAACTGTCGGCACAACAAGTTCTTTTTTCTCTTTTTTGCCTTTTTTGGCAATAAAAGCAAGCATTGTTTCGCCTATGTATCTTGTTTTTCTTTTGGCTTTATTGTACAGCGATTTTCTTGGTGCGGTTTCTATGAATTCAAGTTTATTTTTGGTGTTTCCTCTTTCATTCACAACTGATGTGCATAATAATTTGCCTTTATTATCTAACATTGCATAATAGTTGTATGTGCTAAAATCGTCACCAAAGGCAACATTCAAATCGGGAAGATAATATGAACCAAGCCACTCTTTTGTGTCTAAAGCTCTTTCAAGAATTTCAACGTCGCTTTCTTTGTCAAGTTGATATATTTTTACTTCCTGTGGTTTTTCATTGTTTCTTATCTGTGCCGTTGCGACAAGTTTTTTTTGAAAAGGTAAACATATATTAATTGGTTGTATGTGCATAATTTTTAACTTCGAATAATGTGCAGGTATAATAAAACATTAAAATAAAAAAAATGAACAGGCAAATTGATTAAATGTAGCTTTTTTGTTAGTATAATTAAAAAAGAAGGTTGTTATATTGAGCTACAAATTAATTAATACGAAAGTTTTTTGGGGTGAAAGGGGCAAATCTGTTTTTTAGAAGGAAATAAAAATTGTTTCCTTTATTAAAAATATGATATTTTAATTAAAAAGGCTAATTTATGCAGACAAATAAATTTATTGAAAATAAAAATATAATTTTAAGAGATGTTGAAGTAGAAGATGCGGAATTTATTTTGTCTCTCAGGTGTGATTCCAATAAGGCAAAATTTCTTCATCAAACAGAAAATGATTTAGAGCTGCAAAGGCAATATATCAGAAAATATAAACAAAAAAATAATGAGTGGTATTTTATAATAGAAAGCAAGCAAGCTGAACCTTTGGGAACTGTTAGAATTTACGATGTAATTAATAACGATGATTTTTGCTGGGGCAGCTGGATTATAAAAAATGGCGCTCCAATAACAACAGGAATTGCTTCTGCTGTTTTATTATATGAATTTGCTTTTTATAAATTAAATTTCACAAAAGTTCATTTTGACGTAAGAAAAGAAAATAGAAGTGTAAGAAGTTTCCATGAAAGATTTGGTGCCGAGTGCGTAATGGAAAATGAACTGGATTCTTTTTATGTATATTCAAAAGAAAAATATGAAAAAATCAGAAATAAATATATAAAATACATTCCTGAATAATAAATTGAATTTTTGCTAAATTTATTTTTTCAAAATGCTTGTTGTTTATTTGAAATTAAAACAAGATAAAAATAGCTAAATTGATTATAAAAAGTTTTTTTGGTAATATTTCAGAAGAAAACAATGGCTATAATTCATGCTCTTTAAGTTAATTTAAACCAATGTGCGGAGGGGTAAGAGTGGGAAAACTAACAGAATACTTGTATAAAGCAGAGTTCAATATAAAAAAATGCCTATGCAGTGGAATTTTAAAAAATACAAAATGGGCAAGATTTTTTAATTCTTTTTGGATGTATGGCGTTCAAAATGAACAAGCTGTTAGTTCCTACAAAGGAACAAAGCCCGATGAAAAAGAGGCGTATTGTAAAATTAGAAAATTGTTTCATAACAAAGTTGCAATACCTTTTATTGATATTTCAATGGGAACCTCTTGCTCACTAAACTGCAAACTTTGTTCTCAGTGGTTTCCGTATTTGCAAAAGAAGGAACTTTTTAATCCTGATGACATTATAAATAATTTAAAAATCATTTTTAAATACGTTGATATTGTTCACAACGTTGCCGTAATTGGCGGTGAACCTTTTTTAAACCAAGGAATAGTTAAAGTTCTTGCATTTTTGGATGAAATGCACAAACAAGGTAAGCTTACATTTATAAGAGTTGTTACAAACGGAACAATAATGCCTTCTTCAGATGCTTTAAACTTTTTTAAGCTTCCGTATTTTGAACTTGTAATTTCTCATTATCCTCTTGAAGAAATTGGCAATGAAAAATTTGTTCAAAACAGACAAGGATTGATTAAATATCTTGAAAATAATAATTGCAATTATAATATGCCTGAAATTCAACTGTGGTCTAATCATGGTACACCGGAAAAACCTCACAACAGGTCGCCAAAACAACAAAAAGATGTATTTTCAACCTGTTGGTTCCATTTGTGCAGAGGATTATATGACGGCAAAATTTATGCTTGCGGAAGAGCGTATGCGCTTATTCGTATGTTTAACATAAATTTAAGAAAAGAAGAAGTAATAGACCTAAAAGAGATAAAAAGTAAAAAACAAATGAAAAATGCTATAAAAGAACTATATAGTATTGATTACCTAAATGCATGTGATTATTGCAACGATTGTGAAAGCAGAGTTGATACAAAGCCTGCCGAACAACTCTAAAAAAAAGGAAAGCCAATGAATTATAAAATAATTGATATGAAAGTTTTTGGGGATGAAAGAGGTAAACTTATTTCTTTAGAAGGAAATAAAAACGTTCCTTTTGAAATAAAGCGTGTTTATTATATCTATGATACACTCCCAGAGCAAGCAAGAGGGCTTCATGCACATAAAAATATGGAACAAATTATAGTTGCAATGGATGGCGCTTGCCAGTTTGTTTTGGATGACGGTAAAAAAAGAGAGGAAATTTGGCTAAATCGCCCTGATAAAGGCTTATATATCGGAAAAAACATGTGGAGAGAAATGCGCCACTTTAGCTATGGTTGTAAATTAATGGTTTTAGCATCAGATTATTACGACGAAAAAGAATACATAAGAAATTATGATGAGTTTTTGAATGAGGTTAAGAATACTTACTAGGAGAAGCTTATATGGAAATTAAAGAAATACTTAAACTTGCTATAGATGAATTAAACGAGCAATTAGAAGATGACGAAAAAGTGGAATTTTCTGATGATGTAAGATTTATTGGCTCAAAGGCATGTATTGATTCCATTACTTTTGTTACGCTTATTTCAATAATTGAAGAATTAATTGAAGAAAAATATAACAAAACAATTCACTTAGTTAATGAAAAAGCTTTCTCTCAAAAGCGTTCTCCATTTTATTCTATAGAAACAATGAGTGCGTATATTGAAGATTTATTAAAGGAATAATTATAAGCCATGAATATAGTAATTACAGGAACAAGCCGAGGAATTGGCTTAAGCTTAGTTAAACGATATATAGAGCAAGGGCATTTTGTTATTGGCTGCTCAAGAAGTGAATCTGAATTTGAACATGAAAATTATAAACATTTTGTTGTTGATTTAACGGCAGAAAAAGAAATAAATAATTTTGCTCTTATGGTTAAAAAACAATATGGCAGCATAGACGTATTAATAAATAATGCAGGAATTGCTTCCATGAATCATTTTATGTTAACTCCCTTGGAAACAGCTAAAAAGGTTATGGATACTAACTTTTTTGCTCCATTTTTGGTTACAAGAGCATTTATAAATGCATTAAAAAAATCTAATCACCCAAGAATTATTAATTTTTCTACAGTTGCAGTTCCTTTTAATTTAGACGGAGAATTGGCGTACGTTGCGTCAAAAGCTGCCATTGAATCTATGACAAAAATTTTAGCAAAAGAATTGGCTTCTTTTAAAATTACCGTAAATGCAATCGGTCCAACACCCGTAAAAACTTTTTTGACTGCAAATGTTCCGCCCGAAAAAATTCAAAACTTGCTCGATAGGCAAGCAATAAAGCGTTTTGGTGAATTTGAAGATATTGGAAATGTAATAGATTTTTATATAAAAGAAACTTCCGATTTTATAACAGGTCAAATTATTTATCTTGGGGGTGTCAATAAATAAAATGAATATTGATTTTTTAATAGAAAAAATACTGTCATATAAAGATAATGTTGCAGTTGTTACTGACGGAGCTGAATATACCTTTAAACAAATTTTTGATGAATATGAAAATGCAAAAAGCTTTTTAGAAAAAAATAATGTCAAAGAAAGCTCAGTTGTTTCATTATTGGCTGATTTTAATCCTCATTCTATTGCAATGTTTCTTGCACTGATTGAAAAGAATACAATAATTGTTCCAATATCTAACACAATAAAAGCAATAGACAGCTATATGAAAGTATCAGAAAGTGAATTTTTTATTGGGCAAGAGGAAGATCATTTTAAAATACAAAAAATTGACAATGTTGTCAGTCATAAGATGCTGCTTGATTTAAAAAATAAAAATAAACCCGGTTTGATATTATTTTCATCCGGAACAACAGGGGAACCCAAAGCAGCATTGCACGATTTAACTTATCTTTTAGAGAAATTTAAAAAGGACGGCAAAAAACTTTCCACAGTTACATTTTTATTATTTGATCATATTGGCGGCTTTAACACTATGATGCACACACTTTCTAACGGTGGGTTAATTGTCACACTAAAAACAAGAAGCGCTGATGAAGTTTGTTCTTTAATCGAAAAATACAAATTAGAGCTGTTGCCGACATCGCCAACATTTATAAATTTAATTATATTAAACAAAACATACGAAAAATATGATTTAAGTTCGCTTAAAATAATTACATACGGAACAGAGCCCATGCCTGAATCAACTCTAAAGGCGATGCATAAAATTCTGCCACAAGTGACATTAAAACAAACATACGGGTTGTCAGAAGTGGGAATAATGCCGACAAAATCTGAAAATTCAGAATCTTTATGGATGAAACTTAGAAATGACGAAACATTTCAAACTAAAATCGTAGATGATATTCTATATATTAAATCAAAATCGGCAATGATTGGATATTTAAACGCCGAGAGCCCGTTTGATGAAGACGGGTGGTTCAACACGAAAGACAAAGTTCTTGTCAAAGGCGATTATGTAAAAATATTGGGAAGAACAACAGACCTTATAAACGTAGGCGGTCAAAAAGTTTACCCTATAGAAGTCGAGAGCGTATTTTTAGATTTAGAAGAAGTTCTTGATATAAGAATTTATGGGGCAGATAACCCGATAATGGGAAAAGTGGTTGAAGCAGAAGTAAAAGTAAGCGAAGAAAATAACAATAGAGAATTTATAAAAAGATTAAGAAAATTTGCAAAAGAAAAACTGGAAACTTATAAAATTCCTGTTAAATTCAATTTAACAACCAAAGATTTATACGGGGACAGGTTTAAGAAAAAAAGATAATGATTGATATAAAAGGAAAATTTGTAAATATTAGAGAAGTAGATGTAGCTGATGCAGAATTCATTTTGTCATTGAGGTGCGATTCAAAAAAATCTAAATATTTGCATAAAACAGAATATAATTTACAAAAACAAATTGATTATATAAAAAAATATAAAATGTCTGATAATGAATGGTATTTTATAATTGAATCAAAAACAAACGAACCAATCGGAACATATAGAATTTACGATTTAAAAGAAGACAGTTTTTGCATCGGCAGTTGGCTAATGAAAGATAATTGCAATCCTTTTGAGATGATGGAAGGCGAATATTTGTGTAAAAAATTTGCATTTGAACAAACAGGGTTTGAAAAATTTCATTTTGATGTTAGAAAAGAAAATAAAAAAGTTATAAGATACCATAAATTAATGGGGGCAAAAATTGTCGGAGAAACCGATATTGATTATTTTTTTGAATGTACAAAAGAAGATTACTTAAATAATATAAGCAAGTTTTTGTAAATAGGAATTAATTCAAAAACAATAGTACTCAATAACTGATAAGGAAAATAAATGGCAAAAATTTTAACTACATTCTGGCAACCAAAAATAGGCAATGATTATAATAATGTTGTCTGTTATTATGAATCTTTTGCAAAAGAGCTTGAAAAATATGGTAATAAGGTTTTATTGCTTAATAAAGGTCAATTTTCCGATGATTATTTTCAGCCGATTGTTCATAACGAAGAATATCTTGTTGAAAAAATTAAAAATTTTAACCCTGATTTGATTGTTGCATTTAACAATCAAGTTTTTGGCGGACTGTTAGAAAATACAAATTGTCCGGTTTTGCTTTTTGATGCCGATGCTTCTTATTTATTTTCATCAAAAAAATGTATAAAACAATATATAGATAGATACTATATGATAACCCAATCAAAAGATTGGGAAAATTCCTACTCACAGCTTGGTTTTCCTAAAGATAAAGTTTGTACAATTCATATAGCAACCTCTCTAAAAAATGAAAATAAATTGCAAGATAAAAATATATCTTTTATTGGTACAAAATTTATTGGCTCGCTTTCCCCAAACGTTAAAAATTTGATTAATAATAATGGTTTGAACGTATACAAAATGCTTATGGAATTTTGGCAAACCAAAAATTTTAACTATGAAGAATTAATGCAAAAATATTGTTCAGGTTTTGAATATAATGATTTTGACATTGCATATATTTTTGATTATAGAAGCTATGTTTTATCTTCAATCCTTGATTTAGGGCTTAAATTGTACGGAATGAATTGGAAAGCAGGCGAAGACAATAACATTGCTCTTATGTCCGCATTTGATGAAACGCCAAAATTTTCAATTAAGCACAATCAAGATGTCTATAATGAGTCTAAAATTTGCCTAAGCATTTCTCATCCTCAAACAAGGGGATACGCTTTTCCTTGGAGAATTTACGACATTATGGCAACAAACGGAATGTTGATAAGCTCAAGAAGTGACTTATTAAATGAATTCACCAAAGGCATCGTAAAAATTCCAATGTATGAATCTCCCTATGAAGCTCGTGAACTGTGTATAAAATATTTAAAAGAAGAAAATTTAAGAAAAGATATTGTTGCAGCATCAAATGAATACATTGAAAAATTTGGCAGATGGAAAGATAACTTTGAAAAAATTGAAAGTTTGATTGGTGTAAAATTAATTAATGAAGAAAATTCCGAAAATAACGGTTTTGAAATTGTTCAAGCAGATAAAAATTTCACCAAAGAAGAAGAAAAAGTAAAAGAAAAATACAAGTTCAATTTAAAAGGAAAAATTAAGAATATAATTAACGGCATTAGTTTGGTTCTAATGAATTTGCCCGTTTTTGAATTTTTATATTCCAAAAAAATTAAGGAAAAAATTTATCATTCAATCAATAAATACAGAGGCAATTAACCATGATTAAATTTTTAGATTTAAAAAAAATAAACGAAAGATATAGAAATGAAATTGATTCAAGGATAAAAAACGTTCTTGATTCAGGCTGGTATATTTTAGGAAACGAATGTAAGATTTTTGAAGAAAATTTTGCAAAGTTTATTGGTGCTAAACATTGTATAGGTTGTGCTAATGGGCTGGATGCTCTAAACCTTATAATAAGGGGGTTTGGCTTTAAACAGGGTGATGAAATTATAGTTCCTGCTAACACATACATTGCATCAATTCTTGCAATTTCTGAAAATGGCTGTACACCTATTTTAGTGGAACCTGATATTGAAACATACAACATTAACCCCGATTTAATAGAAGAAAAAATAACCGATAAAACAAAAGCTATTATGGTGGTTCACCTTTATGGGCAAGCTGTTCGGATGCAAAAAATAAAAGAAATTGCAAAACGCCATAACTTAAAAATTATAGAAGATTCAGCCCAAGCCCATGGAAGCATTTATAATGGAGTTAAATGCGGTTCTTTAGGGGATGCCTCAGGTTTTAGTTTTTACCCCGGCAAAAATTTAGGCGCATTAGGCGATGGCGGGTGCATTACCACAAATGATGATGAATTGGCTAAAAAAATCAGAGCCATTGCAAATTACGGTTCAGATTATAAATATCACCATATTTTTAAAGGCATAAATTCAAGGCTGGATGAAATTCAAGCTGCAATTTTAGATGTTAAATTAAAATATTTAGAAAAAGATAACAATAGACGCAGAGAAATTTCAAAATATTTTAGAGAAAATATCAAAAACCCTGCCATAGTTTTACCCAAAACTTATGATGAACTTGCCCATGTTTGGCACATTTTTGCAGTCAGAGTGCAAGATAGATGTAAATTTCAAAACTATTTAGAAGAAAACAACATTCAAACAAATATCCACTATCCAACTCCCCCTCATAAACAAGGAGCATACAAAGAATGGCAGAATTTCAACTTGCCTGTAACAGAAAAAATTCACAATGAAATAATTTCACTTCCCATGTCGCCTGTTTTAGAAGATAGCGAAGTTGAAAAAATTGTTGAGGTTGTGAATGAATATAACTAAAGAAAAGTTTGATTTAATTGTTAGTCTTGGGGAAGATTGTGCCTGTAGTTCTTATTTGAGAAAATTTAATTTACAAAATGCATCTTACCCTTTTGATTGGCTTACAAAAGCTGATTTTAAAACGAGAATAATGCTTCTTTTGACTGATTTTAAAGATTTTCTTAATAAAGAAGATTTAAAAATGATAGATAAGCCAACAGGGGTTATAACAGATAATAAATGTAATTATTATGAGAATTTAAAAACCGGTTTTTATTTTTACCATGATTTTTATTCAGATGTAGAATTTTCTGAAATGTATGATGTGGTTTTTGAAAAATATCAAAGGCGAATTAAAAGATTGTATGAAAGAATTAAAAAGTCTAAAAAAGTTCTTTTTGTTTGGCTTATGAGGTCTATATGCGCCACAGATGATGAATTATTGGCATATCAAAAACAATTTGAAAAAAAATTTCAAAAAAGCAAAATATATTTGTTGGTGCTTGAAAATTGTATTGATGTTAACAATAGCGAAAATGTCACAGAGGTTAAAATATCTGACAATATAACAAGGTTAAAATACGATACTATGACATACGATATTGCTAACCCTTCTCTTGAATGGATTGGGAATATTGCTTTAAATGACAAAGTTTTTTCTAAATTAAAATTGAAACAGCATAGAAGTAATTTTTTAATTAATGCTATGTTTAACTGCTTTGTAAAGCTTCCTATTGCAATTTTTATAAGAGATGGTAAAAAACGTCGCACAATTAGAGAAAAAATTAAAAACAGGATTTTTAATTATGGCTGATTTAATTGAAATAAAGAAAAATAAATCAAAATTTGAAAAGCTTTTAAAATTTTTATCTAAAAATAAAAATTTAGATGAAAACTTAATTCTTGCACAAAAGATTTTAACTTTTGCATCTTATAGCAATGTGGGCTATTTTGAATCAAATGTTTTGGAAAATTTTTATTGCGAATTGGCAAAAACTATTGATAATAAGGCAAAATTTAGCGAATTTGAAAAAAACAATATTTTACATGTTATGACACTTTCTTGTAAGGTTGGCGGTCATACAAGGGTGGTTGAAAAATGGATTAATTTAGCGCCTGATTATCAAAAACATTCTGTTGTTTTGTTGTGTCAAGAAGGTGAAATTCCTCAAAAATTAAAAGATAATATAAAAAACAAAAATGGCGAACTTTATGTTTTTAGCCATGATGAAGATATTTTTCAAAAAGCCATAAAATTAAGAGAGCTTGCAAACAAATTTGAATACATTGTTTTGCATATTCATATGGATGACCCAACGGCACTTGTTGCTTTTGGAAGTGAAGAATTTAAGCGCCCCGTTTTATTTTTTAACCATGCAGACCACCTTTTTTGGATAGGAAAAAGCATTTCTGATGTTACCTTAGATTTAAGAGAGATAAAAACAATAACAAAAACAAGAAGAAATATTAAAAACCCCTATTTTCTTGGTATTCCCCCTGAAACTGAAGCAAAATATATTGAAACTTATGATAAAAATGAGGCAAGAAAAAAATTAAATCTTCCTTTGGATAAAAAAATAATTTTAACGATAGGCTCAAATTTTAAATATACGCCATTTAAAAATAAAAGCTTTATTGATTATGCAACAAAAATTTTAGAAAAAGAAAAAGATGCAATTTTATATGCAATAGGACCTTCTTTAAATGATGAAATGTGGAAAATTGCAAATGAAAAATTGGAAGGTAGAATAATCCCGCTTGGAACTGTTAGCTATGGTGAAGAATATTTTAATTATCTTAAATCATCAGATTTAATTCTTGATTCTTGGCCAATGAGTGGCGGAACAGTTGTTATGGATGCTATTTCATTAGCAAAACCAATTCTTTCCTTAGATAGTGAAATTGGTCAGCTGGATTATATTCTAAAATCAAAATCTACCGCAAAAAATGAAGATGAACTTACCCAAAAAGCAATTTTAATTTTAAACAATTCAAATATTGCAAATGAATACGTTTCAGATTTAAAAAATAATTACATAAAAGAAAATGACGCTAAACTTTGGCAAGAAAGGCTAAAAAAGCTTGAAGAAATTATACCTTGCAAACATTCAACAAAAAGAAACCAAGAGCCTGAAAAGGTTATAATAGATGATTACGTTCTTTCTTTAAACATGTTTAATAAAAACAAAAACAATAATTTCAATAAAAAATTCAACCAAAGTACTATATTCTATTTATGTAAATTCTTGCTTTACAAATACGTTTTAAAAAACAAAAGGAAAGCAAATTGTTATTTTGATTTGTATATAAGTAAATCGTTAATTGTTTAGTCAAGTAGTTTTGTATTAATTAATACATACAATATTACCTATACAATTTTGAATAATATTTCTTTGCTTTGCTAAATTTTCCTGTTTTTAAATAATGCCAAAGTTTAAATTCATATTGCAATTTTCTATACAGAGGCATTTGATAAGTTTGCCTTTTTAATATTTTTCTAAAGTTATTTAATATTGAAAGTTCTGTGTTATTATATATGTTGAAACAATTTGTTTTTACATTATTATTGTTAGCAAGTGCTTTTATAAAAGCTAAAAGTTCCTTGTTGATATTTATATTTTTATCATATTTAAAATTATTATCCTTAAAAAACATTTTTAAATTACTGTTAAATTCGATTAAATATGGAAGACCATACCGATAACTTGTAAATATATAAGTATAAACATCTATATAATTCGCATTGAAATTTTTCATAACATCTATTGTCATTTGAACAATGTTTGTTAATTCGGTTCTGTTTAAATATGCTGTTTTTATGTTATTTTTGCAAAATATAGCATTATGCATATTGGAACCTATTGTGCCTGCTAAAAATTCACAATCTTTTAAAATTGCAATTTGTTCTTTAATTGAATATCTTTCAGGATAAATTATCTTAAAACCGTTTTTCTTAAATTGTTTTTCAATTTTTTCTTCACCGTATGTTTTCATTGATTGAGGAAGTTTACTTCTTGAAAGATAGACTTTTTTATAATTTTTTGATTTTACATTTTCTTTAATTTTTTCAACCACTTTATCAAATTCTTTTGCCCACTTGTTTTCAAAAACAGGCATTGAACATTGAGGAATTATAATTTCTTTTGCTTGAGTAGTTTCTTTTATGTTAATAAGATTGTCTTTATTGATGCCAAACAACTCTAAGAGTTCAAATGGAATTTTATTATTAGTATCTATAAAAAAACAAATTTTATAATTTAAAAGCTCGGGTTTTTTAATAAAAATCCACAATTTGTTAATGGCATTAATAAGATAATCTCCATAAGCAAAAAAATTTCGTGCACCAAGAAGCCCTATAAAAACAAGCTTTTCATTTATTGTTTTTTTAATATCGATTTCCTTTGGAATGATAATCTTGCTTTGAGTTGGCCTTTTATTAAATTTTGAAAATTTGCTTTTATCGCTGTACAAAACTCCAAATTGTTCAATATCGTGGTTTTCATAATCAAAAAAACCATCTTCGCCCGTTTTAGGCGGTACAATTATGCCATCGACAATAACTTCGTATTCAGGAGTATCAATTTTTTCAATGACCCTTAAGGCTGCTTCATACTTTTCTCTTTGTTTATTAGTTAAATATTTTTGCAATGTTGCAATCCTTTTATTTCTTCTAGCACCTCTTTTGTCGCTTGAAGGTAAGCATAACCATATTTTTGGTCAGGCTCTAAATGCGCGCCTTCCGCCCATTCGTTCCAAGCATTTATAAAAATAAATTGTTCGTCTTTATTGTTATTTTCTTTTGTCCAATTAATAATATCTTTTAACCAAGCTTTATAAAGCTTTGGCGTTGATTGAAAAATCCAGCTTCCTGTGTAGCATTTTCTTGCGGTATTATCCCAGTTTGGGTATAAGCCTTTAAAAACTTTGCAATCGGTTTTGTATATATATTTTTTATTTTTCACATAATCTTCTACATCATATATTTCGCCAAGAAACTTTTTATTGGCAACCTTTTCAAATTTTGGCTTATATTCTTGATAACTTATATTGTGAGGTAAAAATTCAATAATGGCATCCAATTTATATTTATCAAGTGTTGATTGCATTTTTTCTTTTGGAATTTGCGCTTTTCTTGGCATCATTATATATAAATCTGAAAAGCCGTTTTCTTTTGCAATTTGCCTAATTCCAACTATAAAATTTGTTAATTTTTTAAGTTCATATCTTTCAGGGTTATAAATTACAAGTAAAGGCTTATTGTCTATTTTTATATATCTTTCATCTTTCATATAAGGCAAAATATCATTCATAAATTTTACATCGTCGCCATCATTTATTTCATGTTCAAATAAAATTTCATTTTGCCCGCCATCGCCCCAGAGTTTTGTCCAAGGCTCATTTGCCCAAAACATAAAAAATGGCATATCAAGGCTTTTATCAGCTAAAAACATTTCAATCGGTTTTTCCATAACTTTATGACCGGAAAACCAATAATAATAAAATGAAAAGCCATATATTCCATACATTTTGGCGAGTTCAATTTGCCTTTTCATTATTTCAGTTGTTTCTAAATTATAAAAGCCTGTGTCAATGGGCAAATGTGGTTGATAGTGCCCAATATATTGCGGAAGCGCTTTTGAGCTGTTAGACCACTCGGAAAAACCCCTACCAAACCATCTGTCATTTTCGGGAAAACTGTGAAACTGAGGAAGATAAAACGCAACAAGTTTTGGGTCATTTTCTTTTCTTTTATAAGGCTCTTTTGTAATTTGAACAAAATTAGACCTGTCTTTTTGGTGGTTTAGTATGTAATTAATAAAATCATTCTTGTTTGGAGCTTTTAAATTTTGGTAAAAGCTTAATTTTATTCCAAAACATCTTACAATAGTGTGAATTTTATAATTTTTAAATTCTTGTTTATATGAAAATAACTTATTAAATAATTTCATTATAAAACCCCTTTTTGAAGAACTTCTTGCATAATTTTATCTGAAAATTGGTTTTCTATTATTTTAAATGAATTGTTTGAATTTTTTTCGTTTAATTCTTTATTTAAGTATAATTCAACAACTTTTTTTGCAAAAGTTTTGGCATCATCTGCTATTGTAATTGCATTATCTAAGTTATTAATGCCTTCTGCGCCAATTAATGTTGTTACAATCGGGCATTTATTATAAAGTGCTTCAACAATTTTGCCCTTCATGCCTGCCCCAAACCTCAAAGGTGCCACAACCACCCTTGTTGTTTTGTATAAATTTGAAAGTTCTTCATCCGAAACAAACCCCAAAACGTTAATATTGTTTGATTGCAGCTGAATAATTTCATTGGTTGGGTTTGAGCCTACAATGTTAAATATTATATCGGGAATTTCTTTTTTAATATCATCAAAAACTTCATTAATAAACCATAAAACGCCGTCTTTGTTTGGTTTGTGCTTAAACCCGCCTACAAAAAGCAGATTTTTTCTTTGGCTAAAAGGCAGAATATCTGTTTGTTTATTAATGTCATACATATAAACAGGAACAACCTCTACATTGCTTTTTGGCAAAAGAGATTTTGCAATTTCTTTTTCAATGACAGATGGAAAATAAGACATTTTTGCATTTTTAATTAATTTTGTTTCAATTTTTTTGAATTTTTTGCTTTCTTTTAAGCTTTCTATATTTTTTGTAAGCTCATAATCTCTTTGTTCTCTTAAAAAGTGAAGGTCTTGCCCGTAGTATAAAATTTTTATATTTTTATATTTTTTAATTTTATCTAAATATTTAATTGAAATTGTCGGTCTTACAAGCAAGAAATAATCTATGTTTTTAGAATTATATTTCAGCCAATCAAAAAACATTTCTTTATTAAAAACACCAAAATCATTAATTAATTTAATTCCTTTTTCTCTCATAATTGATGAATAAGGCTCAAATTGAAGATAATCATCCGATGCAAAAATTACATTAAAATTTAATTTAAGATAAGAATTTATTATATGCCAAATAGATTTGTCACCTGCATTTTTATCAAATTCAGGAATTTTAGCTTCCATAACAACAATGGTGGGCTTTTTTCGGTCGAATATTTTTGCATCTTTTTTATATTTTTGCTTTAGGTTTGTCGGTGTTTTTATTGAAAAAGCTTTTTTGAAGAAAAGAATTTTTATCTGGGTTTTATCCGGATATTTTCTTATTCCAAAAAATAATCTTCTTATGGGAAACATTTTTTTCTCAATTTTTAACACAGGATTTTTTTGAGAATAATTTTTGTACCAATTAATAAGAAAATTTTCCCATTTTTCTCTATATGTTAGTAAATCGCCTTCTTTGATTCTTCTTTGTTGAATATCGCAATATTCGAGCTTATGTTTTTTGTATACATATAAATCATCGATTAAAATGTTCTTATAGCCCGCTTTGTTTAATTTAAGAGCTAAATCTTTTTTTGCAAAGTCCTCATCTGCTAAATTTTCATCAAAAGCTCCAAATTCTTCAAATGTTTTTTTATTTATACAGTACGAGTTCCCGTCATAAGTTGGAATTGTCGGATATTTTGCTTTATGGCAGCAGTTAAGCCTTTTGTTCATATCATCAACGCTAAAGCCTATTGCCTTTGGTATAAAAAATTCCTCTCCAAAACCGGCTATAGATGAAGCAACCCCAATATTATTATTTGTATTAAACGCACTTAATATTTTTTCTGTAAAAATTTTTGGAATAAATGTGTTTGAATCTAAAAATACAAGAATTTCATTTTTAGCTTTTTTTGCCGATATATTGTATGCCTTAATAATATTTTCATCATAGCTGAATTCTTGAATTTGAATTTGTTTATAATTGTTTTTAACAAAATTAATTGCTTCATTATTTTTTTCATCAATTATTAAAATAACTTCGCATGTATTGAAATCAAGCCCTTTTGCCAATTTTTCAATAAACGGATTAAATTCTCTATAAGAACCTGAAATTTTTGATATTACGGAAAGTTTACTCATCTAAAGCTAATTCCTCATATTTATCAGACATAATAATTTTTTTATTTTTCAAAGTTGAATTTCTTTCTATTTTTAATTTTGTTTCACAGTTTTTCTCTATAATAAGTGTGCAATTTTCAAGTTTTACATTATCTTCAATAATAACATTATTATCATCGGTTGTAATAATTAGTTCACAATTTATAAATTTTGCACTTTTTGAAATTTTAATCATGTTTTCATTGCCGTTAATTTTTATTTGCAGGCCTTCGATAGATTTTTTTCTTAAAAAATCCATTTCTTTGTTTTCTGTTAAATATATCGTGTTTTTATTTCCAATTATGGGGTAATTATAACGATTTAATTTTATGGAAAACCATAGAATGGTAATATATTTGTATGTGCCTTTATTTTTAACGGAAAAAATGTTATCAAAAACTTTTTTATTCCATTCATCTGAAAATATTTTTCTTTGATTTGACCCGTAAATTTCATAGCCCAGTTGCTTGCAAACAACACCAAACAATCTTTCCACCACATGGGCATTTGTACTGTTTGAACCTGTTTCCATTGCTTTATTTTCAAAATCAAGCTGAAGCAAATTTAATTCTTTAATTCTTTTTATAATCTCAATTTTTGCTAAGAATATTGTTCCTGCACAAAATTTCGCTTTTGTTGGTTTAATTCCGATTTGCTTACAAACATCTTCAAAAAGCCAAGTATCTTCGGCCCAATTATCTTCCATTTTTGCTATTCGATTTTCAGCACAGATAATTCCATATTTTTTCAATTTTTTTATGTTTTTTCCAAAAATTGTTTTTGTTTCTAAAAGGTTGTTATAAAGATTATCTCGCCAAGAATAGCTTCCCAGTTTATCATGGTTTTTTGTATGAAGTTTTAGGACACAAGAATATTTTTCAAGGTCAATTTCATTAATTAAAACCAAAAACGGATAGATGTCATATCCTTTATTTTCAACTATTTTAAATTTTGCATTTTTATTAAAATTTAAAAATTTTTCTTTGGTCTCATTATTTTCTTCAACGTATGTAACAAATAAATCATAATCAAGACCATTTAGGCTTTTTAACTTTTCAATTATGTAATCAACCTGATTGTGATAATAAATATGAATACAAACTAAAATTTTATTTTTCATTTATTATCACCCTTGGTCTGTTTTCTGTGTCTGTGAAATTTTCAATTTTGGCGGAATTATTTGAGATTTTGCCTTCTTTTATTTCAATTAAAACTTCTTTTCTGTCTGAATAAATTTTTAAATCTGAAATTATTGCATTTTTATCAACAATTAAACTTTGATAATTTTCTTTTTCAAATTTTACGAATAAATTTGATGTAAGAAATGTTGAATGTATTTCTATATGGCAATTATCTGATAAAATTTCTATTTTTGAGTTTTTAAACTTTGCATCTTTATCTATTTGTACCGTGTTATTTTTGCCTTTTATAATAATTTCAAGACCTTCTATTTTTCTATGTTTAAGGGTTGTTTTATTATTGTTGTTTATAATTTTTATAGAATTACTGTAATCTGAAATTTTATAATCATACCTTTTAAATTTAAAATTTATGCCAAAAACTGCAAAAACTTTTGCGCATCCTTCGTTTTTGATTTTAAAGACATTTTTTAAAATTGCAAAAAACAGATATTTTATTAAGAAAAAAGGTGCAAAGCAAAATTTTGACTTTTTAACTAATTCCTCTTTTTTGTTTAAAATGTAAGGAAAAATACTTTTTTGAAAATAGTAATTTGCTAAATTTTTGTTTGAATCCGTGATTATTGGATTTTTCTTCTTAATAAAAAAACCGTTTCTAATTGTTTCTTGCATTGGTTTGTTTTTTATTGTGGGGTCTTTTGTGAAATCTTTAAAATCAAAATATGCTGCCAATTTATAGCCATTTTGTTTAATGACATCCGAAAGCCCCATTTCATACAATTTTACAATTTGTTTAAAACGTTCTTGATGTTGAACGGAATTTAAAAAATCAATAAAGAATTTTTTTTGAAAAATGTTTTTTGTGACAAGAAAGAAATAAGATTGCATGTGCGGATTTTTTGTTTCCTGTTCAGGATAGCTTAAATATTTGAATCCGTAATTATTTATTGTAATTCCATAAAAATCTGGTTTATTTTCTTTTTCCCATTTTTCAATAAATAAATTCAAAGGTTTTAATGGTCCAAAGCAAGAATCGTTTGCAAAAATAATTTCACTTGCATCGTCTAAAAACCCGTTTTCTTTCAAATAGAAAAAGCCCCTTTTGTATGAGCCAAAATCATATTCATTGTGCTTTTCGCACTTATTAAAAATGGTTATTCCTTCAAGTTTTTTTATTTCTTTATCATCAACCGGATTGTCCATTATAAAAACAATGCCGTTTGTTATTTTATTCAATTCTTTTAAATAAAATATAACGTCATCTTTAATTTTATTTTCTTTGTTGTAGCTTGCAAAAACACAATATCTTTTTGTCATTAGATAATACATTCCTCGTTTTTGTTTTTTAAAACTAATTCTCTGTTTTTTAAATTGCTATTTTTTGTTATTTTTAAAAGCTTGCCTTCATTTTCGTTTAAATTAAACAAACAATTTTCAAGTTGAACATTTTCTTCAATAATAACATCATTAGTGTTAGAGTTGATAATTAATTTGCAATTTTTAAATTTTGCACTTTTTGCAATTTTGATATAATTGCCATTGCCGTTTATTTTAATTTCTAAGCCATCGATTTGTTTTGATTTTAAAAATTTTTTGCCTTTATCATCTGTTATATAGATGTCGACATCATCGCCTTTGATTTTGTATTTATATCTGTTTGTTGAAAAAGTTATTCCAAAAAAAGTATAGTATTTTTTACAATTTTTATTTTGAATTGAAAATAATGTTCTTAAAGATTTATTTTTCCATTCTTTTGAAAATAGCTTTCTTTGGTTTGAGCCATATATTTTATAGCCCATTTCATTGCAAATAACGCCAAACAATCTTTCTGTCACATGCGCATTTGTTCCTTCAGAGCCTGTTTTCATTACTTTATTTTCAAAATCAAGTTGAAGTAAATTTAATTCTTTAATTTTTTTTATAATTTCAATTTTTGATAAAAAAATTGTTCCTGCTACAAAGTTTGCTTTTTTAGGTTTCAACCCTATATTGTTACAAACTTTTTCAAACAAAAAGGTGTTTTCAGGGAACCTTCTGTTCATTGTTGTAATTCTTTTTTTAGAGCCAACCAGCCCGTATTTTTTTAATTTTTTCAAATTGGTTTTAAAGATGTTTTTTGTTCCCATAAGATTTTCATATAAATCATCTCGCCAGCTGTAACTATCAAATTCATCTTTATTTTTTGTATGAAGTTTTAAAACATAACCGTAATTTTCAAGGCTTAATTCATTGATTAAACATAAAAACGGATAAATATCATAACCCTTGTTTTCTACAATTAAAAATTTTGTATTTTCATTAAACTTTAAAAACTTTTCTTTTGTTTCTTTGTTTTCCACTGAATAAGTAACATAAAGGTCATAACAAACCCCTGTTATATTTTTCAATTTTTCAATTACATAATCAACCTGATTATGATAATAAATATGAACGCAAACAAGAAGTTTTTTATCCTTCAAAACCATACTTCCTTCAATTTCTTTTTGCAAATAATATCATAAAAGTGGCAAAAAATCCTTTAGCTAATATAATAATTTTATGGAAGACAAAGCAAAAAAAGCGGAAGAATTATTTTTATCGGGCTATAATTGTGCACAATCTGTTTTTTGTGCATTTTGTGAAGATTTTGGAATTGATTTTGAAACGGGTTTAAAAATGACATCATCTATGGGTGGTGGAATGGGAAGGCTTAGAGAAGTTTGCGGGGCAGTAAGCTCTATGTTTTTAATAATCGGGCTTAAATGCGGATATGTCGGAAACAACAATGATGAATTAAAGGCAAAACACTATAAATTAATTCAAGATTTAGCAGATGAATTTAAAAATGAATTTGATTCTATATTATGTAAAGACCTTTTAGGGGAAGACAGGGGCAGCTATATTCCTGATAAAAGAACAAAAGAATACTATGAAGTTCGTCCTTGTGCTAATTTTATTAAATTTGCCGCTTCTTTAATTGAAAAACAAAATCCTAATTAAAAATATTATTTTTTATCTTGAAAAGGCGCATTTGATTTAGCTTGCGCTTTTTCAATAAGTTTTTTCATTCCCTTTTTTCCGATTTTTAATTTTCTTGGTTTTTTACAGGGTTCAAAACCGCATTTTTTGGAATAAAAATCGTGTGTGCCTTGCGCATAATAATCTACGACAAGATTTTTATCTTTTTTATCTTTTATGCAATATTTGCAAATTAATGCTATAAGGTTTCGACCTGTGTTTTTGTAGTTAGTAAAATCTGTTTCTATAAAATCCAGGTGCAAATTTCTTTTTGTTTTACTTGTTTGTGCTATCCCGATTAATTTGCCGTCATTTGAAGACAATCCGAAAAAGCGCTCATCTGAAGGTTCTTCATTGTTTTTTATCTGTTTAATTTTGTTTCTCATATATTGTGCTATTGTATCGGTATAATTAAAAAGAGGTGTTGAATTTTCTACTTCAAATGCATCTTCAATATCTTTGCAGTCATATTCAAAAAAAGTTACGGGAATATTTTCTTTTGTACTTCTTTTTTGAACCTGACATACTGCTATTGGAATTTTACCTGTAAATGTTATGTTCATATAAATCATCCTTGTGTTTATTTAAAACACAAAGATTATTTTATTTGCATTTTGCATATTTTAGGTTTGGCAAAAAAAATTGTGTTCGTTCTTTAAAAATATATGTTTAATAATATAAGTTTTTGCGCAAATTTAATTGTTGATGATTCTCTGTATAATAAAATGCCCGCTAATACTCCAAAAAATTATACGGAAGATTTAGTAAACGAATATAAAAAATTTATTGATAATAAGGTTATAAAAGAAATAACTAAAGGTGATACCGTTGAATTGTATAAAGCCCCTTATAATAGAGGCTTTGCAATAGGCATGCGCTTTCATTCAAACAAACTGCAAAAGCCTTTTGAAACAGGCATTTATACTAATAAAAAAACTCCTGAAATTAAACCCTCGGGTTTAGTTTTTCAAACCATGCTTTTTCTGACAGAAAAATCCGGCATTAAGCAAAGCCCGTTTGAACCGCATATTAAAACATTCAAAAGAGCCGTTAAAGCGCTTCTTGATGAAAACAATAATAAGTAAATTAATTTTATTGCCCATATTTAAAATATAAAATATAATGAAATGACTCTGTAAATGTTGGTTGTTTTATTAGAAAGGTTTAGTGTGGAATGTAGTTATTGCGGGCAAGAGTTAGGAACTTTTAAATTTTTTGCCTTAATTGCGGCATGCCATTTTAAAATAAAAAACTACATTTAACGGGAAATTACTAAAGTAAAGGAGATTTTTATGACCATTCAATGTCCTAAATGCGGCACAGAGTTGCAAGATACCGCTACAGTTTGTTATAAGTGCGGAAATATAATTAAAGAAGTTGAAAATAAATATATTCATCAAGTAGACTTTGCAAAAAATGCCAACATGAAACCCATAAATACATTGGGTAAATATACTGTCTATGAACATCAGCAAGATTTAAGCTGTGATTACGACTGTATGCAGCAATATTTTGCAAAAGAAATGAATGTCAAAAAAAGACAGGTTTTAATTACTTTAAATAATAATTCTGCAAGAGTTCAAGCCGGTGCCATGCAATGGATGTTTGGTGACATTGAAAGCGAAACAGGCTTAGGCTCAGGCATAAAGGCTGTCGGTAACTTATTAAAAGGTGCTGTTAAGAGTATGGTTACAAGTGAAACTGCTGTAAAACCTCTCTATAAGGGGCTTGGTATGGTTATGCTAGAGCCTACCTACAAACATATTATACTTGAAGATGTTTCCGCTTGGGGCGATGGCATTGTTCTTGATGACGGCTTATTTTTAGCATGTGACACCCAATTAAAAGAACATGTTATTCTAAACAGCAAAAGCATCTCAACTGCATTTGCAAATAAAGGCATTTGGAACTTATCGCTTTCAGGAAACGGCGTTGTGGTCTTAGAATCCCCCGTACCAAGAGAAGAACTTATTGAATTTAATCTTAATAATGACACCTTAAAAGTAGATGGCAGCATGGCAATAGCATGGTCAAAATCATTAGAATTTACCTGTGAAAGAACCTCTAAAACCCTCATCGGTTCAATGGTTAACAAAGAAGGGCTTGTGAATGTTTATCGTGGAACAGGCAAAGTTTTAATGGCTCCAATAATTGCAGGAACCACCATGAACGAAGGCTACAACCCCGTTGCAAATGCTAAAAAAGGTATCTTAGATGGCTTCCAAACCTCTATTTCTGATAGATAAAACTGTCTTTAACAATCGGGCAAGTAATTATTTGCCCGATTTTTTCTTCTTTTACAAATTAGTCAAATCAAATAAAAATTACAAATTATCCCAATATTAAACATAAAATAATCACCCCACCCCACCCTATCATTTTTATCATCTCAAAACAATCAGGCATGATATATTCGTTTCACCATACAGGCTTGGCTTTCAGGTTTGTTTTAGTTGGGGTAGAAACCCCAACCTACGGGCTGAAACAAATATGCACATTTATCAAAAGCAGGTTGGGCTTTCAGCCCAACAATAAATTAACTATGAATCTTGCTTAGTATAGAGGACTTGAGCCCCTGCCCCCAGCACTACCGGTGTTGTGCGCTACCAACTGAGCCAGTTTTAGTTTTAGTTGGGGTAGAAACCCCAACCTACTGCTCTAAGTATTTTTGTATAGCCTCAAACAAATTGAGGCAAACATGCACATTTTACCGTAAGTTCAACTAAGTAATTTTGTATAAAGTTAAACAATCTGGCAAAAAATATGCATATTTTACCAAAAGTAGGTTGGGCTTTCAGCCCAACAATTAGTTAATCATGAATTTAGCTGCAATCTCTTTGTTTTGAATTTTAGCCGGTTTTAAAAATAAGAGATTTAATCTTGAAATTTTGACATTAAAAAATAGCAAGGGATGCCAGACTCTTAGCTCTTGAGCTTGCTCAAGGCTTAGAGGTCGGTATATCGAAAAACGTAAGAAAAACGGGAGTGAAACGACCTGATTTTCAAGTTTTGAGATTGAGATGTAATCTCGACCTTTGTTTGGAATATATTTTTAAGAATTAAAAAATAGCAAGGGA
>CALUYZ010000018.1 GCA_944325175.1 Candidatus Gastranaerophilales bacterium | reverse complement strand
AAGTAATACTTCACATATTCTAATATTATCATTATTTTGTTTTGCCTTCAATGTATGGAGTAAGGCTTTATCCTTTTTGGCTTTGCACCAATTTGAGCAAGTTTGATGCAAGGGGTTAAAAGTTTTGTTGGTACAGGGTTTTTGACATGAGGAAAACGAAAATATTAAAATTTGCTGCTCTTGAATTAATGTGGAAACAATGATATATTAAGAAAAAGAAGATAAATGCACCAAACTTGCTCATTTTGGTGCATTTTTGTGTTTAGAGTTAATAACAAACCCATTAAAATGCTTAAATGTTTTATGTTTATAAAGTCAAATTGTAGCTTTCTTTAATCAGATTTTTTAAAAGAGTTTTACTGATTTTATTAACATCAATTTTATTCCAATGTGATTTATTCATGTGCCAAGCAGGTTTTATGGCAGAATAGTTATCTCTTAAAATTTCGGCATCAATGGGTTTGCATTTTAGATTAATGTATAAAATATTGTTTTGAATAAAAATAAGAGCAAACCATTTATTGTTTGTTTTGTGACGAATTACAGGCAAATTACCGTATTTTTGTTTGCAAAACGGATATGTTAAAACCGATTCTTTATGCATTAAACATAATTCAATAAGTTCCTCTACGTTCATATAAAACATTATAGTTAAGTTAAAAAACTTCATTTGTAAAAAAATGTAACAAAAAACAAAAGCTTTAAAATAGTGTATTGTAAATTGTTTTAACTAATATATAAGAACTATATACGAGGATATAAAGATGGAATTGAATAACTCTGTAATGAGTAATTTAGCTTTAAATTTTATCGGACAACTTGTTCAAAATAACGGTGTCGAAGAACTTACAAATAATGCAAATATTATGCAAGAATATGAAAATAATGGCAATCAAAATGCAGGCGGCTTATTTGAAAAAGAATACGACGCCAGCGATATTTACGGCACGGTAGGGCAAATTGCAGGCTATGCATACGGCGGAGTTGCAGGAGGCATGGTGGGCAAAATTCTTGGCGGAGTTGCGGGCAGCATAATAGAAAATGCCAAAGAAGAAATATTGGGCGAAAATTCTTCCTATCTAAAAATGGAAGACAAATTAAACAACGCCATTGGAGGTTTCCTAAGCCTAATTACAGGCAATATGAGCATCGAAAAGAACGCAGGCGGCTCTATATTTAATGATAATTTCAAAACCTTGTTAGCATAAAACCACCTTTTATAACAAACTAAAATGCAAGAAGCTTATACTTCTTGCATTTTTGCTGTTTGCAATGCACAACTTATATCAATTTACAATCCACATTTTCAAAACATCTTTATCTTCAATTCATAAATGCATACCAATCCTAAAATTTCACAAAAAATGCACCAAAATGAGCAATCTTGGTGCATTTATCTTCTTTTTCTTAATATATCATTGTTTCCACATTAATTCAAGAGCAGCAAATTTTAATATTTTCGTTTTCCTCATGTCAAAAACCCTGTACCAACAAAACTTTTAACCCATTGCATCAAATTTGCTCAAATTGGTGCAAAGTTGAAAAGAATAGAATTTAAAAATTAACAACAGAAAGGTGTTTTTATGAAAAAGAAAAAAGGGTTTACATTGGCTGAAATTCTAATCACTTTAGCGATTATTGGGATTGTTGCCGCAATTACCTTACCAAGCCTACTTGTAAACGTAAACGAAAAAGCATGGGATGCGCAGAAAAAAGCTCTCCATGCAAGGCTAGCTCAAGCTATTGGGCAGATGAACACGTTGGGTGGGTATGGAACATTTGAAACCGATGATGACGGAGTTGCAACAACAGATACTGCAGCTGAAAGTTTTATCTTAGATGCGCTATCAAAAGTTTACAAAATAAACAACGTTTGCGGACCCGACAAATTAAGCTCTTGCGGTATTCCAAGCAAAATTACAACACTGGATGCAGTTTCTGAAATCAATTTTCCAACCAAAATGAGCGAATTAAATGCAAAATTATTAAATGGAAACCACATGGCAAACGAAGACGGCAATGTGGCAGATACAAAAGCTGCCGCTTTTGAAACCGTTAATGGTGAATCAATAGCAGTATTTTATAATCCTTTGTGCAGCTCAGATACTTCTGCTACACACTATGCACAAAACAAAATGTGCGTAAATTTTGTTTACGACTTAAATGGCAGCGAAGGTCCTAATCAAGTAGGCAAAGATGTTGGTTTTATCACTGCTTTTTACAATAAAAACCCGCTTGTTACGGCGCCTAATCCATACAACATAAATTACACATTAACTGCACCGCAATATACTGAAACACAAAGCAAAACAGATGCATCAACAGTATGCAAAACAATGGGAGAAGACTTAAGACTGCCCGACAGAGATGAGCTTGCATCATTATTTGTTAATGCACCGCTTGTCAACTTAAGTGAAAATACAAACAGCTATTGGTCCGGCTCTGTAATTTCAATCGGCACTTCCGGATTAGCTTGGGCACAGTATTTTAATAATGGCAACCGAACCCGTACCAATCGTTCAAGCGGACACCATATTTATTGCGTCACAAGATAAATTTATTTTTGCACTTTACCCAGATGCAACAAATGCTAATAAATATCAACAATTTTCACGACAAAAATGCACCAAAATGTTTAAGTTTGGTGCATTTTAGGTCTTTTTATTAATATAGCATTGTTTTGGATTTTGTTCAAGGTTGGGAAAAAGAATGGGTAGGGTTTTTGAGTGGGCAAAAACGTTGTAAATATGGTACTTTCAATGGGTTGCAACAAAATTAAACAGATTGGTGCAAAAAATGAAAGGATAGAATGATATGAAAAAGTTTAGAGGTTTTACTTTAGCTGAGGTGTTGATTACTTTGGCGATTATTGGGATTGTGGCGGCGATTACGTTGCCGAGTTTGTTGGTGAATGTTAACGAAAAAGCATGGGATGCACAGAGGAAGGCGTTGCATGCCAGAATGGCGCAAGCGATTGGGCAGATGAATACGTTGGGCGGATATGGTCAATTTGAAACTGATGAGGAAGGAACGGCGACAGAAGATACTGCAGCTGAAAGCTTTATTTTGGATGCACTTTCTAAGGTGTATAAGATAAATAATGTTTGTGGGGCAGGTAAGCTTTCTGCTTGCGGGGTGCCAAGTAAGATTGCAACGTTAGGGGCGGTTTCTGAAATCACATTTCCGACGAAGATGAGCGAGTTGAATGAAAAATTGTTGAATGGGCTGCATACGGAAGGAGAAGAAGGGGATGTGGCAGATACGAAGGCGGCGGCGTTTGAGACGGTGAATGGGGAGTCGGTTGCTGTTTTTTATAATCCTTTGTGTAGTTCTGATACAATGGTTAATCATTATGCGCAGAATAAGATGTGCGTGAATTTTATTTATGATTTGAATGGGGCGGAAGGTCCTAATGAGGTGGGGAAGGATGTTGGGTTTATGACGGCATTTAACAATAAAAATCCTGTTGTTGTGGCGCCAAATGTGGATAAAGTAAATGCTTCGGATGCAGCTCCTTCGTATAGTACAAGTGAAGAAGCGCTTGATGCGGCAAAGGCTTGTAAATTGAAGGGCGAAGATTTAAGATTGCCTGATAGGGATGAAATTGCTTCAATGTTTGTAAATGGCAAGTTAATAAATATTGCAGCAGGCTATTTTTTATCCGGTTCGGTAATATCTATAGGAAGCAGCGGATTAGCATGGGCACAGAATTTTGAAAATGGAAGTCGTCACCGTGCAGACCGTTCGGTAGTTCATATAATACGTTGTGTGTATAAATAAATTATTCTTATAATTTAGCCATAAAGGCTTGTGTTTATTCAATAATCGGATGTCCGGATTTTTATTAATCCGGACATTTTTTAAGTTTATTGGTATTTGTTGTTTAGTTTTCCCAAAAGTTATATCCGCTGATATCAACTATTTCCCAAATATTATCTGAGGTTTTGTTTAGGTTTATTTGCAGGTTGTTAATGTCTTTGTTGTTGTTAAAGACAAAAGTTGCTTTTTTGGGTTCATTGAGGGTTTTTGTAAGGGTGATGCCGTTATAATTTTTTATTAAGAGAAATGCAAGAAGTTTGGGTTTGGATAGTTCTTGAAAAACATTGTCGGGGCTTTCAACAATATCTTTAAAAGAATCTTGAACAAGGGAAACAAATTTAGGCTTAAAGGCTTCTATAAACATATATGCTAAGCCTGCAAAGGGATTGTTTGCAAGTTCGGAATCATTCATCATTTCGGATGTAATTTCTTGAAACCTGTTATTTATAATTTTTTCAATGTTAATGTATTTTATTGTTTTGTTATAATCGTTTTCCTTCATGGCGGTAATTGAAGCATAAATGGAATATTCAGGAGATTTTAAAAATATGGTTATTGCCGTTGCGAAAAAAATAACAGAAAAAAGAATCAGAGAAATTAAAAAATATTTAACTCCGTTTAATTTTTTCTTGGAGCAAAAATTTATAAAAGGGGCTTTTTTGTTTGGAATTTCTACAGAAGCTCCGCAATAAGAACAAAAATTATGATTATCCGATATTTCTTTTCCGCAATTATTACAATACATTTTTTCCCCTTATATAACTTGTGCCGATTTTAATAATTTTGCAGTTAATGTAAATTTTTACAGAGTATTTATTTTATTTAAAAGAGCAAATATTTTATCAAGGCTTTCTTCTTTTATGCAATATGGCGGCATTACATAAATTGTGTTACCTAGTGGTCTTAATAAAACATTATTATCTAAAAAGAACTTATAAAGTTTTGGTGCAAGGTTTGAAACGTAATTATTTTCGCCCCCATCCACTTCAAAAGCAAAAATGTCCCCCTTAATTCTTGCATTTTTAAAGTTTCCAAGCTGTTTTTTGTAATAAGAATTAATTCTTTTAACATCATCAAGTGGTTTTTTATTTTCCCATAAATCAAGGTTAGCAGAAGCTGCTGCCATACAAACAGGGTTTGCAGTGTAGCTTGATGAGTGGAAAAACATTTTAGATTTATCTTTGCTATAATACGCATCATAAATTTCTTTTGTACAAACGGTAGCAGCCATTGGAACCGTTCCCCCTGTTAAGCCTTTAGATAAGCAAATAATATCAGGAACAATATTTGTTTGTTCATAAGCAAACATTGTGCCGCACCTTCCAAAACCTGTCATAACTTCATCTAAAACAAACATAACATCATATTCTTTAGACAATTTATAAAGTTCATCCAAAACAAATGGTTCATAAAAAAGCATACCGCCAGAACCTAAAACCAAAGGTTCTAAGATAATTGCGCCAATTTCATCACCTTTTTCTTTTAAAAGTTTTTTATATGCTTGAATTGTTTTTTCTTCTTCATTTTTTTTAGGGTATGGAATTCTTAAAACATCAAAAAGCATTTTTTTATATGGCGCATTAAAAACAGAATCAGCCCCTGATGACATTCCCCCAAAAGTGTCGCCGTGGTATGAATGTTCAAAGGCAACAATTTTAGATTTATTTTTGTTAAATTTGTTGTAATAATAACCAACTGCCATTTTTAGGGCAACTTCCACACAAATTGAACCTGAATCTGAAAAGAAAATGTGGGTAAATTTATTTGGCAAAAACTTTGAAAGTTTTTTACTAACTTCTATTGCCGGTTGATGAACAAAGCCTGCAAAAATAATTTGCTGCATAATTTCAGCCTGTTTTTTAATGGCAGATGCAATATATGGGTTATTGTGCCCCAAAGTGTTTGCCCACCAAGAAGAAATGCCGTCTATAATTTTTGTTCCGTCTTTTTTAATTAAAAATTCATCTTTTGTTTCTTTAATTTCATAAATGGGTTCTTCTAAACCATGCTGCCAAAAGGGATGCCAAATATCTAACATAATTAACACACTTTCTATTATTTTATGTTAATATTACATACTATAAACACAGTTTGTTTAAAAGAAGGAGTATTTATTATGTCAAGAAAACCAATTATTGCGGGCAACTGGAAAATGCACAATAATTCAGCCCAAAGCGCTGAACTTGCAGTAGGTATTATGCAAGAATTAAAAAACGAAGACAAAAACAATCTTCCTGAAGTTGTTATTGCACCTGTATTTACATCACTTTATGCAGTTGATAAAGAATTAAAAAATTGTGGCTGCGGCAAAGTAACCTTAGCTGCTCAAAACTGCTATTATGAACCAAAAGGTGCTTTCACAGGTGAAATTTCAATCGAAATGTTAAAAGATTTCGACCTTAAATATATTATTATCGGCCACTCTGAAAGAAGACAATATTTCAACGAATCAGACGAATTAATCAACAAAAAAGCAATCGCTATTTTAGAAAACGGCTTTTTGCCTATCGTTTGCTGCGGTGAAACTTTAGAACAAAGAGAAGAAGGCATCACAGATAAACACATTGCATCTCAAATTACAAAAGCTTTTGAAAACATTTCAGCTGAAGATACAGCAAAATCAGTTATTGCATACGAACCAATTTGGGCAATCGGCACAGGCAAAACTTGCGATTCAGTTGAAGCTAACAGAGTAATCAAAATGATTAGAGAAACAATCAGAGGCTTAAAAGGCGATATGGCAGCTGATTCAATCAGAATTTTATACGGTGGTTCAGTTAAACCTGAAACAATCGAAGAACAAATGGCACAATCTGATATTGACGGTGCACTTGTTGGCGGCGCAAGCTTAAAAGCAGACAGCTTTGCAAAAATCGTTAGAGGCGCAATGGCATAAGCTTTTAAAATATTGCAAAATAAAATCGGGGCTAAATAAACCCCGATTTTTTATTTTTTATTTTTTTAATTTGTTTTTTCTTTTACAAAACAAGTTGTAAGTGCTGATAAAATAAGCATTATGGCACCCACTAAAAAGGCATATTCCCAGTGGTTATTAAATAAACCGTCATCAAGCGTTATTTTAGCAGAATCAATAACTTTTGCTAAAACCGTGCATACTAAAACCTGCGGTGCTGCTATAAAAATGTTAAATACACCCATAATAGAGCCTTCAGTTCCTTGTTTTATATATTTTGAAAGCATTGCAAAAGGAAGTGCCAATGTGCTTGACCAGCCAATGCCAGCTAAGCCCATTGCAAAAGCAACCAAAGTTTTATCTGTTGTTTTCCACATAATTAAATAAGCAACCGCCATTGAAATTAAAGAAACAATATGAACAATTTTATTTCCGTATTTAACGGCTAATTTACCTATTGGAAGTGCAACAATAAAACAAATTAAATTAAAAATCGCAAAACAAATTGATGAAAAATTTGCCCCTTCCATATTCGCTGCATCATATAAAATTTTAACGGTGTCATCTACCCCTGCTAAATCAGGAACATTGAAAATTGTGTGGATTGAATATTGAGTGAAAAATATCATCATGCTCATTAAGCCAATCCAAGCGAAAAATTGCATAAGACAAATTTTTGGAACTTCAGGAGAAATTTTAAAAAATTCCTTAACATTTTCCATAAATGTTGGCGTTTTAACATCTTCTTTTGTTTCTGTTTTTTCAATTTTTCTTTCTTTTATGGTGATACAAGTCCATATCATAGCCAAAAGAAAGGCTAAACCTGCCATATAAAATTGTGCATTAACAGACATTTGATAGCCAACAGCCCATTTTAAAAACGGTGCCGTTCCTGCGGCTATAACGGAACCCAAACCTATTGCAAAGCTCAAATAAGAATTTGCAACGGAATGTTGTTCTTTTGGCATATTATCAGGAATTAAAGCTCTATACGGTCCTTGAGCAGCGTTTACACAAGCATCTATAATCCATATCATAATAGCTGCTATTAAAAGCCCAAGCCAAACGGGGGCGCTTGTTCCAAAGGATTCTGCTATATTTCCGCTGTTTGGTAGAATAAAAAGCCCTATGGCAGCTAAAATTGCACCGCCTAATAAATAAGGAACCCTTCTTCCAATCGGGGTTTGCGTGTGGTCAGATAATGCGCCAATTATAGGCTGCACTACAATTCCTGTAACAGGTCCTGCGAGCCAAATTAAACCAAACAAAAAAGGGCTTGCGCCAAGAGATTCAGTTACAGGGCCCGATAATATAATTCTCATCTGCCATGCAAATTGAAGCCCAAAAAACCCCAAACAAAAATTTAATAATTGAACCGTGCTGAATTTTTTCAAATCTTCCTGCATTAATTTACTCCTTTAGTTGTAAAATTAATTATAACCCGATTTTTACAATAAAGTCCATTAATTAAAAAAATGATTTTTAAACTAATTTAATTAAAAATATTGTATATAGAGCTTAATATTTTTGCCCCGGATTGAAATAAAATATATAATTTTTAAACGGATTATAGTGCTTAAAAACAATATGGAAGATAAAAAGTTTAATATAAATACAACATACGGCTGGTTTGAAGAAACTGTCGGAAAGGGCGTTAAAAATGCCGTTTCCACGTTTTGGGAAAACGACTTTGACATTTTTTTAACTTCCATAAACGAATTTTGTGATATAAAAGATGACCCCATATTAAAAGGCGAATTTTTTTATACTTGTCAAATTTCAATCAAAAATAAGCAGCATATAACTTTAAGGGTTTCATCCGATTTTATAAGAATAATTTTCCATGATACTTTTAATTCAAATTCGCCCCTTTTTAATTTAGAGCAATTAACAGAATTAGAAAGAAGAATTTTAAATGAATTTTTTGAATTTATTGTAAAAAACCTTGATAATGAAATTATAAAAGAAACCGAAACATCAAAAATAGACCCTTTAAACAAAAATGAATTAAATTTTGTATTTTTAATAAAAACCAAAAAAACAAACGCAGGCAAATTGAGTTTGAAAATTCCATTAAACAGGCTTAAAGTAAAACCTGTGGCAAAAGTTCAAAGTTTTGAATTTGAAGATTTTCTAAACAATTTTGCATACGTTAATATAATAACAGGCTATACAAAAATTACTCTTGAAGATCTTAAAAATTTAGAAAAAGATGACATTCTTCTTCTTGAAAAAAGCGACATTAGAAAAATGACTCTTAAAACAGAAACTGTTGAGTGTGAATTTAAAGTAAACCCGGAGCCTTCTATTATGCTTGATTTAGATATGGAAGAAGATGATAACAACGGAATCGGATATAAGGAAAACACTAATATGCCAAACGATAAAACCATGTGGGATGACATTCAAATTGAAGTTGCCGCAGAATTTAAAAAAGTAAAAATGACATTGGGTGAATTAAAGCAAATTTCAAAAGGGCTTGTAATAGATCTTGGTCCTGTTATGAATAATGAAATTTCACTTCTTGTTGAAAATAAAGCGGTTGCAAAGGGTGAGCTTGTCATTATAAATGATAAATACGGGGTTAAAATAACAGAAGTTTTTGCATCAAAAAAACCTGAAAATAATGAAGATGTTAAACCTTCCATAAAAGAAAATGCGCCAATACAACAGCAAGGTAATGCAAATGCTGCACAACCTCAAGGCGCACGTCCTATTCCGCCTCAAAATATTCCGCCTCGTCCGCCTCAAATGCAAGGCGCTCAACCGCAAGGTGCGCCCCCGCCAAGACCAATACCTTCAAGACCTCAAGCTGCAAGACCACCGCAAGGCGCTAATCCGCAAGGTGCAGCTGCACAAAAACCGCTTCCGCCAAGACCACAAGCAAATGCGGCGGCAAATGGCGCAAAACCTGCACCAAGACCGGCTGCAAGACCACCGCAAGGCGCTCAGCAAGACAAAAACTTTGATTACTCAAATTTTGAGGAATAATAAAAAATGATTCAATATATAGCACAATTTATAGTCTACACACTTGCTATGACAGGGCTTCTTATCATAGGTTATGTTGTTTATAAAAAAACATCAAGTGTAAATATATTAAAAAGAAATTCGCTTATAAAAATTGAAGATATATTAAGACTGCCTGATAGAAAAGTTTTATATGTCATAAACTGTAAAGACGAAGAATTTTTAATAGCTTCTTCTAACGACAGAATATCTTTAATTTCAAAATTGGGCGAAGCCGGTCAAGATAAGAAAAAATTAAATAAAGATATGATTGAAAAATATTTATCTGAAAAAAATGAACAAAATTATCTGCAAGAAGAAAAGATTAATATTCCTAAAAAAGAAGAAGAACAGATTAACAAAAAATATTTTATAAAAAGCCTTTTAAAGGAATTAAGCGATAAAAACCAAACAAAAAGGGGTAATTATTAATGGATGTACTTTTAAAAGATATGAACCCTGTCTTACAGCTATTATTAACAATGGCAATGTTTACATTATTGCCTTTTGTTTTTATGTGTATGACAAGCTTTTTAAGGTTTGTAATTGTTTTTTCAATGTTAAAAACCGCAATGGGTACAAACTCTGTTCCCCCTGCAATGGTTTTAATCGGGCTTTGCATTATTATGACATTTTATACAATGAGCCCCGTTTTTCAAAAAATGTATGAGGCAGGCTCTGTTCCATACCAGCAAAACGGCAACATTGTTATGGCGGTTCAAGCGGGGTCTGAACCATTAAAAGAATTTATGCTAAAGCAAACAAGACAAGAAGATATTGCGTTTTTTATAGAAAAAACAAGAACGGTGCGCCCTGAAACCCCTGAAGACTTAACTTTGTGGGAAGTTGCGCCCGCTTACATTTTATCAGAATTAAGAACCGCATTTGAAATAGGCTTTATAATTTATGTTCCTTTTACAGTGTTAGATTTGGTCGTAGCTAACATTTTACTTGCATTGGGTATGTTTATGTTATCACCCACTATTGTTTCTCTTCCTTTTAAATTGCTTATTTTCGTTGCAGTTGACGGGTGGAGTTTGATTGTTAAAGGTTTAGTAGAAAGTTTTAATTAATGGAATTACTTGTAGAATATATGGCAAAAGGCTTTATGGTAATGCTTACAATTTCAATGCCCTGTGTTTTGGTGGCAGCTGCAGTGGGGCTTGTAGTAGGTATTTTGCAAGCCGTTACTCAGGTTCAAGAACAAACAATAGCAGCGGCGCCAAAAATTATAGGCGTGTTTTTAACCATTGTAATTTTAGGTATGTTTTATATAAAACTTTTAACTGAATATATTAAAGAAGGGGGTTATATTGCATTTAATATAATTCCAAAAATGGAAACATACGTTTTGCCTTCTGATTATTACCGCCACACAAGCCCTTTTGCAGCTGAAATGAAAGATACAATTTCACCTTCCACAGGCAAAACAAAAGACCTGATGCAAAACCCCGGCAAAATTCCTTGGGTTGAAAGGCAAGAAAAAAATAAATATACACCGGCAATTCAAGGGGCAAACCCAAGACCTAATTTAATTGAAACAAATAAAATTTTAGGAAGATAAAAATTGAAATATTTTTTATTGGTACTTTTATTTTTAATACAAGGAACAGTTTTTGCAAGGGAAGTTTTAGCGCCTGCAATTCAATTTGATGTTGAAAATTATAAAGATTATTTTAAAAGTTCAACCGATTACAAAGTGAATCTAAAGAGCAGATATGATTATAAAATAACTTGCGATGCTGACATTATAGGAATTTCTTGGGGCGATACCGATAATATTAAAATTTTTGATATGAAAGATGAAAACGGCGATATTATAGATATGAAAAGCACCGTTCTAAAGGTTAAATATGAAACCTACACTTATATAAGGCTTTATAAATCTACAAGAGAAATAGTAAACATTTTAGTGAATGTTAACCCAATCTATGAAAATGAAATAAATCAAAGTTTGGGGTTATGCACAATTCAGCCGTACAGATAAAGGGGAATAAATGGAATCAAGCTTATTTTTTATGCAGTTTGCAAAATTATTTCCTGAATTAAATTTAGCTTTTGGTGCAGGAATTATGATTTTTGCACGTTTAATTGGAATAATGCAATTTGCACCACCCTTTAACAGAAGCGAAATGCCTGCAATGGTTAGAATTTCATTTGCGCTTATTATAACGGTTATTTTGTGCATTATTATGAAGCCAACGCCAATACCTGATAATACTTCCCTTTTGCTTGGAATTATTTTAAATTTTTCCTTCGGGTTTATTATCGGTTTTATTGTAAATTGCATTATAGCTGCAATTTCAGCCGCAGGAGATATTATAAACAGTCAAATTGGTGTATCATCTGCTATGATTTTAGACCCTTCAACAGGAACTCAGGCATCTTTAATGGGCAATTATTTTACAATTCTTGCCGTTATAATTTTTATGCAAATAGGCGGAATTTACTGGATATTAGACGCATTTATAAGAAGTTTTGACGTTTACCCCATGTTTTCATCCTCTCTCCCTCTCTCTCAAGTTATCAATATGGACTATCTTGTAAAAATCACTTCAAACACATTCATTGTCGGCATGCAAATAGCCGCCCCCATTTTGCTTGCAACTTTAGGGCAAGACATTATATTGGGTACAATCAGCAAAACTGCCCCCCAAGTAAACGTTTTTCAAATGAGCTTCCTTTTTAAACCCGTCATGGGCGCATTACTTCTAATTTGGGTTATGCCCATGTTAATTAACGTAATAGGTGACTATCTTACCTCGTTTTCTCACCTTTTTTAGCAAATTTTACCCTTCTTTAATTTCTTCTAAAACCCCTCTCATAAAACCAATTATAAAAATGGCACCTAATTATGGTGCCATTCAACGAATATTAAACTTTTTACTTCTTTACACAACGCACACGAGATTTGTAATCTGCATTAATTCCGCCCCTAAACCCGTACGGAAAATCAATTCGCCAAGCTGCCCCCGCATTTTCCTTAGAAATTACCGAACTCGACCAATAATAAATTTCGCTTTCCTTATCCATATTAATAAATGGTGCATTAGCTACCATTGATGCAAGCTCATCCCTATTTGGCAATCTCAAATCTTCCCCCATTTTTTTGCATGCACCAACTGCATCATCACCTGAAGCATCATTTGTATATTGAGGAACCACCCCTTCATAATCAACACCATAAGGAATAGGTGCTGCAACCACTGCATTTTTATTTCCAAGCGCTGTTATAAACCCAACATCTTTCCCCACTTCATTAGGACCTTCCGCCCCATTCAAATCATAAACAAAATTCACACACATTACATCCAAAACATAATGTGATGTACTTTTATCAGACATACATTGAGGATTATAAAACACAGCCACAGATTCCCCATTAATAGTCTCAAACGCCGCCGCCTTCGTATCCGCCTTTATTCCTTCCGCAGAAACTCCCGGCGTTCCCGTAAGCAACGCACCATTCAATTCACTCATCTTAGTCGGAAATGTCATCTCAGCTTCACCGCCTAACGTCGTAATCTTACTTGGAATACCGCAAGATGAAAGCTTACCCGCCCCACAAACATTATTTATCTTATACACCTTCGACAACGCATCCAAAATAAAACTTTCCGCTGCCGTATCTGTCGTAGCAACTCCGTCATCATCAGCTTCAAACTGACCATACCCACCCAACGTATTCATCTGTCCAATCGCTTGCGCCAACCTCGCATGCAACGCCTTCTTCTGCGCTTCCCATGCTTTCTCATTCACATTAACAAGTAAACTCGGCAACGTAATCGCCGCCACAATCCCAATAATCGCCAAAGTAATCAACACTTCAGCAAGCGTAAAACCTCTAAACTTTTTCATATTTTGCTTTCCTTTCAACTTTTTTGCACCAATCTGTTTAATTTTGTTGCAACCTATTAAAAATCTAATAACAACAATGCTTTTTAACCCCTCAAAAAGTTCATCCGCCCCTTTTCCCAATCTTGAATAATATCTAAAACAATGTTATATTAATAAAAAGACCTAAAATGCACCAAACTTAAACATTTTGGTGCATTTTTTAATACCACAATTCCCCCGCAAAGTAGGTTGGGCTTTCAGCCCAACAGCATCACTGTTTTTTAAAGCATTGAAAATAAAAAAGCGCCACTTAAAAAAGTGACGCCAAACAAAAAAATAACAAAGCTGAAGATATTGTTACATTTTAGCAAAATACCAAAATGACAATTTTATCTCCTTAGGCAACGCACGTAGAGTGTAAGAGAACGAGAGTGACGGTAACGGTTACCAAGATTGAAGTCCTGACCCCAGGCCACCCCAGAAGTGCCTAGCGAAATGACCGAGCCCGACCAATAGGTGCTAGTGCTTTCATCTAGATTAATAAGTTGAGCATTTACAAATAATGATGCAAGTTCATCTCTATCAGGCAATCTTAGGTCTTCTCCCATGGTTTTACATGCTGTTGGTGCATCAATTTCACCTTCTGTTTCTGTATATTGCGGTACAGCTGATGTATATTCTGTGTTGTATGGAACAGGTGCTACAACAACAGGGCTTTTATTATAGAAAGCTGTGATAAATCCAACATCTTTGCCAACTTGATTAGGTCCTTCTGCGCCATTTAAGTCATATACAAAGTTGACACACATTTTATTTTGAACAAAATGATTGGCTGTTGTATCTGAACTACATAATGGATTATAAAAAACCGCAATGGACTCACCATTAACTGTTTCAAATGCAGCTGCTTTTGTATCTGCAACATCGCCGTCTTCACCAGATACATGATTTCCATTTAAAAGTCTTTCATTCAACTCTTTCATGTTAGTTGGAAAATTAATTTCAGAAACTGCATCTAACGTTGTGATTTTACTTGGTATGCCGCAGGAACTTAATTTATCAGGACCGCAAACGTTATTTATTTTGTAAACCTTTGATAATGCATCCAAAATAAAACTTTCAGCCGCCGTATCTTCTGTTGCCGTTCCTTCCTCATCTTCCGTATATGTTCCATACCCACCTAGGGTGTTCATTTGACCTATGGCTTGTGCCAATCTTGCATGCAATGCCTTCTTTTGTGCATCCCATGCTTTTTCATTTACATTCACAAGTAAACTCGGCAACGTAATCGCCGCCACAATTCCGATAATCGCTAAAGTAATTAAAACTTCAGCAAGCGTAAAGCCTTTTTTCTTTTTCATAAAAACACCTTTCTGTTGTTAATTTTTAAATTCTATCCTTTTCAACTTTGCACCAATTTGAGTGAGTTTGATGCAAGGGGTTAAAAGTTTTGTTGGTACAGGGTTTTTGACATGTGGAAAACGAAAATATTAAAATTTACCGCTCTTGAATTAATAGGGAAACAATGATATATTAAGAAAAAGAAGATAAATGCATCAAATTCACTCATTTTGGTGCATTTTTTAATATCATAATTTCTCAATAAATGTGAGTTGGGTTTTCAGTCCAACAGATTGATGTTAAAATGGTTGGTAATATTTGTTTGATAGATTTATGCTTGTGTGTGGCTAATTTGGAAAAAATATTTGTGTTGGGGTAGAAACCCCAACCTACGAGATAAGTATTTGTTTATTGTGGTGTGTTAATTGGTTATTTTTGTGCTTCGTACATGGCTTTTTGGGCGGTGACACCGTAGGGTATTGCGCGGTCTTCGGTTATTAAAATTGTGAAAATATCCCTTAGTTTCTTTTCTCCCGGTAGCGGAACCCAGTATCTGTTGTCAGATTTGCCGCAAGTTGCATTGTTACAGTTGACATTACCGGGGGTTGGCTTTCTGTCGCCATTAACATCAACTAAAATTGCGCAAGGAACTTTTGTTGTGTTGTTCGGGTTGTTTGCAAGCCCATAGCTGCCGCAACCGTTGCAGAATAAAGGATATGCTTTTCCTCTTGTATCTGTGGAAAAGCAAGCATAGTTATCGCTTTCATGAAGTTTAAGTGAACCTGCGGATGAAGGACCAACTCCCCAGTCAAATTCAAATCTCATGCCATCTGTTGTGTAAAATACGCCGTTGTCTGATCCATGGGTATCATAACCGGCGCTTTTTGTATATGTTTTATAAGGCAGCATTGTTGTTGATTTCATAACATTCATGTGCCTTTGAAGATAGCGAAATAAATCAGTATTATCATAAGGTGTTTCGTTTTCATACGCTATATTTAGAGTAATTGCACTATTTAAAACAGAAACTGCCTTTTTTAAACCTGTTTTAAATTCTTGTTGTTGGGAGTTTGATATAACAGACGGAATGGAAATTGCTGCAACAATTCCTATAATAGCTAAAGTAATTAATACTTCTGCCAATGTAAAACCTTTTATTTTAATCATATTAACCTCGCTTGTTAGCTGTTCTAATATTAGCACATTTGTTCTAATTTTAGAACTAAAATCAGATAAATGGTGAATAAAAATTTACAAAACAGATTAATATTGCAAGAAAAACTTGCAGAAGTGATAAAACAAAAAAGACTGGAACAGAAAAAATCTATTTCTTTGATTTCTGCCGAAGTAGGCATGACTAAATCAATGTGGGCTGATATGGAGAAAGGAATAAAAGACCCCCAGTTTTCAACTCTTTTTAGAATGGCTGAGGGATTAAACATTTCAATTATTAATCTTTTGGGTGAAGCTATCCGACAGCTGCCTGAAGATTTTAGTTTAATAGATTAAAACCCCTTAATATATAAGGGGTTTTTAATTTTATTTAACAACTATGTTTACAATTTTATCAGGAACAACGATTGTTTTAACAACTGTTTTACCTTCTATAAATTGTTTTGTTTTTTCGCTGTTCATTGCAAGTTTTGTTAATTCATCGTTTGTTTGGCCTGCTGTTGTTTCAATTTTATCTCTAATTTTGCCGTTAACTTGAACAATTAATAAAATATTATTTTGTTTTGTTTTTGTCATATCGGCAACGGGCCATTTTTGTTCATGGATTGAACCAACGCCGCCTAATGTTTGATAAATTTCTTCAGACATAAAGACAGCAACGGGTGAAATTAACTTTAACAACGTAACAAGCGCAAAGCTTAAAACATCATAGTTAATCGTTTCTTCGTCTTTAATGTAATCATAAATTGCATTTGTTAATTCTCTATATTTTGAAACAACCGTATTGAATTGAAATTCGTTTTCAATATCAGATGTTATTTTAGAAATTGATAAATGCACTTCTCTGATTAAATCTTCCGCTTTTTTATCAACGGTTTCAGGCAGATTATATTCAAGTTTGATTTTATCTTGGAATTTTGAATATAGCCTGTAAACTCTGCATAAATATTTATAGCAGCCTTCAACGCCTGCATCAGACCAATCAAAGTCACGAGCGGGGGGTGAATCTGAAATAATGAATAATCTTGCAGTGTCTGCCCCGTAGTTTGCAAAGATTTCATCGGGGTCAACCGTGTTACCTTTTGATTTAGACATTTTTGAACCGTCTTTTAAAACCATACCTTGAGTTAAAAGGTTTTTAAAGGGTTCATCAAAATCTAATAAACCAATATCTCTTAGAGCTTTTGTGAAAAATCTTGAATATAAAAGGTGCAAAATTGCATGTTCAATGCCGCCAACATATTGATCAACAGGCAGCCATTTATTCACAAGTTCTTTATCAAAAGGTTTTTTATCATTGTTTGCATCGGCGTATCTTAAATAATACCAGCTTGAGCAAATGAAGGTATCCATTGTGTCTGTTTCTCTAATTGCAGGAGCACCACAAACGGGGCAAACTGCATTTTGGAAAGTTTTGCTTGTTGTAATTGGTGATTTTCCTTGAACCGAGAAATCAACATCTGTTGGTAATGTAACGGGTAATTCTTCTTCTTTCACGGGTTGAACACCGCATTTTTCGCAATATACAACAGGAATGGGAGCGCCCCAATATCTTTGTCTTGAAATTAACCAGTCTCTTAATCTGTATTGAACTTTTGAATGTCCAAAGCCCATTTTTTCAGCATATTCGGTTATTTTCTTTTTAGCTGTTTCATTGTCTACCCCAGTAAATTCGCCACTATTTACAAGAACGCCAGGGTCTTCAAAAACTTTATTTGGGTCATAACCTTCGCCGTCTATAACTTGAATTATAGGAAGGTTGTATTTGGTTGCAAAATCAAAGTCTCTTGAATCATGCGCAGGAACTGCCATAACAGCGCCCGTACCATAATCAACAAGGGCGTAATCTGCAACCCAAACAGGGCAAACTCTTCCTGTGAATGGGTTTATAATGTGAGTTCCCAAAGGAACGCCTGTTTTAATTCTTTCTGTTGATTGCCTTTCAATTTCAGACATTTTTTTAGCGTTTTCTCTGTAATTATGAACAGCTTCTAAGTTTTCTTTTGTTGTTAATTTTTCAATGTCTTTATATTCAGGCGCAACAACAAGATATGTAATACCATAAGCGGTATCAGGCCTTGTTGTGAAAACGGGAATTTCTAAGCCTTCAATTTCTTTTACTTTAAATTTTAAAATTGTGCCATAAGATTTTCCAATCCAATTAGCTTGCATTGTTTTAACGTTGTCGCCCCAGCCTTTTAATTTATCAAGGTCATCAAGCAAAACTTCTGCGTAATCTGTTATCTTTAAAAACCATTGTGAAAGGTTTTTCTTTGTAACTTCAGAATCACATCTCCAGCATTTGCCATCAATTACTTGTTCGTTTGCAAGAACGGTTGCGCATTTTTCGCACCAATTAACAGGGGCTTCTTTTTTATATGCTAAGCCTTTTTTAAAAAGTTCAATAAAAAGTTTTTGGGTCCATTTATAATAATCTTCTTTGCAGGTGGCAACTTCTCTGTCCCAATCAACAGAAAGCCCAAGCATTTTTAATTGCTTTTTCATATATTCAATGTTATCAAGAGTCCATTTTTTGGGGTTTGCGCCATGTTGAATAGCAGCGTTTTCAGCAGGCATACCAAATGAATCCCAGCCCATTGGGTGAAGCACATTATAGCCCATTGCTCTTTTAAACCTTGCAATAACATCTGTTATTGTATAGTTTCTAACATGCCCCATATGTAATTTCCCCGAAGGATACGGAAACATTGAAAGTGCATAATATTTTGGTTTGTCTGAATTATCATAAGTTTTATAGGTTTTATTTTTATCCCAAAATTCAACCCATTTTTTTTCTGTTTTTTGAGGGTAATATTCATTTTCCAACATAAGAAAAAATTCCTTTTATTATTTTATTGAACCTGTTTATTATACTCTAAACATAAAATTTATTAATATTTTTCGTTCATTTTTCTTTTTTCAATGTATGTTTTATATGAAAGAACAAGGCATAAAACCGCAAAAAATGCTCCTGCAAGTAAAACTTCGCTATAGGCTTCCGTAAAAGAATTAAAATCGTTAAGTCCTTTTTTTATATAGAAAGCTTTTCTGAAATCAAAAATGGCAAGTGAAATCATAATGCCAAGAAGCATGCCGGTATTTCTAAACATTGCTAAAATTCCTGATGCCATGCCTGTTTCTTTAATCGGTGCAGCTGTTAAAACAATTAAATTTGCGCTTGGTTGATACATTCCGCTTCCTGTTCCCATAAGCATTTGCGCAAGAATAATTTTCATTATATCCATATCAGAATCTGAAGTTGAAAACAACAAAAGCCCTAAAACTATAAAGAAGGCACCCATTGTCATTAAAAGCCCGCTTGAATATTTATTTGAAAGCTTGCCGTTAAAAATTGCGGCAACCATAAAACAAGCAGAAAAAGGCGCAATTAAAAGCCCTGCTTTAAGTGCGCTTGCGCCTAAAACAACCTGTGCATAATAAGGAAACATAACAGCATTTGAAAAAAGCGCAAAATATGAAATAAGCATTGCAAAATTGCCGTATGTAAAAACTTGCGATTTGAATAAATCAAAATCTACAATAGGAAAATTTATTTTTCTTTCTCTTATGTAAAAAATAATTCCAAAAAGAATCATTAATATAAAAGCAATTAATGTATTTTGTGATTTTAGCCCCCAATCATGAATTTTTGAAATTATTATAAGCATAGAAAACGTTGAAATAAAAAGATAAATCATCCCCTGATAATCAAAAACAAAATGCCCTTTGTGTTTAATTGAAGGAATTATTCTTAAAGAAAGAATTGCGCCAAGAAGCCCTATAATAACACCGGGGATAAAAATGCCTCTCCAGCCTGCATAATGCATTAAAAATCCGCCCAAAGAAGGTCCTGTCATGCCGGCAAAAGCCATCATTGCAGAAGAAAACCCAATCGCCCTTGCTCTTTTTTTGCCCTTAAAAACAGATGTTATAATTGCATAATTATTTGATAATAAAATTGAAGCCCCTAAAGATTGTAGCAAACGGCAAATTATTAGCATAAAAAGATTAAAGGAACAAATGTTTAAAACAGAGCCTAAGGCAAAGACAAAAAAACCTGATGTATAAAGAATTTTCCTGTCAACGACATCATTTAATTTGCCAAAAAGCATTAAAAAAGAGCTTAAAATTAAGATATACCCTGTAACAACCCATTGAACAAGGCTCATATCGGCGCTAAAATCTTTGGCAATTTCATACAAAGCAACATTCACCGTGTTTGAATCAAGCATTGCAAGAAAACCGCCCGTTGCGCTAACAAGAAATATCAGCCACTGAATTTGTTCTCTGTTGTGTTCCATATTTTGTTTTTCAATTAAACTAAAAATTTTATTAAAAAACAATATTTTAACGTTTTTTAAATAAAATCAGGGAATTTTCCCTGATTTTATTTTTTTCTGTTTATTGCAGCCTTTATAAGTCCTTTAAATAACGGGTGTGCCTCTTCGGGGCGAGATTTAAACTCGGGGTGGAATTGGCAAGCAACGTGCCAATCATTTTTCGGGTATTCAACAACTTCTGCTAATAACCCGTCAGGAGATGATCCTGAAATTATAAGCCCACTATCTTCAATTAATTTTTTATATTCGTTATTCACTTCGTATCTGTGGCGGTGGCGTTCTTCTATAATTTTTTTACCGTATGCTTTTTGCGCCTTTGAACCGTCTTTTAATTGACAAGGATAGCTTCCCAATCTCATTGTGCCGCCGTAGCCTGCAACATTTTTTTGTTCAACCATAAGGTCAATTACGGGGTATTTTGTGTTTTCGTCAAATTCTGTGCTGTTTGCGCCATTTAGACCGATAACATTTCTTGCATATTCAATAACTGCACACTGAAGCCCCAAACAAAGCCCCAAAAACGGCAAATTGTTTTCTCTTGCATATCTTATTGCATTTAATTTGCCTTCAATGCCACGAACACCAAAGCCCCCGGGGATTACAAGCGCATCGACATCTCCTAATAATTCTTCTGTTTTTTGCATATCTTTGCAATCTTCACTGGCTAACCATTTTATGTTCACTTTCTTTTCAAATTCAAGCCCTGCGTGCTTTAGAGATTCAACAACAGAAATATAGGCATCGTTTAATTCTGTATATTTTCCTGCAAGTGCCACGGTCAATTCGCCTTTCGGGTTTTTAATTTTATCAACAAGTCTTTCCCAAGAGGCTAAATTAGGGTGTTTATCTTTCATATTTAAAAGTTTTAAAACAACGCCTGCCATATTTTGCGCTTCAAGCGCCAATGGCACTTCATAAATAGATTTCATATCTCTACATTCAAAAACGCAATCTTTTTGAACTGAACAAAACAGCGCTATTTTTTCTTTTTCGTTTTTATGAATTTCAACAGGGGTTCTGCAAACAAGAATTTCAGGCTGAATACCATAGCTTCTTAAAACATAAACGCTGTGTTGAGAGGGTTTTGTTTTAAGTTCGCCTGAGGTTTGAAGGTATGGAAGCAAAGTAGTGTGGATTGAAATAGAATTTCCAATGCCTTCTTCAAGCCTGAATTGTCTGATTGCTTCAATAAAAGGCAAACTTTCAATGTCGCCTATGGTGCCGCCTATTTCTGCTATTAAAAAATCAGGGTTAAATTGTTGTTTTGCTTTTAGAAGCCTTGCTTTAATTTCATTTGTAATATGGGGAATTGTTTGAACGGTGGCGCCTAAATATTCGCCCCTTCTTTCTTTTTCAATAACCGTTTGATAAACTGACCCTGATGTTACGTTGTTTACTTGATGCAACGATGTATTTGTAAACCTTTCATAATGCCCAAGGTCAAGGTCTGTTTCCGCACCGTCATCTGTTACAAAAACTTCGCCATGTTGAAAGGGGCTCATAGTTCCGGGGTCAACATTTATATAAGGGTCAAATTTTTGAATTGCAACACTAAACCCTCTTGCTCTTAAAAGTTTTCCTAAACTTGCAGCAACAATGCCTTTTCCTAATGAACTAACAACACCGCCTGTAATAAAAATATATTTTGTCATTTTCTTTCCTTACTTAATTTTTTTCATCTTCCGGCACATATACGAAAAGTCCCTAAAATTAACTTATTTTAGGGACTTTAAAATAATCTTGCTCAACCTCCGGGGCATTTGCCATTAATTCCTCTCTGGTGCAATCGTATCGGGCAACATCTTCCCTCATCACATTTGAGAAATCTATCGGGTGGTTCATTGGTTCAACCCCTGTCGTGTCAACTTCATTCAGCTGTTCCATATATTTTAAAATATCGCCCAACTGTTTTGAAAATTTAATTTTTTCGTCTTCGGTTAAATTTAACCTTGCAAGACGGGCAACATGTTCAACGTCTTTAATTTCTATCATTTTATTTACCTCAATTAAAGAATATAATACAAGAAAAAAAATATGGTTGTAAAGTATTTGTAAAAAAGATAAAGATTAAATATAATAAAATTATGGAAAAATATAATATATTAATAGTTGAAGACCACGCTCTCACCCGTTTTGCGCTTTTAACCTCATTAAAAGAGGAAAACATTACAAATAAAATTTTTGAAGCGGAAAATGCGGTTAATGCTTATAAAATTTTAGCTGAAAATAAAGTTGACCTTGTTTTAATGGATTTGGGGCTTCCTGTTGTAGATGGCGTTCGAGCTTCTTTTGAAATTAAAACCAAATATCCTGATATAAAAATTATTATTATTACATCTCATAACAATAATGAAGAAATTGAAGGCTGTTTGGATGCAGGTGTAAATGCATATTGCTCTAAAGATATAAAGCCTGAAAAATTAATTGAACTTATAAAAGATGTCATGGAAGGTTCCCTTTGGTATGACCCAACAGCATCTAAGGTTTTAATGAAAAAAACATCCAAAATTAATAAAAATGAAGAACAAGAAAACCAAAACAAATATAATTTAACATCAAAAGAAATGAAGGTTCTTTTTCTTTTGGCAGAAGGCAATTCCAACCTTGAAATTGCAAGAAAAATGAACATTTCAATTAATACAACAAAAGTTCATATGTGCTCAATTCTTCAAAAATTATCCGTTGATGACAGAACTCAAGCTGCAATTAAGGCAATAAGGGAAAATTTAACATAATAAATGAATGAAATTGATGAAATAAAAAAAATTTTAATAATAGATGATAACCCGAACCCAACTGCTGATATGCTTAATATGTATGGGTTTGAGGTTACGGTTACATTAGATGGCAAACAGGGTTTAATTGAATTAAACAAAAACATTGATAAATATGACCTTGTTTTATTAGATGTTATGATGCCTGTAATGGACGGGTGGACAACTTTAAAAAACATTAGAAACCATAAAATTTTAAGCTCTATTCCAATTATTATGCTAACTGCTATAGATGATGATTATAAGCAAGTTTCAGGCTTAAAATCGGGCGCTGATGATTACATAGTAAAACCTTTTGTTTTCCCTAATTTATTAGCAAGAATTGAAGCGCTTCTTCGCCGCTCCAACTGGAATAAAGCAGAAGTTAAAAGAATGGAATCCATAAATTCATTAACTTCAAGAGAAAAAGAAATTTTAAAACTTGTTTCTTTGGGCGATTCAAACGCCAAAATTGCAGAAAAACTTTTTATAAGAGAAATTACCGTAAAAACTCATCTTAACAATATTTACAGAAAAATAGGGGTTGATAACCGTGTGCAAGCTGCAATCGCAGCCATTGATGCAGGAATAAAAGATATTTAAAAGGGTTGCGAAGTTATAAAAAATTTAATAAAATACCAATATTAGTGCATTGGAGAAAAATGAATGGCAAATCTTTCAAAAGACAAATGGGTGGATTTAATTTTAAACAACAAAGGCGAATATGAAGCCGCAAAATCTCAAACAAATGAAATTATAGATTTGTCTGAAATTGAAGTTTTGTCTTATGAAATATCTGATGTAAATTTAAACAACATCGATTTTACAGGCTCAACTTTTTCTGAAACTCAATTCACAAACGTAAATTTCACAGATGCCGATTTTACAAGCTGCGATTTTACAAGATGCCGTTTTGTTGAATGTGATTTTACAAATACAACCCTTTATGGGGCAGATTTTAGCTATGCAGAAGTTCATTATTGCAACTTCCAAGATGCCGATATGGCAGGTGCCATTTTAAATGAAGCCAATTTAGAAGAATCCGATTTTGCGCTAAGTGAAAATTTATCTGCTTGCAGATTTGATGAAGGCACAATTTGGCCTGATGTTGATAAACTTCCTGAAGATTTTGATTCAACATACAGCTACGACCTATCTTCCCTTCAAGATGAAGAAGATAAATCAGAACCTGATTATTACTAAACCGCAACTATTGGTTGCCTTTATGGTGGCATCTACATTTGGGGTTGTTACATTTTCCGTCCTTAGTTATCTTTAGGATGTTGTTTGTTATATATTCGACATCAAAATCATATTTTCTGCCAAGATTTTCTACGCGCCTAAAATACACCATTTCTTTTTTAGGATTAGTTAAAATTAAAACAACTTTTCCCTTTTTGCCGGTCATTGCATTATAGTGTAATGCTTGCCCTATGCTCTCTGCCCACTTTTTGGCAAAATCAAATTCGACTGCATGGGTTTCTGTTAAGCAATCTACTCTTGTGTAGTCTGAATTTTCATATTCCATAATTCCGTTATGCAAATTGCACCATTCAATTTGGTAACTTGCCTCAGGATGTTTGAAATAATTGTAATTTTTGCAAATTGCCGGATTGGGTATTTCACAAATAAAGCAAATAAGAAAAAATTTTATATATGGACTGAAATTCCTGTTCATAGATAGAATTTTAGTCCATTATAGGAACATGAGTCAAGTAATTAGACAAAAAATTGCAAATAAAATTTATGAGCTAAGGTTGCAATCTAAGTTGAGCAGAGAGGAATTATCCTTAAGGCTCGGGCTTGATAATTCGTATATATCAAAACTAGAGCGTTGTAAAATAAATATTTCAATCGATAGACTTGAGGACATTGCGAATTTTTTCAATATTAAAATTGTAGAATTTTTTCAGTAGATTTATTGTTTTTGTTTATTGGTTATAAAACTCTTTTACATTTTGGCATAAGGAATTTTATATATTATAATTAAGTAAATTATTTTATATAAGGAGTTTTTAAATGAAATCTGATGCCATAAAAAAAGGAATTGCCCATGCTCCGCATAGGGCTTTATTATACGCAGGCGGGCTTTCCGATAAAAATATAGATAGACCCTTTATTGGTATTGCTTCAAGTTTTTCCGATTTAGTGCCGGGGCATATCGGTATGAGAGATTTAGAAAGGCAAATTGAAAAAGGTATTCATTCTAATGGCGGGCAAGCTTACATTTTTGGAACACCCGCAATTTGTGACGGCATTTCAATGGGCCACAGTGGCATGAGATATTCTCTTCCAAGCCGTGATTTAATTGCAGATTGCGTTGAAGCAGTTGCAGGCGCTCACCAATTAGACGGGCTTGTTCTTTTAACAAATTGCGATAAAATCACCCCAGGGATGATTATGGGTGCTTTAAGGTTAAATATTCCAACCGTTGTCGTAACTGCAGGACCTTCATTAGACGGTTTTTGCAAAGGTGAAAAATTAACTTTTATAAGAGGTTCATCAGAAGCCGTCGGAAGATTTAGAGCAGGCGAATTTGATGAAGCAAGATTAACTGAAATGGAACACTACGCATGCCCTACAATGGGTGCTTGCCAAGGGTTATATACGGCAAACACTTTAGCTTGCTTAACGGAAGTTATGGGGCTTAGTTTAGAAGGCTGCGCAACAGCATCCGCCGTTTCAAGCAAAAAAAGAAGAATAGCTTTTGATTCAGGCTTTTTAGCGGTAGATTTAGTTAAAAACAACGTTTGCCCGAAAGATATAATTACAAAAGATTCAATGAGAAACGCTATTGTTATGGATTTAGCTTTGGGCGGCTCAACAAATTCAATTCTTCACCTTCTTGCAATAGCAAATACGGCAGGAATTGATTTAACATTGAATGATTTTGAAGAATTAAGCTTTAAAATTCCGCAATTAATTAAGCTTGACCCTTCTGCCACATTAACTATGACAGATTTTGATATGGCAGGGGGAATATCCGGTGCCCTTAAAACAATTTGGGGAAACACTCCTGAACTTAAAAATACAATAAATGTTGAAGGCAAAACCGTTGAAGACAGGGCAAAAGGCGCTTGGGTTAATAATGATGTCATAAAACCATTTAATAACCCGATTACAAAAAACCCTGGGCTTGCAATTCTTCATGGTAATTTAGCAGAATCAGGCGCTGTTGTTAAAATTTCAGGCGTTGCTGAAGAATGTTTTGAATTTGAAGGAACAGCAAGATGCTATGATAGAGAAGAAGACGCTATGAAAGGCATTGAAGACGATATCGTTAAAGCTGGCGATGTTGTTGTTATAAGATATGAAGGCCCGAAAGGCGGCCCCGGCATGAGGGAAATGCTTGCTCCAACTTCACTTTTAGTTGGAAAGGGTTTGGGCAAAAAATGCGCCCTTATAACAGACGGCAGATTTTCAGGCGGCACAAGAGGGCTTTGCATTGGCCATATTTCGCCTGAAGCTGTTGATGGCGGCATTATAGGCTTAATTAAAGACGGCGATAAAATTAAAATAGACATAAATAAAAGAACCATTGACCTTTTGGTGTCAGATAGCGAACTGGAAGAAAGAAGGAAAAATTTTACCCCTAAAACAAAAGAGGTTGAAAAAGGCTTTTTGACAAAATATGCCAAAACGGTTTCAGGAGCAGACAAAGGGGCAATTACAGAATAAAAAATTAAAGGGGGAATTTTCCCCCTTATTTAATTAGCCAAATTGTTGAATTATATTTTTATAAATTAAAGTTATTTTTAATTTATGAAGATAATATTTTTTGACACAAAAGAATACGAAAAAGAATATCTAGAAAAAAAATTAGATAATTCTTATGAAAAAACATTTTTAACATACAGTTTGAACGGTAATGTTGAAATTGAAGATAATATAAAAAATGCAGAAGTTATTTCTTGTTTTATAGATTCCGATTTATCAAAAAAAGCTTTAGAAAAATTTCCCAACCTAAAATTTATAGTTTTAAGAAGCGTAGGGTATTCTCATGTTGATTTAGCCTATTGCAAAGAAAAAAATATCCACATTTTTAATGCGCCCCACTATGGCGATTCTTCAATAGCAGAATATGTTTTTGCAATTTTATTAACTATAATCAGAAAAGTTATTGTTGCAGCCAATGATGTTAAAAAACAAGAAATTGAAGATTCAAAATATTTAGGGTTAGAGCTTTTTAATAAAACAATAGGAATAGTAGGGCTTGGTGCTATTGGCAAAAGAGTTGCGGAAATTGCAAAAGCGTTTTCTATGAATGTAATTTATTATGACATTCAAGAAGATGAAAGGTTTAAAAAAGTCAGCTTTGATGAACTTTTGAGGCAATCTGATATCATAAGCATAAATTGTAATTTAAACGATAAAACACTCCATATGTTTAATTCAAACAGTTTTAAACAAATGAAAAACGGTGTTATTATTGTAAATGCGGCTCGTGGAGAAATTATTCAAACAACAGCCCTTTATGAAGCTTTAATTTCAAAAAAAGTTTCATTTGCCGCATTAGATGTCATGGAGTGCGAAGAAGTTTTATACGAGCATGGTGAAAATAAAATTAATATAAACTGTGTTAAAGATAATTGTCTTAAAAACTTCTACGTTGCATCCAAATTGTTAAATATGGAAAATGTTATAATAACGCCGCACATTGCTTATAACACGAAAGAAGCCAAACAAAGAATTTTAGAAATAAGTGTTGAAAACATTTTTGCGTTAACAAACTTTACAAATGGCGCTAAAAACCTTGTTTTGATATAATTTCTTTTATGGAATTAGCAAAATATATTGAACATACAAATTTAAAACCGGATGCAACGGTAGATGACATTAAAAAATTGGTCGAAGAAGCCATTCAATATGGCTTTTTTGGGGTGTGTGTAAACCCCATTTATGTAAAACTTGCAAAAAGTTTAATTTTAGAATCAGGCAAGGATATTAAAGTTGTTTGTGTTGTAAATTTCCCCTTGGGGGCAAATAAAATTAATACAACGGTTAATCAAATTAAAGAAGCAATAATAGACGGTGCCGATGAAATTGACACCGTTATAAACATTGGCGCAATAAAATCGGGCAATTATAAACAAGCGGCAGATGAAATTAGCTTACAAAAAGAAGCTGCAGGAGATAAGAATTTAAAAGTTATTTTGGAAACAGACCTTTTAACACCTGCCGAAATAAAAGTTGCTTGCTTAAATTGTGTCACATCAGGTGCAGATTTTGTTAAAACATCAACAGGCTTTGTAAAAAATGGCGTTGGTGCCACTGTTGAAAATGTTAAATTAATGTATTCATCAGTTGCTAAAAGAAACATTGGTGTTAAAGCATCAGGCGGTATAAAATCTAAATTAATGGCGCTTGATTTAATCTCAGCAGGTGCTACAAGGCTTGGCACAAGCTCAGGCGTTCAAATTGTTCAATAGAGAGGAATAAAAATGGACAAAATTACAATCAGGTCTGATAGAAAGACCGACTACACTTTCATCTACAAAGGTGAAGAACAAATTTTAAAAGCAGGCAGCATTATAAGCATTGCAAACGGTTTGAATGACGTTGTATTGCCAACGGTTGCCATGAAAATTATGAACAATTTAATTGTAATTAAGGACGATGTGAAATAATGGCAGAAGAAAAAATTATTGTAACTATCACAGGGCAAGACAAAACAGGTATTGTTGCAAAAATTGCAACTACAATGTATGAAACAGGCGTGAACATTGAAGATATTAAACAAACAATTATGCAAGATTACTTTGTTATGATGATGTTATGTAACATTTCAAATTCAAAAGAATCTTTCAGCACAATTAAAGACAAATTGGAAGAAACCGCAAAAAGTCTTCATATGACAATTTGGGTTCAAAGAAAAGAAATTTTTGATAGGATGCATACAATATAATGGCAATGAATTTTGATGTAAATAACATAATAGAAACAATAGAGATGATTAAAGTTCATCATCTCGACATAAGAACGGTTACTTTAGCTTTAAGTTTAAGAGATTGCTGCGGTTCTGATACCAAAAAAGTGGCAGCTAAAATTTACGATAAAATCACAAAATATGCTGAAAATTTGGGAAAATTTGCAGATGAACTTGAAGATGAATATTCAATTCCCATAATAAATAAAAGAATAGCGGTAACGCCAATTTCAATTATAACGGAATCTATTGATAAGCCCGATTTTATCCACATTGCAAAAACTTTGGATAAAGCAGCAAAAGAAGTGGGCGTTGATTTTTTGGGCGGCTATTCCGCTTTGGTTGAAAAAGGCTGTACAGAAGGCGACAGAAGGTTTATGGCTTCAATTCCTGAGGCTTTAGCTGCAACAGACAGAATATGTTCATCTGTTAATTTAGCAGGTTCAAAAGCAGGAATTAACATGGTGGGCGTTTATAAAACCGCAGAAATAATTAAAAAAGCGGCAGAATTAACTAAAGATAAAGACGGTCTTGGCGCTGCAAAATTTGTTTGTTTCTGTAATTCCGTAACGGATAACCCCTTTATGGCAGGCGCTTATTGCGGGGTTAATGAACCTGAATGTGCCTTAAACGTTGGTGTTTCAGGTCCAGGGGTTGTAAGGTGGGCAATTCAAAATATGCCAAAAGAGGCAGATTTAGGAGAAGTTGCAAATACAATCAAAAAAACAGCTTTTAAAATTACAACAACAGGCGAATTAATTGGTAGAGAACTTGCTAAAAGGCTTGATATACCATTTGGCGTTATTGACCTTTCGCTTGCACCAACCCCTGCTGAAGGCGACAGCGTTGCAGGCATTTTCCAAGCAATGGGCTTATCTGATGCAGGCGCCCATGGCACAACGGCAGCACTTGCAATGCTGAATGATGCCGTTAAAAAAGGCGGCATTATGGCATCAAGTTATGTTGGCGGCTTATCAGGCGCTTTTATTCCTGTTTCGGAAGATGCAGGCATGATAGAAGCTGCAAGAAAAGGTGTTTTAACCATTGATAAACTGGAAGCTATGACAAGCGTTTGTTCTGTTGGGCTTGATATGATTGCAATTCCGGGGGATACACCAACAACAACAATAGCAGGCATGATTGCAGATGAAATGGCAATCGGTATGATTAATAAAAAAACAACCGCAGTAAGGGTAATCCCCGTTCCGAACAAAAAAGCGGGCGATTGGGTAAAATTTGGCGGTTTATTAGGCGAAGCACCCGTTATGAAAATGAATAATACAGATTCATCAGTTTTTATAAACAGGCTGGGTAGAATTCCTGCCCCGATTCACAGTTTGAATAATTAAAATTTATATAAGGGAGAGAAAAATGAAAAAATACAGAATAGGAGTTGATGTCGGCGGCACAAACGTTAAACTTGCGCTTGTGGATTTAAACGGCAAAATTGTTTATTCAAATACAACACCAACAAGAGCAGATCTTGGATATGAACATTCAATTACAAATATTCAAAATGCTATTGAAGAATTAATGAAAGAAACAAACACAAATAAAGATACAGTAGAAGCAATAGGCTTTGGTTTCCCCGGACAAATTGATTATACGGCAGGCATTGTAAGACTTTTAACAAATATGCCCGGCTGGGTTGAAATTCCTTTGGCAAAAATTATGGAAGATAAATTTAAAATACCTACTAAATTAGATAATGATGTTCGTGTTGCAACGTTAGGCGAATTAAAATATGGTGCAGGCAAAGGCTGCAATAATTTAGTTTGTATAACAGTAGGCACAGGCATCGGTTCAGGGCTTGTTATAAACGGCAAACTTGTGAGAGGTGCTAAAAATGCTGCAGGTGAAATCGGCCATATTAAAATGACCATGGGGGACGGTCCTATTTGCGGTTGCGGCGATTTTGGCTGTTTGGAAGCTTATGCTTCAGGCCCTTCTATTGTTGCAGAAGCCAAAGAATACATCAAAGGCGGAAAATCATCTAAATTTAAAGAATTGGCAACAGAAGAATTAAGCCCCTATATCGTAGCTCAAGCAGCACTTCAAGGGGATGCCGTCGCAAAAAGAATTTACACAAAAATGGGCGAAATAATAGGTCTTGGTCTAACCTCTGTAATAAACCTTCTAAACCCTGAAAGAGTCATCATTGGCGGTGGCGTAGCCGATGCAGGCGACATATTATTTAACCCCATTAAAGAAACCATTGCAAAACGTGCAATGCCCATTCAAGCTAAAAGCGTTGAAATTGTTCCGGCTCAACTGGGCAACACCGCAGGTGTCATCGGCGCAAGCTTGCTAATAGAATCGTAGAACTTTAAACAATTAAATTAAAAGCTGTATTTGTTAACAAATGCAGCTTTTATTATTTTATCTATATACGCAGCGTACATAACCAACTTCCGAACGTTTTGTTTTATTGCGCGCTCCGTCGTTGAAATGTTGTGTCCATGCAAGACCGGATTCGCCTGAGGAGATTATTGTGCCTGACCAAAATGCGCTTTCTTCTATATTTAGTAATGGAGCATTTACAAACAAAGAAGCCAGTTCATCTCGATTGGGAATTCTAAGGTTTTCATTTAAAGCCCTACAAGCACCGGCAGCATCTAAAACCGAAGAATCACTACTATATGAAGCTGACATTTTGGCATTAGTATGATATGGAAGCGGGGCAACCACAATCGGATTTTTATTATAAAAAGCTGTTATAAACCCGACATCTTTGCCTACCTGATTAGGTCCTTCGCTGCCATTTAAGTCATATATAAAATTAACGCATATTTTTGATTGCGCATAATGCCCCAAAGAAACATCCGAGCCGCAATATGGGTTATAAAACACTGCAACAGACTCACCATTCACCGTCTCAAACGCCGCCGCCTTCGTATTAGCATTACTTCCGCCACTTGCATTTGTCGCCCCTATAAAATTAAGCAATTTTTCATTCAACTCACTCATCTTCGTCGGAAATGTGATTTCAGAAACTGCCCCTAACGTTGTAATCTTACTTGGCACCCCGCAAGCAGAAAGCTTACCCGCCCCACAAACATTATTTATCTTATACACCTTCGACAACGCATCCAAAATAAAACTCTCCGCCGCCGTATCTTCTGTCACCGCTCCTTCCTCATCAGTTTCAAATTGACCATACCCACCCAACGTATTCATCTGCCCAATCGCTTGCGCCATCCTTGCATACAACGCCTTCTTCTGTGCATCCCAAGCTTTTTCGTTAACATTAACCAATAAACTCGGCAACGTAATCGCCGCCACAATCCCAATAATCGCCAAAGTAATTAAAATTTCAGCTAAAGTAAAACCTTTTGTCTTTTTCATAATTTTTTCTATCCTTTCAACTTTTTAGACCAAAATATTCATTATGGTGCAAATGGTTTATATATATTAATATTATCATTGTTTTTTGGAAGTTACAAGTCTTATATTTTTAAAATATTTTGCATTTTTCATATTCTATTATTCAATAAAATTAACCCTTTTAACCCTTTTGAAACAAAATGAATATTATGGTGCATTTTTATTGCTCAACTTTTTCTTTTTTAAATACAAAAATGCACCAAAATGAATGATATTGGTGCATTTAACTTCTTTTTCTCAATATATCATTGTTTCCACATTAATTCAAGAGGTCAAAACTTTGATATTTTTTCATTTTTCAATCTTCAAAATGCTTAAACAATAAGGCTTTTAGCCACTTGCATCAAATTCATTCAAATTGGTGCAAAAGTTGAAAGGAAAGCAGAAAATATGAAAAGGTTTAGAGGTTTTACACTGGCTGAAATTTTAATTACTTTGGCGATTATTGGAATTGTGGCGGCGATTACGTTGCCAAGTTTGCTTGTGAATGTGAATGAGAAGGCATGGGATGCACAAAGGAAGGCGTTGCATGCCAGAATGGCGCAAGCGATTGGACAGATGAATACGTTGGGTGGGTATGGTCAGTTTGAAACCGATGATGACGGAGTTGCTACGACAGATACTGCAGCTGAAAGCTTTATTTTGGATGCGTTATCGAAAGTTTATAAAATAAATAACGTTTGCGGTCCTGATAAGCTTTCATCTTGCGGAATTCCAAGTAAAATTGCAACACTGGATGCAGTTTCTGAAATCAATTTTCCAACTAAAATGAGCGAATTAAATGCAAAACTTTTAAACGGGCGTCATGTCGCAGATGAAGACGGCGATGTAGCAGACACGAAAGCTGCTGCATTTGAAACAGTAAATGGCGAATCAATAGCCGTATTCTATAACCCATTATGCAGCTCAGATACAACAGCTATTCACTATGTTCAAAATAGAATGTGTGTTAATTTTGTATACGACCTAAATGGCACAGAAGGACCAAACCAAGTTGGTAAAGATGTTGGCTTCATAACAGCTTTTTATAATAAAAACCCTGTTGTCGTAGCACCTATTCCATACAGCACAGACTATGCATCAACTGTGCCACAATATACAGAAACATCAGGTCAAACAGATGCGCCGACAGCTTGTAATACCTTGGGAGAAGACTTAAGATTGCCTGACAGAGATGAATTTGCATCACTCTTTGTAAATGCTCCGCTTATCAATATGGGCGAAAATAATAACTACTATTGGTCAGGCTCTATTATTTCGCTGGGCACCACCGGATTGGGTTGGACTCAAGGCTTCGATCGTGGCGGTCGTAACCGCGTCACTCGTTCTACTACATTTTACGTGCGCTGCCTTAAAAAATAGATACTTTTGGCATTTTGCTAAAGATTGATAATACTAGACAAAAGATACTTTTTTGCAAAATGAATAACAATTTCGTTTCAACTTTATTACTTAATTATCTTTGGCGCCACTTTTTTAAGTGGCGCTTTTTTGTGTTTGATGTTTCAAAGGGGATAGTAAAAAAACCATTTGATGCTGTTGGGCTGAAAGCCCAACCTACTTTGCGGGGGAATTGTGGTATTAAAAAATGCACCAAAATGTTTTAGTTTGGTGCATTTTAGGTCTTTTTATTAATATAGCATTGTTTTAGATATTATTCAATATTAGAAAAAATGGCATATTAACTTTTTGGGTGGGTTGAAGGTGGTGTGGATATTGGGGTTTTGGTAGGTTGCAACAAAATAAAACAGATTGGTGCAAAAAAGTTGAAAGGATAGAATGATATGAAAAAGTTTAGAGGTTTTACGCTGGCTGAGGTGTTAATTACTTTGGCGATTATTGGGATTGTGGCGGCGATTACGTTGCCTAGTTTGCTTGTTAATGTGAATGAGAAGGCATGGGAAGCGCAAAGGAAGGCGTTGCATGCCAGAATGGCGCAAGCGATTGGGCAAATGAATACGTTGGGTGGGTATGGTCAGTTTGAAACTGATGATGATGGAGTTGCGACGGTTGATACGGCGGCGGAGAGTTTTATTTTGGATGCGTTGTCGAAGGTGTATAAGATAAATAATGTTTGTGGGGCGGGTAAGCTTTCTGCTTGCGGGGTGCCTAGTAAAATTGCGACATTGGGGGCAAAATCTGAGATTAATTTTCCAACGAAGATGAGTGAGTTGAATGAAAAATTATTAAATGGGGCGCATGAAGTAAATGAGGAAGGGGGTGTAGTTGATACGAAGGCGGCGGCGTTTGAGACGGTGAATGGGGAGTCGGTTGCTGTTTTTTATAATCCTCTTTGTAGTTCAAGTACATCTGTAAATTATTATGCGCAAAATAAGATGTGTGTGAATTTTATTTATGATTTGAATGGGGAAGAAGGTCCAAATGAAGTGGGGAAGGATGTTGGGTTTATTACGGCTTTTTATAACAAAAATCCTGTAGTTGTGGCGCCTGTACCTTATAAAACAAATGCAAATATGGCGCCTTCGTATAGTGCGGATGCTGCGGGTGTTGATGCCGCCTATGCTTGCAAGGTACAAAGCGAAGATTTAAGGTTGCCTAATATAGATGAGCTTGCGTCTTTATTTGTAAATTCGCCTTTGACTGATATGGGAGATTATGTTGGATTTTGGTCAAGCTCAATAATTACACAAGGTAAAGACGGTTTGGCTTGGGGGCAAGATTTTACTATGGGAATGAGTAACAGACATCCGCGTGCCAATACTTCTTATATAAGATGCATATATAAATAATTTGAACTTAAAAAAATTAAAAATATAGCAACAAATGCAAGTTTTAAACATTTGTTGCTATATTGTTTTAAGCTATATCTTCTGCTTTATGTTCGTCGGTTTTAATAGTGGGAAGCTTTATTATTTCAGCTACGTTGCACTTTTTTCTGACAAGATCGGCTGTTACGGTGAAGGTTTTGATGTCTGAATTTGAAGGTACATCATACATAACATCAATCATAATTTCTTCAACGATAGACCTTAGCGCACGTGCGCCTGTTTTTCTTTTCAGAGCTTCTTGAGCAATTAAATCAATCGCATCGTCGTCAAATTTAAGCTCAACATCGTCCATTTTCATTAAACATTGATATTGTTTAATAATCGCATTTTTAGGACCTGTTAAAATCATTTTTAATGTTGCTTCATCCAGTGGGTCTAAAACTGTGTAAACAGGAATACGACCGATGAATTCAGGAATTAAGCCAAACTTCAAAAGGTCATCGGGTTGCAATTTTTTAAGCAATCTTTGAGCTTGAAGTTCTTTTTCCTTTTGGCTAACGGGTTTTGAACCAAAACCAACTGCCATTCCGTCACCACATCTGTGTTCAACAATTTTTTCCAAACCGACAAATGCGCCACCAACTATAAACAGAATGTTTGATGTGTCTATTTGAATAAATTCTTGATGCGGGTGCTTTCTGCCACCTTGAGGCGGAACGTTTGCAACAGTGCCTTCTATCATTTTCAACAACGCTTGCTGCACACCTTCACCTGAAACATCTCTTGTAATTGAGGGGTTTTCAGATTTTCTTGCAATTTTATCAATTTCATCAATGTAGATTATGCCACGTTCTGCTTTTTGGGCGTTATAATCTGCTGCTTGATATAATCTCAATAAAATGTTTTCAACATCATCGCCCACATAGCCGGCTTCGGTTAATGTTGTAGCATCTGCAACGGCAAACGGAACATTTAACATTTTAGCCAAAGTTTGAGCTAACAATGTTTTTCCTGAACCTGTAGGACCTACAAGCAAGATGTTGGATTTTTGAATTTCCACTTCGTTTTTATCTTTTTCTGCTGTTGCATTATGGGCAATTCTTTTGTAGTGGTTATATACAGCAACTGCTAAAACTTTTTTAGCGTCGTCTTGCCCTACAATATGCTCATCTAAAAAGGCCTTAATTTCTTGAGGCTTTGGAACAGATTCCACAGCCTGTTCAATATCAGAAACCTTTTCTTCTTGTTTTACGTTAAATAATTCCTCATCTAAAATTTCATTGCAAAGCTCAATACATTCATCACAAATGCATACATCAGGACCAGCAATAAGCTTTTTAACCTGATCTTGAGTTTTTCCGCAAAAGGAACATTTTAAATTTGGATCATCTGATTTTGGCATTACTTTTTGCTCCTATTTTTAAACGCTTTCTTTTGTAATGATTTTGTCAATCATGCCATATTCAAGCGCTTCTTCAGGGGTCATGATATAGTCCCTGTCAGTATCTTTTTCAATCTTTTTAATAGATTGTCCTGTGTTTTGAGCTAAAATTTCATTTAATGATTTTTTAATTCTGATAATTTCAGCTGCTTGAATTTCAATATCGGTTGCTTGACCTTGCGCCCCGCCTAAGGGTTGGTGAATTAAAACTCTTGAATGTGGAAGCGCCAAACGTTTGCCTTTGGTGCCTGATGACAGAAGAAAAGCCCCCATTGAAGCAGCTTGACCTAAGCAAATTGTTGAAACGTCAGATCTTATATGTTGCATTGTGTCATAAATTGCAAAGCCTGCGGTAACAGAACCACCCGGAGAATTTATGTATAACATAATATCTTTTTCAGGGTTTTCTGAATCCAACAATAAAAGCTGTGCAACAACTAAGTTTGCAACCATATCATCAATAGGTGTGCCTAAAAATATAATTCTTTCCCTTAAAAGTCTTGAAAAAATATCAAAAGACCTTTCACCACGTGATGACTGTTCGATTACAACCGGTACGAAACTCATTTATAAATTCCTTTCACAATCTATATTATACTTATTTTGCAACAAAAGTGTTATTGTTTAAAAGAATATCGTTCACTTTCTTAATTGCAGCTTGTTGAGTAATTGCAGTAAAGAAATGATGATTTTTTGTAACTTCTTTTAAAATTTCTTGAGGTGTGGTTCTGTATGCTTGAGCAATTTGAGAAACCTGTTCTACAATATCACCTTGTTCAATTTTGATGCCTTCTTCTTTAGCAATTTTTTCAATAATTAAAGAATTTTTAATTCTTCTGATTGCTTCTTCTTTTGCTTGAGCATCAACTTTATCTTTGCCTTGAGCGTCAACAATTTTATTCCAATCATGTCCTTGGCTTTCGGCAGCTTGTCTTGTTTCTGCAAAAACGGCATCAATTTCTCTTTGAATCATTGCATCTTGGATGTCAATTTTTGCTTCTTCAAGAACTTTGTTGAAAATTGCTTCCATTTTGCGTTTATCGTTTTCAATTTTTGAAGATTCTTCCAAATAATTTGTAATGTCTTTCTTTAAATCTTCAGCTGTTTCAAATTTGCCGACTTTTTTAGCTAATTCGTCGTTAAGTTCGGGCAAAATTCTTTCTTTTAATTCATGCAAATTGATTTTAAATTGCGCTTTTGCACCTTTTAATTTTTCTTCGCTGTAATCAGTTGGGAAGGTTACATCAATCATAAATTCTTCGCCTTTTTTATGCCCAACGATGCCTTCTGCAAAACCGGGGATAAAATTTGAATGTCCTAAATCGAGGGTGTAATTTTTACCTGCACCTCTTTCGATTGGTTCACCATTAACAAAGCCTTCAAAGTCAATAACAGCCAAATCTTTATCATTTGCAGCCCTGTCTTCTTCTATTGGCTTAACGGTTGCAAAACGGCTTCTAATTGAATCTAATTCAAGCTCAAGAGCGTTTTCGGGCACTTTGTAAGCTTCAAATTCTATTGTTTGGTTTTTATATTCGCCCAAAGTAACTTCCGGTTTAACTTCGGCTTTTGCAATAATTGTTAAATCTTTACCTTCTTCAAAGTTAAAAGATTCAATACTTGGCTGAATTGCAAGCTCTAATTTATTTTCTTCAACCGCTTTTGCAAATTCTCTAGGGAATAAGTCTTCAACAACTTGAACTTTTATTCTTTCTGCACCAATAAATTTTTCAACAACATTTTTTGGCGCTTTACCTTTTCTAAAGCCCGGAATGTTAACATGTTGTGACATTCTTGAAACTGTGCTGTTGTAAGCTTTTTGAGCTTCCTTTGCATCAATGGTAATATCAATTTTAACTACGTTTTTTTCTAAATTTTCGACTTTTGCGGACATAATTTTACACCTTTTCTAACATTGCAGATATTTTCTGCAATTATATTTAACTAATGACTTATTTTAGTATAACTTAAAAATAAAAAACATGGTCAATTTGGTGTATAATTTATAATCATGAACAAAAAATGCATTATAGAAAAAATTAAAAATAAAATTATTGTTTCATCGCAAGCTCAAAAAAACGAGCCATTGTACAATGAAATTGCAATGAATTCGCTTATAGAAACCATTGTTATTTTGGGCAAAACAAACTGTTTAAGGCTTGCAGGCGTCAGGGATGTGAAAAATACCAAAGAAAAATTTAAAGATGATGTTGTTGTAATTGGTATAACAAAGCCTGAAATAATTCCTGTTAATTATAAAGAAATGGTATATATAACCCCCACAATTAAAGATGCAAACGGCATAATTGAAGCAGGCGCAGATATTATTGCCTTTGATGCTACAAAAAGACAAAGAGAAACAAGCGTTTTAGAGTTAATTAATTTTATTCATTCGAAAAATAAGCTTGCAATGGCAGATATAGCTGAATATGAAGAAGCAAAAGAAGCATTTGAGCTTGGGGCAGATATAATTTCAACAACTCTGTCCGGTTATACGAAAAACACTGCCAATATGCCTGATGAACCCGATTTTAACTTGCTAAAAAAATGTGTTAATGAATTAAAATGTCCTGTCATTCTTGAAGGCAAAACAAAAAATTACAAAGATGTTAAAAAAGCTTTTGAACTTGGCGCACATGCTGTTGTGATAGGCTCTATGGTTACAAGACCGCATAAAATAATAGAAGAATTTAAGAAAGGTTTAATATGAAAAAACCAATACTTGGCATTGATATAGGCGGAACAAAAATATTCCATGCTTTAATTAACGAAGAAGGAAAAATTTTGTCTGAAGTTAAAAAAGAGCAAACTCCAAAAACCGTTGATGAAATTGAAAATGTTTTAAAGTCAATTATTAAAACTTATGAAAATGAAACAAACTTGGTGGGCATTGCAACAGCAGGCGCCGTTAACAATTCTAACGATAAAATTTTAAGTTCCACCGGCAACCTTCCAAAAGGGTATCGTGATATAAATTTTAAAAACTTAAACGAAAAAATGGAAATTTTTATTGAAAACGACGCTAACGCTGCCGCATGGGCAGAATATAAAGTTGGCGCCACAAAGGGATGTAAAAATTCCATTGTTCTTACATTAGGAACAGGAGTTGGCGGCGGTATTATAGTAAACGGTTCTCTTTTAAAGGGAAAATCAGGCGCAGCCGGTGAAATGCACTTTAAAATGTCGACAGATAAAAAAAGACTATGCACCTGTGGCGCTTACGATTGTTACGAAGCCTACGCTTCAGGCAGAGGCTTAAAATTAACCTATGAGGAAATAACCGGCGAAACAATTTCAAGCTATGAAATTATTCAAAGATATGACAAAAAAGAAGAAAACGCCATAAAAGCACTTGTAAAATGGAATGAATACATTGCAATGGGGGCTTTAGGGTTAAATAATATTTTTGATACCGATGTTATCGCCCTAACAGGTTCAATGGCTCAATTTGCAGATATTGAATACATTGAAGAATATATTAATAAATATACCGTAACAACACCTGTAAAAGTTTCAAAAGCTAAAGCAGGAAACTATTCAGGTGTAATCGGCGCAGGACTTGTTGCATTTGAAAAAACCAAACAACTGGATTAATTCTCTTGAAATTCATTTCCTACTCAACAAACACTTGCACCAAGCAAACGGGCGTACAGCCCCCTTATTGCCGTTGCCAAAATGCCCTACCAAACAAAGCAAAGGAAAGCCCCCGTTGAAACTGTTGAACTTATCCAAAAACGGCAGCTTTAACCACTAATCAATCTGCCCTTAACAAACATTGAAGCAAATTCATCCCTATTGAGCAATCTTAAATCTTCACCTTGCAACTTACAAAAAGTTAGCGCATCTGGCATATTTTCATCTTAACTATATAATAGAGCAACTGCCGCATTTGTTCTATAAGGCACAGGCACTACAATAGCAGAGTTTTATTACAAAACCCAACATCTTTTCCCACCGCATTTTGACCTTCTTTCCCATTCAAATCACAAACAAAATTCACACACATCTTATTCTGCGCCACATGAAAAGAATTTGTATCCGACCCGCAATAAGGATTATAAAGACATCAACAGATTCACCACTCCCCTCTCAAACCCCGCTACCTTCCTATCTTCCGCACCGCCACTTTCACCTTCCCTTTTTAGCCCCTCTTTCAAATGCGGATTTAACTCACCAATTTTTGTCGAAAAATTAATTTCACCTTCCGCCCCCAACTTCGCAATCTTACTTGACACCCCGCAAGCAAAAAGCTTACCCGCCCCACAAACATTATTTATCTTATACACCTTCGACAACAAATCCAAAATAAAACTTTTCCACCACCATATCTTCTGTCACATTACTTTTTTCATCAAAAAACATTACCCCCACCCTCGTAGGTTGGGGTTTCTACCCCAACAAAATCTCATCTTCCACATACATCCACACCCACCCAACATATTCACCCACCCTATTATCTTAGCTATTCTTACATAAAGAACTTTTTCAACTAAAAAAATGCACCAAAATGAGCAATCTTGGTGCATTTATCTTCTTTTTCTTAATATAGCATTATTTTCACATCGGTTCAAGATGTTAAAATTATGGTATTTTTCATTCCTCTTATTTCAAAATGCCCTAACAATAAACATTTCAACCGTTGCAACAAATTTGCTCAAATTGGTGCAAAAGTTGAAAGGAAAGCAGAAAATATGAAAAAGTTTAGAGGTTTTACGCTTGCTGAAGTTTTAATTACTTTAGCGATTATTGGAATTGTGGCAGCAATTACGTTGCCGAGTTTATTGGTGAATGTCAACGAGAAGGCATGGGATGCGCAGAAAAAAGCTCTTCATGCAAGACTAGCACAAGCGATTGGGCAGATGAATACCCTAGGCGGTTATGGAACATATACAAAAGGTGAAACAGATGCAGAAACCGTAGACACCGCCGCTGAAAGTTTTATCTTAGATGCACTATCAAAAGTTTACAAAATTAATAACATTTGCGGACCTGATAAATTAAGCTCATGCGGGTTGCCAAGCAAAATTACAACGTTGGATTCAGCATCAGAAATTACATTTCCAACAAAAATGAGTGAATTAAATCCAAAACTTTTAAACGGACAACATTATGAAGGTGAAGCCGGCGATATGGCAGACACAAAAGCTGCTGCATTTGAAACTGTTAATGGCGAGTCTATTGCAGTATTCTATAACCCATTATGCAGTTCAGATACAACAGCCAACCATTATGTTCAAAACAAAATGTGCGTTGATTTTTTATATGACTTAAACGGCGCAGAGGGACCAAACCAAGTAGGTAAAGATGTTGGTTTCATTGCAGCTTTATACAACAAAAGCCCAGTTGTTGTAGCGCCTGTTCCATATAGCGCAGATTATACATCACGTGTAAAACAATATACAGAAACGGAGGGAACAGTTGATGCATCAACAGTATGTAAAACCATGGGAGAAGATTTAAGATTGCCCGATAGAGATGAACTTGCATCACTATTTATAAATGCCCCTCTTATTAACTTAGGTAAAAATACTGAAACCTATTGGTCGGGCTCGGTCGTTTCGCTGGGCACTTCTGGGTTAGCCTGGATACAGGGCTTCGGTAATGGTGGCCGTAGTTGTAGTGGTCGCTATGGTACGGCCTATGTGCGCTGTATCAGGAGATAAAAATTTGTCATTTTGCTAAAATGTGACAATCTTTTCAACTTTATTATTTTATATTTAGCGTCGCTTTTTTTAGGTGACGCTTTTTCATTTTTAGCTTGTAGGTTGGGGTTTCTACCCCATCATATCTACCCCAACCTAACTTTTCATTTTTTAAATGTTTTAAAAGGGGTGGTGTGATAAAATGGTTTGATGCTTTGCGGGGGAATTTGATAATAAAAAATGCACCAAAATGTTTAAGTTTGGTGCATTTTAGGTCTTTTTATTAATATAGCATTGTTTTGGATTTTGTTCAAGGCTGGGAAAAGGGGCGGATGAACTTTTTGGGTGAGTGGAAGGTGCTGTGGATATTGGGGTTTAGGTGGGTTGCAACAAAATAAAACAGATTGGTGCAAAAAGTTGAAAGGA
>CALUYZ010000017.1 GCA_944325175.1 Candidatus Gastranaerophilales bacterium | reverse complement strand
AAGGTTTTACGTTGGCTGAGGTGTTGATTACTTTGGCGATTATTGGGATTGTGGCGGCGATTACGTTGCCGAGTTTGTTGGTGAATGTAAATGAAAAAGCTTGGGATGCGCAGAAGAAGGCGTTGCATGCAAGGATGGCGCAAGCGATTGGGCAGATGAATATGTTGGATGGGTATGGAACGTATATGGAAGATGAGGAAGGGGCGGTGACAGAAGATACGGCGGCGGAGAGTTTTATTTTGGATGCGTTGTCGAAGGTGTATAAGATTAATAACGTTTGTGGGGCGGGTAAACTTTCTGCTTGCGGGGTGCCAAGTAAAATTGCGACGTTAGGTGGTGAAGCGGAGATTAGTTTTCCGATGAAGATGAGCGACTTAAATGCAACTTTATTTAACGGGTATAAATATGATAGTGAAGATGGCGGGATTGTTGATACGAAGGCGGCGGCGTTTGAGACGGTGAATGGGGAATCGGTTGCTGTGTTTTATAATCCAAAGTGCGGCTCAAATTCTTCAATAAATCATCATGTGCAAAATAGATTGTGTGTTAATTTTGTTTATGATTTGAATGGTAATGATGCACCAAATGAAGTGGGCAAAGATATTGGATTTATAATGGTGCTTTATAGAAAAAATTCTTCTGTTGTTGCTCCAATGCCTTATTTTGTTGACTCGTCAACGGCAGCGCCTTCATATACAGATAGCAGCGATTTGTCAGATGCTGCAAACGTTTGCAAAATGCAAGGCGAAGATTTAAGGCTGCCTAATATAGATGAAATGGCCGGTGTATTTGTAAATGCAACATTGCTGAATTTTGATGCAGAAAAATATGGATATTGGTCAAGTTCTATTGTTTCTACAGGCAGCAACGGTTTGGCATGGTCTATGGCATATACAGGCAGACGTTATCAGGATAAGCGCAATTTGCAATATAAAGTTCGCTGTATTTATAAATAATTTGATATAATTGCCTAAAATAAAAAACGGGGAGTTGGTCCCCGTTTATTTTTATTGATATGGTTTTAATTTTGCGTCGTAGAGTTTATTTATATTTGCTTTTTTGTTATTTAGGTTATTTAGCTGTCTTTGGTATGTGTTAAGCTTTATTGTACGTTCGGTTTCTGTTATTGTTTTATCGTTTTTGGTTGTTTTAATTTGTGCTTCTTTTGCTTTAATTTCAGTTTCAATAGGGCTTAATTTTTCTTTTCTTTCTTTGTTTATTGAGTCAATTTTTGCTTTATTTTGAGCGGCTTTTTGTTTTTTGGCTTCTTGTTGTTGATTTTTTACATCTTGTTGAACTGCGCTTTTTACATTGTTTAAATCACTTTTGACTGCATTTTTAAGTGAATCACCAAAACTTGCGGCAAAAGATGAACCAATACCAACAGAAAGTGCAAGCATTAAGACTAAGTATTTCTTCATAACAACTCTCCTTCACTTCTATCACTATAATATTTTATCATAAAATAAAATGCATTTTAACAAATAAAGCGGCTTAAATAAGCCGCTTTTTAAAGATTTAAACATTAAGCCTACATTGAATATACGTTAATTGGGCTTTCTTGTTCTTTTTTAATAATATCTTTATAGTTAACCGAGCCAACAAGTTCTCTTACTGTTTGTGCCATTGCAATTTGTGTTTTTAATTTATTAACAGCTGAACCTACACCAACTGCGCTTGCGCCTGCTGCAAAAGCCAAAGGTGCAGTTTGAGGAGTGATGCCTGATGCTGTCATAACGGGAACTTTAACATTTTTTGCAATTTCCATGGTGTTTGAAATTGTCATGTGTGCGATTGATAATAAATCGCTTGAGGTTGAATCTTTTCTTGCAGCCATTGGTTTGACACCTTCTGTTTGAATCAAATCAACACCTAAAAGTTCAAGTTTTTTAGCAAGTTTGATTTGTTCGTTAATTGAAATGCATCCCGGAACCGTTACGCAAGTAAAGATGTTATCTTTTTCGGTTAATGTCATGGTTTCAAGTGCGATTTCATAAATTTCATCGGCACCAAAATCAATGCCATCAGCGTATAATGCGTCAAAATTACCAACTTCGATTGCATCTGCACCCCATTTAACAGCTTTTTTAAGGCTGAATGGTTGAGTTGATGAAACAAAAACAGGCAATTTTGTATTTTCTTTAGCTGTTTTAATAACTTTTTCATCTGCCGCAACGTCAACTGCTGATGCTAAACCGATTTGTGCTGCACGGCAAACGCTTGCAACTGATGTTAAGTCAAAGTTATTAATACCGGAAATAATTTTGACCGCTCTTTTTTCTTTTAAATGTCTTTTAAAAACTTCTAAACTTCTCATTTTTTTTCCTTTCCTAAAAGTTAAGTGAATTATATCACATCTAACCTATGGGGGCAATGAAATACGTATTAATCAATGGTTTAATTCAAACTATAAATGACTAACGGAGTTTTCACACACAATGAGTAAAACAAAACAAACTTTATTATTGCCTATATTTTTATTAATTGTAACGTTTTTTTCATATTTTGCCCCGATTGCGCATGCAAGAAGTCAAGATAGCACATATAGTTTGGTTTATGAACAGGTAACGCCTTCTATTGTGGCTATTGAAGCAAACTTAGAGCAAGGTGTTTCATCCGGCACAGGGTGCATAATTTCGCCTGACGGTGTTATTTTAACAAGCCTTCATGTGGTAAATAAAGCAAAAAATATTGAAATAACAACATCAACGGGAAAAACCTATAAGGGAAGAGTTATTGCATTATTAAGAGATAAAAACGACCTTGCGCTTGTTAAAATTGAACCAAAAGAACCCTTACAAACCGTAAAATTCGGCAATTCAGAAAATGTAAGAGTAGGAGAAGAAGTTCTGGCAATAGGCAACCCTTTTGGTTTTAGGGGAACTTTAACCATAGGAATAATTTCAAGAATTGATTATCAAAGGAAAAAAATTCAAACAGATGCAGCCATAAACCCCGGCTGTTCAGGTGGTCCGTTAATTAATTTAAACGGCGAAGTTATCGGTATTAATCAATCTATTTATAACCCCGATAACAACCGTTCAAATATAGGCATTGGTTTTGCGGTTCCTGTTAACTATGCAAAAGATTTCATAGCAATGGTTAAAAACAAAAAAGTTGTTTCTAATTAATTAAATTAACAAAAGAAATAATACATCCCGATAATATTGCCATTGTTTGCAAAAAGACATAAAATCGAAGTGTTTTGTAGCTTGATAATTTTCCTATTATAAAAGGCAAAAAAGCAAATATAATGTAAAAATAATAATTCACCCTCTTTGTAAAAATTGCATCTATAAAAATTAAAAATACGGAAATTAAATAAATAAAAATGCAAAGAGTCAAAAAGATTGAATAATTTGTTTTAAGCCTTTTTGAAATATTGTTTCTGTATATAAAAATGCACCCGATTATAAAGGATAAAAGAAAAATAAAACCAACAATAAAAAACAGGGTTAATAGCGTATTCATAATATATTTGCCTCTTTTCTTTTATTTATGTAAGGGTTTGAATTATATTTTTTAATTTTTTCAAAAAATGAAACTGTTTTATCAAAAACAAAATCTCTTTCATTGTCGAACAAAACAAAATGATAGCTGTTTGTTAAAATTATTTTTTCTTTAAATTGAGATTTTATTTTTGAATAAATAAATTCTAAAGATTTTAATGTAATAAAATTATCTTCAATAGATTGAATAATTAAAATCGGAGCTTTTATTTCACCCAGAATATTTTTTATGTATTTTATAAATTTTAAAAGCTCTAAAAGGGCGCACAATGGGCAATTATCAATGGTTGCAGCTTCCAATTTATAATTTTTTCGGGCTTGCCTTCTTAATAAGCCGTTTTTAACAGAATAAGGTTCTATTTTAAGCAATGAACAGTAATATTTTAAAATTGTATTCATTGCAATTTGCAAAAGAAAATTATGTTTTGAAATAAGACTGTTGTCTAAAAAAATCGGAGCTGAAATTGAAACTACACCTGATAAAGATGTATAACTTGCAGCTAAATATAAAGCAATTAATGCACCAAGTCCGATTCCTGAAACAAAAAGGTTTTCATAACGACCTTTTAAATTGTTATATTTTATAATGGCATCTTCAATCCAATCTTCATATTTAACCTCATATATGTTTATTTTATGCCCTATGTGCCCTGCAAGCGTATAGGAATAAACATCGTATCCTTCTTCAAATAAAACTTTTGCATATTTTTGAAGTTCATAAGGCGTTCCTGTCAGGCTGTGAAACATCAAAACCGCATTTTTTGAAGGCGAAATATGAACAAACTCTATATCATAACTAGACATTTTAAACCCTCTTTTTAAACGGGTCTAAAATGCTGAATTATTTCAATTTCATTTTTTGCCCGTTTAAATTTAGTGAATAAGCTATATCTTGAAAAGTTTGATAGGGAATATAATGAACATTTTCATTTTTACAATACCCTTCAAGACTCTTTTTAGCAAACAACAGCTTTGCTTTTCTTGCAATACACCTGTCGGATAATCCGTCACCTATATATATAAAACAATCCGTATACTTTTTAGCTACTCCACATTTGCAACATCCCGATGATATTAGACAGTTGGGGTTATTATTAGGGCAAGTTGTATTAAATTTTAAAAATCCGTTTTCTAAACTCATTTCAAGGTGGTTTGAATAAACCTTTATATCAGACAAATTATGATTTTTGAATACTTTTTCTATAAAATAATCAAACCCGTCTGATAGAACAATTAATTCTTTATTTTCTTTTTTAATCATTTGATAAAATTGAATAAAATAAGGGTCGATTTCAATTTCATCAAGAAATTTTTCTAACATTACAGGCGTTAAGGTTTCAATTTTTGCAAGCTGAATGTTAAAACAATCTTTAGTGGATAATTTGCCTTCGCACCAAAGTTTTTCGGCAGTATCAATATCGCCTTTTGCAAAATTATGAATAAATTTATGAACGACATCATATTTTGAAATGGTGCCGTCAAAATCAGAAAAAATATATTTTACGTTTTTAAAAATTTCATTCATTATTCATACCTTAGAGCATCGATAGGATTTAAAAGTGAAGCCTTATAAGCGGGGTAAAACCCAAATAAAACACCGACTATTGCAGAAAAACTTAAAGATAAAATTATTGAAAACGGGGTTATTTCTGCGGTTAAATCTGAAAATTTTGTAACTAAAAATGAAGTTAAAACGCCTGCAACAACGCCAATTAAACCGCCTATTATTGCAAGCAATAATGCTTCAATTAAAAATTGTTTTCTAATGTCGCTGCTTCTTGCCCCTATTGCCATTCTGATGCCAATTTCACGGGTTCTTTCAGTAACGGAAACAAGCATAATGTTCATAATGCCAATGCCGCCTACAAGCAAAGAAACAGAAGCGATTGAGCCTAAAAGAATTGAAAATGTTTTAACTGTTGATTTTAATCTTTCTTGAAATTCCGCTGAATTTCTTATTTCAAAATCTTTTTCTTGGTTAGCTCCAATATTGTGCCTTTTAATTAAAATTTCATTAATATCTTCTTCTGTATATTGCATAAGTTCAGGTGTTTGAGATTTAACTACAATCATATTAACGGTTCCAGGGAAATAAACCCCAAAAACCTTTTTTTGCGCCGTTGTTATAGGAATAAAAATTAAATCATCGTTATCAAAGGGGCCAGATGACCCTTTTGTTTTTAAAACGGCAATTACTCTAAATGGAACTCCCCCTATTCTTAAAGTTTTACCGACAGGGTTAACATCGCCAAAAAGTTCGCTTGAAACGGTTGAACCTATGATTGCCACTTTTGTTGAATTTTTAATATCTTCTGCTGTAAAATTTCTGCCTATTAAAATTTCATAAGCTTTTATGCCTAAATATTTCCCTGTTGTGCCATAAACTGTTGTTGACCAGTTTTGGTTACCGTAAATTACCTGTTGGTTTTGGTTTGAAACAGGAGCGACTGCTTCAACACCCCTTGCAAGCCTGTTTATTGCTATTGCATCTTTAAGAGTTAATGTTGGTCTTGAACCTGCACCTTGCCTAACACCCCCTTGGTTTGCAGAAGCCGACCTTACGGTTAGAAGGTTTGAGCCCATAGATTCCATATCTTTTGTAACTTTTGTGCTTGCGCCCGTTCCTATTGCAAGCATTACAATAACGGCTGCAACACCGATAATAATGCCTAAACTTGTAAGGCAAGAGCGCATTTTATTTGTTTTTAATGATAAAACAGCAATTTTGAAGGTGGATTTAAAATCTATCATAATTTTACCTCGGTTCTGTTTTCATTTATTTTATCCGAGATAATTTTCCCGTCTCTAAATCTTACAATTCTTTTGCAATAAGCTGCAATGTCGTCTTCATGGGTAACTATTACAATAGTTTTTTTATATTTTTCATTTAATTCAACAAAAAAATTCATAACATCTATGCTTGTTTTTGTGTCTAAGTTACCTGTAGGTTCATCTGCCAAAATAACAGGGGCATCGTTTACAATAGCCCTTGCGATTGCAACCCTTTGTTGTTGACCGCCAGACATTTGATTGGGCATATGTTCCATTCTTTTTTCTAAACCTACAATTTTTAGGGCATCAACTGCTCTTTTTCTTCTTTCTTCTTTATTTATGCCTTTGTATATCATAGGAAGTTCAACATTTTCAACAGCCGTTGTTTTTGAAATTAAATTAAACCCTTGAAAAACAAACCCCAGTTTTAAATTTCTGATTTGAGCAAGCTCATCATGGTTCATTGTTTCAACATTTACACCGTCTAAAAAATATTCGCCTGATGTTGGTTTATCAAGGCAGCCGATTTGATTCATAAATGTTGATTTACCGGAACCCGATGGCCCCATAATAGCAACCATTTCACCGTATTCGATTGACAAAGAAACGCAATCAAGGGCGTTAAATTCGCTGTCGCCTGTTTTATACGTTTTTATTAAATTTTTAACTTCTATTACTGCCATTTTTACAAGAACCTTGGCGGTCTCATACCCTTTCCTGTTGATGTTTCGGCGCCTTTTTTGCCAATTATTACCATATCGTTTTCTTTTAGTTTGTCAGTTATAATTTCTGTTTTAACATCGTCTGATATACCTGTTTTTATTGTAATTCTTTCAGGTTTTTTGTTTTTATCCAAAATCCAAATTCCTTGAGTGTCATATTTAACATCTCTGCCAACGGGTGTAAATTTTAAGGCTGGATTTATTGCGGTTAAAATGTCTTCTTTCTTTTCAACAACAATGGAAACATTTGCCGTCATGCCGGGTTTTAATTTTAAATCTTTGTTATCAACCGTAATTACAACAGTATATGTTACAACGTTTGAGGTTGTTGTTGAAGATAATCTTACTTGATTAACGTAACCTTTAAAAGTTTCATTGGGGTAGCCGTCTATTGTATAATCTGCCTCTTGTCCGACTGAAACATTTCCTATATCTGCTTCAGATACGTTTGTTTCAATTTGCATTTTGGTTAAGTCTTCTGCAACAGAAAATAATTCAGGAGTTTGGAAGCTTGAAGCCACGGTTTCACCAACTTCAACATCTTTTGAAATAATAACACCGTCTACAGGTGAAATTATTTTGGTATACCCTAAATTTGATTCTGCCGTTCTAAGAGATGCTTCATTTTCTCTTATTTGTGCTTTTTGCGCTTCTATACTTGCAACATCGGCCAGATAAACAGCTTTTAATTGGTCAACTTCTGCTTTTGAAACATAGCCTTTTTTAAGAAGGTTTGAATATCTTTGATACATTAATTTATCGTAATTTGTTGTTGCTTCAAGTTTTCTTAATTGAGCTCTTGCATTTTGTATGTTTGCCCTTTGCTGGTCGACACTTGCTTGAAATAAAGATGTATCAATTTCAGCCAAAATCTGACCCTTTTTAACAGGAGAGTTGTAATCTACATAAACAGCCGTTATTTTACCTGAAACCTGAGCGCCGACTGTTGCTGTTTGAACAGGGTTTATCGTGCCTGAAGCTTCTATAATTTTTGTTATGGTGGCTTTTTTTAAAGGCGCCAAAATGTATTCATCACCTTTTATAAAAAACTTTTTGCCGATTAAAATTAAAAGCAGAATTATGAATATGGAAATTGTTGCTATTATTATTTTTTGCTTCATTTTACCCCCATAACAAAATCAAGGTTAGCACGTGCGATTGAATATTTATAGACAGTATCTATATATTCTTGCTGAGCGTTTAGATATTTACTTCTTGCATCTTGAAGTTCAATGTAGTTGCCAATGCCTTCTAAATATCTGCCGTCTGCAAGCTCAAAGTTTTCTTTTGCAAGACGAACCCTATTTAAAATTAAAGGAATTTGATTTTCCAAAATTTTTGCTTGGCACATTCCAAGTTGCACGTCGTAGTAAATATTTTGATAGATTAATCTTACATCTTCGCCTGCTGAATCCAGTTCTGCCTTTGCTGCATCTATATCATATTTAACAGCCAAAGGTCTTATTGTAGGAATTGATAAATCTGCACCGTATGAAACTGAATTATAATTTGACCCGTCGTTTCTTCTGTAATTATATGCAGCATTTGCGGAAAGTTCAGGGTACCATTGCCTTTTTGTATATTTAAGAGATTCTTTCATTGCATTTTTAATTGCAATGTATGATTTAAGATCGGGTCTGTTTTTGTTTGCATAATCAAGTGCATCTTCAAAAGATGTGGTAAATGGTGTTAATTTATGGTCTTTTACAATTTCATTTTCTTTGATAATGCCTGTTAGGGTTATTTCCTTCATTTCATCTTCTTGAAGCTGCTCGTGGTTATGGTCTGTATTATGCCCGTGGATTAATGTAACAGGTGTTACATCTGAATTTGCATTAAACTTTTCTATGGGTGCTATTGAATAATCAGGGTTATTTGTTATATAAAGCGATTTATTAAGAGAAACCATTGCATCACAGTATACATCTTGTGCCTGTAAAAGTGAATTTTTTGCATCCGAGAGGTTTACTTCCGCATTTACAAAGTCGATTCTCGATTTTATGCCTTCTTCATAATAAGATTTTATCTGGTCAAAGTTTCTTTCATTTATTTCAACATTTTGAACTTGTACATCTCTGTTTGCTTTTGCCGCCAAAACGGAAAAATAGGCTTCTTTAACGGCATAAATTGTTTCTAAGACAGTATAATCATATTCATATTCAGCAGATAATAAGTTAAATTTTTGCAAATTAATGCTTGAATTTGTTTTGCCAAAATCATATATTAATTGAGAAATCATTGCATCTGCGCCAAAATATCTGTCTGAAAAAGACCTGTGACCTTCTTTTGAATTCGAACCGTTAAACCCTAAGCCGGCTCCAACTGCAGGGGTCCAAGCCGATTTTGCGCCGCCAACGTTAGCTTCTGCCAGCCTTATTCTTGCTTTTGCTTTATTTACGTATGGCGAATTTCTAAGAGCAATATCTATGCATTGTTCTAAATTTAAAACATCGCCTTGTTGAATGTCTTGAATGGCAAAGGCGGGCGATATTGAAATAAAAAATGCTGTAAGTATGCATATTATATGTTTAAACATAATGGCATTTTAGCATTAATGACCGGATAGATTGCTTGTTGAAGAAAAAATACTGCATTTGATGCAATAAAAAATGCGGTGCCTTTAAACACCGCATTTATAAAATTTAATTTCTTGGTCGCATTGTAGGAAATGCTATAACATCTCTTATTGAAGGAGAATCTGTTAACAGCATAACAAGCCTGTCTATGCCAATGCCCATACCGCCTGCTGGTGGCATACCATGTTCAAGCGCACAGATAAAGTCTTCATCTATGCTCATTGCTTCTTCGTCGCCTTCTGCTTTTGCTTTTGCTTGTGCTTCAAAGCGGTTTCTTTGGTCGATTGGATCGGTTAATTCTGAAAATGCGTTTGAAACTTCCCAACCGTTAATCCTTGATTCAAACCTTTCTGTTAACCTTGGGTTGTCTCTGTGAACTTTAGCCAAAGGTGAAATATCACGAGGATAATCAATGATATGAACAGGTTGAATTAATTTTGGTTCAACTTTTTCTTCAAAAATTCTATCTAAGACTTTGCCCCAAGAATCGTTTTCTTCCGTTTCAATGCCCATTTTTTTGGCTTGTTCCATTGCTTCTTCGGCAGTCAGGTATTCGTTAAAATCGATGCCTGTATATTCTTTAATTGCACCGAGCATTGTTTTTCTATCCCAAGGCGGGGTTAAATCCAATTCTTTTCCTTGATATGTAATTTTTGTTGTGCCTAAAACGTCTTTTGCAACTGATGCTATCATATTTTCCAATAAGCACATCATATCGTTGTAATCTACATAGGCTTGATACATTTCAATCATTGTAAATTCGGGGTTGTGGCGAACATCAATGCCTTCGTTTCTAAAGCAGCGGTTCATTTCAAATATTTTTTCAGAAACTCCGCCAACCAATAGTCTTTTTAGGTGAAGTTCGGGCGCTATTCTAAGATACATATCTAAATCAAGCGCATTGTGGTGAGTGATAAAAGGTCTTGCAGTTGCACCGCCTGCTTGAGTGTGAAGCATCGGAGTTTCAACTTCAAGAAAACCTTGTTTTGTTAAGTATTCTCTGATTTTTTGAATAATTAAGCTTCTTTTTTTGAAGGTATCTCTAACTTCTTCATTCATAATCATATCAAGATATCTTTTTCTGTATCTTGTTTCTGTATCTTGAAGGCCGTGGAATTTTTCAGGCAGAGGTTGAAGCGATTTTGTTAAAAGTTTAAGGTCAAGAGCTTTAACTGAAAGTTCACCCCTCGGTGTTCTTCTGATTGTGCCTTTAAAACCTACAATGTCACCTACATCTAATAATTTTAAGATTTTTAATTTATCTTCAGGCAAGTTTTCTTTGTGTGAAAAAATTTGAATTTTACCTGTGTCATCAACAAGGTCTATAAACATGCCTGTATTTCTCATTGCCATGATACGCCCTGCAACGGAATAGGTATCATTGGTTTCAGCACCTGCTTCTAAATCTTTATATTTTTCTTGCAAAGCTTTTGCTGAAATATCTTTATCAAATGAATAAGGATACGGGTTAATTCCTTTATCTATCAAATCCGTAAGTTTTTGTATTCTTGCCTCTCTTATGCCTTGAATACTGCTATTTGTAGCTTCCATTGTATTCTCCCTATTTAAAAGTTACTTTATAAAATAATATTACCTTAAAGATAACTTAAATTAAAGCTTACAATTTGCATTAAATTAATATAAATATTATTATTAAATAAGAAATTTAGGCGGGAGTTTAGCTTGGTTATTGATTTATTGACTAAATTTAATCGTGGTTTATGCTTATCTTTGATTGATTCAAACGTTGTTGAAGCAATAAGAATGTATAGGGAATATACTTCTTATCTTCATTCAAAAGATAATGAAGAAACATATAAAAACGAACTTATAAAAACAAGAAACGCTTTTTTAAAAAAACTTGCATTTTATGCCGAAAATGAAGAAAACAAGGCAAAAACAGGCGATTTAATTGCTTGTTATCAAGAATTGATTGTTGCCTTTCCAAAAAACCACACTCTATATATTAAATGCGCAAAATGTTTTAATTCTCTTGAACAATTTGACATAGAAACAGAGCTTTTGGAAAAGGCCTTAAAAATTAACCCCGATGAAATTGAAGTGCTAAAAGCCCTATATAGCGCATATAATAAAGACGGACAGCTTGAAAAAGCAAAAGAAACCGCTGAAATAATTATTAAAAAAGAACCCGACATTGCAGATAATTATTACAGATTAGGCGAAATTTCAGACAAACTTTACAACAAATATGAAAAAGAAGATTTTTTAAAAAACGCTATTTTAAACGTTGAAATTGCAAAAAAAATAAATCCGAACAAAAAGCTTTACCCAATGGCGCTTACAATTTTATACACAAAAACAGGCGACCTAAACAAGGTGGAACAAGCTTGGGGCGATTGTTTGAAATTCAAAAACGAATTAACCAACACAGAAATTGTAAACTATGCAATGTTTTTATTTAGAAAAGGTGATTTTAAAAACGCTTTTGAATTTTATGAAAAAAGGTTTATAACAGAAACAAAAGCCGTTAAATATCCAAAATTTAACAAACCCTTATATGACGGCAAAAAAGATATAACGGGCAAAACCCTTCTTGTACAATATGAACAAGGGTTTGGAGATGTATTTTTATTTTCAAGGTTTTTCCGTGAACTTAAAAACAAAAACATTAACATAATTGCAAAAGTTCCAAACACAACCCTTGAAATTATTAAAAGGAGCTTTCCTTTTGTTCAAACAATTTCAGATGAAATAAACTTAGATAAAATAAATTTTGATTATCACATTCCAATGATGAATCTTCCGAAAATTATCGGCATAAGCAAAGATAATTTAGGCACAACCGGTCAATATCTTTTTGCAGATGATAAGAAAACTTTAGAATATAAAGAAAAATTGTTCAATAACAATAAATTTAAAATAGGCATTAATTTTAAAGGCAGTATAAAGGGGCTTAATACAAGAAATATACCTCTAAAAGAGCTTTTGCCGTTAACTTTAATTGATAATGTTCAACTTTATTCGCTTCAATTCGATGAACCCGATGAAACATTTAAAGATACAAATATAATTAACCTTGCACCTTACATAAAAACTTTTGACGATACGGCAAGTTTAATTAATAATATGGATTTAATCATAAGTGTTGATAATTCTACAATGAACTTATCGGGTGCTATGGGCAAAAAAACATTTTGTTTATTTAATATGATTCCTGAATTCAGGTGGTTTGATTTAAAAGGAAACGATATTAAATGGTATAATTCAGTTAAACCATACCAATGCAAAAAACAAAGTGAATGGAAACCTGTTATTGAAAAAATAGTTAAAGACATCAAAAATTATCTTAAAAAGGAAACAAAATGATAGAAGAAAAAACAATAGAATGGCTAAATGAAGGGGAATTTGGGGTTTCTTTAATGGTTGATCAAACCTTAATTCCTTATGAATATAAAAAAATTAAAATTAAAACGGTTGATGAAATGTTTAATGCAATTAAAACAATGATTGTAAGAGGTGCGCCCGCCATTGGCATTGCAGGCGCTCATGGGGTTTGTTTAGCTGCGATTGAACTTAAAGATGAAGATGATTTTATAAATAAACTTTATGAAAAAATGGATTATATTAATTCATCTCGCCCCACAGCCGTTAATTTGTCTTGGGCAATAAAAGAACAAAAAGAAATTGTTGAAAAAAATAAAGAAAAAACAAAAAAAGAAATTATAGAAGCCCTAATTCAAAATGCAATAAAATTAGAAAATGAAGACATTGAAATAAACAAAAAAATAGGTGATTTTGGGGCAGAATTGGTTCCAAATGGGGCTGGCATTTTAACCCACTGTAACGCAGGCGCCTTAGCTACCGTCGGCTATGGAACAGCGCTTGGGGTTATTAGAAGCGCATTTAAAAAAGATAAAAATATTATGGTTTACGCTGATGAAACCCGCCCCCGCCAGCAAGGTGCAAGAATTACCACTTATGAACTTATTCGAGATAATATTCCAACAACATTAATTACAGATGCTATGTGCTCTTATTTTATGAAAAAAGGCATGATAAATTTTGTTGTAACAGGGGCAGACAGAATTGCCGCAAATGGTGATACTGCAAATAAAATCGGAACATCTACAATCGCAATAGCAGCAAAATATTATGGTATACCGTTTTATATTGCAGCGCCAAAATCTACCATTGATATGTCAATAAAAACAGGCGATGATATTGTTATAGAATTAAGAGATGAGGATGAAGTTAAAATAATTAACGGAAAGCCAATTTGCGCTGATGGCGTTAAAGTTATAAACCCTTCTTTTGATGTAACCGACCACGGCTTAATTAAGGGTATTATAACAGAATACGGTGTTTTTAAGCCCGAAGAACTAAAAGAAAATTTTTCTTAATTAAATCTTAATTTGCAAACAAAATAATTGCATAATAAAATTGAACATATTTGTTAGAGGAATTAAATTAAATATGTGCGGAATAGTAGGTTATGTTGGCGACAAATTTGCAGTTGATGTTTTAATTGACGGTTTGAGCCACCTTGAATACAGAGGCTATGATTCTTCAGGCGTTGCTTTAATGACAAAAAACGGAATAAACATTTTTAAAGCGCCGGGGAAATTATTAAATCTTATTCAAAAACTAAGAGAAGAAGATAAAGAAAAAATTGAATCCAATATGGGAATTGGTCACATAAGGTGGGCAACCCACGGGCTTCCAACAGCTGTTAATGCACATCCTCATTGCTGTAATTGCGGCAGTTTAACCCTTGTTCATAACGGAATTATTGAAAATTATAAAGAAATAAAAGAAGCTTTAATTCAAAAAGGGTGCAATTTTAAATCTCAAACAGACACTGAAGTTGCAGCACATTTAATTGCAATGGAATATGGCAAGTGCCACGACCTAAAAGAAGCGGTTTCAGCTGCTATTAAACAATTAAAAGGTGCTTGGGCATTTTGTGTTATGCACAAAAATGAACCAAACAATATCGTTGCAACAAGAAAAAATGCGCCTTTAATTGTGGGTGTTGGCGAAGGCGAAAACTTTTTAGCATCTGATATTCCCGCTATTATTAAATACACAAAAAAAGCAATTTATCTAAACGACAATCAAATTGTAAAAGTTGCAAAAGATAAAATCACAATTTATAATCCCGATAATACGATTGCAGAAAACAAGGTTGAATATTTGCCTTTTGAACCAATGGCATTATCCAAAATGGGCTATAAACATTTTATGTTGAAAGAAATCCACGAACAGCCCGATGTTGTTAGAAATATTTTACAAGATAAGCTTAAAAACGAAGAAGACAAAATTGTTATAGATGACATTAAATTAACAAAAGAACAATTAAAAAATATAAACAGAATTCAGATTATAGCTTGCGGAACAAGCCTTCATGCAGGGCTTGTTGGCAAATATGTCATAGAAGAATTAACAGGCATCCCTGTTGATGTGGAACCTTCCAGCGAATATATTTACAGAACCACAATCGCAGATGAAAAAACTTTAGTTATAGGCATTTCCCAATCAGGTGAAACCGCAGATACAATAACAGCTATAAAACAAGTTAAAGAAAAAGGTTCCCATTGCCTGATAATTACAAACAGAAAAGAAAGCCTTCTTGCAAGGTTATCAGACAGTTTGCTTCATGTTAATGCGGGCATTGAAGTTTCCGTTGCTGCTACAAAATCTTACATTGCACAGTTAATTTCACTTTATTTATTTGCAATTTACACAGCAGAAACTCTGGATAAAAACTTAGATAAAGTAAGGTTAATTAAACACGAATTGATGACACTTCCCGCTAAATTAGAAGGCGTTTTGGCAAATACCTCCAAAATAAAAGAAATTGCAAAAAAATATTCAAGCTACAAAAATTTCATTTTCATAGCTCGTGGAATTAACTATCCTACAGCCTTAGAAGGCGCCCTCAAATTAAAAGAAATAAGCTATATCAATGCAACAGGCTACCCCGCAGGCGAATTAAAACACGGGCCCATTGCAATGCTTGATGAAACCATGCCTGTTCTTGCAATCCTAAACAAAGGCATAGTCTACGATAAAGTTATGTCAAATTGCGAAGAAGCCTATGCCCGTCAAGCAAAATTAATCGGTGTTGCCAACAATATCGACGAAAAACACCAAGCAATTTTTGATGATTTTGTTTTAATTCCTGAAATTTCAGACATGGTTTCACCCGCCCTAAACATCGTCATATTACAGCTTTTAGCCTATCATATAGCAGAATATTTAGGAAAAGACGTTGACCAACCCAGAAACCTTGCAAAATCAGTCACAGTCGAATAATATGATTTATCTGAAATAAAAGCAAAGATATATTATTAATTCCGTATTCAGGCAATTTTTGCAAAAATACATCTTAAAATATCAAATTAAGGTAAAACATACTAAATTTTGTTCACCAACATCTTGAAATTTAATTTTTTGCCTTAATAGCCCATTTTTTGCGCTTCATACATGGCTTTTTGCGCTACAACTCCATACGGAATAGCTTTATCTTCAGTAATTAAAATTGTAAATATATCTCCTATTATTTTAGAGTCCGGATAGGCTATTTTATAGTATCCATATTTTTGACCTGCTAAATCATTTATTGCCTTTTGATTTGCAGGGTTTGGTTTTCTGTCGCCATTTACATCAACCAAAAGCGCACAAGGCGGTTTTGTTGTATTGTTTGGATTATTTGCCAAACCGTAAGAACCGCAACCGCCACAGTTGTTTCCGGCACGCTCTGAATCTGTTTCTCCGTATGTTGCAATACAAGCAGCAACATCTGATTCATGCAATTTTAAATGAACATACCCTTGAGCATCATCATCAAATTCAAACCTCATCCCGTCTGTAGTATAAAAACCGCCATTAGTTCCAAACGAAGTATAAGTTCCGTCAGGTCTTTGGTATCCTGACACAAAAGGCAAATTTTCCGCCGTCTTTAAAACATTCATATGTCTTATCAAATACCCAAACAAATTTGCATTATCATAAGGACTTTCCCCCTCTAATGCTATATTCATCGTTATTGCACCATTTAAAACACTTACAGCCTTTTTCAACCCCGTCTTAAACTCCACCTGCTGTGAATTACTAATCACACTCGGCACTGCAATCGCCGCCACAATCCCAATAATCGCCAAAGTAATCAACACCTCAGCCAACGTAAAACCTTTCAACTTTTTCATATCATCTATCCTTTCAACTTTTTGCACCAATCTGTTTTAGTTTGTTGCAATCCATTAAAAATGTAATAATAACGATACTTTTTACCCCCTCAAAAAGTTAATATGCCATTTTTTCTAATATTGAATAATATCTAAAACAATGTTATATTAATAAAAAGACCTAAAATGCACCAAACTAAAACATTTTGGTGCATTTTTTAATACCACAATTCCCCTACAAAGTAGGTTGGGCTTTCAGCCCAACAGCATCAAACCGTTTTTGCACTAACTCTTTTAAAGCATCCAAAAAATGAAAAGTTATGTTGGGGTAGAAACCCCAACATACTTTTTGTTTGGTCTAGTTGCATTTTAATAAAATGACAATTTTATCTCCTGATGCAACGCACAAAGTACTTGGTAGAGCGAGGGTTACGGGCACGGCCGCCATAACTGAAATTTTGAGCCCAGCCTAACCCAGAAGTACCCAGCGAAAGGACCGAGCCCGACCAATAGGCGCTACCGTTTTCACCTAGGTTGATAAGAGGTGCATTTACAACGAGCGATGCAAGTTCGTCTCTATCAGGTAATCTTAGGTCTTCTCCCATGGTTTTGCATGCTGTTGGTGCATCAACTGTCCCTGATGTTTCTGTATATTGTGGTACATCTGATGTGTAATCTGAGTTATATGGAATTGGCGCTACAACGACAGGAGCTTTATTGTAGAAAGCCGTTATAAAGCCAACATCTTTCCCTACTTGGTTAGGACCTTCAGAACCATTTAAGTCATATACAAAGTTAACGCACATTTTATTTTGAATATAATGGTCAGCTGTTGTGTCTGAACTACATAATGGGTTATAGAAAACAGCAATGGATTCACCATTAACTGTTTCAAATGCAGCTGCCTTTGTATCTGCAACATCGCCGTTTTCACCTGATACATGGCTTCCATTTAAAAGTTTTGCATTTAATTTGCTCATTTTAGTTGGAAAATTGATTTCAGAAACTGCATCCAGCGTTGTAATTTTACTTGGAATACCGCAAGATGAAAGTTTATCCGGTCCACAAACATTGTTAATTTTATACACCTTAGAAAGCGCATCTATAATAAAGCTCTCGGCTGCAGTATCTTCTGTTGTGGTTCCTTCCTCATCTTCCGTATAGGTTCCATATCCGCCTAATGTGTTCATCTGCCCTATTGCCTGAGCTAGTCTTGCATGGAGAGCTTTTCTTTGCGCTTCCCATGCTTTTTCATTAACGTTTACAAGTAAGCTTGGTAAAGTAATTGCGGCTACTATGCCTATAATCGCTAAAGTAATTAAGACTTCAGCAAGTGTAAACCCCTTTTTCTTTTTCATATTTTCTGCTTTCCTTTCAACTTTTGCACCAATTTGAGCAAGTTTGATGCAAGGGGTTAAAAGTTTTATTGTGAAAGGGTTTTGGGAATTAAAAAATGAAAAATGTTGAGGTTTTGGTGTATTGAATTCATGTGGAAATGGTGATATATTGAGATAAAAGGATGAAATGCACCAAGATTGCTCATTTTGGTGCATTTTTCTGTGTTTAGGGTTGGAAATGAAAAAAAGAGGGAGAGGGGTTGAGATGCACAAAAGGTTGGGGGGTGGTGCATTTTGGTTAAGTTTGCGGGAGAAGGGTTTTTTGAAGAATTGGAAAAAAGATGTTATTAAAAAAAAGGGGGGGGAAGGGAAGGAAAAAAGGCTCGGGGGATGCCCGAGCCTTAGTTTTATTGTATTATTTTGTTATATTTTTTCGACAATTTTGTCGATTAGACCATATTTTAGGGCTTCTTCGGCGGTCATGAAGTTGTCACGTTCGGTGTCTTGTTTAATTTTTTCGACTGTTTGACCGGTGTGTTCTGCCATTAGGGTTGATAGCATTGTTTTCATTCTTAAAATTTCTTTTGCTTCAATTTCGATGTCCGTGGCTTGTCCTTTGGCGCCGCCCAGGGGTTGGTGAATCATGATTCTTGCGTTTGGAAGGGCTAAACGTTTGCCTTTGGTGCCGGCAGATAGCAAAAAGGCGCCCATGGAAGCGGCATCGCCCAGACAAATTGTTGAAACATCGGCTTTTATAAGTTTCATTGTGTCGTAAATTGCCATGCCTGCCGTAATAACTCCGCCAGGGGAATTAATATAGAGCATAATATCTTTATCGGGGTTTTCTGAATCTAATAAAAGAAGCTGCGCTACGATTGAATTTGCAACATCATCATCTATTTCAGAACCCAAAAAGATGATTCTTTCTCTTAATAATCTTGAAAAAATATCAAACGCTCTTTCTCCGCGAGATGAATTTTCAACAACGGTGGGCACATAATCTAAAATTTTATATTCGTTCATAATTTAAACTCCATTTCACTTGATTATACCAAAAAATCTTAATTATTTGTAAAAAAATACGCCAAATTATTTAAAAAAAATTTTGTTCGTATTAAACTTATTTGGTTTGGATGAACAAAAAAGTATGAGGTTAAATTATGTATAATGTAGCAATCATTGGTGCGGGTCCTGCGGGCATTTTTACAGCTCTTGAAATTGTTAAATTAAAACCGGATTGGAAAGTTGTTTTAATTGAAAAAGGTGCAAGAATTGAAAAAAGAGCTTGTTTGTTAAGAAACGGCCATAAAAATTGCCCACAATGCAAACCCTGTGGTCTACTTTGCGGTTGGGGCGGCGCCGGCGCTTTTTCAGACGGTAAATTAACTCTAACCCCTGATGTTGGCGGTCATTTGATTGATTACATAAACTATAAAGATGTTGAAAACTTAATTCAATATTGCGATGATGTTTACTTAGAACACGGCGCAACAGATGTTGTATATGGCAGAGATAAAAGCAAATTTTTAGATATAGAACGCGCTGCAACATTGGCTGAATTAAAACTCGTTCATTCGCCCGTAAGGCACTTAGGAACAGAAAGAAGCCTTCATGTTCTAAAACATATGCAAGATTATCTTCAAGATAAAATTGAAATTATAAACAATAAAACCGTTGAAAGCCTAAATGTTGAAAACGGCACCATTAAAGGAATTACATTAAATAACGGCGAAACAATAGAAGCACAATATGTTGTTGTAGCCCCAGGCAGAGAAGGCGCAGATTGGTTCTCTAAAGAATTAATTAAAAACGGCGTAAATGTTGTAAATAATGCAGTTGACGTGGGTGTTAGGGTTGAGCTTCCTGCTGCTGTTATGGAACCCATTACAAGCCGTCTTTATGAATCAAAATTAATTTATTACTCTCCAACTTTTGGAGATGAAGTTAGAACATTCTGCATGAATCCAAACGGCGAAGTTGTTTCTGAAAACTACAACGGTATTCAAACAGTAAACGGCCACAGCTACGCTGATGCAGACAAGAAAACCCAAAACACAAACTTTGCGCTTTTGGTTTCAAAAAAATTCACAGAACCGTTTAATGAACCAATTACCTATGGTCAACACGTTGCAAGCTTAGCAAATATGTTATCAGGCGGTGTTTTAGTTCAAAGGTTTGGCGACCTTTTAGATGGCAAAAGGTCAACTCCAAACAGAATTAAAGAAAGCATAATTCAACCAACCTTAGAATGTGCAACCCCAGGTGACCTTAGCCTTGTGCTACCATACAGGCAATTATTAAGCATAATAGAAATGCTTTATGCGCTTGATAAAATTGCCCCGGGCGTTGCTTCAAGATACACTCTTTTATACGGCGTAGAAGTTAAATTCTATTCTGCTCGCCCAAGATTAACAAATGAACTTGAATCAACAGAAATTAAAAACCTTTTTGCAATCGGTGACGGCGCAGGTGTTACAAGAGGCTTAATGCAAGCTTCTGCATCAGGTGTTCATTGTGCAAGGGTAATGGCTTCAAGATAACAAAAAACCGCTTATATTAAGCGGTTTTCAATCTCATAATATTATAAACTTATAGCTTAGGCGATTTGTCTAAGCTATAGTTATAATAAGGTTTTAGATGCCAAGATAATTCTTTAAATTTGAGCTTAAACTTTGGTTTCTGCAAAGTTTTTTTAATTTTGAAATTGCCCTTGTTTCAATTTGACGTATTCTTTCTCTTGAAACGCCGTATCTGTTACCGATTTCATCCAATGTTTTCTTTTGACCGTTGTCATCTAAGCCGTATCTTAAAATTAAAACATCTTTTTCTTTTTGATTTAATTGGTCTAATATTTTTCTGACATCATCCAATAAATTATCATGGGTAACTTTTGTATCGGGTGTGGAATCTGTTTCATCCACTATATAATCGGCAATTTTAGATGAATCATCTTTTTGGTTTGCAGGGGTTTCAATAGAAATTGTTCCTTGTGCGCTTTTTAAAAGTTGCCCGAGTTTTGATGTTGAAATGCCCACTTTTTCTGCAATTTCATCTTTGTTAGGCATTCTGCCGAGTTCAACAGAAAGGTCAAATGTGGCTCTTTTAATTTTACCCAAAGTTTCAATCATATGGACAGGAAGCCTTATTATTCTTGATTTATCGGCAATGCCCCTTGTTATTGATTGTTGAATCCACCAAGTTGCATAGGTTGAAAATTTATAACCTTTCGTATAATCAAATTTTTCTGCTGCTTTAATTAGCCCTAAATTGCCCTCTTGAATTAAATCTAAGAACGACAAACCCCTTCCGATATATTTTTTTGCAATAGAAACAACCAGCCTTAAATTTGCATTTACAAGCTTTTCTTTGGCTGCATTTGAATCTTTTTCTTTAATTTCTTTTGCAATTTTCATTTCATCATCAAAACTTAAAAGGGGAATTTTTCCTATTTGCTGTAAATATGCCTTAACCGAATCGTCGGTTGCATAGTTTTTGTAGTCTTCTTTTAAATTTTTGTTTTCTTCTTCATTTTCTTCTTCTATTAAAGAAATTTGACTTTCATCAAAGTCTTCAAAATCAAAAATATCATCGTTATTATTTTTTTTCGGGGTTTTGGTTTTCATAAATAACTCTTCTCCTGATTTTTTTCTTAGTTAATATAATAATACAGCACCAATAAATTAGAAATACTATGTATAATTTATTTGCCTTAATGTTTCATATACAATAACGGCACAACAGCAAGAAACATTTAGAGATTCAAAATTTGTCGGTAACTTAACTTTATAATCTGCCATGTTCAGTATTGTTCTTGTGATGCCCTCTCCTTCAGCACCCAAAACAAGTGCAAAATTCATGTTTTTGTAATCAACATCAAGATAATTATTATCTGTATGAACATCCAATGCAATTATCCACCAGTCGTTTTCTTTTAATTTTTTAATTGCAACAGAAAGGCTATTTACTTTTATTATATCTACTTTGTTAACAGCGCCTGAGGAAATTTTTTCAACCGTTGAATTAACAGGGCATGCCCTGTGGTTTTGAATTAGAACCGCATCATAGTTTGCTGCAGCTGCCGTTCTTATAATTGCGCCAAAATTATGAGGGTCTGAAACACCGTCTAATACAATAATTTTGCCAAAATCTTTTTTATTTTTTCTCTCCTCTAAGAAATCGTCAAAATCTTTATAAGTAATTGGCGAAACACTTGCCACAACACCTTGCAGATTAACATTTTCCTCAAAAACAGTTTTAAATTTGTTAAATTCAACAAAATTTACAATAATCGAATTATTAATAGCCAGCTCTTTTATTTTTTTTAAACGATTATCAAGCCCAATGCCCTTTTGAATAAAAATTTTATTAATTCTTTTTGGATTATTTATAAGAGTTTCCATAACGGAATTTTTGCCATAAATATAATTTTCCATTTTTATTACTCCAAACGTTGTATATTTTCATTAAGAAGCTTTTATATAGATAGGTATTATTGTATTATAAATATCGAGTAAACAGATAATTTTCGGTTTTTTGTAAATTTTAAGAGTGAGATATGTTTAATATACCCGGCACAGATAAAAAACAAATAGTAGGTCTTGCAGTAACCCCAAATTTGGGTTTAGAGGCACTTGTTTATAACAAAAGCGACAATGAAGTTGTTAAATACGGTCAGAAATATATAGAATATAATATTGCATCTCGTGAAGTACAAGATTATAACACATTGAGAAGCACTATCGACGACCTTTTTTCAGAGTTGCAAATACAAAAAGATAAAGCAAATGTATACGTAAGCCTTCCAAATGTGCATTTTGGTTTTAGAAGTGTAGATGACCCTACAATAGATAACGATGCTATTGAGAGCATGATTTTATCCGATACAAGCGAATCTTACTTGTTTAAACAATCAGAACCTCAATCTGCTTGGGTTGATGTAAATGCAAGAACGGGCGCAAGCTCAAAATATATTGCATATTCTTCAATTCAAAGAAAAGTTGTTGAAGAAATTCAAGACGCTTGCATGGATTTAGGCATCGACCTTGTCGGAATTGAAGGCGCCACAACAACAATTCCAAGAGGCGTTTACCTTACAGGTCTTGTAGATGACGTTGTTCAGGAAAATCATAATTGGGATATTTTGTTAATTAACCCCAATAACTATGCAATTTTTCAAATGTCAGGAACAAGAATTTTAGATTACGTTGAAACACCTTTTGCAATTATGTCTTTTGAGGGAGATGAAGTTTATGCGGCGCTTGCATCTGCTATCGGGCAATACTTGCCAAATTATCCCGCTGAAAAACTTGTAGTTATTTCTCAAACAGATAATGTTTCAGCTGAAATGCTTAAAGCTGAATTAATTTTTGATGAAGAAATTGTAGCCATAGATTCAAATAAATATGCAAAAAATCCTTGTGTAAAACTTGCACCTTCAGTTATTGATAATAGCGCTTTGTCTATTTCTCCTTCTGTTTTGGGTGCAGCTAATCCAAAAATTGGTTCTTTTGCAACACTCAATGTCATGGGCGAAATGAGCTATGACGGTGTTATTACTTATGGCACAATAGAAATTGGTGATAAAGAAATAGAAGTAACTTCAGAAACCATAATGAGGTTTTCTATTCTTTTATCAGGCATATTGCTTGTTTTAACCTTGCTTTTGTGTGGTATATTCTTTGGAATTTCTTCTTTCTTCGGAATGAAAGCCAATGAAATACAAACGCAAATTGATACTTTAAATAATGAAGTTAAACAATTAGAAGCAAAAGTTGCAGGCGGTATAATTACCTTAATTAAACAAATAAGCGAAAGCAACAAAACCGCAATTAATTACTATGATTCACTATCAACGGATATACCGCCCCATGTTTGGTTGACATATTATATAAATAAAGACGGTAAAGAAGTTGGTATAGAAGGCTTTTCACTTCAAATAGAAGATATTTACGAATATTTTAAAAGCTTAAAAATGCTTGCACCAAGCTCAAACATTAAGCTTAATAAATTGGAAGTATTTAATGACGAGGTTGAAAATGCTTCAGGCGATGCCGATGATGTTGTAATGAAAAAAGAAAGCAATGCTCCTAAACCGTTTGCTTTTGAAATTTCAAATACACAGTATAAAAAAGGCTTCGATGAAAGAGGAAACAGAGTTGTTGGCGATGACAAAAACGGCAATAGCGGAACAAACAATGTTCAAAATCCTACGCCTGTACAAAACCCGACTGTTGAACCTGTTCAGCCTGAAACAGCTCCTGCACCTGCTGCAAAAGTGCAAGTTCAAGATAATACCATTCCAAAAGTTCCCGACATTGAAATTAACCTAAAGGAAATTAAGTAAAATGCAAATAAATTATCAGGATATGCTAAAAGAACAAATAGTTTTTCTGTTGATACCGGTCGTTCTCTTGGTTCTTTTAATCGGTGGCAGCGGTTATGGCATATTCTTAACCTATACAAATGTTAATAAATACAGTAATAATTCTAAACAAGTTAAAGAATTAACGGATAAAAAACAAAACTTGGAAGCACAGCTTGAACAACAGCAAGCTGAAGAATTAGACCCAAACGTTAAAAAAATCTATCGTCTTGAAGGTATGAAGTTTGGACCAGATGCTTCTTTTGCCCCACTGTTCGATAACGTATTAACCGTTGCAAAAGAATCAGGCATCAGAATTCGTTCCGTCGATTACAATTTTCAACCTGAAAAAGACCCTATTTTTGCCGCAAAACTTGAAGGCTACAACGTTTGCGAATTAGAAACCACCGTTGTTGGTAAATATTCTGAAATTCAAACATTCTTAAAAACTCTATTAAGCGAAAAATATCTTATCAACTTAGCTCAAATAGAAATTGTTTCTTGGCAAAGAGATAAAAGTGTTTTAATCGCAAACTTAAAAATCAGATTTTACACCAAAACAAACTAACCTGATTCCAACACCCAATCATAACTAAATTTAACCAAAGCTTGTCTAAACAAAACATTACCTAACAAAATCGCATCAATGTTTTACAAGCTTTTTTCAATCTTTTCACCCCCCTTTTTTTTAAATAACATCTTTTTTCCAATTCTTCAAAAAACCCTTCTCCCAAAAACTTAACCAAAATGCACCACCCCCCTAATCTTTTGTGCATCTCAACCCCTCTCCCTATTTTTTTCATTTCCAACCCTAAACACAGAAAAATGCACCAAAATGAGCAATCTTGGTGCATTTATCTTCTTTTCCTCAATATATCACCATTTCCACATGAATTCAATACATCAAAACCTCAATATTTTTCATTTTTTAATCCTCAAAACCCTTTCACAACAAAACTTTTAACCCCTTGCATCAAACTTGCTCAAATTGGTGCAAAGTTGAAAAGGATAAAGCCTTACTCCATGCATTGAAGGCAATATAAAATAATGATAATATTAGAATATGTGAAGTTATACTTCATTATATATTCCTGTTGGAATTATTTAGCAATAGAAAGGTAATTTTTATGAAAAAGAAAACAGGATTTACTCTTGCAGAAATTCTAATCACTCTGGCTATCATAGGCATAGTAGCTGCAATTACGTTGCCAAGTTTGCTTGTGAATGTGAATGAGAAAGCATGGGAAGCTCAAAAGAAAGCTCTCCATGCAAGACTAGCTCAAGCCATAGGTCAAATGAACAGTTTGGGTGGGTATGGAACGTATACTGAAGATGCAGAAGGAAATGCAACAGCAGATACTGCTGCTGAAAGTTTTATTTTGGATGCGTTGTCGAAGGTGTATAAGATAAATAACGTTTGCGGTCCTGATAAACTTTCTTCTTGTGGGTTGCCAAGCAAAATCACAACACTGGATGCAGTTTCTGAAATTACATTTCCAACCAAAATGAGCGAGTTAAACAGCAATCTTTTAAATGGGCTTCATAATGCAGGTGAAGACGGCGATATTGCAGATACAAAGGCAGCTGCATTTGAAACAGTTAATGGTGAATCTATTGCAGTTTTCTATAACCCATTATGTAGTTCAGACACAACAGCCGATCATTATGCCCAAAACAAAATGTGTGTTAACTTTGTATATGACCTAAACGGTAGCGAAGGACCAAACCAAGTAGGGAAAGATGTTGGATTTATAACAGCTTTTTATAATAAAAATCCGGTTGTTGTGGCGCCTGTTCCATATAGTACAGATTATGCATCACCTGTACCGCAATATACAGAAGCAGAAGGAACGGTTGATGCACCGACAGCATGTAAAACCATGGGTGAAGACCTAAGGTTGCCTGATCGAGATGAACTTGCATCATTATTTGTTAATGCTCCACTTATTAACCTAGGTGAAAACATTAGCTACTATTGGTCGGGCTCGGTCATTTCGCTTGGCACTTCCGGGATAGCATGGAGACAGCGCTTTACTTATGGCCTCCGCGCCCGTGACGCTCGCTCTCTTACGCGCTATGTGCGCTGTCTCAGAAGATAAAAGTTTGTCAATTTGTCATTAGACTAGACAAAAAGCTTGTAGGTTGGGGTTTCTACCCCAACATAACTTTTCATTTTTTGGATGCTTTAAAAGAGTTGGCGCAAAAACGGTTTGATGCTGTTGGGCTGAAAGCCCAACCTACTTTGTAGGGGAATTGTGGTATTAAAAAATGCACCAAAATGTTTTAGTTTGGTGCATTTTAGGTCTTTTTATTAATATAGCATTGTTTTGGATTTTGTTCAAGATTGGGAAAAGGGGCGGATGAACTTTTTGAGGGGTTAAAAAGTATTGTTGTTATTAGATTTTTAATGGGTTGCAACAAAATAAAACAGATTGGTGCAAAAAGTTGAAAGGATAGAATGATATGAAAAAGTTGAAAGGTTTTACGTTGGCTGAGGTGTTGATTACTTTGGCGATTATTGGGATTGTGGCGGCGATTGCAGTGCCGAGTGTGATTAATAATTCGCAGCAAAGAGAGTTTAAGACGGGGTTGAGGAAAGCGGTTTCTGTTTTAAATAGTTCGATAACGATGAATATGGCATTAGAGGGGGAAAGCCCTTATGATAACGGGAATTTGTTTGGGTATTTGACAAGGCATATGAATGTTATAAAGACAACAATTTCGTTGCCTTGGTGGGGTAGAATTGAAGGAAGAGGCGGTTTTAGCTGCTCTGATAATGCAGCTTTTTATACGGCTGACGGAATGAGATTTGAAATGCACTGGGGGGCAGATTCTTTAGAGTCGGGTAGACCAAGTTATACGTATGAAAATAATGTGGCATTATGTAAAAATACTTTTGATGGCAGCTGGCGCACGGACGGTTATACTCCGACACCTTCTTGCGGCGGGTGTGGCAGTTATGGGCTGAATGATAATCCTGACGGTACGACAAAGCCGCCCTGCCTTATTTTGGTTGATGTAAACGGTGATAGAAAACCAACTCCTGCTAATATTAATGCAACACAAAAAACGGATTTGAATACAAATATATATAAATCAGGCGACCCTAAGGGAACAAGATTGACCGATTTATTTACGATTATGATAACTGACAGAAAGGCTGTTCCATACGGTATGGCTGCTCAGAAGGCTATGTATGATGCAAAAAAATAGTTAATTTTTAACAAGGTAATAATAAATAGGGTGATATGTAAGTTCAAAACCCATATCATCCTTATATTTTTCTAGATATTGGCTTTTAAAATGCAAAAAATCTTTTTTTGTCCAAACTTTGTTTTCAACTTTTACGCCTGTTAATTTAATGTGCAAAAGAAGTTCATTTATATTTTTAAAATACATTGTGTTTAATTCTTGTTCAAAATATAAAATTTCAAACCCAGCCTTTTTTATAAAATCTTCTAAATCGGGGTAATTTAGCCCAAAGCCTGTTATATCTTTAATTTGCCTGAAATTGTCTTTGCCAAATGTTGTAAAACAAAGAGTTCCACCAAAATTTAAGTTGTTATAAAGTTTTGAAAAAAGTTTATTATAATCATTAATCCACTGAAATGCAGCGTTTGAAATTATTAAATCTGATTTAAAATTAAGGTTAACATCTAAAATATCCCCTTTTAGATATTCATTTGGAATTATATTTGTAAAATTATCGGATAGGTCATTTAAAATAATTTTATTATATTTAATTTTTTCTTTTATATTTTCTGTTAAAAAACCGGTGCCAGAACCAATTTCAAAAATGGTATCAAAATTTTTTCCTTTTAATTTAATTAAATTTGAAACTAAATTATGCGCCATTTCTTTTTGAATTGGAGCATTAGATTTATATGTATCTTTTACTTTTGAAAAATCCATTTTTATAGTTCCAAAATTTCATCAAAATCATTGAAATTGAAAAAGGGGAAATGCCCCAAATCAAGTTCATAAACGTTTCTGTGCCCTTCCCAAAAGCTTTTTTGCGCTAAATAGGGAATAATTCTGTCTTTTTTTGTAATAATTACTTTAGAAAATTCAAAATTTTCTTTTATTTCATTATTTAAAACGTAATTTTTAATATTCATTAATTCCGATTTTAAATTTTCAATTTCCCTTTTTGAATTTTGAATAATGCCGCCAGAATTTAATTCCATTTTATTTTTAAAGTTTTGAATAACATCTAAGTTAAAGCTATTTAGCATTAAATCATAAATTTTTGGTTTTATGCCAAAGTTTTCATCAATAGGAAATATTGTGCCTGAAATTGCAACCGAATTATTAATTTCAGGTAAAAAATCTGCCGCCAAATTTGCTGCAAAAACACCATAAGAATAAGCAATTAAATTAATTTCAACATATGGGGTGAAATCAAAATATGAAATTTCATCAAAATTTAGGTCTGAATAATCGTAAATAAATAAAATGTCGCTTTTTTTATTGTCAAATTCCATAAAGCAGTTGTTATCAGTGTAAAAGCCCGCAAAAAATATTAAAAGCCTTGTTGAATCATTGTTTATATGAAAAAGTTTCATATTTAAAGTTCCTAATTGGTAAATTATCTAATACCAATTATACAATTAAAAAATAAAGGGTTTTCATTGTATAATTTATTTATAAAATTTTAGGGGGTTTAACGTTTTGAAAAAAGCCTTATCAATATTAATTTTAATGCTGTTGTTATCACCTTGTACGTTTGCATATACAAATGATAACCCCGAAAGAGTGAATATTTATTACAACAACGGTGTTACTTATTTTAAAGATAAAAAATATTCATCTGCCATTTTGGAATTTAAAAAAGTTATAAGGCAGCGCCCCTACGATAAAACTGTTCAAAATGCCCTTGCTATGGCATATCTTGCCCGTGCGCAATATTATATAGATTCTGAAAAAGCCTATAAAAAAGCAATTAACGACCTAAGAAGTGCCTTAACATACCTAAAATATTGGGACGGAGCGCCCGATAGTTCAAAAGCCGTTATTGCACAAAAAGCAGAAAGCAACTTAAACAGTTTGAAAGCAAGCTATGCGCCTTTAAAAACGGCAGATTCAATAAAACTTGAAGCGCAAAGCCTAAGGGGGCAAGGGGAGCTTGCAGCCTCTCTTTATGAATTCAGGCAATTATTCAATAAAACAAACTATCAAAAAAATGCTTATTTAACATCATCTGATATTTATAAAAGTTTAAATAACGAAAAAATGGCGATAGAATGTGCAAGAAACGCTATTTCAATTTCCCCAAAAGACGGTCTTGCCCATTTTAAATATGCTCTTATTTTAGATGAAATCGGAAACGAAGATGCCGCAATGGATGAATACCAAAGGGCATTAGAATATTCTGATAACAATAAAGAATTACTCTCGCAACTGCAAAATATGTGGATGGCAAGAAGCGTTCAAAATGCTAACGATTCACAAGCTTTAATTAATTTAGGTGCAGTTTTACAAAAACAAAACCAGTTTGAACTTGCAAAACAGCAATATATAAAAGCAAGGCAAATTAACCCGAACGACCCTGTTGTTTTAATTAATTTAGCATCTGTTTATACTGCCTTAAATGATTATGACAACGCTCTTAAAGTTTATGATGAAATTTTATTAAAAGATAATTCAGATTTAAGTGCAAGGTTTTATAAAGGCAAACTTTATGAAAAAAAGGGAGATATAGCTTCTGCCATAAAACAATATAAAGAAATTCTTGCCCTGAAAAAAAATGATGCCAACGCTCAAAATGCCCTTAACAACTTGCTTTCAGATTTATCAGGAGATAAACTTTTGGGGTATCTTTATAATGAAGCAATTTCAAACCCCAATAGCTATGACGCCCAATTTAAGTATGCTTTTGAAATGCACAAAAATAAAAAGTATGAAGCAGCTATTGAATTTTACAAAAAAGCAATTTCAATTAATTCAAATAACCCTGAACCTTTTATAAATTTAGCTCAAATTTATATGATGCAAAATGATTTAACTAAAGCAAATAACGTTATTGCCCACGGGCTTAGCATTTTGCCAAACAATCAAGATTTATTAAATTTAAAAGAAAACCTTCAAAAACAAGGTGCAAATGAGCTTTATGCAAGAGCAAGCGAAATGTACAATATGAAAAATTTTGAAGGGGCACTTTCACAATATCTAAAACTCCCTGTTCAAAACGCAGAAACCTACACTATGATTGCAAACTGCTATTATGAACTAAGAAAGGGAGATTTAGCCATTCAATATTACAATAAAGTTTTAGAACAAGACCCGAAAAATGAAAACGCTATGCTTATGATTGCAAGCCTTCTTATAAATTCAAAAAGGGATGATGAAGCAAAAATATACTTAAATAAAATTTTAACAATTAACCCTAATAATATCGATGCTAAAAACACTCTAACTGCCCTAAATGAAGGCGAAGAAGGGCAAATGCTTGATAGCGCCATAAATTTATATGAAAATAAACAATATAATGACGCCCTTTTAACTTTAAATAAATTAACCTCTAAAAACCCTAAAAATGCCTATGCTTATTATTACAAAGGGGTTATTTATGAAGAGATGGGAAACAACAACAATGCGCTTCTTGAATATAAAAATTCAATAACAGCAGACCCTAATTTTTCACTTGCATATTATATGTTAGCCGTTCAATACGACTTAAAAGAAGACTACAAAATGGCTTCAACCTATTATGATAAATTTATAAATTTAAAAGCAAAAGAAGGGGTTGAAGATGAATATTCAAAATATGCAAAAGCAAGAACAAAAGAATTGAAGGATTACTTGAGCCAAAAATAAAAAATTATGAATAAGCCGGATGTTAAAAATTTAAAAGTTATACAAGCGCCCTTAGCGGGCATTTCAGATATTATTTACCGCAAATTAATAAGAAATTATGGCGGCAAAAATACCCTTTTAACAACAGAGATGATTTCATCTGAAGCCATTTATCAGGTGCCAAATTCAAACATTGTAAAATATGATGAAATTGAATATCCTCTTTCTTTTCAAATAGTAGGGCATAAACCCCACCTAATGGCTTATGCTGCCAAATTATTGGAAGAAAGGGCTTCTGTTATTGATATAAATTGTGGCTGCCCTGTGGGAAAAATTGTAAAAGGGCAAGATGGCTGCTCTTTAATGAGAAATATCCCGTTAGCAGAAAGCATTATAAAAGAAATAAGAAAAACAATTAAAAAACCGCTAAGTGTTAAATTTCGCCTTGGGTGGAGTCAGGATGAAAAAAATTACATTGAATTTGCAAAAATGTTAGAGGCAAATGGTGTTGATTTTATTACAATGCATGCAAGAACAAGGGCGCAAATGTATTCAGGTGTTGCAGATTGGCTTGAAATTAAAAAATTAAAAGAAGCGGTTAAAATTCCTGTTTTTGCAAATGGCGACATTCAAACAATAGATGATGTTAAAAGGTGCCTTGAAATTACAGGCGCAGACGGTGTTTCAATCGGAAGAGGCTTTATTGGCGATTTTTCTTTTCCATATAGAATTGAAAAATTTTTTGAAACGGGTGAAATTATACAAGAACCCGATTTAATTGAAAAAATTAAAATGCTAAAAAAGCATATTGAAGGCGAAATTGAATACAGAGGGGAAATTAACGCTATAAAATATATGAGAAAATTTTACCCATTTTATATTTCAAGCGTGAAAAATGCTTCTAAATTAAGGAGCAAGCTTGTTTTATTAGATACAAAAGATGAAGTTTATAAGGTTTTAGACGATGTACTTTGTTTATATGCTGTTAACCAATAAAGATACAATTTATACAGGAATTGCAAAAGACGTTGAAAAAAGGTTTAATGAGCATATAAACGGTGTAAAAGCAAAAGGCGCAAAATATACAAACGCAAATAAACCGATTAAAATTTTGTATAAAAAAGAGTTTGAAACAAAATCTGAAGCAATGAAAGAAGAATATAGAATAAAACATTTAAAAAGAGAAGAAAAATTAAAACTGATTAATGAAAACTAAATTCCCCGTATTGTTCGGTTTTGCAGAATTTACAGCGGTTATTTTCTAAATTATATTCTTTTATTTTATACCCTTCTCTTATAATTAAAGGTTTATTACAATTTGTGCAATAGGTGCTTGAGGTTTCAATGGTGGTTAAATTGCCCGTATAAACATTTTTTAAGCCTTCTTTTTTTGCAATTTCATAGGCTTTTTTTAGCGTTTCATAAGATGTTCTTTTTCTGTCTTTAAATTTATAAGTCGGGAAAAATGCGCTAAAATGCAAGGGGATATTTTCATTCAAATTGTTTTTAATCCAATTTGCTTCTTTTTTAATTTCATCTTCAAAATCATTTTCCCCTTCAATTAAAAGGGTGGTTAGTTCAATGTGCTTTTTCATTTCATAGGCAAGCTTTATAAAATCTAAAACGGGGGCTAATTTTGCGCCGCAATTTTTATTATAAAATTTTTCACTAAACCCTTTTATATCAATATTTAGAGCATCTATATAAGATAAAAATTCTTTTGCAGGTTCAGGGTTTATAAAGCCTGATGTTACGGCAACAGTTTTAATTCCTTCTTTTTTTGCCACTTTTGCACAATTTATTGCAAATTCCAGAAAAGCAATCGGGTCGTTATAGGTAAATGCAATTAATTTTATATTATTTTCTTTTGCAATTTTTATAATTTCATTTGGTTCAATATAAGGCAATTTATTTGCTTCAATTTTACTTTTTGATGTTTGATAATTTTGGCAAAATCTGCAACCCATAATGCAGCCGGATGTACCAAAAGATAAAATAGGGGAGTTTGGAAAAAAATGGTACAAAGGCTTTTTTTCAATAGGGTCAATATTTAAACTTGTTATATGGTTTAGAACGGTTAAAATTAAACTATTATTTTCATTTTTAATTGTATTACAAAAGCCCATCTGCCCTTCAGACAAAACACAAGTTCTTGGGCATATTAAACATTGAATTTTATTTTTAACAATTTTTTGATAATTCATTAAAATAGATTATAATATTTTTATGGAAAAAATTAAACCGCCTTCGGTCGCAGGAACTTTTTACAGCGAAAGCGCCGAAAAATTAAAACAAGATATAAGCTTTTTTCAAAACGATGAAGATAATATATTGTCTTCCTATTCTCGTGCGGTTATTGTTCCCCATGCAGGGCTTATTTATTCCGGCAATTTAGCTTATCTTGGCTTGTCTGCCTTAAAAAAGAACCTTAAAACTCTTTTTATCTTTGCACCGGCGCATAAAATGTATTTTGAAGGAATTTCACTTACAAGTTATGATTTTTGGCAAACGCCCTTAGGAAATGTTGAAATTGATAAAAAAATAAATGAAGAATTAAAAGAATTCGGTTTTATCAACGACGAAGCATATAAGCAGGAACATTCCGTTGAAATTCAGCTTCCTTTAATTCAAACAATTTTTAATAATGTTAAAATTGTTCCCGTTTTAATCGGAAAAACAGACTATAAAACCATTTCAAAGATAATTGAAAAATATTATGATAATGAAGATTTAGGCTTTATAATTTCATCAGATTTGAGCCACTTTTTAACTTACGATGAAGCAAAAAAAGAAGACTACATAACCGCCCATTTGATTGAACATTTAGATATAGAAAGCTTTAAACCTGAAATGGCTTGCAATTCAACAGGCATAAAAGCTTTAATGAATTTTGCCAAAATGAAAAATTTTCCTCTTTTGGTTTGCGGTATGTTTAATTCAGGCGATGTAACAGGTGATTTATCAAGGGTTGTGGGCTATGGCGCATGGGCTTTATATGAAGGAGAAAAAAATGCCTTCATTAAAAAATATTATTCAAATTTTATTCTTGAATTATGCAAATTAAGCATAAAATCTGCTTATGAACCGATAAATGAAAAAATTGAAGTTCCTTTAATAATGAAACAAAACGGTGCATCTTTTGTAACCTTAGAAAAAAACGGCTCTTTGAGGGGGTGCATAGGCTCAGTTGGCGCAACAAGACCCTTAATTCAAGATATTATTTCAAACGCTCAAAATGCGGCATTTAAAGACCCAAGGTTTTACCCTGTTCAAAAAGATGAAATTGATAAACTGAAAATAGCCGTTTCTTTATTATCTAACCCAAGCCCCATTCAATTTAAAGATGAAGAAGATTTATTAAGCCAATTAATTCAAGATGTTGACGGGCTAATTATAAAAGATAAAGAAAAAAGCGCTGTATATCTGCCTTCTGTTTGGAAACAGTTACCAAACAAAAAAGATTTTTTAAACAATTTGAAAATTAAAGCAGGCTTTACACCGGATTATTTTTCAAACACCTTTGAAGCTTACAGATTCAGGGCAGAATATATTGAATAATTTAAAATTTCTTTGTTATAAGGGCAAATATATCGTTAAAAATAACAAATATCATTAAAGCGATTAATAGCGCAAAAAAGAATCTGCTGATATTTTCAACAATTTTTTCATCTAAAGGGCGACCTATAATTTTTTCAATAATAATAAACATTAAATGCCCCCCGTCAAGTGCAGGAATTGGAAGAAGGTTAATTATTGCAAGGTCAATGCTTATAATTGCCGTTAATAAAAGCCCGTTTAACATTCCTTGATGTTCAATAATATCAGAACCTATTTTTGTAATTGCAATAATACCGTGCATTTCATTCATGGGAATTTTGCCCGTTATAAGTTGAATTAAGCCAATTAACATTAATTTTGTGCCGTTAACCATATATTTTGCGGAATTAACCAAAATCTGAGGCAGGGTTTTGGTTTCAGTATATATTTCTTTTGTGCTTAATTTAACGCCAAGCATGCCTTCTTCTCCCGCAATAACATTTTTAATTTCAACTCTTTTGCCGTCACGCTCTACTATAATGTCTAAAGGTTTGTAATAATCGGCAAGTGCGGTTGCAATTTCAAGAGCGAAAGAATCTTTTGTTAAAACGTATGTGTATCTGTTTAAAATTTCATTTCTTAATTTTATTTCATCTTCAGATAATTGAATTTCATTGTCTTTATATTTTTCAATGCCTTTTAAGATGTTTTCATTTACAACAAGTTTGTCTTCGGGGGTTTTAGAAGGCAAAATAACCCTTGTGCCTTCTTTTATGATTTCGTTTTTCTTAATTTTGGGGTTTAATTTTAAAAATTCATCCAGTTTTTTATTAATTATTTCTTTGTCTGCTTTATTGTCATAGAGTTTTGAATTTTTAACCAAGAAAATAAAGCTATAGGCAGAATCTATATCTGTTCCGTTAACAGAAATTATTTTATCATCCGCTTTTAATTTATCAGGCATTGTTTTTTGAATATAGCCGTCTTTTAAAACTTCGTTAATAAAAACTTCGCTTTTGCCTGTGGGGAGTTTATGAAAAATTGTTGCAGCCAAAACTATTAAAAAGAAAGCAAAAACAACATTCATAATAACACCCGCTGTTACTATTATTGCTTGTTTTAATGGCGGTTGGTTTCTAAACCTTTCTTTTGAATCGGGCGGAAGCAACGGCTCGCCTTGTTCTGTTTCTTCATCTTCAGGAAATGAAACATATCCCCCCAAAAGGCAGGCATGAACCAAAATTTCAAGGTCACCCTTTTTAGTTCTAAATAAAACAGGACCAATCGGCATACCAAAGCCAAATTTTGTAACTTTTACGCCAAACATTCTGGCTGCTATGTAATGCCCCCATTCATGCACCAATACAAGCAAGCTTATAAGGGCTATCATTATAATTAAATTTATTATATTCATACTCTAAATTGCGATTTTTATGTTTTTTCTGTCTTTTGCATATTGAAAATCAACATAATTATCTTGTCTTGTAATTGTATTTGTCATATTGTAAGCCGCAATGACAGGGGTTTTCTTCCTATCCATATTATAGAGTTGCTTGTTTAAATCTATAGCAGTTTTAATATGAATTGTTGTTGATTTATCTTTTGCTAATTTAATTGTATCAAAATAAGCTCTCCTTGCAAGATAAATCATAAAACATAAAATTATTGAACCAAAAACAACCTTGTTGGGGTTAATCGGCATTGTGCCTTTTGTTGCCATTATGTTGGTTTGTATTTCGTTAAAATTGCCCCCGTGCAAGTATATTCTTACTTTTGAACCTATTTGCTGCACCATAACGGGCATTTCGTTTGAATTTGCCATAAATCTGTCTGCTAATTTTGCATTTTCTATGTCAAAATAAACGCTTGTTGAATTTTCTCTTGCAATTTTTACCTTTTCTTTGTAATCGCTTTTTAAGTTAAGAACTAAATTGCCGTTTTTTATAACGGCATCTGCGCTATAAATGTTGTTTGTTTTTGAAAAACAAACCGAACAAATACTAATTATTAAAATAAAAGCTAAAATTAAGGCTTTTTTCATATTTTCCCCATAAACATCGTTATTTAATATAGTTTTATCCTTTTTTTATTTTTCTTGCATCTATCTTTGGATAGGTATTAAGATTAATCTTTAGATTGATAAAAATTTTCAATTTGTTTATAATTTGTTTATGGAAAAAGAGATGAAAAAGTTGCTTTTAATAAGGCTTTCAGCCTTAGGGGACGTTGTTTTTAATATTCCTCTTGCAAACATTTTGAAAAAAAACGGGTTTACAGTTCATTGGCTTACAAGTGAAAAAGGGTTTGATATTGTAAATAATAACCCCTGTGTTGATAAAACCATTTTAGCGCCCGTTGAAAAATGGAAAAAAGAAAAAAACTTTATTAAAAATTTTTTAGAGTATTTAAAAATAATAAAAGCCATAAGAAAAGAAAACTATGACATTGTAATTGATACTCAATTAATTTTAAAAAGTTTTATTTGGACAAAATTTTCAAATGGTAAAAGAAGAATAGTTGCAAAATCTGCAAGAGAAGGGGCAATTTTTGGGGGAAATGAAATAATAGAACCTTTATTTAACGATTTTAAACTCCATGCGGTCTATAATTATTTTAAATTTGCAAAATATTTAGGGTTAGACACATCTGAAATTAAAATGACCCTTCCCCCCTCAAAAAAAGAAACAATAGAAAAAGTTGATAAACTTTTATCTGAAACAAACAAAAACAAATTAAATTTAATTCTAGCCCCTGCAACCACTTGGGAAAACAAACACTGGAATAAAGATTATTGGAAAAAATTAATTGAATTAATTGATTATGAAAAATTTAATTTAATTTTTATCGGAACAAATAAAGATAAAAATTTAATAAGCTATATAGGCGGCGACAACTTCATTAATTTAGCAGGCAAAACAAACTTAGGCGAATTAATTGAAGTTTTAAAAAGAGGGGATATTTTAATTTCATTGGATTCAGGCTCAACCCATTTAGGCTGGGCCACAGATAAACCAAAAATTATTTCAATTTTTACAGCCACACCAAAAGAAAGATACGCCCCAATCGGAATAAACCACATTGCCCTAGGGGGGAATTTACATTGTCAACCTTGCCACAAGAAAAAATGCCCGTTATCTGACCCTAAAAAAATTAATAATTGCACAAATTTTCCAAAAGTAGATGAAGTATTAGACGCATTAAATGAACTTGAAAGGAGCTTTAATTGAACTTAGTTCTTAAATTATATTCATTTTTAACTTGTATTTTAGGTTTAATTATTTTGCCTTTCATTTTTTTATTAAGGCTTATTCAAAAAAAAGATGTTACAAGCTGGAAAATTAAAACGGGAAATTTTAATCTCCCTGAAAACTATGATAAATCCAAAAAAACAATTATGATTCACGGAGTTTCCGTTGGTGAAGTTGTTTCATTAGAAAAATTAATAAGAAAAGTAAAAGAAGAATTTCCAAACCATAATTTAGTTCTTACAATAGGCACAAAAACAGGGCAAGAAACGGCAATTAAAAAAATGGGCGATGTTGCAGATTTTATAACCTATTTTCCTCTTGATATTAAATTTTTTGTTGAAAAATTTTTAGATAAAATTAACCCCGATGTTATTTTAATTGCAGAAACCGAAATTTGGCCGATTTTTATTTATAGCGCCAAAAAAAGAAACATTAAAACCTACATTATAAATGGCAGAATGAGCGATGAATCATTCAAAATGTATAAAATTTTAAAACCCTTCTTTAAAAATGTTCTTCCAATGTACAGTGGCATTTTTGTTCAAAGCGAAATAGATAAAACCCGCCTAAATCAAGCAGGGGCAAACATCAACCAATTAGATGTTATGAAAAATTTAAAATTTGATGTAAATAAATTTGATGTTGATATTAATTTAAACACAAATAATTCAAAGGTTTTAATTGCAGGAAGCACCCACAAAGGGGAAGATGAAATAGTTTTAAGGGTTTACAGGAAATTAAAAGAATTAATTCCCAATCTAAAGCTTCTTTTAGCCCCAAGGCATATAACAAGAACACCTGATGTTCAAAATTTAATTAAAAGTTTTAATTTTTCATACAATTTATATTCAAAAAATAATAAATTCAATGATAATTCAGACATTTTGCTTTTAGATGTTATGGGTGAACTTGCAAAATTATACGCAAAAATTGATGTTGCCTTTATTGGGGGCAGTTTTAATAATACAGGGGGGCATAACCCGCTAGAAGCCATTATATTTGATAAACCAACAATTTCAGGACCTTCAATTAAAAACTTTAGAGATATTTATTCCATTTTAAAAATGAATAATGCCGCTTTTGTTGTAAATAATGAAGAAGAATTTTTTGAAATCGCAAAAAAACTTCTTTTAGATGAAAGCTACTACAATGAAATTAAAAATAACGCCAATAAAGCCTTTAAAAACCAGCAAGGGGCTTTAGATTTTGTTATAGATAAATTAAAAAAGGTTATATAAATGAAAAAAACAGCTTTAATTTTAACTTTATTTTTCATAGTAAATGCAGCAAACGCAGGGGAATTTCAAATTCCATTAGATTTATTAAATGATATTGCCAAAATAACTGAATTTAAAACAGAAAGAAGCTTTATTCAAAACCTTTTAATTAAACAAATTTTAAGAAATACGACAATTCAAGGCGTTAAATTAAAAGATTTTTCCGCAGACAATTTAGCAAAATATTTTAATCAAGACGGCATTTTTTCTAAAAGCGGCAACAGCACTTTGTTAGAGCCAATAACAGGCGCCACGTTAGAATTTAACAGTGACGGCGAATGTAGAAGTGAAAATTGTACAATAACCGTCGATTTAAACGGTGAAAAAGGTCCAAACGAATTTTGGATTCAAGAGGACCTTCCCAAAGACAAAATTAAATTCATTATAAAAAGAAACGATAATGATGAAATAACCGTCATTACGCCTGAATTTATAAACTAAGGTTCATAATCAGGAACTTTTATTAAAGGGATAGGATGTTTGCTTCTGCCGTAATAATCGATATTCATTCTTTCCATTTCATCTAAAATTTCAAGATGAGTTCTTTCAACAATTCTTCTCATCTCTCTAACTTCTCTGTACCTTGCAATAGCTTTTTCTTCATCGGTTGATGCGGTTTCTTTTGCATCTTTTATTGATTGATGAAGCTCCTGTTCGCCTTTTTCTTCCAAAAGTTTGCGGTCAGCTTCATCTATAGGTTCTATTTCAATATTCATTCTTTTTAATTTATTTTTATTGTATCTCACATCATGCCATAAACAATATCTTTGACCGTTTACAACCGTTGGAGAATCGTTTTCGTTATCTAAAAGCCTTTCTATTGTTAAAGGTTTCATATATTTTTCTTCTGCAACCACCACGCTGTGTGTGCCACGAACAAAGTCGCCAACGGGTTCAAAATGGTCTGCATAATAAATTGTGCCTGTCACTAAATTATCCGGAGAATATGAACCTTCAAGCTTTTTAACCGGTTTTTCACCGAATTCAAGAAGCTGGATGCTGTCTGTTCTAAAATTATCCGTGTCAAGCTCTTTTGGAATATCTTCTCTGCTACCCATATTTATTATAAAAGGTCTTGAATCACCCTTGAATGAAGTTGAATTTTGTCTGTTAAACCTATATGGATTTGAACCAATAGCACCTATTTTCATGTTAATAATCCCTTTATTTTGTGATGGCATCCTTGTTTTGTGTATAAAATTTTAACCTGATAAAAAATTTTTGTAAATAAAATCTTAACATTTATAAAAAAGTGTAAAAAAAATTTCTTTATATGTTTTCTAAAAATTGAAAAAATAAATTTTTTCTCTAAAAAAGGTAAAATTTTAATGCGCATAACTCCTGTAAACTACAATATAAGTTCATATACCCCTATTCAAAAAAATAAAGCACAAAAAAGCTCAATCAAAAATAATGCTTCTTATGTGCAAAATCCCCCTACATTTACAGGATTAAGCAGTGGCAGATACGCAATTACCGAAACGGATTTAACAAAAATTTCAGAATTAATCGGAAGAGCAGATTCCCAAAGGCTTGATGAAACAGGCAAAACGGTTCAGGGTGTTTATCAATATGGCGGAAAGTATATGGTTAAATCACCGGATACATTGACCCATGATACCACCTTAAAAGAATTTGCCATTTTGTCTAAAATAAGAGAATTAAAAGGCGGAGATGAAATTTGCCCCAAACCTTATGATATTGCACAATGCGCAAACAGACCGTTTTTGGTTGAAGAATTTATAAAGGGCAAACACGCAGGCGAATTGCCGATAACTTTAAAAGATACTGAAAAATTAACTGAAAAATTGCTCATTCTCGATAAAGCCGGCATAATTAATCAGGATTTATCACCAAGAAACGTAATCTATATGCCAAACGGGCAAACAAGAATGATAGATTTTGATACATTTTCTTATTTAACAGGCGACGGCAGAACGATTCATTCACAAAGTACACCGATAGAATATTTTGCAAATTTAGTTCCTAAAGAAAAGTTAAAACATATATCATCAGGCAGTTTAGGCGATTATGATTTCAAAAATTTAGACTTACCTTTAGAAGAAAGGTTTGCTGCCTCTTTTGCCTGTGAAACAAGGCGCCCGTCAGGAGTCAGAGATTTAAACCATGCAAGAAACATTGCAGAAAACCCGTTTATAGGGGTTCCATCCAACCTTTCAAACTATGAAGCAAGAACAATTTATACAAGAATGATGGACCATGATATTGAAGATCCTGTCCGCTTTTTGCAAGATTACATTCAAATGAAAACAGAAAAATACCATAAACCCATGAGGGAATTTCTGAAAAAATTGTGTGTAAAAGAAGAATATTGCGACAATTTAGGTGATAGAATACCTTTTGAAAAAGCCAAAGAAAGGCTTAGAAATGCAATAAAATTTGAAGATATTTATATTAATCTGTTTTCTGATGAAAAACCCGATATTTATTTTGCCAAATTGCAAGCAGCCGAAATTCAGCTAAACGCACTTGTGGCAGATGCACAAATTTCAAAACGTATTTCAAATAATGCACAACTGCCAAAAGCCTATGAAAATGTCATCAGAGTTTTGGTTGAAGGTCTTAACAGATACGATGACCCCGACAGAAGATTTTATCTTGAATCGCAATTAGAACATTATAAAGATGTATTTTCAAGAACAAATCTTTCTATCATTGCACCAAAATACAGAATAGATTCCACAATGGATATTTTGGATATGTGGTTTTCAGACCCCGCATTTGACGGAAATTCTTTTGCAAATTTAGGTTTAAAGGCAAAATCCGCTTTAATTTCTTTATTTACAGAAAACGGTATCAGGGAAAATCAAACCGTAAGCAATGAAGTTATAGAGCAGGCTGAAGCCATGTTAAGACGCGAACTTGAACCTTCTGAGATAAAAGTTCCGAAAGATAAATTTGATGAAGGTGTAAAAAATCTTCTTTCAAAGATAATGGAAGAAGCAAGAACACTAAAAGAACAAGCCCCAAGCAAACCTCCGGCTTTTAAATACGATAAAAACGGTGCCGTAACAAATATAGCAGAAGTTTTTGGCATTTATGTTCCAAAGCTTAATTCATGCAGAAAACCGGATGAAGCACTTGAATATTTTGGAAATAACTATGAAACGGCAAAATATGTTAAATCAGGTAACAAGCTTTTTATCGGATTTTTTGCCTTAGCTGCAGTAGGCGCAGGCGCCCTATACAGGTATATGCAAAGCAAAAACAGTAAGCAAGAACAACAAAAACAAGTTATTATAGAAACTAATAAAAATTTATATCAAACAAATTTAGCAAAAATCGTTTTAAAAGATGAAAAATCACCTTTTAAAAACTTTGTCATTTAACGATTTTTTGCTATAATTATTTCTACGTTTGGAAACATTATTTATATTTTGGAGCAGAGATGAAAAGGAAAGATAAAAACGTAAAGTCTTTTTTGACGACCACAATGTTATGGGCTGCTTTTGCAACCTTCAATTACAACCCTGCACTTGCAGATGAATACACAATTAACACTTATGAAAACTTAGATAACGCCCTTGGCGGCGAACCTTTTGGGGATACTTCCTCTCAATTACAATCAGGCGATACCGTCATAATGGAAGGCGAAATAACGGCATCTTCAACAATTACAACCGCTGTTGACAATATTACATTAAACGGTGGCGGTAATAATTACAATGCCGATAATTCTTTAATTGACGGGTTTAACATCAACTCGCAAAACCAAACCATTGAAAATATTGCAATAAATGGTTTCAACACAGCCATTAACGTAAATAACGGTGATTCTCTCATCTTATCCGATACATCATTTAACAATAATACAACCGACATTTTAAATTCAGGTTCGGTTTCTTTAATTAACGACAATACCGTTGGTACAATAACAGGCACAGGCAGCCTCACAAATTCAGGCAACCTCACCCTTAACGACAACGCCAATATTTCAAACAACTTAGAACAATCAACCGGCACAATAACAACCAACGGCAGTGCAACCCTTTCAGGCTCCAACACAAACATCTCAGGTGGCGCCCTAAATGTCAACAACAACGGCAACCTAAATTTCAACGGCGGCACAATCGGCGAAAATGCACAAATAACAATCTCTAACGGCTCAACCTTCACCAACACATCAAACGTCACCCTAAACAATAACGACAACATAAATGGCGCCTTTAACCACCAAGGCGGAGAACTAAACCTATCAGGTGCTAATACCAACGGCAACCTAAATTCAACAGGCGGTAATCTAAATATCACAGGCAATCAAACCCTAACCACAGGTGATACTATTGCTTCAGGAACTGACCTTACAGTTGATGCTAACCTAACTAACAACGGTGGCAATATCTCCCTAGGCTCAGACGATTCAATCTCAAGCGGTGCTTCAATTTCTCAAACAACAGGCACAACAACCGCAAACGGCTTTGAAACTTCATCCACAGGTGGCAACCTCAATATCACAGGCGGTAACCTCAACATCGAAGGCGACGGTCTAACCCTAGGCAATGCATCAGATACAATTTCATCAGCCGTAAATGCAACCATAAACGGTGAATTAAATATCAACAACGGTAACGTTTCACTTGACAGTTCAGATACAATAAGCGCAGCAATTAATCAACAAGGCGGCAACCTCAATCTATCAGGCGCAAACACCAACGGCAACCTAAATTCAACAGGCGGAAACCTAAATATCACAGGCAATCAAACCCTAACCACAGGTGACACCATTGCTTCAGGAACTGACCTTACAGTTGATGCTAACCTAACCAACAACGGTGGTAACATCTCCCTAGGCTCAGACGATTCAATCTCAAGCGGTGCTTCAATTTCTCAAACAACAGGCACAACAACCGCAAACGG
>CALUYZ010000016.1 GCA_944325175.1 Candidatus Gastranaerophilales bacterium | reverse complement strand
ATATGAAAAAGTTTAGAGGTTTTACGTTGGCTGAGGTGTTGATTACTTTGGCGATTATTGGGATTGTGGCGGCGATTGTGGTGCCGAGTGTGATTAGTAATTCGCAGCAGATGGAATTTAAAACCGGATTGAAGAAGGCTGTTTCTGTGTTAAATGCGGCAATAACGATGAATATTGCGATGGAAAATGAAAGCCCTTATGATAATGCGGACTTGTTTAATTATTTGCAAAGGCATATGTCGGTAATTAAGTCTTATTCACTTTTGCCTTGGGCAGGTACATTTGTCGGTTGGGATAATCATTCTTATAATAGCGGGTATAATGGTGCATTTTATACAACTGACGGAATGAGGTTTGAATTTGATGATGCCCATGGTTCAACACAGATTATAGAAAATGTTTTAAAGTTACATGAATCTGATGTGAACGCCTGTTTTGTGCCGATATTTGATGAAACAAACAAGGGAGATTTGTGGCCTGAAGCCAAACTTATTTCTTGCGGCGGGTGTGGTTCTTACGGGTTGAAAAACAATCCTAATAATACGACAAAACCTCCATGTGCAATTTTAGTTGATGTTAACGGTGACAGAAAACCCACCCCCAAAAAGGCTGCAAGTTCTTATGAAGAATGTATTAATGACCCTGAATGTGTAAAAATGCAGGAATATTGGGTGCCGACATTGGATTCAAACAGGGTTTCGGATATTTTTGTAATTTTAATTACTGAAGACAGAGCAATTCCATACGGTGTTGTTGCACAAAAGGCAATGTATCAGGCACAAAAATAAAAGACGGTTATTAAAAAGGTTTAATAAAAAAACCGTTAATATTTTGGATAGGCTAAAGTAATATATTCAAAACTGTTTAAAAACTCTTTTAGGGTTAGTCTTTTTTCGCAAAAAGTGTTAATCGGATCTTTTATTAAAAATTTTATTTTGCCGTTATTTTTATCAAAATTCACACAATACCCATGGTTGTCTACTAACCCTGCTTGGCAGTTCTTTTCATTTGAAGTGCTTGCAAGAAGAATTACATCTGAACTATTTTTGAGGGGCAGTATTATTGAGCTGAAATTTATTACATCATCTGCATAGTGTGTATTAAATATCTGGGGTGAAAAGCCAAAAAGAGAAAGAGCTTCACTGTGGCTGCCCGAGTAGGAATATGGATTAATTTCAGGCGGTTTGGTTTGAATCGGGTGAAATAAAGCAAAATAAATATCAAAAGGCAAAATATCGTGAGGCATTATGTGCAAATTGTTTTCATTTTGGCTGTCAAAATATTTTTTATACCTTAATAAAACTCTCTCAAGCCTTTCTAGTTGCTCTTCAGAAAATTTTTCCTTTGTTTCAGGCAAAGAAAGCGTTTGCATTTTTTCTAAAATCATATCTTTATTTACAAATAATGGTTTTCTTGCAGTGTCGATTAAAAGATATGGCGCAAGATTAGGATTTTCAACAGATTGTTTTGCAAGTTGAAGAAATTCTTCAACTTCTTCTTTGGAATATTCAAAGCCGTTTAACATAACATTTTGATTTGGGCTTTTTTGCGACAACTCACTAAATTGCCTGTATTTTTGTTTAATATTTACAAACGCTTTTGCTTCTTGCCCTTTTTCATAGGCTTCTTCCAAAAGTCTTAACCCCTCGCATGTGGCTGAATAATACATTCTGTTATTTTTTATTTTGTCTGAAAAATTTCTTCCCACATCTTGGAATTCAAATGAATTTGGCTTTATTTTTACGCTTTTTCCATTCCTTGTTTCATAGCCATAAAGACAAATATCAAGTGTGCCGTCATCGTTTTCTTTAAAGCATCTTAAAATTTCAAGCCTTGTTTTTGGATTTGAATAGATTGAATTCAATGTAGAAACAAACCAGCAATTACCTTGCGCTTGCTGTGCATAAGAATATCTTTCAACGGGCGGAAACAGTTCTAAATATGTTTCTTTTGAAAGGGCTATTTCTTTTTTTCTTTCATTGTTTGTTATAATGTTTATATTTTTTCTGCCCTGAATGTGGTAAACATCACCAATTTCAAGGCTGGAAAAAGCTTCTTCATCGCTTTCAAATTCAGGCACAAAAGCGTCTTTTGGATTTTTATTATTTATATATGCATCAAATAATTTATCTAAATCATCTGCGGCATTTTGATTTGCCTTTGCGCTTTTTATTAAATTCATAGCAAGCGCAAGAGAAATTTTATCTTCCTTGACAAGCTGTAAAAGCAGTTCAAAATTGCTTGAATTTACATCTCCTTTTTCTAAAATTTTTAACAAATCATCCACAATTTTATCTGTATATTGAGAAGGTATTACCGAAAATAAGGAGCTTAGGCTTTCTTTTGATGTTCTTCTTATAATTTCGTCATAGGAAATTTCACCCGATGCAAAAGCTTTTGCATCATCAAAATCTACACTGCTTACAATTAAATCTAAAATCTCAAAATCAATGTCTTTAACTCTTTCCCATTCGCTATCTGTCAAATTGCCCAAACATAAAGATGCATAAATTTTTTCAGGGCTGATAAGGTTTCTTTTTGCAAGAGTGTCAAAAAAATCGTCATCATAAAGCTCATCAGAATCTAAAAGCAATGAATAAAAATTTGTTGATTCAGAAAATGGAACAGCATCCAAAATATCTTTTTGCATTATTGCATGAACAGTGTTGTATCTGTTTTTACTGATATTTTTGTATGAGTCTAAATAATCTTGATATAAAGCAGGCAAAGGCACACTAGATGCATCCGTTTTAATTTTTGGTTTATTGCAGTTTAATTCAAATAAGCTTTTTGAAGCTATCGGAAAGAAATTTTTTGAACTTATATAAAAAGATTTTTTTATAAATGAATCGTTATCTGTTTTGTTATATGAAAAACTGCTTGTTTTGGGCGCCTTTGATGCCAAAAACACAGGGTTTGATTGGATATTTATATTTTGAAAAGTTATTTTCATATTATCTTAAAACAGCTAAAAAATAATATTTGCAAATAAAAACGGGGGTGTCTTTTGCCCCCGTTTTTGATATATAAAAAAGATTATCTTTTTGAGAATTGGAATCTTTTTCTTGCTCTTTTTCTACCGTATTTTTTACGTTCTTTAATTCTTGCATCACGAGTTAATAAACCTTCTTGTTTTAAAACAGGTTTATATTCTTCATTCATTGCAAGAAGTGCTCTTGAAATAGCGTGTTTAATAGCGTCTGCTTGTGCTGAAACGCCGCCGCCAACTGCTTTAACTCTGATATCAAGTTTATCTTGGTTATCTGTTAAAACAAGGGGTCTATAAATTAACATTTCAAGAGAAGGACGGTTTCCAAAATAGCCTTTTAATGTTTTACCGTTAACAAATATTCTGCCTTTGCCAGATACGACTTTAGCAACAGCAATTGAACATTTTCTTCTTCCGGTTTTAACAATTTCGTTTTTATTTTCAACTGCCATTATTTGTTTTCTCCTTTAAATTCATATTTAACAGGTTTTTGAGCTTCGTGATTGTGGTTTGGACCTGTGTAAATTTTCAATTTAGTAAATTGTTGTGCGCCCAATGTGTTGTGAGGGAGCATACCTTTAACAGCTTTTTCTAAAGGAAGTCTTGCGTCTTTTTCCATTAATTCTTTAAAAGAAGCTGAACGAAGTCCGCCTGGGTAGCCTGTGTGGTGGTAATAAATTTTGTCTGTTTCTTTGTTGCCTGTAACTTTAATTTTGTCGGCATTAATAACAATAACAAAATCGCCAGTATCAACGTTTGGTGTATATTGGGGCTTATTTTTACCGCGAAGAAGGTTTGCAATAACAACGGCTAATCTGCCCAATGTTTGACCATCAGCATCGATTAAGTGCCATTTTCTTTCAACTTCAAGCGGTTTTGCGCTATAAGTTTTCATTATTTATTTGCCTTTCTTATATTATTTACATATAAAATGGGGTCATCATACCCCGTTTTAATTAATGTGAGCCCTTTGGCATCAACATTTGCGCCTGCCTGTTTTCTTTCTTTTGAATCTAAAACATCTTTCATAAAGCTTGGGTTAAGGTTCTTTGATTCAATCAAAAGCAAGGTTCCCACGATTGCTCTTACCATATTGTACAAAAACCTGTTTCCTACAATATCAATAAGAATATATTCCATATCACGCCTAACATTTGCATAATAAATTGTGCAAATTTTAGAAGGGTTATCTGATACGGATTTAAAAGAACTAAAGTCAAATTCGCCAACAAGGTGGTTAATTGCTTCATTCATTCTGTTTTCATCAAGCTTTAACCTTGTGTGAATGACACATTCATCAAACACAGACTTCTTGAAGAGCGAGTTATTTATTTTATATTGATAATGCCTGTATGTTGCCTGTTTTTGAGCATGAAATGAAGCAACAACAGGTTCAATTTCAAAAACACGGATTTTATCAGGCAAAATCGAATTTAATTTTATCAGGAATTTATTTTTATCAGATATTTCACAAGAATCAAAATGCGCTGTTTGGCATTTTGCGCTAACGTTTGCATCTGTTCTTCCCGACATATAGACTTTAGTTTTTATTCTTGTCAATGTACTGATTGCTTTTTCAAGCTCTCCTTGAATTGTAGGTTCTTCTTTTTGAATTTGTGAACCCAAAAAGCCGATTCCTAAATATTCAAAAGAGATTTTATAGCGTTTCAATTTTTATACCAACTGAATTAACGCCATTTCGCTGGCATCGCCTCTTCTTGGCACAAGTCTCATAATTCTTGTGTAGCCGCCGTTTCTTGAAGCGTATTTTTTGCCGATAACTACAAATAATTGTCTTAAAACAGATTGTTTAGGAAGCTTTTCGCCTTCAGCTAAAGTATCTTTAACTTCGCCTGTTTCAAGGTTAATGTATTTGTCTGTTTCTCTATCGAAAATGAATTTAAGAGCTTGTCTTCTTGCAGCCAAATCGCCTTTTTTAGCAAAAGTAATAATGTTTTCTGCATAAGGTTTTAAGGCTTTTGCTCTTGCCATTGTCGTTGTTATTTCACCGTTTAAGAAAAGTTCTGTAGCCAAAGATCTCATTAAAGCTTTTCTTTGGTCAGCAGCCTTTGATAAGTGGTGTTTTTTGCATTGGTGTCTCATTTTTATTTACCTTTTTACTTTTAACTAAATTAATTCTAAATCATCAACGCCTTCAGGGTTTGGTTGAAGGTCGAGTCCCAATTCGTGCAATTTTTCAATAACTTCGTCTGAAGATTTTTTACCGAAGTTTTTGATATTTAATAAATCATGTTCTGATTTTTTCAATAATTCAGCCATTGAATTAATGCTTGCACGTTTTAGGCAGTTATATGCACGAACTGAAAGTTCCAAATCTTCGATTGTGTAGTTTGAAGTTTGTTCTTCAGGTTCTTTTTCTTCAATTTCTTCTGCAATAATTTGTGATGTAGTTGGTTGACCTGTAATTGCAGCAATTTGTTTGAAGTGGTCAATCAAAAGGTTAGCGGCTTTTGCTAAAGCTTGTGTAACTTCAACGGAACCGTTTGACCAAATTTCGATTGTTAATTTATCATAATCAAGAACTTCACCAACTCTGGCAGGCTCAACAACATAGCTTACACGTTTGATTGGCATAAATGCTGCATCAATAGGAAGCATATCGATTGGCATACCATTTTTTTGTTCTTTAAGAGGGTCGATATTTACATAGCCTTTGCCTGTGCTTACAACGATATCAGCGTGGAATGAACCGCCTTCTGCGATTGTACAGATGAGGCAATCAGGGTTAACAATTTTAACGCCTGCAGGAAGCTGAATATCAGAAGCTAAAACCGGCCCAGGAGTTGTAGCATCGATTCTTAAATGTTGAACTTCGTCGGTTTCGCATTTCAATACAAGTGATTTTAAATTGAGCATAATGTCAATTACATCTTCAACAATACCGGGGATTGAAGTGTATTCGTGAGTGATACCTTCAATTCTGACAGCTGTAACTGCGGCACCTTCTAAGCTTGACAATAAAACTCTTCTTAAAGAGTTACCGATTGTTGCGCCATATCCTCTTTCAAGGGGCTCAATGCAGAATTTACCGTATTGTGAACCATCTGAACTTGTAGTTGTATTTACGTTTTTAATCTTAAGTTCCATTAATTTTCTCCTAATCATTATTTAGAGTAGTATTCTATAACGAGCTGTTCTTTAAATTCAGGGTCCATTTCTTCTCTGTTGGGGACTCTGTCGAATGTGATTTGTAAGCTGTTATAATCAACTGTTAACCAAGCATAATTCAAAGCCATATCGATTGATTCTTTAACGGTTTTGATAAATTCTTTGCTTGATTCCTTAACGGTAATAACGTCGCCTGCTTTTAATAAATAAGAAGGAACGTCTACCTTTTTGCCGTTTACAAGGATATGAGCATGGTTAACGATTTGTCTTGCTTGTTTTCTTGTGATGGCAAATCCGGCTCTAAATATAACGTTATCAAGGCGGCTTTCAAGCATTTGAAGCATTAAAGTACCTGTAACGCCGGTTTTTCTTGTAGCAATTTCGTAATATCTTGCAAATTGTTTTTCTGAAACAAGATATGTAAGACGAATTTTTTGTTTTTCTTTTAATTGAAGCGCATAATCAGATGGTTTTTTTCTCATTGCGCCGTGTTGACCTGAGGGGTTTGACCTCATTGATGACGTTAATTTACGGTTGGACAAATCCTTAACGCCAAAGTTTCTATATAATTTATTAGAGGGTCCAGTATATCTAGCCAATTTTATTGCTCCTTATGTTTATACTCTACGTTTTTTAGGAGGACGGCATCCGTTGTGTGGGATAGGCGTTACATCCTTAATTAATGTAATTTCAAGACCGGCAGCTTGAATAGCCCTGATTGCTGTTTCTCTGCCTGAACCCGGCCCTTTAATAAATACTTCAACTTTTTTCATGCCTTGATCGATTGATTTTTTAGCAACCAATTCAGCGGCAGATTGTGCTGCAAAAGGAGTTCCTTTTCTAGCGCCTTTGAAACCGCAAGCACCGGCAGAAGCCCATGCAACAGCATTACCTTGAGTATCTGTTGAAGTTACAATGGTGTTATTGAATGTACTTTGAATATGTACAACACCTTGTAAGATATTCTTTCTTTCTTTCTTTCTGGTTTTTATAGGTTTAGCCATTTTATATTATTCCTTTTTAGTATTTCTTTTTAATTAACTACTTTTTCTTACCTGCGATTGGACCGGTTTTTTTACCGCGTCTTGTTCTTGCATTTGTTTTTGTTCTTTGACCTCTGACAGGTAATTTCTTTTTGTGGCGGTAGCCTCTGTAGCTGCCTATTTCTTGTAATCTTTTGATGTTTAATGATTCATTTCTCTTTAAGTCACCTTCGATTGTGTAGTGAGAAATTTCATTTCTTAATTTTTTAATATCTTCATCTGTTAAATCGTCGGTTCTTAAATCTTCTGAAATGTTGCAAGCTGCCAATATATTTCTTGAAGCGGTAGGCCCGATTCCGTATATATAGGTCAATGCTATAACCATTCTTTTGTTACGGGGTAAATCAACCCCAACGAGTCTTGCCATAATTAATTTATTCTCCTATGATTGTTTTCTTTTAATTTGCTCTAAAATTAACCCTGTCTTTGTTTGTGTTTAGGGTATTTTTTGCATACGACAGTTACTCTGCCTCTTCTTTTGATAACTTTGCAATCTTTGCAAATTGGTTTTACTGATGCTCTGACTTTCATTATTTTTTCCTTTTTATTATTTAAGTCTGTATGTAATTCTGCCTCTTGTGAGGTCGTATGGTGTCATTTCTACTTTTACTTTATCCCCCGGGAGTATTCTTATGAAATTTTTTCTGATTTTCCCTGAGATGTGAGCCAAAATTTCATGTCCGTTTTCAAGTTCAACTCTAAACATTGCGTTTGGCATAGCTTCTAAGATTGTGCCTTCAAATTCTATTACGTCTTTTGACATTAGTTTCCTTTATTTTTACAGTTACTTTTTGCTTATTATATTTAAAGCATAATCAATCATACATGTTAAAATCTTAAAATCAAGCAAAATAGTGACAAAAAACGTTATTTTTTATCAATTTTTAATAATTGTTTTTTTAAATATAAATCTTATTAAGGAAAGATGCAAGCAGAAAAGCCCAGTAAATATAGTTCTTTTTACCTATTATATTAAGAAATGTAAATATTTTAATATATTTTATTTATAAAAAAACAATTTATTTTTCAGCTATTTTAAAATATTCCCTCATGGTATAATTAGCCCAAGATGACAGTTAAAATAGAAAGATGGATATGAACAAAAATTTGAAAGAACTTTTAAGAACCTACAGTTTGCCTATGTCTGTTGCGCCCTTTTTATTGGCACTTTGCTGCAGTGTTAAAACACCTTTTGCATTTGGCATATTAGACAGCACATTTTTTATAAATGCAATTTTATTATTAATCGGCATTATATTAATACATCTTGCAGGAAATTTATTTGACGATTATCTTGATGTAAAATCTGCCTTAGATGCAGGGTTTTCTCTAAACGATATAAATTTTAGAAACAAAAAAAAGGCAAGGCTTATATTAAATAAAACGTATTCAATTAAAGCGGTTGAAAAAATTCTTATTATAATGTTGATACTTGCTTTTATCATAGGGTTATATTTTATATCTCAAAGAGGTTTTACAATTTTATCATATATGATTATAGCCGTAATACTATGCTCTTTTTACCCTATTTCATCAAGATACGGCTTATCTGAAATTGTCATAGGCGCAATTTTTGGGCCGTTATTAATTAATGCTTCATATTTTGTTTTAACGGGACAATTTGACCCCAAAGTTTTCAACTTTTCTTTATCCTCAGGCATAATTACTTCAATTTTACTTATTGCACACAGCTTAATGGATTATGAATATGATGTAGAATACGGGAAAAACACAATTCCTGTCATATTAAAAAATAAAAATTTAACAATTAACTTTATCTCTTTCTTAATTTTAATTTCATATTTTATTCTTGCACTTACATCTTACAAATACGGAATGTCAAAGTTAATATTTATAATTCCCATATTGTTAACAATTCCTGTTGCAGTTAAATTGGTTCTATCTTTATACGATTATATTGAAATAAAAAATGTTCAATTTGTGCCAAAATGGTATTATGGCGTAATGGAAAATTTTGAAGAAATCAAAAAAGCAGGCTTTGCATATTTTATGTACAGATTTTACCTTGCAAGAAATTTAGGAATTATATTTAATATATCCCTTGCAATAGTTTGTTTATTTGTTTTTGTGCCTGTACAAGATTACAATTTTATTCAATTTAATTTTATAAAATTATTTTAAAAAAGGAGTTTTATGTTAGATTTTACAATTTCTACAACTGCATTTAACAATAATGAATTTTTACCTATGGAGCAAATATATAAAGGTCATGGCTGCACGGGCGAAAACATTTCACCTGATTTAAAATGGGAAAATATTCCTGACGGCACAAAAAGTTTTGCCTTAATTGTTCATGACCCTGATGCTCCGGTTCAAAACGGCTGGTACCATTGGATTGTCTTAAATATTCCCGTTGACATTACAAGTTTTGAAAAGGGTGTTAAAATTAAGCCTCCAATGATAGAGCCGCTAACAAGCTTTAATGAAGCAGGTTATGGTGGTGCATGCCCACCTATAGGTCATGGTATACATCATTATAATTTTGTAATTTATGCGCTTGACACCCTTTTAGACCCTTCAATAAGAGTAAAAAGACCTGTTGAAATAGAAAAAGAAGTACAAGCCCATGCGATAAAAAGTGCAAAGATAACGGCACTGTATCAAAGATAGAACCAAAGCAGTTCAAGATAATTTTCCATATAGTTAACTTTTGTAAATATTTTGATATTTATACTTTAAAATATGTACAAAAGCATGGGCGTTGGTGTTAAAACAAAAAATGTGTGTGGTTTTTAAACGGATACTTTGAGGCAGGGAAATTTTGAGCACAACCGAAGGCAGATACCAAGGAGTAGTTGAAGAAATAAAAAATCGTCTTGATATAGCGGATGTTATATCAAAATATGTTGTGCTTAAAAAATCCGGACATAATTATATAGGGCTTTGCCCTTTTCACAATGAAAAAACTCCAAGCTTCACGGTAACTCCTTCAAGGCAAATTTATAAATGCTTTGGCTGTGGCGAAGGCGGCGATGTTATTTCTTTTTTAATGAAAATTACAAACCAAAATTTTATTGATGTCATAAAAGAACAAGCAGCAATTTTAGGAATAGAGCTTCCGGACAATTATGGCAGCCATTCAAAGGAAACCAAAGAAGAAACCGAAAGACTAAAAGATGCCGTTAGTGAGGCTGTTATTTTCTACCATAATAACTTGCTAAACAACGAAAAAGCACTTGAATACTTAGATAAAAGGGGTGTGGGCGAAGTTGCAATAGGAAAATTTTCGCTCGGTTTATCTTTAAATTCTAATTTTGAGCTTAAAAATTACTTAAAAAATAAAGGCTTTACTAATGATGAACTCTATAAAGCAGGGCTTTTATTTGAAAAAAACGGAGAATATATTGACCGCTTTAAAAACAGAATAATGATTCCCATTTTTGATGCTAATTCAAAAGCGGTTGGTTTTGGCGCAAGGGCAATTATAGACGGGCAAAATCCAAAATACTTAAATTCGCCTGAAAGCATTATATATAATAAAAGCTCAATTTTGTTCGGTTTAAATTCCGCAAAAGATGCAATTAAAGAAGAAGATGCCGTCATTATTATGGAAGGATATTTTGATGTAATTTCAGCACAAATTTCAGGCGTTAAAAATGTTGTTGCATCTTGTGGAACAGCGCTTACACCACAGCACATTAAATTGTTATCAAGATATACTTTGTCAAGAAGAATTTACCTTGCCTTTGATACTGATTCTGCGGGCAGAAAAGCAACAAAATCAGGTGCTAATGTTATTAAAGAAATTTTTAAAGGCTTAGGAGATATTAAACAAACCGATATTTCTTATGCTAAATCAAGCGAAGGAAACGTTTGCGAGATAAGGGTGGTTGAGCAAAAAGGCGGTAAAGACCCTGATGAATACATAAGAGAATTTGGCGCAGAAAGCTACAAAGAACATGTTAAATCTGCCCCTTTGCTTTTAGATTATGAACTAAATGAATTAACAAAACAATATTCGCCCGATATGACACCGCAGGATAAAAGCCTTCTTGTACAGCAAACGGTCGATATTTTAAAAGAAATTCAAAATCCTGTTATTTTATCCGATTATGTTAGAAATACTGCATATAAAATTGATGTAGATGAGATGATTTTAAAAAAAGCTGTTTTAAACAGTCAAGAAACTTTGGATGTTTATAACAATTCAAATGTTGTTCCTTTTATAAAAAGAAATAAATCCAAAATTTCAAGTTTAGAGAGGTATAAAATAACAGAATCAAGACTTGTGGAATTAGCATTTGCAATTAATACGTCAGAAAAGAAAAAATCATATCTCGAATTTATAGAAAATTATGAACCCAAAGGTGAAGTAAATGCACTTATATTAAAAGAAATAAAGGAAATTTTACAAAACGATACAGAAGACCTTGATGTGGCAAAAAAACTTTTTTTGAAGTTTTATAATGACAACGAAATTAGGAAGCAATTAACAGATTTAGTTTTTACTTCCGGTGAATATGAAAAATTCACCATTGAAGATTTCACCTGTTCATTAGTTGAAATTTTCCAAAGGCTGAATGAGCTTGAAAGAAAAATCAAAATTGAAAAACTGAAAAATAAGTACAATGATAAAAATGCCACGGAAGAAGAAAAAATCAGGGTTTCAAGAGAAATTATAGAACAGGTAAAAAACATTAAGAATGGAGAAAATCTATAAATGACAAGAAAGAAAAATCAAGATTCTTCAATAGCAATTATTGATAAAGCAACAGATTCTTTGGATGACAGCTTTTTTGAATCCAATGCGCTTGAAACTGATAATATTTCAAATATCATAAGAAACCATGGCGTAATTGGAATTGATTCCGCCCTAACACCTTCAATTTACGAAAAAACGGATGAAGATGACACAGAAGACGATCTTCAAGCACCAAAAGGCATTTCTATTGATGACCCTGTCAGAATGTATTTAAGAGAAATAGGCAGAATTAAGCTTTTAACGGCTGATGAAGAAATTGACTTGGCAAGAAAAATTGTCGCAGGCGGAAATCAAGGTGCTGTTGCAAAAAGAAAACTTGTTCAAGCGAATTTAAGGCTTGTTGTTTCAATAGCAAAAAAATACGTTGGTCGTGGAATGTTGTTTTTAGATTTAATTCAAGAAGGCAATTTGGGCTTAATCAGAGCTGCAGAAAAATTTGACCACGAAAGAGGTTATAAATTTTCAACTTATGCAACTTGGTGGATTAGACAAGCAATCACAAGAGCAATAGCCGATCAGGCAAGAACAATCAGAATTCCTGTTCATATGGTTGAAACAATTAATAAACTTAAAAAAGTTACAAGAAAGCTTGCTCAAGAATTGGCAAGAAAACCTTCAGAAGAAGAACTTTCAGCAGAAATGGGCATTTCAATCAATAAATTAAGAGAAATTATTAAAGTTGCTCAAGAACCTTTATCACTTGAAACTCCAATCGGCAAAGAAGAAGATTCACGCCTTGGCGATTTTATTGAAGATAAAGATGCGGATGCCCCTGTTAAAACCGTTGCCCATGAACTTTTAAGGGAAGATTTAGCTGAGGTTTTATCAAGCTTATCTCCAAGAGAAAGAGATGTTTTAAGATTAAGATTTGGCATGGATGACGGCAGACAAAGAACTTTAGAAGAAGTTGGGCAATTATTTGGCGTTACAAGAGAACGTATCAGGCAAATTGAAGCAAAAGCCCTAAGAAAATTAAGACACCCCAACCGTTCAAAACGCTTAAAAGAATATATTGAAGTTTAATTTAAACCGCAATAAAATCGAATAAAAATAAAATGGTTCTTGTATTTAGCAAGAGCCATTTTATTTATTATGCTGAATATATTAATGTTTTTAAGTTTTTTAGAGGCATATTTATTTATTTTTTACTTTAAAGCCATTTAAAATTTGCTCGAGTCTGATTGAATTTTTACTTACTGCATCAAAATTTTAATTTGCACTTTAAAAATTTTTGATATTCAAGCATTTTGCAAATTGCGCAATTAATTCATTTTGTTTTTTATAAGAAGTTTAACAAAGCATTTTTATAAAATCAGCCAAAAAAATAATGAAACGAGTTTTTTAATTTACACCATTTTATTTTCTTCAATTCTGTGAGTAAAAGCTTTTTATTATTTGTCTTTTTAATTAAATTTTTTAAAATGCAAAATTGCTATTTTTATAAATTGCACATTAATTTATTTAACGCTTTTTACTTTTAATTAGAGGTAAATTTTTAACTTTTCTTAATTTTTGTAAGCTTAATTTAAAGCATTTTTTTCAATTTGTTAACATTTTCTAATATTTTTAACCTATTTTTTTCTTTTTTTAAAAAAAATTTTTATTTGAATTATTATCTTTATCAAATTTTTAAAATCCCCAAAATGCAGATTAAAAGTTGATTTTGACGATTTGCGAAAAAAGTCGGAAAATAAAAATTCCAAAAAAAGCTATGACGGTAATTTATGTGACCCATATTTAATCACAAGTCGTGGTATAAAGTAAATATAAATATTTTTATGGAGAACAAAAATGGAATTAAGAAAAGAAAACAATAACTTAACACCCAAAGAAATTGAGGTTTTAAAATTGATTGTAAAAGGTTTGAACAACAATGAAATTGCAGAAAAACTTGTTTTAAGTTTAAGCACGGTAAAATTTCATATTGAAAATATTTTTACAAAATTAAATACGGATAACAGAACAAGAGCGGCTGTTATTGCAGTGAAAATGGGCATTGAGTAAAATTATTTAACAAAAAACGATTTTATAATTCTCTTAATTGTGTTTCTGTCAAATGAGAAAATTATTCTAAATATCATTTTTCTGACATTTAGAGGGTTAAATTGCGAACAAAAATATGAATAATTGCCGAAAATAAACCTTAAAACATCTTGCCTTATTCTTTTATTGTAACCGACATAAAGCTTTATGGTTTCAGGTTTTAAATATCTGAAATTCCCTAAAACCGGATTTGCTGAAGAAAGGTTTGTATTATGTCTTCTATATGCCATTAAAGGGGCTGAAATTGTTGCAGAGCCGCCTATTAAATGCAAAAAAGAAAAAACTATTTTATCTGCGCCCTTTTTCCAATCAGAGGGAGTTTTATATTTTAAAAGATATTCTAAAGGCGCCCTTCTCATTAAAGCAGAGCTTGTCGGGTTCCAATTCCAGCTTCCAAAGGGGCATTTTTTAATATCAAGAACTTTTACTTCATAATTTTCGTTTAATCTTGATAAGTTAAAAATTTCATCAGGGGTTTTAATTTTATCTGTAAAGCCTTCGTTTTTAAATGTGGGGCTTGCGTTTGAATTAAGTGAGATTATTGTTGAATTTTCATCTATTTCAAATTGGGCCGTGCTTGTAAAGGCAACAGATGTTTTTATATGAACATCTAAAGAAACAGAGAGAAAATCAGGCAATAAAATGTCATCTGCATCAAGCATAACAACAAATTGACCGCTTGATACTTTTAAACCCTCTAAAAATGCGCCAAACTGTCCCAGATTTTCTTTAAGACTGATTATTTTTATATTTTCTTTATTTTTAATTTCTTCTAAAACCGTTTTTGTATTATCAGACGAACAATCATCCACGACAATAATTTCATAATTTTTATACGTTTGACATTCTACGCTATGAACTGCCTCACTTAAAAACCTGCCTAAATTGTAACAGGTTATAATTACGCTTACTTTTGGCTCAATAAAAGGTTCTATCATAAACCAATTTTAGCATATTTTTTATTTTAGAGTATTTATTTCTTTTAGTTTTTGATAAATTCTTTTTTCTTCATCCGTTATATGGCTTGGAAAAGCGGCTTTAATTTGCGCAAAGTAATTTCCCTTAAAGCTTGTTTTTAAGTTCAGTTTAATTTTTGTTTCAGGCTTTGTTAAAGGGGGAATTACAAAAGAAACAAGCCCCATTTCACCTAAACTTATCTCTTTTGTTGCGCCTAAAATGCACTCAAAATAAGGTATAACAACATGAACCACTACATCATTGCCTTCAAAATAAAGTTTTTTATCAGGTTCAACCAAAATTTTTAAAAATAATTTTTTATCATAAAGCGCACTTGAATTAATTTTTCCAACATAAATATATTCGCCCGATTGAAGGTTTTTCTTAATCTCAATGTCTATTTTTTTTAATTCTTTTTTTTCTCCCTCGCCAAGGCAAAAAGAACAAACTGTGCCGTTTATGAACTTTTTACCCATGCATTTTGGGCATATTTGCTTATTTAAAATGTTTACGGTTTTAACCGTTCCGATTTTAGATTCTTGTTCGGTTATTTTAACCTCTTTTATAATAGAATTATTATCAGGATAAAATTCTTCTTTTTTGTCGAATATTTTTTCTTCTTTTCTAAAAGGTTCTCTATTCTGTGCCAAAATTTCATTTTTCTTAAAGCTGTAGGCTTTTATATTTAAAAGAGTGTCGTAATTTTTTCTTTTAATATCATCAGATAAAATTTCATAGGCATTATTTAAAAGCTTAAATTTAATCTCGGCATCTTTTGATTTATTAATATCGGGGTGATAAATTCTAACAAGCTTTTTATATGCAAGCTTAATTTCATCTTTTGTTGCGCTATAGCCTATATTTAAAATTTCATATAAATTTTTAGTACAGTTGCTCATAATAACCAAAATTTAATTATTTTTATCCAAAAAACAATATTTATTTTTTAACTTTTATTAAGCAAGAGAGGAAAAAATATTGTAAAGTTCTTGCATCTTATTTTATTTAATGCAAGAATGTTTTTACTAAAGTATTGAAAAAGATTTTTTAATGGGGAAATGGGGGTTTTTAATAAACTCCCTTTTTTTTAAACAAAAGTTTTAACGCACAAAATGCGCTATTTTTAATAGTCTTAAAAATTTTAATTTCCTTTCCTTTTTTGCTATCAAAATATAAATATTCGATTTTATAAATAGCCAATGCGGGCAATTATTGAAAAAGTATATATTTTTAAGAAATTTGAAGCAAAAAAAGAATGTATATGTGGCACTAAAGGTTATTTTATAGTATGTTTTAGTTAGGCTAGTTGTTATCGGTTTTTTTAATGGAAGAAAAGAAAATTACTCTGAATTTAAAAAACGAGTTTGAAGAAATTTTAAATCAGGCAGAATTTGACCCTGACGGCTTTTTCGACAAAATAAAAAATAAATTTGATAAAAATGAATTAGCTCTGATTTTAAAAAATATTTTATTAAAATCAAACAATATAAAACTTTTGAAAAATACCGTTCAAGAAATTGCAACTTTACAATTTGAAGAAAACTTGGATGATTTAATAGACTTTTTAATGAGCAAAAAATTCAGCAATGATATTGACAACAACGAAATTATCAACACTAAAATTTTTTGCATTAAAGCAATTTCTTATTACAAAGATAAAAAATGTATTCCGGCTCTTTTATATTGTCTAAATGATAAATCCGCAAATTATAAAATGCGTTTTCAAGCAGCCGAAGCCTTAGGAAAAATCGGCGATAAGGTTGCGGTTGATTCTTTAATTAACATTGTATCGGATGAAGATGAAAAATCTGTCTATGTAAGAGAATCTGCCGCCGTTGCGCTTGGGATGATTGGCGATATGAGAGCCATTGACCCCTTTTTAACAATTTTAGAAGCAAAGAAAAATTTCTTAGGCAAATTTACTTTTCTAAAAGAAAGGGTAATGGAAGCTATCGGTAAAATCAATTTTCAAAGCAACAAAAGGGTTATAACCGCCTTTAAAAATGCGCTTGAAGATGATTCCCCGAGAGTTAGAATTAATGCCATTGAATGTCTTATGAATTCAGATGATGAAAATGCCTATGAAATTATAAAAGCAAAATTAAAAGATACCGATGAAGAAGTAATTAAAAACGCAGTTATTGCACTATACAATCTAAAAGGCAAAGAAGCTTTGTTTGAAATTTTAAAAGACGAAACCTTATCTTTAACAGCAAAAAATGAAGCAGATGAAATTTATAGAGAATATGAGGATGAATAGGAAAAATGGATAAAAAGGGCGTTATTCTTTTATCTTCAGGGCTTGATTCGCTTGTAAGCCTATATTTAGCAAAAAAAGAATGTGATGTTGTTTTGGCTCTTACTTTTGATTACGGTCAAAAGGCAAACATAGACGAAATAAAGGCAGCTCAAAAAATTACATCAAAATTAGAAATTGAACATAAGATAATAAAACTCCCTTTTTTAAAAGAAGTTGCGGATAATGCCCTTACAAACAGCTCTAAAACCCTTGAATTTGATGAGCTTGGTATTAATTCCATGAAAGCGGTTTGGATTCCAAACAGAAACGGCTTATTTTTAAATATAGCCGCAATGTACTGTGACAGCCTTAATTTAGACTATATAATTTTTGGCGCAAACAAAGAAGAAGCTGAAACTTTTAGCGACAATTCGCTTGAATTTAACAAAATTGCAGATGAATTTTTTAAATTCTCCACCCTTAAAAAACCAAAAATTTTAGCACCTTGCGCCAATTTAGAAAAATTTGAAATAGTTCAAAAAGGTGTAGATGCAGATGTAGATTTTTCACTTATAAAAAGCTGCTATAATTCTTACGAAAAAACAGGCAAAACCCACTGCGGCACTTGCGAATCGTGCAAAAGATTATACAGTGCGATTGTAAAATCAGGTAACAAAAACTTGCTAAATATCATATTTTAAATAAACTTAAATTATGGAAAAATTATTTATTGATAAAGAAATTAAATATACAGGCGCTGAGCTTTCCCCTCATTGGATTTACAAAAATTTCCATATAAAAGGAGATGCCATTGTTTGTTTTATTGGCGCTGTTGACGTTCATCTTACAGAAATGGTCGATATTGAAGATGTAATAAACAACGAGCCTATTAAAAGCGATAAAATGGCAAATTTTATAATTGAAGTTTTTAATTCAAATTTAAGGGAAATGATTATAAGACAAAGGCTTTTTATTTCAATTATTAAAGAAACTTTGGAAGATATGGGCATCGTTGTAAAAAGAAAAGGAGATGACCTTTTTTATAATAACAAAAAACTGTCTGTTTCCATTGCAACAAAATCAACTGTTTCAACCTTAATTCATACAGGCATAAACCTTGTTTCAACAGGGGCGCCTATTAGCGTTTCTTCAATTAAAGATATGGAAATTATTGATGAAAATTGCCTTATTGAAGAAATTATGAAAAGATTTTGTTTAGAGATGGAAGACATTGAATTTGCCAAAGTAAAAGTAAGAGGCGTATAGATTGGGGTATATTATATGGGCATGGAACCTTTTGACTATCTAACCTATAAAAGAAATAAGGCTCTTTCACAAGCCAACAAAATTAAAATAAAAGATAAAAAAGCCGTGGGAATAATCTTTGCCGTTACTTTTGTTTCAATTTTTATTCTTGTAATGGTTTTTATTGCATCAAAATCATCCAAAATAGATATTGAATACGGAAGAATGGGCAAAGTTGAAAACGAAATTGAAAAGTCGGAAGTAATTAACAACGAAATTGAAGAAGATGAAAATCTTCATAAATTTACAATAGATAAAAGACTGTTTTTAATACAACAGGAAGAAAAAGGACCATCCGAAAGCAGAGTTGTCGAAAAAAAAGACCAAGCGGAAGTTATTTCGCAAGAAGAATTTAACAATTTAAAAACAAATAATGAAGAAGTTATTAAAACGGCAGAAAAACAACTTGCGCTAAAACCGCCCGTTAATAAACCGCAAAACGAACAAACGGAAGCAACGGAAGCAAAACAGGAAAACCCAACAGTTAACCAACAAAAACCTGCAATAATGCCAAAATTGCCTGTCAAACCTGCCGTTGTTCCTCTTGGTGCGCTTGAAACCCCGCAAGTTGCATCTAAAGTTTTAATCGGCAAATATTATTCGCTTGAAGATGCAAGAAAAATTAAAGATTCAATACAGGGTCTTCCTGAAGGGGTAAGCCCGTTTGTAAGAAAAGTCAGCAGCTATTATGCTGTTCAAATAGGCTCTTATGACAGCTTTGATTATGCAAAAGCAATAGCTGCAAAATTAAAAGCAAGAGGATACGACGTTTGGATTCTTCAATAAAACTTAACAATAAGGTTTGACAACATTTCATGTTTGGTTTACTTTTAAATTAATACACAAATTTTATTGAAAGGGCTATAAAATGTCAGTAATTTGCGATATATGCGGTAAAACAGCAAAAAAAGCTTCAAAGCTTTCTTTTTCACATAAACATAACGTTTACAGGCAAATGCCTAATCTCCAACCTGTTAAAATTGTTCTTGCAAACGGCACCGTTAAAAGAGCAAAAGTTTGCACATCTTGCATTAGAAAAGGCAATTTTACAAAAGCTGTTTAATTCTTGCATAAGTTAAATTTTAAAAAGCTTCAAGGTTTTCTTGAAGCTTTTTATGCTGTTATAAATTGTTTAAAAATTTATTAATTGTGTCAATTAAAGTTTTTATACTGTATGGTTTTGGCAAATAAAAATCTGCTCCTTTAGATAAAATTGTTTTTTTATCTAAAATATTTGTAGAAAAAATTATTTTAGGCGCTTTTTCTTTTCTTTTTTGATAAATTTCCTTTAAATTTTCAAGCGCCAATATGCCTTCCTTTTTTTCTTCCTTTCCCCAATCCAAAATAATTAAATCGGGCGCATATTCTCTAATGCAATTTGCAAAATCTTCGTAACTTTCGCAAATTTTGGTTGAGTATCCGTTTATAATGCAATTTGTCTCAATTAAAAGCCCAAGCGCTTCATCTTTTTCCATAATCAAGATTTTATTTTTTTGAATTTCATCAACAGAGCCGTATAATTTTGGTCTGTCAATAATATAACTTGATTTTGGCGCATTTTTTAACGGTTTTATTAAGTTAAAAAGATTTTGAATTATCTCATAAGAATTTTGGTGTAAAGCGGGGTTATATTCAATAACAGCTTCTGTAAGCTTCATTAAAGAAACTTTTTCTTCTTCTTTTGAATTGTATGAATTTATTGTAAATTTGTTTGAAAAATCAAACTCGGTATAAAATCTGTTTAAAATATTATCAAAAGCAAAAGCAAAAAATTCTGCCAGTTTTTCAGCCTTTATATTGCTTGTTACAATTAAAAATTCATTTTGGCTCCAATGCCCTGAGGTATCATCTTTTGTTAGTGCGGAAGATATAATTGCGCCAATAGTTTGCACAACTTTTTCACTTGCAATTTCTCCGTATATTTCTCTGTAATTATTTATACCGTCGATTGAAATTAAAATAAAAGAGGCAGCTTTATTTTTTGATATAACTTTGTTTAAATTTTTTCTCGTTAATTTTTCATTCAAAAAGCCGGTTGTAGAATTTGTTGAATTTTCAATATGCCTTCTGATGTGAGCATTTATTCTTGCTTGAAATTCTTTGTTTGGAATTGCTTCCGATAAAAAATCGTCTGCACCTGCATCTAAAAGTTCAAGCTTATCGGATAATTCATCAGATTTTGAAACTGCAATTATTATCGGTCTAAAGTTATAGGTTAAAATTCTAACCTTTTTGATAAATTCTTTGATATTGTCTTCAATGGTGTCTGAAATAATTATAAATTCAAATTCATTGTTTCTGATTTCACCTATTGCATCAGATAAATTATTTACAAGAACAACATCTGCCATTAATAATTTTAAAATTTTTTTATAACGAACAGCAAGTTCACGCCTTTTACTTATAATTAAAACAGAAGGATTATACATTTTTTACTCCCTCTAAATTTTTATGGCTTAATTTTGTAAAATCTTCTAAAATAAAAACGGGAAAATTTATCAGAAATTCAACGCTTTTTTCTTTTTTATTGCAATTAATCTGAATTTTGCCGTTCATTTTTGTAATTAAATTTTTAACAATAAAAAGCCCTAAACCTGAACCTTGAGATTTTGATGTAAGATAGTTTTGTGTTCTGTAAAATTTATCAAATATTTTTTCTTTTTCACTATCTTCAATTATTTCACCATAATTTTTTATTGAAATAAAATTTTTATTTTCTTTAGAATACGTTTTAATTTTAACAATGTTTGAATTATTTGAATATTTGCAAGCATTATCTAAAATATTAATAAAAATTTGCTCAAGCGCATCTTTGTCTAAACTTGAAAATAGCGGCGATGAAAAATTTTTTTCAAAAATAAAATTTTCATAATTTACTTTTATAACATCAACAGATTTTGTTAAAATATCATTTATATCAGTTTTTTTAAACACTAAATTATTATATTCAACGTCACTGTCTGCGGCATTTAGAGCATTTTCAACAAGATTTATAAGTCTTATTGATTGTTCTTTTATGATATTTATAAATTTCTTTTTTTGTTCATCCGTCAATTTGTCATAAGAGCCTAAAATTGTTTCAGCAAACCCTTTAATGCTTGTTAAAGGAGTTCTTATCTCATGGTTTATTGTGGATAAAAATTCTTTTTTGCCGTCCATAAAGTAATTATAGCGCTTTTTCCTTAATTATTTCAAATATCTTATTCAGTCGTTTCTTATCATTCAAATAAAAATAACCTATCAAAACTTCAAAAGCCGTTGCCAGTCTGTGAATTTGAGGATTGTGTTTTTTTGCAACGGTTAAAGAAAGATTTCTGCCCCTTTTTAAGAGTTCCTTTTCGTTATCTGTTAAATAAGGTTCCAAAATTTCAATTAAAGCGCTTTGAAAATCAGCATTTACATATTTTACCGTATTGTTGTGAATAGCTTTTTGCACACTAAATTTTTGAATTACGTATTCTCTTATAAAAAGCTCCCAAACGGCATCTCCAATGTGAGCGTATTGTTTTAAATTATATTCATTCATTTTGCCATTCTACCATAATATAACCTTTTTACAAAAGTTTACATTTTCTTAAAAGAGGTAAATTTTGCTGAACAAAATCACTTTATTTTTATATAGGGAAAGTTTATTTTCGGAGTTTATTTATGAGCATTAACAATGTTTCAAATATATCAGATGCACTTAAATATGTAAGCGGTATGGAAGTTTCTGCCAAAGAAAGAAGCATTACATCAGATGTTAAAGATTCAATATTTAACCCAATCACCCTTGCATTTGGCGGTATAGAAGTTAATTCGACTCTAAAAAATAATCTTGGAGCAAAAAATATAAAAGATGTTTTTGACAAAGTTAAAAACATAGGAACTGTTGAAATGGGAGAAAAAGTAGGCACGTCTTTAAGAAGCACCAATATTGGCGAGCAATTTTCTTCCACTTTAGAAAATATAATTAAAAAAGCAGATGATAAAACAGCTGAAAAAGCTGCAAAAGCAGCAGCAAAGGCGACTGAAGAAGGTGCTTCAAAAGGAATTCTTTCAACAATTAAATCCGGTTTAAGTAAAGTTGGAAGCGCAGTTTCAAATGTAGTAAGCAAAATTCCCGGAGCAAGCAAGATTAAAGAAGGTTTATCTTGGCTTTCAAATACAAAAGTCGGAAAAATTGCAAAAGGCACAGGTGCCGTTGGCATGATGATTTTTGAAGGAGTTTTGGGAATTGCAACGGAAGTTATTCCCGCATTTAGTCAAGGTGGTTTTGATTCCGGCATGAAACAATTAGGTAAAACCGCCGTTAAAACGGCTGCAACAGGTGCCGGTTGGGCAGCAGGCACAATGGGAGCAACTGCATTGGGCGCTGCAATAGGTTCAATATTCCCCGGAGTTGGCACAATTATAGGCGGTGCAATAGGCACATTTATAGGCGGTATGCTTGGCTCAACCGTTGCAAACGGCATTGCAAGCAAGGTTGTAGGAAAATCAGAAACAGAAATTCTTCAAGATGAACAGTTTGAAGAAGCCGCAAGTCAAGTGGCGCAAGATTCCGCTGCAATGAATGAATTAAGCCAGCTTGTAGAAGCACAGGTTCAAACAGAAATAATGAACGGAACAGCGGATGATGACACTGAAAAAATGGCAGGGCTTATAAATTCAGGTGCATTTTCAACCTCAACCTCAAACCCTTATACGGTTTCAAGCTCGCAAAATTCAACAGCAGATTTAACTCAAACCAATACAGATGAAACTCAAGCGCAAACTGCAACAAACACATTTAATTCATCCTATTGGACAGAAATGGCCGAAAAAGCCGCAAGCGGCGATACGAGCATTTATAACATTTCAGATGAAAAATTAAACTCTGTATTTTCAAATTCAAACAGCAATACCACCACAGCAAATACTGAACTTACAGAAGAAACAAATGAAAATGTCAACTATTTTGCTATGGGTTAAATATAAATAAACCCTAACAAATTGAAAACCCGAAAAATTTGTTATTGCATAATTCCTGATAATGCAACAAGGTTTTCATACGGCACGCCCGCTTCGGATAATTCTTCCGCAGACAAGCCAAACAAAGTTATTAAACTTGACACAGTACTTTGTTCTTTTGTAATAGATTTTTTTATAATATCAGAAACCTTTGATACGGCAGATTCTCTTGTCATATAAAGGTTTGAATTTGTTTTATGTAATATACGTTTTTTAGCCTTACCCATTTCAAAATAAAGTATCATCTAAAAAATTGCTTCTGTAAACAATTTATATCTATTTGTAAAAAATAGTTTTATCTCTTGACTATTGTTTTTTGTTTTCGCAAATACCATGACTTTGAGCGATTTCAATTTTGTAAAGAGGATGTAAAATTTTATTTCACAAATTAACAATTTTTTATTTTTTTAAGCCTTTATTATAGTGTGAAGGTTAATTTTCGGGCAATTTTATGGATGTAAAATTACAAACAACCGCATATAACAATCAAAATTCTCAAACGGTTGAAAATAAAAAAACAGAAAAGAAAACAAAAGAAAAAAAGGATATTTATAACGAAACCCCATTAAGGAAACTCGGTTTTTTAGATGAAATAGGGGAAGCGTTCAGGCCTGTTTTACAAACATCCAAAAACCCCATTGTAAGAGGTTTACCCAATTACGCCTATATTCCATCCACTCTATATATTGCAGCCGATGTTTATGACAAATACAAAAAAGGTTTAGATGGAACAGGTGAAAAACCAAGTGTAAAAATGGGCGCAAGAGAAGCCTTGTATCAAGGAATAGTAAGTGTTGCAGCGCCTATGGCAATTATCAGAGGAACCAACAAACTCGGTCAAATTGCAATGTCTAAACTGCCAAAACCGCCCAAAGCTGTAAATAAAACCGTCTCAAGCGCAATTAATACCCTAAAAAATAACAAATACACAAAAAATGCCGTCACGAAAGCCGGATTACCCGCAAAAATTATAACAGCATTTGCTTCAATATTTGTACTGTCAAAATTATCAAAACCTGTTGATAAACTTGTTTCAACCGTTTTTGAAAAAACAATCGACCCTATGATTGGCGCAAAAGAAAAAGAAAATTAAAACAACTTTAAGCCGTCATATTAGGTTGATAAATTTATATTAATTTAAAAAGCATTTTTTGATGCTTGCTTGAAATAGACATTTATCAAATATTAATTTATGTAAATAAGCAAACAAAGGTTATCTTAAAGCATGTTTGACTTTATAGCATGTTTGTTGTCAAATAAATAATGCTATTTACTAATAATAAAGGAAAAAATAATGCCAACTATAAACCAATTAGTTAAAAATGAAAGAAAGAGAATTTTAGATAAAACTAAATCTCCGGCTCTTACAAACTGCCCTCAAAGAAGAGGTGTTTGCACAAGAGTTTACACAACAACCCCTAAAAAACCTAACTCAGCTTTAAGAAAAGTTGCAAGGGTCAGATTAACAAACGGGTTCGAAGTTACATCTTACATCCCTGGTATTGGCCACAACTTACAAGAACACTCTGTTGTTATGATTAGAGGCGGCAGGGTTAAAGACCTTCCCGGTGTTAGATATCACATCATTAGAGGTACATTGGATACCGCTGGTGTTCAAAACAGAACACAATCAAGATCAAAATATGGCGCAAAAAGAGCAAAACAAGGCGCTAAAAAATAATTAATCAGAGTTGCAATAAATTCGTGCTGAAAAAATTACAACGATAACGATTAGATAAGAAAGGCAAACAAACAAATGTCAAGACGTTCAAAACCGGCAAAAAGAATTCCGGCTCCGGATCCTATATATAACAGCGTTGATATTGCAAAATTTATCAACCGCCTTATGACAAAAGGCAAAAAATCAATCGCACAAAAAATCTTCTATTCTTCAATGGATAGAATTCAAGAAAAAACAAAAGAAAATCCGATTGATGTATTCAAAAAAGCATTAACAAATGCAACACCTTTAATTGAAGTTAAAGCAAGAAGAATCGGCGGTTCAACATACCAAGTTCCTGTTGAAGTTAAACCCGAAAGAGGTCAAGCTTTAGGTTCATGCTGGTTAATTGAATCTGCAAGAAAAAGAAGCGGTAAATCAATGATTGAAAAATTAACTGCTGAAATTCTTGATGCTTCAAACGGTCAAGGTTCATCATGCAAAAAACGTGAAGACACCCACAAAATGGCTGAAGCAAACAAAGCATTTGCACACTACAGATACTAATTTTAAGTTATATATAAAACAAAATGTCTGCTATTTATTGGCAGACATTTTTTGTTTTTTGCTTAATTATCAAATAATTTAAAAAATTTAAACATAACAAAAACACCCGCACAGTTTCAAAAAGTGCATAAAGCGCAATATTCAAGGCTTTACAAAAATTTTAAGCTTTTTCGATTAATTCTTTTGCAAATATTCAAACAAATAATATTTAATTTATTCAAAAGTCATATTACAAATACAAAAATTTATGGAAAATAAAACCAACGTAGCGGTCTAAAAAATTCAAGGCAGGGCTGCAATATAACACGAATAAAAAACTTAGCAGCTTCATTATAGAACATTATTCATCTCAATTAAAAACTAATTATAGCTTATCATTCAGTATTTACAAAAATTTTAAGCTTTTTCGATTAATTCTTTTGCAAATATTCAAACAAATAATATTTAATTTATTCAAAAGTCATATTACAAATACAAAAATTTATGGAAAATAAAACCAACGTAGCGGTCTAAAAAATTCAAGGCAGGGCTGCAATATAACACGAATAAAAAACTTAGCAGCTTCATTATAGAACATTATTCATCTCAATTAAAAACTAATTATAGCTTATCATTCAGTATTTACACAAATTTTAAGCTTTTTCGATTAATTCTTTTGCAAATATTCAAACAAATAATATTTAAAAACAGGTTTTCATTTCAATTATAAAATCATCAAGCGCAAATAAAATTTCATAATTTAAGCAAAAATCAATGTAAATAATAAAGTAAAATTGATTTTGTTCAAAATATTTGACAAATTTTTGTTAAGATTGCCTGTAAACAGTATAAAAGCTATCAGTTTTAATAAATATGTTTTTTATAAATAATATTATCTAAACCATTATATTTATCAAAAAGAGTAATTTATCGGGCGCAAAACATTTAATCAAGAAGGACAATCGAATAACAAAAATTCCTATGGATTTAAAGCGGGCTTTTTATTGCCAAAAACAAAGTATAGGAAGGTTTGATTTGAGCCATAATATATGAATTAAAAGGCGGTTTATGAACTTTTAATAAAAATTCCGTATTCATCAAAAACCCTGTTATTTGCTCCATTGACACAATTCATTGTTGAAAAAATATAACAATTCTTGCGCTTTTTATCTTTTTATTATCCAAAGAAGCTTTTTATTGCAAAATTATTAATGAAACTGCTTTTAAAATTAATTGCACTATATTGTTTGTTTATAATTGCTGAATGTAATAAACTTTATACAAGCGGTTTTACTGTTTTAATATACTTTCTGCATTTCATAATAATTGCACAATGTTTTAAATGGCATTATTCTTTATTTAATATTTTTACAAGTTGAATCAGCTCAGAGATTTTTAAAAATTCAACATTTCATTTTCATGGCTTAAATTCAACTTTTTTGTAGTTAATAGATTGTGCAGAGGCCAGTTATTTTTATTTTTGTATCCGGATTTAAAATTATTTTAAAATAAAACGGGCAAACATTTTATCATAAAATAAAATTGACAAATTTATATTGAACACAAATAGCTGCACCCCTTTAAAAACATCCTTTAAGACTGTAGCATATTGCTTGAAAAAACCTTATAAGGATAATATTAAAGATTTTACACAAATTTTAAGCTTTTTCGATTAATTCTTTTGCAAAAGATAATGATTGTTCGTTAATAACACCTGATGACATTTGTGCAAGCGCTTGTATTTTGCCTTCAATATCAAGTTTTTTAACTGTGACTTTTGTGTCATTTTCAACTTGAGTTTTTGAAACCCAATAACAACCCTTTGCCTTTGAAGCAATTATCGGTTGGTGAGTTATTGCAAAAACTTGAATAGACTTTGAAAGTTCATAAATTTCATCTGCCACACTGACTGATGTTTTACCTGAGATGCCTGTATCTATCTCATCGAAAATAACGGTTGAAATTTTATCCAAATGGGCAAAAACTGTTTTTAGCGCCAGCATAATTCTTGAAATTTCACCGCCTGAAGCCACTTTTATTAATGGCGCCAAACTTTTAGCGTTGTTTGTTGTTATAAAAAATTCAACATTGTTTTTGCCTTTTGAATTCATACAAGCTTCATCAACCCTAATTTCAAAATTGGCTGCTTCAAGCTCAAGTTTTTTAAGTTCGACTGTTATAAGGTTTGAAAGTTCAACTGCATATTTTTTTCTTAATTCGTCTATTTTATCAGCATTATTATTTAAGAAGGCAGAAATTTCTTTCAATTCTTTCTCAATTTCTTCTGATGATATATTTTCCTCTTCTAATTTCTTTAATTCCGCCAAAAACTTTTCATATTGTTCAAAGATGTTGCCGTATTTTCTTTTTAATTTTTCAATTAATTCTAATCTTTCATTAATTTCATCTAATCTTTGGGGATTGTCTTCTAAATTTTCGGAATAATTTCTTAACTCATTTGAAATATCTTTCAGGGTTTCAAGCGCACCATAAAAGTTTTCATCCAAATCTTTCATATTGTTATCATAATCTTTTATTTTTGAAACATTATAGGCAATTTTTCCCATTGCTTCCAATATAGAATTGTCTTCACCCCCAAGCGCCCAATAAGAGCCATAGGACAAATCTTTTAATTCTTGAATATTTGATAAAATTTCAAGCTCACTATTCAGCTCTTCTTCTTCATTTTCTTTAATCTGAGCCTCTTCAATTTCATTTATTTGAAATTTTAGAAATTCAATTTTATCTTTGTTTGTGTTTGCTTCATTTTCAATTTTTTCAAGTAAATTTTTAAGATAGGTGTATCTTTTAAATTTTTCCTCAAATTCAGATAAAATCAGATTATAAGAATTTTCTTTCGCTTTAATGTATAAATCCAGAAGTTCAATATGAAATTTTGGCTGAATATAGTTGTACGTTTGAAATTGACTGTGAATATCGATTAATTTTTCTCTTTCTTCTTTAATTGAATCTAAGTTAACCAAAGCACCGTCTATTCTGCATTTTGTGCCTGTTTGAGATATTTCTCTTGAAATTACTTTTTCAATTCCTTCGTTTTCGAAAGTTATTTCAATTAAAGCGTGTTTGTTTATATCTTTCACAACATCTTTTGAGGTTTTTGCCCCCAAGACTGTATCTATTGCTTTTATTATGATACTTTTGCCGGCACCGGTTTCGCCCAACAAAACATTAAACCCTTCCACAAAATCAAGAAAGAGCTCGTCTATTAAAATAAAATTTTTAATATATAGTGTTTTTATCATGCAAAAGGTGCAACTCCCCAGTGTAATTTATCTCTCAAGACATCATAAAATTCTTTGTTTTTACTGTTTAAAAGAAGCAGTTTTGCCTTTTTGTCGCATTTTTTAATAACAATACTTTCTTTTTTAATGCTTGATAATTGCCCGTCTGAAATTGTTTGAAAATCTGCATTTTTAGCTTTAAATTTGATTTCAATTTTGACATTTGAAGGAACAACAATCGGTCTTGAAGAAAGCGTATGGGCGCAAATCGGAACAATGGTAAAACATTCTATATCAGGCGCAATAACAGCACCGCCTGCTGATAAATTATAAGCAGTTGAACCCGTTGGTGTTGAAACAATAACACCGTCTGCTAAATATGAACAAACAAGCTTATCGTTTATCAAAAGTGCTAAATTAGATGTTCTTGAACAATCAAGGTTTTTTACAACAATGTCATTCAATGCGATTGAACCGTTTTGCTCTTGAAGCATTATTCTTTCTTCTATTCTGAAATTGCCTTCCTGTAACTGTTTTAGAACATAGTCCATTTCATTAAGGTTTGCCTGTGCTAAAAACCCTAAGCGCCCCATATTAAAACCAAAAACAGGAATGTCATATTTGCTTGCATGACGAGCGCATTTTAACAAAGTGCCGTCACCCCCAACAACTATAATCAAAGAAGCACAGTTTGGCAAATCATCAATCGAAAAAACCTCACAAGAAAACTTTTGGGCAATATTTTCAGCAATTTTTTTTGCCTCGCCCAAATCGTTTTTATATACAACTTTTGCTTTTTTTAAATCTAAGTTCATTTTATCTGTAATTTACAAATTGCAACGGAATTTGAAAGTCATCTTCTTTATTTCTCAAAAGCCTGATTACTTCTTGAAGGTCATCTTTACTTTTGCCTGTTACTCTAATTTGTTCACCTTGTATTGAAGCTTGAACTTTTAATTTTGAATTTTTAATTTCAGCTGTAATTTTTTTAGCTAATTCTTGGCTTAAACCCTTTTTCAAGTTGAAAACTTGTTTAACATTGCCGCCAAGTGCATTTTCTACAGGAGTCGGGTCTAAAATTTTAATGCTTAAATTTCTTTTAACCATTTTAGATTGTAGAATGTCAACAATATTTTTAAGCTTCATATTGTCTGAAGTTGTTATTGTAATTGATTTATCTGCTTCAAGTTCAACGGATGAATTAGAATCTTTAAGGTCAAACCTTGAAGATATATCTCTTTTTGTTTGATCAACCGCATTAACAAGTTCTTGCCTGTCAAATTCAGACACCACATCAAAACTGCAATCTTTTGCCATAAAAACTCCCTAAATCTTTTTAAAAAGGGGGTAAACAAAACCCCCTTTATATATTAAACACGTCTTTTTCTAGCTGCTTCAGATTTTCTTTTTCTCTTAACTGAAGGTTTTTCGTATCTTTCTCTGCGTTTAATTTCAGATAAAATACCCGCTTTTTGAATTTTCTTCTTAAAACGTTTAAGAGCGCTTTCAATATTTTCGTTTTCTCTAACGCGTACTTCAGGCATTGTTTTCACCTCCTTTAAGAGCCTATTTTCACCTTTATAAAAGAGAATTTATCAAAAAGACAGTTCAAAGTCAATATATGCTTATTTTTTAAAAAGTTCAAAAAATAAGCCCCAATATCGGGGCAGATGAAATAATGAAAAGATAATAATTAAATTATGTCATCTGCAAAAATTCTTAAAATTACCCTTTCAGATAATTTTTAAATAAAAAAATCGCACTTATAGAAAAAGTGCGATTTTCTACAAATTAAAAAAGTTAAATAATGCCTTGCGCTCTCATTGCTCTTGCAATTTTTCTAAATGCAGCAATGTTTGCACCTGCAACGTAATTATCTTTTACACCATATTCATAAGCGGCAGCTTTACATCTTGCAAAAATTTTGCTCATGATGATGTCTAATTTTTGGTTAACTTCTTCATAAGACCAGTAAAATCTCATTGAGTTTTGAACCATTTCTAATGCGCTTGTTGCAACACCGCCTGCATTTGCTGCTTTACCGGGGGCAAACAACACGCCGTTTTCTAAGAAATAATTGATAGCATCTGGAGTTGTTGGCATATTGGCACCTTCACCAACTGCTATTGCACCGTTTGCAACAAGAATTTTAGCTGTTTCTAAGTTAATATCGTTTTGAGTTGCGCAAGGAAGAATAATATCCGCTTTAATTTTGTACAACGGAGGAACGGTGCCGTCGTTTTCATAATATTCAGCACCTTTATGTTGTTCAACATATTCTTTAATTCTTCCTCTTTCAACTTCTTTAATAAATTTAACGGTTTCAATATTTATACCGTCTTTATCGTAAATACAGCCTGATGAATCTGACATTGCAACAACTTTAATGCCATATTCACTTGCTTTTTCAGCTGCATAAATTGCAACATTGCCTGAGCCTGATATTATTGCAGTTTTGCCTTTTAATTCAATGTGGTGTTCTTTTAGCATTTCTCTCATAAAATACATAAGCCCGTATCCGGTTGCTTCTTTTCTTGCTAAAGAACCGCCGTATTCTAAGCCTTTACCTGTTAAAACGCCTGCTTCATAAACGTTTCTGATTTTTCTGTATTGGCCAAAAAGATAACCGATTTCTCTTGCGCCAACGCCAATATCACCTGCAGGAACATCTATATCTTGGCCGATATGCTTTTGCAATTCGTTCATAAAGCTTTGGCAAAATCTCATAACTTCATTATCTGATTTGCCTTTTGGGTCAAAATCGGAACCGCCTTTGCCACCGCCGATTGGAAGCCCTGTTAAGGCATTTTTAAAGATTTGTTCAAAACCCAAGAATTTTAAAATGCTTTGGTTAACTGAAGGGTGGAAACGAAGCCCGCCTTTGTATGGTCCTATTGAACCGTTAAATTGAACCCTGTAGCCTCTATTTACTTGAACTTGACCATTATCATCAATCCAAGGAACTCTGAATGAAATAATTCTTTCGGGTTCAACAAGCCTTTCTAATAATGCACTTTTTTTATATTCGTCTTTGTGCTTATCTACAACAGGTTCTATTGTTGATAAAACTTCTTCCATTGCCTGAATAAATTCAGGTTCGTTTGCGTTTTTTGCTTTTGTTTTTTCAATAACCTCTGCTAAATAGGGGTTTTTTACTTCCAAAACTGCGTTTGACACTTTTTTGTTCCTTCCGATTTTATTTGTACCTTAATTTGTGCATGATTATAACATAAAAATAAAAACGGGGGTTTATGTTCCCCCGTCTGCATTATAACTATTTTATTTTATCTGCAATCAAATCGCCCATTTTTTTGGTTCCGACAAGAATTTTTCCTTCAGACATTATATCTTTTGTTCTGTAACCTTCTTTTAGAACTTCTTGAATTGCATTTTCTATTGTTTTATAGGCTTCATCCATTTTAAATGAATATTTAAGCATCATAGCCCCTGATAGAATTGTTGCAATCGGGTTAACTACATCTTTTCCCGTTAAATCGGGTGCAGAGCCATGGATTGGTTCATATAATGAAACGCCACTATCAGATAAACTTGCAGAAGGCAATAAACCAAGCGAACCTGATAACATTGAAGCTTCATCAGATAAAATATCGCCAAAAATGTTGCCTGTTACAATGGTTGAAAATTGTTTAGGCGCTCTTATTAATTGCATTGCAGCATTATCAACATACATGTGAGATAATTCAACTTCAGGGTAATCTTTAGCTGTTTCAATAACAATTTCTCTCCACAATCTTGAAACATCCAAAACATTTGCTTTATCAACGGAGCATAATTTTTTATCTCTTACCATTGCCGTTTCAAAAGCAATTTTAGCTATTCTTCTAACTTCATCTTCGTTGTATATCATATTGTTGAAGCCTGTTTTTTTGCCGTTTCTAACTTCAACGCCTTTGGGTTCGCCAAAATACACATCGCCCGTTAATTCTCTTATTATCATAATATCAACGCCAGAAACAATTTCTGGTTTTAAAGGCGAGCTTGAAACAAGTTCTTCCCAAACAATGGCGGGGCGAAGGTTTGCAAACAAATTTAATTCTTTTCTAATGCCAAGTAATGCTCTTTCGGGGCGAACTTCAGGAGGAAGGGTGTCATATTTCCAATCGCCAACAGCACCAAGCATAACAGCGTCAGAATCTTTTGCAGCTTTAACAGTAACATCAGGCAGCGGTGTGCCAAATTTTTCATAAGCAATACCGCCTATTAAATAATCATTGAATTCAAATTTAATGTTAAAAACATCTGCCGTTTTATTTAAAACTTTTTTGGCTTCCGCCATAACTTCGGGGCCTGTGCCGTCCCCTGCAACAACCGTAATTTTATACATAGTTTATACTCCCAATTTTTTCTTTGTATAGTTTACAAGACCGCCAACATCAATTAATTCTTGAATTTCTTTAGGAAAAACGGTAACAGGATATTCTTTACCTGTTGTTAAATTTTTAATAACGCCGTTTTCTAAATCCATTTCAAGTTTATCGCCTGTTTTTGTTTCATCGGGCAAAGTGTCTGATTCAATAATAACAAGGCCTATATTAATTGCGTTTCTATAAAATATTCTTGCAAAACTTTTAGCTATAACTGCACTAACGCCTGATGCTTTAATTGAAATCGGCGCATGTTCTCTGCTTGAACCGCACCCAAAGTTATCTTTTGCAACGATAAAATCATTTTCTTGAACACTATTTGCAAAATTTTCGTCAATATCCTCCATACAGTGCTTTTTTAGTTCATTTGGATCAGAAGTGTTAAGATATCTTGCGGGGATAATTACGTCAGTATCTACATCATCACCGTAACAATAGGCTTTTCCGCTTTTCAAATTTCTCATACATTTACTCCATTTACAATTTTTAAAACTTGTTTTAATATAATACCATAAAACAAGCAAATACTTGTCACATATTTAATAGTACTATGCTAAAAGCATTAAGAAGGAGAAATTAAGATGGAAATGCAAGAATCAATCGTTGAAGCAGCTGGTCAAATCTGGAATTATTTGAATTCAAACGGCGAAGTTACAACTAAAAAAATGCAAAGAGATTTAAGCTTAGATGACAACATGACATTTATGGGTCTTGGCTGGTTATCAAGAGAAGACAAAATCAACTACCAAAAGAAAGGTGCTCACACAAAAATTTCTTTAAGATAGTTTTTGTTTAAACAAATTTTAAAAAGGCTTCTTTGTTAAGAAGCCTTTTTTTGTGCTTTAATAAATCTTTAATATTATAAACAAGACATTTTTGCCCTTAAAATTATTTATATATACAACGAACTGAATATATATTGGAACGAAGCTCACGAGCAAGCCCGCCAACAGAAAATAGTTGTCTCCATGCATAACCGGTTTCCCCTAAGGAAATTATACTTCCCGACCAAAATGCAGCTTTTTCTTCTTCCATATTAACTAACGGACTGTTAATAAACAAAGAAGCAATTTCTTCCTTATTAGGCAATCTCAAATCTTCACCCTGCATTTTGCAAGAACTCGCTGCATCAAGAGTTTCTTCATTTCCACTGTACGAAGGAGCAGAATTTGCATTTTTAATATAAGGTAAAGGTGCAACAACCACAGGGTTTGTTCTATAAAGCGCCGTTATAAACCCGACATCTTTTCCCACTTGATTAGGACCTTCACTGCCATTCAAATCATATAAAAAATTAACACACATTTTATTTTGAACGTAATATCCTTTTTGACTGCCTTCAGAACCGCAAGCAGAATTATAAAACACTGCCACAGATTCCCCATTAATAGTCTCAAAAGCCGCCGCCTTCGTATCCAACGTTTTTCCCTCATAAACATTCGTAGAAGCACCGTTTAATAATACAGAGTTCAACTCGCTCATCTTCGTCGGAAAATTAATCTCCGCCTCACCGCCTAACGTCGCAATCTTACTTGGCACCCCGCATGAACTCAACTTATCCGCCCCACAAACATTATTTATCTTATACACCTTAGAAAGTGCATCCAAAATAAAACTCTCAGCAGCCGTATCAACCGTTGCCGTTCCTTCTTCATCAGTTTCAAATGTTCCATACCCACCCAACGTATTCATCTGCCCAATCGCTTGCGCCATTCTGGCATGCAACGCCTTCCTTTGTGCATCCCATGCTTTTTCGTTAACATTCACCAACAAACTCGGCAACGTAATCGCCGCCACAACCCCAATAATCGCCAAAGTAATTAAAATTTCAGCTAAAGTAAAACCTTTTGTCTTTTTCATAATTTTTTCTATCCTTTCAACTTTTTAGACCAAAATATTCATTTTGTTTCAAAAGGCTCAAAAAAGTTAATTTTATTGAATAAAAGATTATGAGAAATACAAAATATTTTAAAAATATAAGGCTTGTAACTTCCAAAAAACAATGATAATATTAATACATATAAACCATTTGCACCATAATGAATATTATGGTGCATTTTTATTGCTCAACTTTTTCTTTTTTAAACACAAAAATGCACCAAAATGAATGATATTGGTGCATTTAACTTCTTTTTCTCAATATATCATTGTTTTCGGATTAATTCAAGAGCATAAAAAGCCTAACATTTTTATTCTCTTCCTGCTGAAAATAATCTAAAAACAAGCACTCTAACCCCTTGCATCAAATTCATTCAAATTGGTGCAAAAGTTGAAAGGAAAGCAGAAAATATGAAAAGGTTTAGAGGTTTTACACTGGCTGAGGTGTTGATTACTTTGGCGATTATTGGGATTGTGGCGGCGATTACATTGCCGAGTTTATTGGTTAACGTTAACGAAAAAGCATGGGATGCTCAAAAGAAAGCTCTCCATGCAAGACTAGCTCAAGCCATAGGTCAAATGAACACCCTAGGTGGGTATGGAACGTATACGGAAGATGAAAAAGGAACCGCAACAGAAGATACCGCAGCTGAAAGCTTTATTTTGGATGCATTATCAAAGGTTTACAAAATAAATAATGTTTGCGGACCTGATAAGCTTTCATCTTGTGGGTTGCCAAGCAAAATTACAACACTAAATGCAGCATCTGAAATTAATTTTCCAACCAAAATGAGCGAGTTGAATGAAAAACTTTTAAATGGAAATCATATTACAGGCGAAGACGGTGATATGGCTGACACAAAAGCTGCTGCATTTGAAACTGTTAATGGTGAATCTATTGCAGTCTTCTATAACCCGTTATGTAGTTCGGATGCAACAGTTGCTCACTATGTTCAAAACAAAATGTGTGTTAACTTTATTTATGACTTAAATGGTTCTGAAGGACCAAATCAAATAGGCAAAGATGTTGGATTTATTACAGCTTTTTACAATAAAAATCCAGTTGTTGTAGCTCCAATCCCACATAATACAGATTACACGTCATCCGTACCACAATATACAGAGGCATTGGACGACATTGATGCACCAACAGTATGTAAAACTATGGGAGCAGACCTAAGGTTGCCTGATAGAGATGAACTTGCATCATTATTTATAAATGCTCCTCTTATTAACTTAGATGAAAGCACAAACTACTATTGGTCAAGTTCAGTATTTTCGATAGGTTCTTCTGGGACTGGCTGGCTACAGCTCTTTAATAGTGGCTGTCGCAACAGATACCCTCGTTCCACCACACGCTCAGTGCGTTGTATTAGGAGATAAAATTTGTCATTTTGCCAAAATGTGACAAGACCAAACAAAAAGATTTTTACAAAATGAATAATAAGTTTCTTTTAAACTTCATTATTAAGCTAGCGCCATTTTTTAAGTGACACTTGTTTTGTTTTTGATGCTTCAAAAAGGGGTGGCGGAAAAATGTTTTGATGCTTTATGCTGTTGGGCTGAAAGCCCAACCTACTTTGCTTTTTATTAATATAACATTGTTTTAGATATTATTCAAGGTTGGGAAAAGGGGCGGATGAACTTTTTGGGTGGGTGGAAGGTGGTGTGGATATTGGGGCTTTGGTGAGTTTGTAGGTTGGGGTTTCTACCCCAACATAACGCATCATCAAGACAATTTGTCGAATCTACTTCATACAAACAGCCTAAAAAAATCTTTTACACCATAACAGAAATCCATTACCAATTAATTTCCATTCCCTAAAATGGGTAAAAATCAGGCAAAAAGCCTGATTTTAAAACGGTTTTGTTTGAGACAATCTGTTTCTCAGTTCTCTAAATCTTAAAATATCTTCTTGAGCTTTTGATGTTTCTTTAAATAAAACCTGTGTTGCAGGGTGAACAATTATGATAGCATCTATATGAACCTCTAAAAAGTCATATTTTCTTGGAGCAGAAGAGCCGTTTTTGCTCATTAATTCTGCATTTGTAACGGCCAAAAACCTTTTTTCACGGTCATTTAAAAGGTCTGTTAGTTCACGGTTTGTGTTAGTGTATTTTGAAACATGCACTGTGCCTTTAATATCGTGGTCTTTTGTTAAAATATAAACCTCTATTGGTATTGTATCTTGGTTTTTTGCCATAAAATTTTGTTCTCCTTTAATAAAAACAATTATATTACATTTTTTAAAATATGGCTATTTTTTGTTTTATTTTTTATATTTGTCGTACCTGTGTTCGAACTGTTCGGCTAAAAGCGCCGCCTCTTCCTTTGTGTAGTTGTAATTAGAAAGGCTTATCATAATTCTTCCGTCTGATTCTCTCATTAATTTTTCTTTTACCTTATAAGGATAGGTTTCATTGCCTTTCAAGCCGCCATTGTGAATTTCATTAATAATATCATCTATATACATTTGCATATAGTTTGGAATTTTTGGAAATCTTTTAATGTATTCAGTTAACGGCATATTTTCTCTGTTCCTGTTGCCTGCTGCCGTTGTCAAAAGAAAATTGCCTATGGTGTTCATTCCGCCCATTGAAGCCGGTGTTATATGCTCTATTGAACCTGTTGAAGCTATAAAAATTCTTCTTACGATTTCAATTTGTTTTCTTTTTGAATATTTAACAACAAAAGCATTTATGCTGCTTTCAGACGTTGGCAAAAATAATGCCTTATTTTTAATGTTATTAAAAATTTCTTTTTCATTTTGGTTTGGGGCAATTTCTTCAAGAGAATCCAAAAATGTTTTTCTTTTAAATGTGTCTCGCCCTGAATCGCTTATAATAATTTGTCTGCATTTTGTTGTTTTCGCTCTTAATTTCAAAGCAGTTTGGGTGGAAAGCTTTCTTGAGAGCCTATCAACCTCATCTAAAACCTCAAATTCTTCCAATTTTAACTTATTTAAGCAATTTTCTCTCATCATCTGAAGGCAATTTTGCAAATTATCTTCAGGGTTTAATTTTGAAAAATCCTTAAACACTGCAAAAAGAGATTTTTCTGTAGAGAGCATATTCTGCACATAATTTGACAATAAAACAACCGCATCTTCCGCATTTTTGCATCTTAAAAGCTGTTTTTCAAACCCCCTCATTGCATCAGCCGGAATAATTTTAACCCCCCTATAAGGACAAGTTATATTTTTCAATTTTCTTAAAGGCTTACCTTGCGAAGTCGTGCCTTCATAGGGTATATCGTAATAATATTTAAGATAATTATTAAAAGTAAGCCTTTTTGGTCTATTTATAGAATTTGCCACTCAAGCCCCCAAAATATCACCATAAAAAAATAATATCAAACCAAACAAGCCAAAGGCAAGAAATTAAAAAACTCATAACAAAAATGCACCAAAATGAATGATATTGGTGCATTTAACTTCTTTTTCTCAATATATCATTGTTTTCGGATTAATTCAAGAGCATAAAAGTTTGAATTTTTTAATCTTTTTAAACCGGAAACAATGAAGTGATAATAGTTTGAAGGCTTTGCATCAAATTCATTCATTTTGGTGCAAAGTTGAAAGGATAAATTCCGCATAACACATTGAATACAAGATAAAATAATGATAAGATTAGAATATGTGAAGTAATACTTATCATATATTCCTGTTGGAATTATTTAGCAATAGAAAGGTAATTGTTATGAAAAAATTAAAGGGTTTCACGCTTGCTGAAGTCTTAATTACTTTGGCGATTATTGGAATTGTTGCTGCGATTACGTTGCCGAGTTTGCTTGTGAATGTGAATGAGAAGGCATGGGACGCACAAAAGAAGGCGTTGCATGCCAGATTAGCTCAAGCAATAGGACAGATGAACACCCTAGGCGGTTATGGAACGTATACGGAAGATGAAGAAGGAACTGCGACAGTTGATACCGCAGCTGAAAGTTTTATTTTGGATGCGTTGTCGAAGGTTTATAAGATAAATAACGTTTGTGGTCCTGATAAACTTTCATCTTGTGGAATTCCAAGTAAAATTACAACATTAGATGCAGTTTCTGAAATTACATTTCCAACAAAGATGAGCGAATTAAACGCAAAACTTCTTAATGGAAACCGCTATGCGGGCGAAAGCGGTGATGTAGCAGATGCAAAAGCTGCTGCATTTGAGACTGTAAATGGTGAATCAATAGCCGTATTCTACAACCCCCTGTGTGGTTCAGATACAACAGTAAACCATTATTCACAAAACAAGATGTGTGTTAATTTTGTGTATGACTTAAATGGCACGGAAGGACCAAATCAAGTAGGCAAAGATGTTGGGTTCATCACAGCTTTTTATAATAAAAACCCTGTTGTTGTTGCGCCAATACCGTATAGTACAAATTACAATTCACAAGTTCCGCAATATTCCGATGCTGACGGCGCTGTTGATGCACCGGCCGCATGTAAAACCATGGCAGAAGACCTAAGACTTCCTGACAAAGATGAAGTTGCATCACTTTTTGTGAATGCCCCTCTTATTAACTTAGGTCAAGGTTCAATTTTCTTTTGGTCGGGTTCAGTTATTTCATTAGGTGCATCCGGTCAGGCTTGGCGACAAGGTTTCAACAGTGGCAATCGTGACCGCTACACTCGTTCGGCTACAGGCTTTGTGCGTTGCATTAAAAAATAAATTAAAAAATCACCAAAAGATAGAAGGATGTTTTTATAATGAAAAAAAGAAAAGCTTTTACACTGGCTGAAATTCTGATTACTTTAGCAATTATTGGCATTGTCGCTGCAATTACTTTGCCGAGTTTGCTTGTTAATGTGAATGAGAAGGCGTGGGATGCGCAGAAGAAGGCATTGCATGCGAGGTTGGCGCAAGCGATTGGGCAGATGAATACGTTGGGCGGGTATGGAACGTATACGGAAGGTGAAACTGATGATGAAACAGTAGACACCGCTGCTGAAAGTTTTATTTTGGATGCGCTATCTAAGGTTTACAAAATAAATAATGTTTGCGGACCTGATAAATTGAGTTCTTGCGGGTTGCCAAGTAAAATTACAACATTAGGGGCAGTTTCTGAAATTAATTTTCCAACTAAAATGAGCGAATTAAATGCAAAACTTTTAAACGGAAACCATGCGACAAGTGAAGATGGCGATATAGCAGACACAAAAGCTGCTGCTTTTGAAACAGTTAACGGTGAATCGATAGCAGTGTTTTATAATCCATTGTGCAGTTCTGATTCTACAGTAGCTCACTACACACAAAATAAAATGTGTGTGAATTTTGTGTATGACTTAAACGGCGCAGAAGGTCCCAATCAAGTAGGTAAAGATGTCGGTTTTATTACAGCTCTTTATAATAAAAACCCTGTTGTTGTTGCACCTGTAGCATACAGTGCAGATTATACATCAGCAGTGCCGCAATACTCGGATAGTGAAGACAGAATAGATGCTCCGACAGCATGTAAGGCTACGGGAGAAGGTTTGAGGCTTCCTGATAGAGATGAGCTGGCATCATTATTTGTAAATGCCCCTCTTATCAATTTAGGGGAAAGCAATAATTACTATTGGTCCAGCTCAATTATTTCACTGGGCACTTCCGGTTTAAGTTGGTACCAGTGCTTTATTAATGGCAGTCGCTACCACAACACACGTTCTACTCCGATTTCCGTTCGTTGTGTAGAAAAATAGATGCATTTATTATAATTACAGTCAAATAATATAGGCGCTACTTTTAGATAGCGCCTATATTTTAAATATGGATAGCTTGATTTATTTGTAGAGGGGGGCAAGTTTTTTTTCTTGTTGCGGAATAACCCCTTCTTCAATCGGAAGATAAACTCTGTAATCAATTTCAGAAAAGCAGTTATCGATTGATTCAATTTTCTTTAATTCTTCGTCTGAAATAGAATTGTTGTCTATCATATCTGCGATTTTTTCAAATCTTTCAACATGTTCTCTGAACCTGTCTGTTGCATAGTCTTTAGCTTGCCATGTTGTAATTAAGAAAGGCCAGTCTGAACTTTGCAATAAAAGATTTTCTCTTGCAAGCTGATTCAAAGCCCTTAATAAAAGTTTATCTTCGGGTTGTTTTTCATATCTTGAAGCGATGTCTATAATTCTTTTTTCGCAAGCATGGATAATTGGCCACATCCATTCTGTTAAATGGTTTTGCCATACCCAGAAATGCCCGCCTTGACCCCAGGATGATTCAGGAATTTGAATTGCATCAACAGGGGGGTGAGCTTTTAGGTATTCGCCTGCTGTCATCATTTCAACTTCAGGAAGGTATTGATTTAATTTTTTGATAACTTGTTTAATAAATTCAACACCTTCAAACCACCAGTGACCGTATAGTTCTGTATCAAATGAAACCATACAAAGCCCTTGTTTACCGTTGTTTGCCATTTTGTAATCGTTTAATAAATGGTAAATTAAGGTTGTATAGTGGTCTGAATTTGAATTAATTTGATTCATGGCAAGAACAGGGTCATAAAGCATTTTGTCGCCTAAATCGGTTGTGGATGATGTAATTCTCCAGTAATGCATGCCAGAGTTCGGGTCTTTTCTGTGGAATTCACGGTAGCAACCGTCGCCCGGGTAACCGTCTGCTGCAGACCAAACTTGAAAACCGGCTCTATCATTTCTTCCCATAACAGCTACTTGCGCATCAGGAAGCCAATATGCTGAATAGGTGTCATAGCCTGTTTTTTCACGTTTTGGAAGAGGAATGTATTCAATATTTCCGTATAAACCGATTTTTCTTCTGTTGCCGATTGAATTACCGCCTTCAATTACGTGAGATTCCGTGAAGAAATATTCAATGTCATTGTTTTGCAAGGTTACTTCAATAGCGGGGCGCCATTTTTTCTTGCCGTCTTTGCCAACAAATTCATAGCCTTGACGGTAAGCACATTCAGGCAACCAGCAGCCTTTAGCTTTTTTGCCAAAGAAACGTTTTGTTGTATCTGAACCTACTTTAAATTGAGCATTAAGGTTTGTATCTGTTGCAAGTAAAGGTGAGAACCCATGGGTAGCACCCGATGTTGTAATTTCAATACATTCTAATTCTTGAAATTTTTTAAAGCCTGCAATTAAATCTTTGTTGAATTTATTAATGAACAAATCTTTAATTCTGTTAAACCAGTCAAAATAATATTTTGCAAGATATTTAAGGTGCTGCGAATGTGCAACGTTTGGGTCAGGGTATCTTTCTAAATCCTTAGAAACTGCCTTAATTCTTGTATCAAGGTAATCGATAAACCCTTGTTTTAAGTGTTCATCGTTTAATTGTTCAGCCAAAATGGGGGTAATGCCCACAGTTAATTTTGCTTTAATTCCTTCATCATATAATTCTGAAATCATATTAAGAAGGGGAACGTAAGTTTCTGCCATACATTCATACAAATTTTCTTCCCCAAAAGGCCACATGCCGGCTTTTCTGTAAAAAGGAAGGTGCGAATGAAGCATAAACACAAATTGTCCGACTTTATCCGTCATTTTATTATTCGCCTCCATATTATCTCACACATTATTTATATCATAAAACGAATTAAAATATAACCCATGAGAATTACTTCCTTGGTATAAAAAATTAGATATAAAGTGTTATAAATACAATTAAAACTACCCTTTTGGACAGTTTTTATTATTAAGAAATATTAAAATTCTGTTTAATAAGCATTTACATTCAAGTTATTGCCTGTTGTTTGCATTGGCAAAGAATTATTTTGATACGCCCTTTGAATGTCAGCTGAAGGAGTTTGCATTGTAATTGGGTTTAATGTTGTCGGGTTTTGATAAGTTGCGCCTGTCGAATATACAGACTGCATAGGAATATACCCTGTTTGTTGGGCTCCATAATTCATTGGATACATTTGGTAACTATAACCTGTTTGATTGTTTATAACAGGCGCTTGCGGCTGATATGGAACAAATGTTTGCTCTGAATTTGCCTTTTGATAATTTAAACTGTCTTTTTCTGTTTGACTTGAAGGCGTTTGAATATTTTGAACGGCATTATTATCCGCATTTTGCAATTTAAAATCTTTTTTTATTTTTGCCTGAATTTCAGCCGTATCAACAGTTGTATCAAGCTTAATGTTTGCCATTTTATTTGATAAATTATTGCCAAAACTCCCTGAATTAAATGTTTCTGCCCAGCTCATAAACCGTAAACTTCCCGCAATTCTTTTCTTATATTGGAATAAAAACATTTCTAACTTAAAAATTGCCTCAATTTATCAGGCAAAAAAAATAATTCACGGGCGTTCTTGAAAAAGGATAAAGTAATGAGAGTAAGCCTTATAGATACTGTTAATTTTAAAGGGAAAATAATTGATTCACATGCGCATATCGGCTCTTGGGTCGGTAAATCGTATGGGGTAAATTCCCTTGATAAATTTATAAAACAACCTCTTGAAAATGGAGACGTTATTGATAAAATGGTTGTTTCAAGCCTTTCTTGCTTAGAAAAAGGAGCAAGTGAAATTGAAGGCAATATGGAAGTTCTTCAAATGGCAAAATCAAACGATAAAATTATTCCCCTTATATCATGCGAGCCAAACAACGGTTCAGTTCATAACGTAATCAGACTTTTTAATAAAAACGAAGGAAAGTTTTATGGCTTAAAATTTCACCCTGACGGCTCAAGGCTAATGGCAGATGATGTTAAATATCATCCTTACTTAAAATTTGCACAAAAAAAGAATTTGCCTTGCCTTTTTCATTGTGGCATAAATTGGGATGGGGGCGAATTTGTGGCAGAAAAATTCAGATATTCTGACCCCAAAAAAATATATGAAGCAGCAAAAACAATTCCTGATACACCCGTTATTATGGCGCATATGGGTGCAGGCGGCGAAAGGGTTCATAAAATAGCACTTGACACTTTGATTGAATCAGTCGAAAAGAGTGATGCAAAACTATATGCTGATATTTCTTGGGTTGATTGCGCAACAGACGAAAAACCAAACATTATTGATGCGATTAAAAGATTAAAAAATACCTCAAAAGGCGATATGACAGAAAGACTTTTGTTTGGCTCCGATATTCCGATAGGCGAATTTGATGAGGGCTTTAAAAATCTTTCAGGAACTGAATATTATAAAAAAACAATCGAAGATATCAAAAGAGCCATAAAAGAAAGCTTTGATGACGGAGATGAAATTATAGATAAAATTTTCTATAAAAATGCAGAAAGTATTTTTTAAAAAACAAAGAACCAAAAACAAACTTATTAAAAAAGGCTGCTCCGATTGCTTTTTTGGGAATCGCTGCTTTTGCATGCGCGGCGGTTTTATTAAAAAGAAATAAAAACAAAGAAAAAGAAACGGTTTTAAAGCCTTCTTTAAATATGGATTCTTTTCTTCAAATGACAAAATAAATTTAATAAAATTGCCTCAATTTATGGTTTTTTTGCTATTATTATCTTGTAGTTAAATTTATGAGGATAACGATGGAAAAAAACCAAACCAAAATTGATGAAAAATTTATTAATCAGGCAAAAGAATTAGCTATTGGTGCTGAAATTGTGCCGGATGGATATATGGGGCTTGCTTATAAATTACAAAAAGCTTATGAAACAAAAAAG
>CALUYZ010000015.1 GCA_944325175.1 Candidatus Gastranaerophilales bacterium | reverse complement strand
AATGCTATATTAATAAAAAGACCTAAAATGCACCAAACTAAAACATTTTGGTGCATTTTTTAATACCACAATTCCCCTACAAAGTAGGTTGGGCTTTCAGCCCAACAGCATAAAGCGGTTTTGGCGCTAATTTGTTGAAATATTCAAAAAGCGCCACTTAAAAATGACGCTTTTTGATAATGAGGTTAAAATATATATATTGTTAATTAGATAATGAGAATTTTTGTTTAAGATTTTTATTTTTTAATACAGCGTACAAAAGTCACACCTGAACGATTATTACGGCGGCGCCCACCATCATTGAAGGTTTGGAGCCAAGCTAAACCTGAAGGTCCAGATGATATAACTGAGCCAGACCAATAGTTATCTGTGCTGGCGCCCATGTTAATTAAAAAAGAATTAACAAATAATGATGCAATTTCGTCTTTATCGGGAAGTCTCAGGTCTTCTGCCATGGATTTGCAAGCGGCAGATGCATCAATCGTTCCTGCATCTTCTGCATATTGAGGTACTTTTGAAGTGTAATCTTTATTGTATGGTACAGGTGCAACAACTATCGGGTTTTTGTTATAAAAAGCTGTAATAAATCCAACGTCTTTGCCTACTTGATTTGGTCCTTCGCTGCCGTTTAGGTCATAAATAAAATTTACACACATTTTATTTTGTATGTAGTAATTAACTGAACTGTTTGAACTGCATAATGGGTTGTAAAAAACGGCTATTGATTCACCGTTAACCGTTTCAAAAGCGGCAGCTTTAGTATCTGCAACATCGCCGTCTTCACCTGTAACATGAAGCCCATTTAAAAGTTTTTCATTCAATTCGCTTATTTTGGTTGGAAAACTGATTTCAGAAACTGCATCCAGTGTTGTAATTTTGCTTGGAATACCACAAGAAGAAAGCTTATCAGGTCCACAAACATTGTTAATTTTGTAAACCTTTGATAGCGCATCTAATATAAAACTTTCAGCGGCGGTATCTGCTGTTGCAGTTCCTTTTTCATCTTCCGTATATGTTCCATATCCACCTAGGGTGTTCATCTGTCCAATAGCCTGAGCCAGTCTTGCATGAAGAGCTTTCTTTTGTGCGTCCCATGCTTTTTCGTTAACATTCACAAGTAAGCTTGGTAAAGTAATTGCAGCTACTATGCCTATAATTGCTAAGGTGATTAGAATTTCAGCTAAAGTAAAGCCTGTTTTCTTTTTCATAAAAATTACCTTTCTATTGCTAAATAATTCCAACAGGAATATATGATAAGTAATACTTCACATATTCTAATATTATCATTATTTTATATTGCCTTCAATGTATGAATTAAGATTTTATCCTTTCAACTTTGCACCAATTTGAGCAATCTTGGTGCATTTTGGTTAAGTTTGCGGAAGAAGGGTTTTTTGAAGAATTAGAAAAAAGATGTTATTTAAAAAAAAGGGGGAAGGGAAGGAAAAAAGGCTCGGGCATCCCCCGAGCCTTAGTGTTATTGTATTATTTTGTTATATTTTTTCGACAATTTTGTCGATTAGACCATATTTTAATTGAACGGTTTTTGGTGCCGGTTTGTTAAAATATTGAAAAATGAAAAAAGCGCCATTTAAAAATAGCGCTTTTTGTTGGTATGTTATATTTTAACTAAATTGTAAATTGGTATTTTATTTTCTGATGCAGCGGACAGAGTCTTTAAGAGAACGAGTGTCACGACCACGTCCACCGTCACCGAAATATTGGTGCCAGCCAAATCCTGAAGTGCCTATTGAAACAACAGAGCTTGACCAATAGTAGTTAGTGCTTTCGCCTAAGTCGATAAGAGGAGCATTTACAAAAAGTGATGCAATTTCATCTCTATCAGGAAGTCTTAAATCTTCTCCCATGGTTTTACATGCTGTTGGAGCGTCAACTTCGCCGGATGTTGCTGTGTATTGCGATACTTGAGATGAATAATCCGCACTATATGGTATGGGCGCAACAACAACCGCATTTTTATTGCCAAAAGCCGTTATAAATCCAACATCTTTGCCTACTTGGTTTGGTCCTTCGCTGCCGTTTAAGTCATAAACAAAATTAACGCACATCTTATTTTGAGCATAATGATTAACTGAAGTATCTGAACTGCATAGCGGGTTATAAAAAACAGCGATTGATTCACCGTTAACAGTTTCAAATGCGGCCGCTTTTGTGTCTGCAACATCACCGTCTTCGCCACTTGCGTGTTTTCCATTTAATAATTTTGCATTAAGTTCACTTATTTTTGTTGGGAATGTAATTTCAGATGTTGCATTTAGTGATGTAATTTTGCTTGGAATACCGCAAGAAGAAAGCTTATCAGGACCGCACACGTTATTTATTTTATAAACTTTGGAAAGTGCATCTAAAATAAAGCTTTCAGCGGCGGTATCAACTGTTGCAGTTCCGCTTTCATCTTCCGTATAGGTTCCATAACCACCTAGGGTGTTCATTTGACCTATGGCTTGAGCCAGTCTTGCATGGAGAGCTTTTTTCTGTGCATCCCATGCCTTTTCGTTTACGTTTACAAGTAAGCTTGGTAAAGTAATCGCTGCTACAATCCCAATGATAGCCAAAGTAATTAGAATTTCTGCAAGCGTAAAACCTTTCAATTTTTTCATACAAATTACCTTTCTATGTTTTTACTAATTCCAACAGAAATATATAATGAAGTATCACATCACATATTATTATATTATCATTATTTTATCTTGCCTTCAACGCTAGATGAAATATTTATCCTTTCAACTTTTGCACCAAAATGAATGATAATGGTGCAAGGGGTTGAAAGCTTTATCAGTCTACTATTTTCAGTATATAGAAAATGAAAGTATTAGGCTTTTTATGCTCTTGAATTAATAGAGAAACAATGATATATTAAGAAAAAGAAGTTAAATGCACCATTATCATTCATTTTGGTGCATTTTTTGTGAATGAAAAAGTTTGAGAAGTTTGAAGAGAAGCTGCTTTTTTTGAAGGGTTGAAGGGAGTGATTGGGGGAGAGATGATTGGGTTTGGCGGGTTAGGAAAAATGAAGGGGAAGAGGAGATTTTGTTGGGGTAGAAACCCCAACCTACGGGGGTGTGTGGGAATGGGGTGTTTTGTTTTGATGAAGAAGAGAATTTAGTAGGGGGTGTGGCAGATGAAAAGTTTTGTTTGGGGGGTAGTTTTTAAGGTTGTATAAATTAATGATGTTTAGGGGGTAGAGGGGTTAAATTGTCTTTGTGTGAAATAGAATGTGTGTGAATTTTGTTTATGGTTTGAATAAGGGGGGAAGAGGTGTTGGATGATATTTAGCTAAAAAGTATAATCCGGTTTGGGGTTGGATAAAAAAATAATAGGAAAGATTGATAAAAAATGATGGGGGGTTAGATTAGTTCGTTTTGAAGTTTGTTCATAAGTTCAACTGCGGGTTTATATTCAGGGTTTAGATTAAGCGCTTTTTTAACTTCATAGAAAGCGCCTTTTTTATTATTTTTTTGGTTTAGAGAAAGGGCTGAATAATAATAATATTCAGGGTTTTTAACGTCAAGAAAAGAAAGCATGAAAACTAAGATGTCAAGGTTTTCAAAGTTTTTATTTTTATAGTTGACATCAAGTAAAATATCCCAAGTATTAACATTTAACATGTTTATGCTTAAAGATTTTGCAGTGTATCTTTTTTTGTTTTCTTCATTATTGTTGAATAAATTGTTTGCTATTATGTAATATTCATTAAATGCGGTTTTATCAATGATTGCTTTTTCTTTTTCAAGTTTTGCAATTTTCTTTTCGTCAGTGTTCATTTCTTTTAATGTTAAATAAGCTTTTAAAATAGCTTCATTGTTATATTCCGTGTTAAAAAGCTTTTTATAGCCTTTGTATGCTTCTTCGTATTGTTTATTTATAAAATTACAGTCAGACAACCCCATTAAGGTTAAATTGAAATTTTTATCCATTTTATAACTTGATAAAAAATCATCATAGGCAAGATTATATTCCCCTAAGGCTAAGTGTGCCATTGCTTGAAGGGTTAAAATTTTGGGGTTATTTTTGTTAAAATTAAGAATATTATTTGTTTCTTTTAAGGTTTTATAATAGTTGCCTGTTAAATAATAGCAATAAATTTGATAGAATTTCTTATCAGACTCATTTTTTGCTAAATTCATATTAATTTGTTGTTTTAAAATATTAAAATCCGATAAAAAGTATATGGAAATTAAATTTTCTTTTTCCAATGTTTCAATATATTTTAAAGCTTCTTTGTATTGTGCCAGTTGATACATTGTTTTTGCTTTGAAATACAGATATTGAGAATTTTTTGAATTTTTATCAAGCGCTTTATTAACGTAAATTAAAGCCTGGTTATACTGTCTGCACTGAAACATGGCTTGTGCCATTATAAAATTGGCATAGTCAGAATTTTCCATTAAAACAGTTTTTTTAATTAAATTAAAAGCAACTTCTTCGGGCGAATTATTATAATAGATTGAGCTATACGCTTTTACAAGAAAATTTTCTTCTTCTTTGGATAAAGTATATGAGGGCTTGTAGGCTTCTTTTAACTGTTCAATTTGAAGGTTCATTTTATTTTTGCCTGAAATTTTTGAAACGGCAATATCGCCTAAGCTAAAAAACCCGTATTCATAAAGCTTTTTAGATAACATTAAAAGAGAAATATTTTTATCTAAGGAATTAATTGTGTTGTTAAATTCATTATATGCAACAACAACATTGCCGTTTGTTAAATTTTGAACGGCATAGAGGTAATTTTCTTTTGAATCGTTTCTGATGTCTGAAACAAAATCTGAATTATTTTGATAGTTTATAATATTTTCAATAATAAGAGCTAAATTGAAAGAATCTTCAGCGGCAGTTGACGGTGCATTAATCTGCACCATAAAAACAAATAATAAAGAAAGTAATATTCTTTTTTTCATTGTTTTTGCCTTTTTTTAGTTACAAAACAGTCTTATACAAGATTATAATATTTATTGAAAATATTAACAAATCTTTCTTCTTCTGTTGTTAAATTCCTATTCTCGCTATTTTTGTAAAGCCCGTATATATCAGACATTTTATATTTTGAAAGAATAAAATTGTCGGTTTCTTCTATTTTGTTATTACCGATTATAACATTTATTATTTTATTTGTTTCTAAAGACATAAAAACATCAACCACATTTTTGTCAAAGTGTTTGTTTTCGCCTTCAATTAAAATATCCAGCGCCCTTACAATGTCCATTTTTGAACGGTAGTGCCTTTTGCTTGTAATAGCGTCAAAAACATCTGATACTGCTAAAATTCTTCCGCCTAAAGGAATTTCTTCGCCCTTTAAGCCTAAAAAATAACCTGAACCGTCCCATTTTTCATGGTGGCTTGATGCTATTTTTGCAACGTTTTTAAAATATTTGGAAACATAAATTCTTGATAAAAGGTCATAGGTTATTTGTGCGTGCTTTTTAATTTCATCGTATTCTTCTTTTGTAAGTGAACCTTCTTTTTGTAAAATGTGGTCTTTTATGCCGATTTTACCAATATCATGAAGCAAACTTGCCTGCCTTATAATATCAAGTTCATCTTCATTCATCTGCATTTTTTCACAAATTAAAACAGCATATTTTGTAACTCTTTCAGAGTGACCTGCGGTTATTTTATCTCTTGCATCTATTGAAGCTGATAAGGTATCTATAAAACTTGATAAAAGCTGCTTTTGTTCTTCTATAAATTGTTTTTGTTTATTAAAAAGCGTGGCATTTTCTAAGGCAATTCCTGCAGATGAACCTATTGCAATTAAAAGGTCTTCGTCTTTTTCTGTAAAATGTCCGCCTTTTTTATTTAAAACTTGAAATGCACCTATAATTTGATGACTCATATTTCTTATTGGCATACAAAGAATAGATTTTGTTTTATAGCCTGTTTGAAGGTCTATTTCTTTATTAAACCTTTTATCTGAATAAACATCAGCTATATTAACGGTTTCGCCTGTTTGAACAACGCTTCCTGCAATTCCTAAATTTGCATCAAATCTTATTTCTTTTAAATCCATACCGAGTGCAACTTTAGACCAAAGTTCATTTTTTTCTTCATCTAAAAGAAAAACCGTGCATCTGTCTGCATTTAGCGCAATATTTATTTCTTTTGCAATAATTGTAAGCAAAGTATCAAGGTTTGTTTCTATTGCCATTGTTCTGCCTACTTTTAATAGTGCAAGCAGAGGGTCGTTTTTATGATCGGGAATAAAAGAAGGGGGTGCCAAGTGGATTATTCTTTTTTGCTTTGCCTTTTCTATTGCAGATTTTACCGTATTTAATTTATTATCAAATTCAAATTCACCAATTTTAATCAACTGGGCATTTTTAATAAAATCAACCGCATCATCAAAATTTTCTTCCTCAAATTCCATAAGAGCAAAAATAAAAAGGTTTACTTTTTGCGCTAAATAAAGATTTGATGAAACCGCTAAATATTTTGCATCGTTTAGCATCATATAAGCTCTGTAGCTGTTTTTATTGACACATCTGTATTTCAGATAAGCATAAACGCTCATTGAAATTGAAACAAGTTCAAAATCTTTAATTGCAATAGCAACTTTTCTTATCTCATCAACTTCTTTAAGATAAGATTTTTTCACTTTTTCAGGGAAATTAAATATAATATTTAAAAGACTATCCTTAATTTCTTCCTTATTTTGGGTTTTTTCAATAAAATTATTCAAATTCTCTTTTCCAAAAAAACTTTTTAGTAATTTTATTATACAATTTTTTTTCTGATTTTTCCACTTTCAATTAAAACCATTAAAACAGAAATATCTGCGGGTTTTACACCGCCTATTCTTGAGGCTTGCGCCAAAGTTTTCGGTTTAATTTTATTTAACAGTTCCTTTGTTTCTGTTGAAATTTGTTTTATTTCCATAAAATTAATATCATCGGGAATTTTTATTTTTTCAAGTTTATCAGATATATTAACTTGGTTTTCTTGCCTTTCAATGTAGCCTTGATATTTAATTAGAATTTCAACTTGTTCTTCAATTTCTTTTTTTAAATATATATCATCAACGCTGAAATTCGGCTTATAGCCTAATTCTTGAATTAAGAAATAATCAACATCAGGCCTTTTTATTAATTGGTAAGCACTTTGCCCAATTTCAAAATTTTGCCCTAATTTATTCATTATTTCTTTATTTTTGCTATTTGCTGCAATTTTAAAGGTCTTTAAGTTTTCAATTTCTTTTTCTATTGTTTCTTTTTTAAATCTGAACCTTTGAATGTCTTCTTCTCTCACTAAACCAAGCTTATACCCTTCTTCCATAAGCCTGAAATCGGCGTTATCGCTTCTTAAAATAAGCCTGTATTCTGACCTTGAAGTTAACATTCTATAAGGTTCCAATAAATCTTTTGTAATTAAATCATCAATCAAAGTTCCAATGTATGAACTTTTTCTTTCAGGCTCAAAAAATTCTTTATTTTGAATATAAAGTGAAGCATTTATGCCTGCAATTAATCCTTGAGCAGCCGCTTCTTCATAACCTGAGGTACCATTAATTTGCCCTGCCAGAAACAAGCCTTTAACTTTTTTTGTCATTAAAGAACGGGTTAGTTCAACCGCAGGAACAGAATCATATTCAACGGCATAAGCCGGTTTTATAACAGAAACATTTTCTAACCCGGGGAGCGACCTTAACATTTTAAATTGAACATCAATAGGTAAACTTGTTGAAAAGCCTTGAACATAGGTTTCATAAGTTTTTTCGCCTTCAGGTTCTATAAAAATGTGATGAGACGGGTTATCTTTAAACCTTACAACCTTATCTTCGATAGAAGGGCAATATCTTGGACCTATACCATGGATTAAACCTGAATAAAGGGGTGATTTATCCAAATTATCTTTTATTATTTTATGCGTCACCTCTGTTGTTCTTGTTAAATAACAAGGAACTTGAGGGCGAAAACATTTTTCTTTTCTAAATGAAAAGAAGTTATAAGTGCCGTATTTATCAATGTTATCAGGCGGTTGAATTTGAAGTTTTGAATAATCTATTGTTCTTGAATCAACTCTGGCAGGGGTTCCTGTTTTAAGCCTTTTAATTGGAAACCCTGCTTTAATTAAAGCGTCACTTAAACCAAAAGCAGCGCGCTCTGCCAGTCTTCCTGCCGAAAAACTTTTTAAACCTATAAAAATTTTCCCGTTCAGACTTGTTCCTGTTGTTAAAATAACTGTCGGTGAAAAATATTCAACGCCTAATTCGTCAATAACGCCTTTTATAACATTATTTTCAATAATTAAATCAACAACTTGAGTTTGAATTATTTTAATATTTTCTTCGCTTTCAATAAATTCTCTCATTTTTAATTTATAGAGAATCTTATCCGATTGTGCCCTTAAAGCTCGAACCGCAGGACCTTTAGAGGAATTAAGCATTTTTAACTGCATATAAGTTTCATCTGTAATTCGACCCATAATGCCACCCAGTGCATCAATTTCTCGAACCAGATTTGATTTAGCAGGGCCGCCAACAGCGGGATTACAAGGCATAAGCGCAATATTTTCAATGTTTAATGTCATAAGAGCAACTTTTGCGCCCAGCCTTGAAGCCGCAACCGTCGCTTCAACGCCTGCATGCCCTGCACCAACTACTATACAGTCAAATTTAAACATTTTTATTTAGCCGCCACAGGATTTTTCAAAATTGATAAAACTTCATTTGTGCAGTTAACACCGCCTGCTACTCTTGCATCTTTTTTTACAATCATATCAAGCTTTTTTTGAACTCTTACTTTTTCTGCTGCTGCAGCAACTTTTGCTTCAAGTTCAGCTTCATATTTTTGTTTTAGTGAAACAACTTCTTTTTGTTTTAATTTAACTTGCGCAATTCCTTCTTTTTTAATTTTTTCTTTTTCTGCATTTGTTTTTGCAGCTTTAACTTCATTATCTTTTTGTTTTGCATAAGTTACGATAGCTGCATTTTTAGTTTTAAGAGTTTGAGTATATTTTTGAGCTAAGGGGTAATTTTTTGATATATAACCGTAATCTATATAACCTACTTGCGCAAATGCAGCATTTGAAATTGCTAAAATTGAAACTACAGATAATATGCTTAATATTTTTTTCATTTTTATCTCCTTAAATTTTTCTTGCACCTTTGTCTTCAATCGTGTATGTATGAATTTTTGAATTAACATTAATGTTATTCCAGTTTGTTTCCACTATTTCTTTAATTTCATCAGTGTTTTTGCCGTTTGAAATAATGGCAATAGAAGGACCGGCACCTGCTAAAGTGCAGCCTAAAACGCCTTCTGTGTGCTTTAGCCCGTCCATAATAGAATTCAGCCCCGGAACCAGTTTCATTCTATACGGCTGGTGGAGCCTGTCTGTCATTGCAAATTTCATTAATTCTTCATCTTGTGTATAAATTGCTTCAACAAACATTGCAGATCTTCTTAAATTATAAATTGCATCTTTCATAGGAACACAATTAGGTAAAACGGAACGAGAAATATCTGTCGCAAGTTCAAAATCAGGAATACACATTGTTATTTTCCAATTTTTTGGCCATGGGAGTTTTCTATATGTAACAGAACCTGTATCTTCAACTTCTGCTATTGTCATTCCGCCAAAAAATGCGGGGGTTACATTATCAGGGTGACCTTCAATTTCTGTTGCAATGGATAATAAAACATCGTTATCCGCAGGATGTCCTAAAAGTTCGTTTGCTGCAATTAAACCGCCGACAATAACAGAGGCGCTTGAGCCCATTCCTCTTGCAACGGGAATTCCTGTTTTAATATTTATTTTTAATTCAGCAGGTGTTTGACCTATATAGTTATATAAAAGTTCTATTGCTTTGTATACGATGTTGTTTTTATCTTTTGGAATATTATCGGAATCATTATCTAAAATGTTAATTTCAATGCCAGAGCCCGGCATTATAGTTTCTTCCAATGTAATTGTATTATATACAGGCAACGCCAAACCAAAACAATCAAAACCACAGCCAAGGTTTGCAACTGTAGCCGGTGTTTCAACGCCAATTTTCATTTCTTACCTCACTTGAACAGGCATAATTAAGCATAAATAGTCTTCGCCTGCTTCCGTTTCTTCTAAATCTTCGGGTTTTATAACCGTTGCAGATAAATTTGTTGACATTTCAATTCTTATTTTTTCGTTTTGAATATTCCTTAAAACATCAAGAACATATTTATAGTTAAATGCAATTAAAAGATTTTCAGATGTATATTCTATATCAATATTTTCTTTTGCAGACCCTGCTTCCGGAGTATCCGTACTTATTTCAAGAAGAGAATCTTCAAAGTTAAATTTCATAATATTTGTTCTGTTATTAACCATAACAGAAACCCTATCTATTGTATTTATTAATTTTTCTCTGTCAATTATTGCTATTTTTTCGTTTGTGGTGGGGATTAGTTGTTGATATCTGGGGTATGTGCCGTCTATTAAACTTGAATGAAATATAATGTTTTCAAATTTAAAAACAATTTTGTTTGAAATAATTGAAAATTTAACCATTTTATCATCTACAAGAGAAACCAGTCTTGAAACTTCACTTAAAGTTTTACTTGTACAAATAAAGGTTATATTTTCACCTCTTGAATTAATTGGAATTCTGCTTCTTGTAAGCCTGTTACCGTCGGTTGCAACGGTTTCTAATATATTTTCATTAATTGTGAAACAAACGCCTGTTAAAACACCGCTTACTTCGTTTTGAACGGCAGAAAATGCGGTTTGTTTTATGGCTTTGTTTAAATCTTTTGTTAAAATTTCAAATTGTTTTTCATCTTCTGAAACTCTTGTTTCATCGTATGGAATTGTGGGGTAATCTTCTGAATTTAATGTAATTATTTCGTATTTTGTTTTTTCGCTTTTAATTATAAGAACTTTTGTTTCTTCGTTTTGTTCAATTAAAATATCTTTATTATCAGGAAGTTTTGTTATAACTTCTTCCATAACTTTTGCACTTACTGCTATTTTACCTTCTTTTTGAACATCAGCTATGGCAGTGTAGACGATTGAAAGATTAAGATCGGTTGCGCTTACTTTAATTCTGTCCATTGAAATTGTTTCAATTAAAACGGCAGATAAAATAGGGTATGCGCCTTTTGAATTTACAATACCTTTTACTGCTTTTAGGGCATTTAAAAGATTATCCTTTTTAAGAATTATTTTCATTGTTTTAAACTTCCTTATATTTTAAATTAATTATAATATAAATAATTAATAATAGTAATAAAGAGAAAAAAATTGTTCAAAACTTTTAAAATAATTGCTATTATTAGTTTACAGAATTTTAAAACCTGTTCAAAAACCTGTTAAAACCTGTTCAAAACTGTTTAAAACTTTTTTGTTTTTGCAACTGTTAAACAAATTAAATTATAAATTCCTTTTTCTTTAAAAAGAGAGGTTAAATATTCAAGCGTAGAGCCTGTTGTCACTATATCGTCCAATAAAATAACGGGGCAGTTTTTGTCAAAATTGATGTTTAATTCAAAAGAATTTTCTATATGATGAAGCCTTTGTTTTCTTTTTAATTTATACATTGGCTTCGTATATTTTATTTTTCTTAAAGCGGTTGAATTAAGCTTATAGCCTGTAATTTTGGCTAAATTTTGAGCTATTAATAAAACATTATCATAGCCTCTTTTATTATAATTTTTATAATGGGTCAAAACAGGTATTATAATTGCACCTTCAAGGTTTAATTCATTTGTTTTATTGTTTTGTATTTGTTGTATATAATTGGCTAAAAGCTTTGCCAGATAATAACTTATGGCTTTGTTGTGTTTAAATTTTAAACTTTGAATTAATTTTTTAATAATATCATCATAATAAAAAACAGAATATATCGGATAATTATTAACAACCCCTTGTGCAAAATCAGGCAAGTTTTGCACAAGTTTTAAACAGTTTTTGCACAGAATTCCCGCATTAATTTGACAGGCACAATTAACACATTTTCTTTTATAAATTAAATCTAAAAATTCTTTTGTTAAAATTTTTATTATAGAAACTATTTTCTTTGCGTATGACATTTTTCTATTATATAATTTTTCTATGACAAAGAGTATTTTTGAAAAATCAGTTAATAATATTTCAACAAAACCTTTATTTAAAACTGTTGAAAACTATAATGGCGAATTTAAAAGGCAAGGTGAATTAAACCTTCCCGAACTTTCTGAAGTTGAAGTTATGCGCCATTATAAAGAATTATCGGATAAAAACTTTTGTATTGAAAAAGGCTTTTACCCTCTTGGTTCTTGCACAATGAAATATAACCCGAGAGTAAATGAAGAAACTTCAAGCTATTTTGGTTTTTCAAACCTTCACCCTTATCAAAATGATGAAGATAGCGAAGGTTCTTTGGAATTAATGTATAAATTGCAAGAAGCCTTAAAAATTATTACAGGAATGGATGCTGTTACCTTGCAGCCAATGGCAGGTGCGCAAGGCGAATTAACAGGCATGATGATAATTAAAAAATACTTTGAAAAAAAAGGTGAAATAAGAAAAAAAGTTATCATCCCTGATTCTGCCCATGGAACAAACCCCGCAAGTGCTGCTATGGCAGGTTTTGAAATTGTTGAAATTAAATCAAACGAAAAAGGGCTTGTCGATATTGATGAATTAAAAAAAGTTTTAAATTCAGATGTTGCAGCCATTATGATGACAAACCCAAATACATTGGGTTTATTTGAAGAAGATATTCTTGAAATTTCAGAATTAATGCACAAAAATGGTTCCCTTTTATATTATGACGGTGCAAACTTAAATGCTATTATGGGCTATTCAAACCCAAAAATTATGGGTTTTGATGTAGTTCACCTTAATTTGCACAAAACCTTCTCAACCCCCCACGGTGGCGGCGGCCCGGGGGCAGGGCCTGTTGGTGTTGTTCAAAAATTGGCTGAATTTTTGCCTGTTCCTGTTATTGAAAAGGAAGGTGAAAAATATAAAAGAAACTGGAATAAACCTGATTCAATAGGAAAAATAGGCGCATTTTTCGGCAATTTTAATGTTTTGGTTCGTGCTTATACCTACATTTTAATGCTTGGACGTGATTTAAGAAAAGTTTCAGGCGATGCTGTTTTAAATGCTAATTACTTAAAAGAAAAATTAAAACCATATTATAAATTAGGCTATGAAACAAAAAGCCTGCATGAATTTGTTTTAACAACGGAAAATTTACATGATACAGGTGTAAATACACTAAAAATTGCAAAAAGGTTAATGGATTATGATATTCATCCGCCAACCGTTTATTTTCCTTTAATTGTCCATGAAGCAATGATGATTGAACCAACTGAAACCGAATCAAAAGAAGTTTTAGATAATTTTATTGATGTTATGGTTAAGATTATGAAAGAAATTGAACTTGAACCAACTAATTTCGATAATTACCCGTCTAAAACAGAAACCAAAAAAGTTGATGAAGTTTTAGCTGCAAGGCATCTTAATTTAAGATATAAAAATGAAAACTAATTTAACGCTAGATGATTTTAACTATAATCTGCCTGAAGAATTAATTGCAAAATACCCGACAGAAAAAAGGGATGAAGCAAAAATGCTTGTTGTGGATAAAATAACGGGCGAAATTGTTCATAAACATTTTTATGATTTTGTTGATTACCTAAACCCAAATGATGTTCTTATTTTAAATAACACAAAAGTTATTCCTGCAAGGTTACTTGGCAAAAAAGAAACAGGCGCAAATATTGAAATTTTTCTGACAAGATATTTGGGCGAAAACGACTGGCAAGCAATTATAAGAAATTCTAAAAGGCTAAAAGATGGCGATATTGTTATAATATCAGACATTTTAAAAGTTTTAATCAAAAAAAAGGGTGAAGCTAATAATGACGGTAATATTCCAGAACACTTGGTCGAATTAATTTATTCAAACGGTTCAATGGAAGACATTTTAAATAAAACAGGGAAAATTCCCCTTCCCCCGTACATTCAAAGAGAAGTTGAAGAAAAAGATAAAGAAGACTACCAAACAGTTTATGCAAAAGTTTCAGGCTCTGTTGCAGCGCCAACTGCGGGGCTTCATTTTACAAATGAAATTTTAGAAAAAATTGAAAAAAAAGGAATAAAAATAGCTTATGTTACCTTAAATGTAGGCTTAGGAACGTTTTTGCCCGTTAAAACAAATGATATTAATAACCACAAAATGCACACAGAAAGCTATTTTATTCCAAAAGAAACAGCTGATATTATAAATAATAAAAAAGGCTCTCTTGTTGCAGTTGGTACAACATCTTTAAGGTGTTTAGAAGCAAATTTTAAAAAGTTTGGCAAAATAAAAGAAGGATATGATGAAACAGACATTTTCATCTACCCCCCATATAATTTTAAGGTGGTTGATAAACTGTTAACCAATTTTCATCTTCCAAAATCTACTTTATTAATGCTTGTATCTGCTTTTTCATCAAGAGAAATAATTTTAAATGCATATAATGAAGCAATTAAAAATAATTACAGATTCTTTAGCTATGGAGATTGCACATTTTTAAAATGAATGTAAGCTTATCTAAAATTTTTAAAATATTTTTTTTAATAGGTTTGCAGCTTTTAGGGGGCGGATACGTTATTATGCCTTTATTAAAAAAATATTTGGTTATAGATAATAATTGGCTAAAAGAAGAAGATTTAATTGATTATTTAGCCCTAAGCCAATGTTTACCGGGGCTTATTGCATTAAATATAACAATTTTTTCAGGCTATGCACTAAGAAAAATTTTAGGTTCTATTGTTGCTGTTTTTGCGCTTACCCTATCACCATTTTTAATAATTTTACTTATAGCAGGGTTTATTTATAATTTTGCAAAATACCCGATTGTTCAAAACGCTTTTTTTGGAATAAGGCTATCTATCATAGTTTTAATTTTTTATATGATAAAAGATATTTTTACAAAATCGGTTAATTCAAAATTTACTGTTTTTTTATTTTTATTAATTCTTTTATCAAACATTTTTCTACCCTTGGGCCCTTCCAGTTTGGTTGTTTTAGCCATTTTAATTTCAATATTTTTCGGGCTTATTCAAGATAAAAAAGAAAGGGCAAAATTAAAATGATTAAAACTTTGCTTTTACTTTTTATTGAATATTTTAAAGCGGGAATTTTTTCTGTTGGCGGCGGGTATGCAACTTTACCCTTTTTATATCACATGGCACAAAACTATGATTGGTTTACAACAAAAGAACTTGTAAATATGATTGCCATATCAAATGTAACCCCAGGGCCAGTTGGGCTTAATATGGCAACTTATGCAGGGTTTATGGCATCCGGCATTATAGGAAGCCTTGTTGCAACTTTTGCCGTTACAATAGGGCCTTTTATTCTGGCAATAACCGTTATTTATTTTCTAAACAAATTTAAAAATTCAAAAATAATAAAAGATATATTTTTAGGGCTTCGCCCAACAAGCTGTGCGCTTTTATCTTGCGTTATGCTGCAATTAATTTTTGAAGATGTCATAAAAACAAAAGAACTTGTTAAAATTCCACAAAATATTGATTTTAGAGCGGTTATTTTAATTTTAATTTTATTTTTAACTTATAAATATGTTAAAAAACAACCTAGCTATGTTATTTTGATTGGTGCAATTTTAGGAATTATTTTAAATTTGCCCATTTTTAAATAAAAAAGTTATAATTTTTCTATGGAAAAAAAGTTGAATTTTATATATCCTTTTTTATTTTTAATTTTTGGAATAATTATATTTTTTCATCCCTTCTTGTTTGATTTTTCAAAAATGCCCGGAGATTTAGGTGATGCAAGATTAATCAGCTATTTATTAGAGCATGGTTTTTTATATTTTACAGGCGATAGTTTTCATTCAAATTATTTTGATATACCGTTTTTCTACCCTGACAAAAATCAGCTTTTTTATACTGATGTTTTGTTTGGCGGAACAATTTTATATATTCCAATAAGATTTTTTATTAAAGATATTTTTTCTGCCGTTCAAATTTGGCTTATTTTAGTTTCAATTTTAAATTTTTTATCTTTCTTTTTGGTTTCAAAAAAAGTTTTTAAATTTTCAACTTTAATTTCATCTGTAGTGGCATTTTTATTTGCGTTTTCGCTTCCAAGGTTTAATCAAATATGTCATCTTCAACTGTTTTTACAATTTTATTCTGTTTTTGCTTTTTATTTTTTTATAACGGCGGATAAAAAAATATACAGGTTCATTCTTTCTGCAATTTTTCTTTTTCTTCAATTTGTAACAACATTTTATTTTGGCTGGTTTACTGTTTTTGGGGCAGTTTTAGCGTTTTTTATAATGTTGTTTGGAAAAAACACAAGAGAAATTTTATTTAACTATTTAAAAGAAAATAAAAACGGATTATACGCTTTTCTTTTAACTTCTTTGATATTACTTCTTCCTTTAGGTTATAAATATTTATCTCTTTCAAAAGGGTTTGAATTTTCTGATAGTTATCTTTTTTCGCCATTTAGCATGTTTTTATCTCATAGTTTTTTAGACAATAAAATTTTATATTTCAACCTAAAAAATTATAATCAGGAAAAAATAACGGGGTTTGGAATTTTTGCTACTTTGTTTGTTTTGTTTGGGCTTTTTTCTTTAAAAAAATATAAATTTGAAATTTCTTCCTTTATTTTATTCATAGTTTCTTTCTTTTTGTTTTGGCAATTAAATTATTATATTTACCTGTATTTTCCGGGTGCTTCTGCGATAAGGGCATCATCAAGAGTTATTTTTCTTTTGCTTCCTTTATTTTGTTTTTTGGTCGGAATTTTTTTGCAAAACAGAAAAAAATATTTTGTAATTTTCTTATTGATTCTTTTATTGGAACAAATTCCCGTTAATAATGCTTTCACTTGGACAAAAAATGAACATTATGAAAGAATTGGCAGATATAAAATTCCTCTGTCTTGTAATTTTTTTGGCATTAATAATAAAAAAGTTGATGTTCAACTTGATGCAATGTATCTTTCAAACAAATATAAAATACCAACTATAAATGGCTATTCAGGCTATTTTCCCCCTTATAACGAAATAAAAATTGAAGAAAAATGTTTTTTTGAAGCAAACAACTGATTTTTTACTTCCCCCCTTGTTAATATTAAAAGTTTTATGGTAATATAAATATAACCCTTTAAGGAGAAATGGCCGAGTGGCTGAAGGCGGCACCCTGCTAAGGTGTTATGTGGAGTAATCTGCATCGAGGGTTCGAATCCCTCTTTCTCCGAATTTAATTAAGCACCCTTAAAACGGGTGCTTTTTTGTTAAAAGAGGAGTAAAAAACCAGACACAAACCGTTGATAGTAGGTTGGGGTTTCTACCCCAACATCAAAGCTTAAAAAGCCTTTTTCTAATTGACTTTAAAACAAAAATATCGTATAACTTCTTTAATGAATTTTAAAAATATTAAAAAATATCTTGATTTAAGAAAATATATTTCATTTAATCTATTGGCAATTATTGGGCTTAGTCTTACTTTTTTGTGTTTAATATGGAATTTAGGAAGTATTAGGTTAGATAATTCCTTTTTTTATACATTATGCATTTTATTAATGGCTAGCACGCCTGTAATTTTAATATTGCTTGTTATAAGTATTTTTGAATTTATTTATAAAAAATTAAAATATACAGAAAAGGAAAACCAAACAACAACCAAAAAAGAAAGCAAAAAACCAAAAACCCTTTTATTTTTCATTTTAGAATTAATTTATTCTCTTTTATTTGCCCTTGGGCTTGTTGTTACCGTTGGTTTTTGCATTTGCGGTTTTTTAGCGTTATTGTTGGGTCCGTTTTTTATGTAAGAGTTTAAACTTTATTATATTTTTTATGCTAAAATTCAGGTTATGGATAATAATGAAATTGTAAAAGAAATGCAGGAAGTTGCCCTTCAAATGTACAAAGATGACATTGAAGAAGACCCTGAAATTGAAAACGAATATTTTGATTGCTCTTGCTGCGGTGAATATAAAACAATGGCAGGCAGTATTCAATATGGCAAATACAGGCTTTGTAACGATTGCGTTGTTTTAGCTGAAGTTGGTTTTAAATTAAATAAATTTAAAGATATTCAAGAATTAATAGACGCTATGGAAGATAAACGCTTAGAAGTTATGTGTGAATTTATAAAACAGGATGAAAAATCTGTTAATAATTAATTTATTTATTAAATAGTTTCAGTTGTAAGAAACCAAAGTTAAATTTTTTCTTATCCTTATTTATAGCATACATTTGCCTTATAATTGTCCATGGAGATGGAAGCTCTTTTGTTTCATAGCCGTTGTATATTGCAATTTCATCACATAAATCTAATAATAACCTGTGCTTATTATAAAAATATTCTATCTCATCGTCTTTTTTAGTGTCAATTTTAAATAAATCCGGACGAAGTTTTTCGATTTCAATTAATATGGATTTTATAGAAGGTTTTGTGTCAAATTTCGGTAATTCTTTAATGCCTGCAATATCGTGCCCTAAATGATATTCAAATAAATTGATTGCATCTTTATATCTTTTTTTATTCAATTCGAAATCTTTAAAGTTATAATGTGCAACCGTATTTCTTAAATTTAATAAATCTTCCCTTGAACGGGTTAAAACTCCAAACTTTTCAGGAATGTTATGATAAAACATTTCCAATATTTCACTTTTTCTAAATTGTTCACAGCAAAGAAATAAAAATAAAATGTCTGACAAATATAAAATGTTTATTATTTTTTCAAATTTTTGACTTTCTTTTGCAATTTGCGGATTTTTTAAAATTGCAAGAATACTGTTTCCTTTGCTGTAATTATACCTTATAAGTCTATTTTTATTGTTGAAAAAATTTTTAAATACTTTGATAATATCTTCGCCGTAATAATTTAGAAGTGAAGAAATAAGCCTTTTTTCATAAGTATTTCAAGGCGCATTAAACGGCAATACAATTTTGAAAATTCAAAATAATATTTTTTAATCATATTTTAATTCTATCAAAAATTATGGCATGTAAAAAGTGCACGCAGTTGCGTGCACTTGCCTGCTTTTGTACCTAGGGAACATGTCTTGCATGCTTATGCCCATTCTCAACAGAGCAAGGGTACAATATTATTGTATCATATCTAATTTTTGGCTTCAATATATTAAATTCAAGGTCTATAAATTTGCTACAATTAAAAGGTTATTTTAAATTAAAATTATAAACATTAACTTATGATAGAATATAACAATGAACAAAGATAAAATCACAAATACTGTTTTTATAATTTTTTGCTGTTTTCTTTTTTTATTTTTATTTTTTCACACGGCAATAATAATGGTAAATGCTTTTGTTTTGAATAATTTTAATATGGAATTGTTTTTGTTTATTGGTCTGTTTTTGGCAATTTTTATTTTAACAATGCCATTTTTAAAAATTAAACTTTATCAGAAAATAATTTTTGGGTTTATATTTTTATTTTTAATTTATTTTTTCCTTCAAATTACAAATAAATTACCTTTAATTAAAGAAATAAACAGCGCCAAATCTTGCATTGAGAGCGGTTTTATTTGGGATGATGCCCAAAAGGTTTGCAAAACTAACAATTAAGCTAAAATTTTATGCACCTTATTGCAACTTGGGCAAGTTATTTCTGAAATTTGAAGCTCGGGTGGAATTTTTAATTTTGCATCGCAATCACAATGAATAACTTTATAATTCATTGCTTTTTTGAAGCTGTCTTTTGCTTTTCTTTGGCGGTTTATTCGAGAATCTTTTGCATCGGTTGTTTGTTCGATTAAAGGTTTTATTATAGGAATTGATTGAATGTTCATTTTGATTAAATTTTTGTCATTTATAAGCGCTTTATCTGAAACAACGGCTCTGTAAACTTTATTATATTCACCAATATCAGATGCGCCCATTTGTTTTAAAATTTGAATTCTTTTGCTTGTTGAAGGGTGGGTTGAAAAAAGTTCTTCAAAAAAGTTTGATTTTTCTTTTTGAAGAAAGTTATGAATATATAGGCAAGAAACAATTTTTCCAGAATTCATTTTTTCATCTTTAATTACCGTATTTTTATTCCCTGAATATGAAAAATTTGAAATTTTATTTAGGGCAGATGCTAAGCCTGTTGGGTATCTTGTGTATCCGCAAGCGCAAGCATCAGCTAAATATTCCCTTTTTCTTGAAATTGTTAAATATAAAAGTTTAACTAAAATCGGTGAAATTAAAGCCAAAATTAATGCAATTAAAAGGGCTGCACCACCGCCTTTTCTGTTTCTTGAGCGGGCAAAACCCCTTAAAATGGCATCAGAAACACAAACAACAACACCAAAAATGACGCCTGCATACATTAAATAAAGAGAGTCTAAATTTTTAATATGTGCAATTTCATGGGCAATAACACCTTGAAGCTCATCTCTGTTTAAAATTGATAAAAGCCCGACCGTTACAGCAACTGCGGCATTTTTTTCATTAATACCTATACTGAAAGCGTTTGGAATTTCTGAATTTATAATATAAATTTTTGGAATAAACCCCAAAGAAGCAGAAATTGACATTTCTTCAACAACATTATATAAAATCGGCAAATCCTCTTTTTTAATGGGAGCTGCACCAACTTGATTTAAGAAAAATTTTGAAGCATTAAATTTTGTATAAATTATTATTCCAATAAAGCAAATAAGGCTTATTAAAAAGCCCATAAAAGAGCCATAGTATGTTCTATCATACAGGTCGGATGAAAAAGAAAAGCCTAAAGCCGTTCCAAAAAATAAGAAAAACAAAGTTAAAATAACAAGAAAAATTGCAGTTTTTCTTTTGTTTTGCTCAATTATAAACCACATTAAAATTTAACCTTTACAACCTCTTTTTCATTTTCGTTGGCTTCAAAAAATTCCATATCTTTGAAGTTAAAAATCGTTGCTATAATGTTTGTTGGAAATTGTTCTTTTTTGTTTTGATAGAACATAACAGCATCATTATATGCAATTCTTGCATAAGAAATTTTATTTTCTGTTGAGGTTAATTCTTCTTGAAGTTGAAGAAAATTTTCGCTTGCTTTTAATTCAGGGTAGTTTTCACTTAATGCAAACAAGCTTTTTATAGTTGAAGTTAATTGGTTTTCAGCTTCCGCTTTTTCTTTTATATTGTCTGTTTGCTTCATTGCAAGGCTTCTTGCATTAACAATATTTAAAAGTGTATTTTTTTCATATTCCATATACCCTTTTGCACATTCAATTAAATTAGGGATAAGGTCGTATCTTCTTTTTAATTGCGTGTCAATTTGCGCCCAAGCGTTTTTAACATTATTTTTGCAAGATATAAGACCGTTGTATGTTGAGATAAATCCGATTAAAATTAATAAACCTAAAAGAATTAAAATTATTGAAACTGTCATCTGTAACTCCTAAATTTATCTGTATAAAATTTCACCCAAAAAAGAAACCGTTTCATTTTTTTCTTTGGCATTTTTGTTTAAATATTCAGAAAGTTCACCCGCTTCAAACCAAACGCCATGGCGGTTCGGGCATCTGTCTAAAACAAGGTTACCCATTTTAACTTTTTCCATAACCTGATTGCACTTTGGGCAAACTTTGGGTTTTTCGTTGCAGTTATCTTTGCAAGGGTTGATATTCATTAAATCATCCACCAAAAAGGGAAGTTTTAATTCATTTTTAATTAAATACCACTCATCGGCATCCAAAAAGATGCCTTTGCATTTAATACAATATTCAACCTCTATATTATTTTTTTCAACAGCAATTAATATTTCATCGCAATTTGGGCAATTCATTCGTTTTTATTTATTCCATTTTATCTTTAATATTAACGCTTAATGAAATTCTTTTATCGTCAGGGTTGAATTTCAAAATAACGGTATCAATAACTTCGCCCACATCTAAAATTGTGTTATGTTCGTTTTGATATTGCATAACTTCAGCCTGAGGCAAAAGTGCTTCCACACAAGGATAAACTTCAACAAAAGCGCCAAAATGTTTAATTCTTGTAATTTTACCTTTTACAATTTCGCCTTCATGGATTTTACCTTTTGCTTCAACCCAAGGGTCGGGTTCTAAATTTTTGAGGCTGAGTGAAACCCTTTGTTTATCAAGGTCTATGCCAATTATTTCAACATCAATTTTATCGCCGATTTTAAGAACATCACCGGGGTGATCTACCCAGCGCCAGCTTATTTGAGATAAAGGCAACAAGCCATCCACACCGCCGATATCAATGAATGCGCCAAAATCTGCAATTCGAACAACTTCGCCTTTTACGATTTGCCCTACTTCGAGCTGGTCAAATACATCTTTTCTTACTTCTTCAATACTATCCGAATAAATTTTTCTGTTTGATAAAATGAAATTATTTTGAAGAACATCTATTGATAATATTTTGAGTTCAAGTTTAGAGCCAATTTCAATATCTAATTCTTTTGATCTTAAATGCGAAGAAGGAACAAAGCCCCTGATGCCCAAAACTTCAACCAAAACACCGCCTTTAACCGTTTGTACAACGGTGCCTTCAATGATTTTATCTTCGGCTTTAATTTGTTCAAGCTGCTTCCAGTTGTAGGCTGTTGCCACTTTTTTGTATGAAAGGGTCAAACGGCCGTCTTCGTCTTCTTCTTTGATAATTAAAAACTCAAACTTTTCGCCTAATTTTAAAACTTCTTTAATATCGTCTTCTTTGTTTAATTTTGCTTCTTTTTCAGGGCAAATGGCATTTGATTTTGCCCCAATATCAACAATGGCGCCTTCGCTGTCATAGCCTTCAATAACACCTTGAACCAAATCGCCCTTTTTAAAATTATATTCATACTTTTTTAATAATTCTTCATACTGTTCATCAGTCATTAGTTTATCAGACATAATTCGACAACAAGCTCCCATAATGTATATACCCATGATAGCACTTTTTTAGCCTTTTGTATATATTTGTTACAAAAAATATTAAGATTTTATATTGAATTATACTGTTTTTGTGATATAGACAAGAAATTTTTTCTTTGGAATAATTAACAAATGAAGGAAAATAAAGAAAAATTTTTGTTGACGGGGCTTAGGCTTTTATATATTTTAAAACTTTTGTCGAAAGGCTCTTTTTCAAAAGCAGAAGTTTTAAATTATATAAAACAAGAAACAAAAATTGAAAATTATTCAACAGAAACCCTAAAACTTGATATAAACAGTTTGATTAAAAGCGGTTTTGAAATTGAGAGAAAAGGAATAAGAAAAAATTTTAAGTATGAATTAACAAAAAAGCCTGATTTTTTGAAATTCAGTGAAGAAGAAACAGAAATTTTTTCTTTTTTAAAAAATGCCGCACTTGAAATTTTAGATTATAAAGAAATTTTATTGGTCAAAAATTTCTTTTACGAAAACAGAAACATTTTTTATGAAAATGGCGAATTGCTTGATTTTGAGGGGTTTAATTTTGTAAATGAAAAGATTATTGAAAAAATTGATGATTTAATTCAAAAAAAATTGCCTGCAAAAATTATATATTCAACTTCGATCGAAGGCAGAAAAGAATTTGTCGGTCGAATGGAAAAAATTACCGTAAGGAATAACAAGCTCTATTTAAGCCTATATGATGATTTTATCAAAAATAAAATTACATTAAGAATGGATAAAATTAAAAATGTTGAAGAAATAAGCTATAAATTTAATCATCAAGCGGTTGAAAATAAAGCTTGCAGATATTTAATTACAAAAGCTTTTTTTGAAAATAATCCTATTTTAAAAACAGAAAAAGTTATTAAAATTAATGAAAACAATGTAGAAATTGAAAATTTTGAAGAAAATGAATTTTTTATTGTCCAAAGGCTTTTGATGCTCGGTGTAAACTGCATTAAAATTTATGATAATAAAATAAAAGAAAAAATATTGAATATTTTAAACGATACATTGGGAGTTTATGAAAAATGTCAAAATCAATAGATTCCGGTGTAAAAATATTCATAGTTCTTGAAATTTTGTTTAATTCGCCAAAAAGCATTGAAGAAATTTCTGAAAAATTGCTTGAATACAATATAAAAGCAGATAAAAAAGCAATTTCAAAATATTTAAGAACAATTAAACTTTTTGGTTTTGACATTGAAAAAATAAACGGCAAATTTCAAGTTTTAAATTCTCCTGTTCAAAATAAACAAAAATTTTTGGGCGGAGATATAATTTTTTGCCTGTTGGACCATTTTTTCGATGATAAAAATATAGAATATAGAATTTTAAAAAGAAAATTCAGAAACATTTTTGATGTAGAAAATAATATAAAAATAAAAGAATTAATTGATGAAAATTTTAAATATTCCAAAACAGTTGCACTAAATATAGAAAAGATAAATAATTTAATCAAAAAAAATAAAAAAGAAGTAAATGCCATCTATAAAGAAAAAAAATTAAAACTCACAATAAAAGAAATTAAATTTGCAAAAAACGGCGTTTTCTTATATGCAAAAGATAAAGGCTTAAAAGATAATCGTTATTTGAAATTAAACTATATTGAAAAAATTAAGCCCGACAAAACAAGAAAAATAAAATTTGAGCAAAAAGAGGGAATAAATTTTAAAATAAAAGAAAATTTAATTAAAAATTATATTTTAAAAAAAGGTGAACAAGCAAACTATATTAACGGTGAAACAATAATTACAAATTGCTATGAAGACAAAGAAGAAATTTTTTCAAGAGTTTTAAAATACGGAACAAAAGCAGAAATTTTAACTCCTGAAAAAGAAAGAAAACAATTTGTCAAAAAAATAAAAGGATTAATTAAATATTACAAATCCATATAATATTCTAAAATTATATCTCTTATTTCAGTGTCGTTTGGGTTAACCTGATATGCTGTTTTATAATAATCAAGGGCAAGCTCTCTATCATCCAAAAGCTCTAAAATTTTTGCAATGTTATAGTAGGCATCTGCACAATAGGGGTTAATTTGAGTTGTATAAAGATATTCATCAACCGCCTCTTTAAAATTGCCCATATTTCTTAAAATATCTCCCTTTAAAAAATGAGCAAGCGCAAAATCAGGATTATTTTCAAGCGCTTTATTTACAACCTCAAGCGCTTTATTTAGTTGTTGTTCGTTTTTTAATTGAATTGCATAAGCATATAAAAGCTCTATGTTGTTTGGGTTTTTATTCAGCATAAATTCAAGGTTTTTGCTTGAATTATAATTGCCTTTGGCTTTACCTGTCGTAAGAGAAATGTCATAATTATCGGGTGTGTATTTTGAATTACCTTTTATTTTTATATGGGTTGGGGTTTTTTTAATTACCATTTCATCTTCAGATAATAAGTTTAAAGGTTTGAAATTTATTGAATAATTAAGGTCGATAAAATCTTTTTCTATTTTTGGAAGTTTATTTTGAATTTCATCTGCATTAATTTTATTGTTGTAATTATAAGAAACCCCGCCTTTCATTGTATCTGCAAATGAAGGCAATGAAAATAAAATCAAACAAAAAATTAAAAGCTTTTTTTTCAACCTATAAATTCCCCTTGATTTTCAATTTTACTTTATAAGCAAATTCAAAAAAATCTTTCTTTTTTTTGACAGCCTTTATAATTGAAGCATTTAACATTATATTGCCTGATAAAGACAAAGTCAAAAAATTTAACTTAGGATTGTATTCAAAATCTATATCAAAAATAAGCCCTAAATGCCCAAAATCAAGACCATCCGCAAGTTTTATTAAAGATGCAAGATAATTTAATTTTATTTTATCGCTTTCTGTTAACTTTGAATAAAGATTATGTTTTTTGGGGTTTGGAAGGCTTTTTCTGTGGTATCTGACAAGGCAGCATAAAAAAATTAAATCTTCTTCTTTTATATCATCGGGTTTATTTTCAAAAATAAATTTTGCGCCTGCTTTATTGTGGTCTTTATTATAAATTTTTTCAAAATAAATTCCTATATCATGCAATAATGCACCTTTTTTAAAAAGCTCAAGGTCATTTTTATTATCATATTTTTTTATATCGGGGAAAATGTTTTTTAATTTTTCAAACAACATTAGGGAATATTTTTCAACATTTTTACTATGTTCAAAATCTTTTGAATATTGTTCTAAAATTTCTTCTGTATTCAATTTTAGCTGCCTTTTTGTTCGTTTGAAAATTTAAGATATTTATTAATTATTTTTAAGAATGTATTTTGCTCAAAATATTCTTTCTTTAAAAATTCCTCAACGCCTTCCTTCATAAATGCTTCTTTAAGCCCTTGCTTTTCAATGGAAGTAAAGATAATAACGGGGATATTTTTGGTTTTTTCTCTGTTTCTTAAAATTTGAACAAATTCCAACCCGCTCATATCAGGCATTTCATAGTCTGAAATAATCAGGTCATATTGAACATTATCAAGAGTTTTCAGCGCATTTTTTGCGCTTGCTTCAGAATCTGCCGTATAACCGTTTGAAACAAGAACGTTGTTTATTAATCTTCTTGTTGTGATTGAATCATCTACTATAAGAATTTTATATTTTGAATTGTCTTTTAAAGTTAGCGATTTTGTTGCAACAAAATCTTTCGGATTGATTGAATTTGAATTTAAAATATCGCCAACGTTCAATAAAAGGCACATTTCACCGTTTGCAAGAGTTGTAATGCCTGAAATATTTTTAACTCTAAGCATAGGCTCAGGCAGTTTTTTATGAAGAATTTCTTCATCCCCTACAAGTTTTTGAATAATGATACCTGTTGTAACATTTTCAGATTTTAAGACCATAATTGTATATTTATCTTCTTTGTCTTTTTCGCTTTCCTTGTTACCTAAAATGGAAGACAAACTGCATATAGGAATTGCTTCGTTGTTATAGATAAAATAGAATCTGTTATCTCTGTTTTTAATTTCATTTGTGCTTATTCTTAAAACCGTTTGAATACTTCCCGCCGGAACCGCAAAAAGCTGATTATTTTCCATAATAATAAAAGCTTTCATAGTCGCCATTGTGGTTGGCAATTCCATGGTAACTACCGTGCCTTTATTTTCTTCACTGTAAACATCAATTCTGCCGTTTAATTGAGAAATTTTGGTGTGAACTATATCAAGCCCCAAACCTCTTCCTGAAAGCTCTGTTACAGAATCGCCCGTTGAAAAACCGGGATAGAAAATGAAATTTGCAAGCTGTTCTTTTGTCATATTTTCTGCGGCTTCAAATGTTGCAAAGCCTTTTTCAACTGCTTTTTGCTTAATTTTTTCAATATTTATACCGGCGCCGTCATCTTTAATGCTTATAACGATTTTATTTTCTTTTTGAACTGCTTTTATAATTATGCTGCCTGTTTTAGGCTTTCCAAGCCTTTCTCTTTCACGCGGGAGCTCTATCCCATGGTCTATAGAATTTCTTACAATGTGCATTATGGGAATTTTAATATCTTCAATAATTTTTTTATCGGCACTTGTTTCTGCACCGTCTATTATAAGTTCTATATCCTTGCCTTTATCTTTTGCAATGTTGTGAACCATTCTGGGGAATAAATTGAAAACGGTGGACAATGGCAAAATACGCATGGATTTAACCATATTTTCAATTTCACTTGTTGCCGTATTTAATTTAATATTGTTTTCTTGCAGCTCTTTAATTAACAAATTTAAGTTGGATAAAATTTGATTCATTTTATCCGTGTTTGCATTGTGAAAAGATATAAGTTGTTTGTTATATCCTAAGAAGGAATCTTTTTTTTGTGAAAAATCTTGGCTACTTGTTAAAGTTTCTTGAATATATTTCTTTTCATAAAATTTCATATAATAGCCGATTTTATGATAATGTTTTTGCCATTCAATAAGTTCATCTTGAAGATATTTAACCATTGCAACATGTTCATGGCTTTTAATTCTTGTAACAATCAAATTGCCGATTTGGCTAACCAACTTGTCTAATTTATCGGAATTAACCCTCAGGGTTTTAATAGCCGTTGTATCAAAACTTTGCGCCCAGTCAACGGGTTTAATTGATTTTTGCGACCTTTGCATTTTAGACGGGTTTTCAAGTTCATATTTAATCATCTGTGCAATAATTGCCGCTTTTTGATTTAAAAGTTCAATTTCTTCAACAAAATCGTTATAAATGTTTTTGGATGACCTTGCTTCAACTATTCCTGCGGTTGATTCCAAAACCTCTTTTAGGGCTTCAATGCCGTCTGATTCCAATTTTACATTACTTTTTTCAAAATTTAAAATAATAGAGAGAATGGTTTGATAAATTTTTTTAAAGTCATCATTTTGAAGCCTTGAAACTATTTCATTCAAAAGGCTTTTGGCTTCTGCTAAAGAGTGCCTGTTTTTGTTTATATCGGGAATGGTTTCTGCGGTTTTATTTATTAATTCTAAAAGCTCGGCATTTTTGAGCTGGTCTTTGGAATGTTTTATGTCTTCTTCGTTTGTAAGTTTATTATCGGTTGATATTTTATAAGCATTTTCATAATAATTTTTTGTGTTCAAATGGTTTTGTGCGGCAATTTTGCTGAATTCTTGAATAAATTCATTAATTTTGGAATTAAGTTCATATAATATATCGCTGTTTGAATGTGCATCTCTTACGCCTTCTGCTGCAAGGTCTGAGATTGACATTGAAATATCATAAAGCGCTTTGTTTTGAACTTCCTCGGAAAGTTTTGAAAGCTCCGCTGCTATGCTTATAATATCTTGTAATTGTTCAAAATCATTATATTGAATACATTTTGTGTAAACAAAAATAATGCTTGTGATTAAATCTTCAAATTTTTCAAAATTTGCTTTAAAAAAATCTTCTTCTTTTTTTGATTCTTTAATTTCTTGTTTTGTTTCTTCGTTTTGTTTGTCGATGTTTTCACAAATATTTGTAAGTTTTTTAATGTGAATATCAGATTCTTCGCTTATAAATTCCGTTTTTTGCTCAATGGTTTTTTTGATTAATTTGTCTATCAAAGAAAGAGCATCTGATATTGTATCTGTAATATTTGAATTAACTTTAAGCTTGCCTTCTCTAATCAGCCCCAAAACATCTTCAATTTTGTGTGCAATATTTTGAATACCGTTAAAACCAAGCATCCTGGCAGAACCTTTTAGACTGTGGGCATCTCTAAAAAGATGCATTGCAACATCAATGTCATTGGGTTTTTTTTCAAGCAAAAGAAGGTTTTTATCCATTGATTGAAGAATTTCAGCCCCTTCTTGAGCAAAAATATTTAATATCTCATCTAATTCTTCTTGAAGAAATTCCATTTTTTATATTCTATTCTCCGACAACGGTATTTTTAAAGCCTTTGCTTATTTGATTAATGTTGTCTAAACTTTTTGCTGTTGTATCAAGGGTTTTGTTTGCATTTTCAAGGGTTGTGTTTAAATCTTTGATATAATTATCTGTTTCATTTGTGCCTTTGTTGATTGTTTTTGAGATGCTATCTATTTCAGCCACACTTGTAGAAATTTCATTTATTATATTAATTAAACTTTCAACATTTGAGCCTATATTGTGGGCTAAATCAATACCGGATTCTATTTCTTTGGTGCCTTCTTCAGTTGCAATTACCGTTGAATTTGTTGTTTGTTGAATATCTGTAATTAAGGATGTAATTTTTGTTGTTGCTTGTTTTGATTCATCCGCAAGCTTTCTGATTTCACCTGCAACAACTGCAAAACCTTTACCGTGTTCCCCTGCTCTTGCAGCCTCAACGGCAGCGTTTAGTGCAAGAAGGTTTGTTTGTTCGGCTATATCTTCAACCGTTCCTATGGTAGATGATATTGATTGAATAAATTCCGATAATTCAAGAATTAATTCAGCAATGGTTTGCATTTTATGTCTTATTACAAACATTTTTTCAATGTTTGCTTTAACCGCTAAATGTTCTTCATTGGTGCGCTCAAGAGTGTTAACGGTTTTTTCTCTTGTGTCGCTTATCATAGAAGCCATTGAGCTTAGTTCTTTAATCAGGTTTGATAAAATGTTAGAGGTATCTTTTATTTTATCGAAGGAATCTTTAAGAGTATCTTTTTGTTCTTTCGATAAGCCTTCAATGGTTTTTGTTTCTTCATCGGTTTGTTCTATCGAATCAAAAAGAATTTTATCCAATTCTCTTTTGTACCATCTTTTATTTATATAAAAGGCATAATGTAAAAGTACAAGCAAAACAAGCGCAAAAGCTAAAATTGCAAGAAGTTCAAGCTCGCCTGAATATTTGCCGAAAACCCAAGCAAATGAAATGCCAAGCGCTATAATAAGAGTGTCTATAACTTGTTGAGCATTTATAAGCTTATTTATTGTTGTTGTTTTGTACTCTTTTAACATGATTTCACCTTTTTCAAAATTAATGTATAATAAACCTAAACATTATTATAGTAAATAACTTAACTTATGGCAAAAAAAGTATTAATTATAGATGATTCTGTTACACAATTAACAAGCTTGAAAATCTTCTTTAAAAGGGAAGGTTGGGATGTTGAAACCGCAAAAAGCGGTGTTGAGGGGTATGTAAAGGTTTACAAAAATACTCCCGATGTAATTATATCTGATGTTTTAATGCCTCATATAGGCGGTTTTCAGCTGTGCAGACTGCTAAAAAGCAATAAAGAAACTCACGATATTCCTTTTGTTATGTTAACCGTCTTAGATAAAAATTTAGATAAATTTTGGGCAAGTCAATCAGGAGCAGATGTTTTTTTAAGAAAAGATTTTGATATGGCAACCATTGTAAAGGCGGCAGAAGAAATAACCGAAAGGATGCCTGTTTCTTCCAATATAAAAGAAGAACTTTCAACTTATGAAATTGAAGAAGATGCCATAATAACTCAAATAAATAAAATTTTAGATAATGAACTTATGAAAACAACAATTACAAATAAGTTCAGAACAATATCAGATTATACAAAAGACGACAAAGCAATAGCAGTTCAAATATTTGACATTTTATCCGCAATAATTGATTATGACGTTGCTTGTATATATTTTCACTCCCCTGATATTTCCGTTCAAAAAAGAATTATTTTTGATGAACAAAATGTTTCTTTAACAAATGATGTAATGCTTGAACTTTGGCGGCAAATACTGCCTGACAGCGCCTCAGATTTTAAGCCTGAAAAAATTGTAAATGATAAAGAAAAATTGCCCGTTAATTCAGCCGATGATTTTGTTTCCAAAAAAGAATTAGATTTTTACTATGAAGACATTTTAATCGGCAAACTTTGTTTTTATTCAAGAGAAAATATTCGCTGGAATAAAATAAAATTCATGCAAACCGTTAAATCTGAGCTGGATTTATTTTTAAGGCTCAAATATCTTTATACAAAAACCTGTTATCTTTCAATAACGGATGAACTCACCCAACTGTACACAAGGCGCCATTTAAAATCTGTTATTGCACAAGAATTTGAAAGGGCAAAAAGATATGGCACAATAGTAACTATAGCTATGATTGATATTGACGATTTTAAAATGGTTAATGATAAATACGGTCATATGGCAGGTGATTATGTCTTAAAAGAGGTTTCCAAGATATTTATAAATACATTAAGGAAAACAGATTTTGTATACAGATACGGCGGCGAAGAAATTTGTATCTTAATGCCTGAAACCTTGATAGATAAAGCATATATTCCTTTAGAAAGACTTAGAAAAACCATTGAAAACAGAGATTTTATATACGACGGCAAAAAGATGAAAGTAACCGTTTCTATTGGCGCATCTACCTATGACAAGGAAATGAGAGAAGCGGGCGAACTTATCGAAAAAGCCGACACTGCATTATATAAAGCCAAAAAAAGCGGTAAAAACAAAGTGGTAATGGAATATAATGAATAACGCCATTGTAGATTTAAAAGAAGAAAGCTATATATTTTTTTCAATAGGAACATTCAACTATGCATTTAGCGCAAAATATGTTCTTGATATTATGCAGCTTGTAGAATTGGAATATCCTGAATCCATGCCGGATTTCATCACGGGGCTTTTAGAATATAACAATAAAATTATAAAAATTATTGATATAAGAAATATTTTAAAATTGGAAGCTGCGCCATATAATCTGAATTCCAAAATTATTATCGTAAAAACCCAAAATGATATTTTTGGCATGATTATAGATGATGTTAAAGAAATAAGAAGAATTAATACCCTTAACTTGAATGTTCCGCCTTATGATACGGAAAAATCTTATCTTGAAGCAATTTATACAAACAAAGAAATTTCAGTTACGGTTTTAAACCTTGAAAATATTGAAAAAAAGATAAATTCCCCATACAACTTTATGTCAGACAGCAAAAACAGTGCTGCCACCTTTTTGCCTAAAGATACGGCTTCAAAAGAAACCTTGCATCGAAGAAGATTACATTATGCAAGAAAAACAAAAGAAGTAACCAATGAAATTATAAAAAGCCAAGATACATACATAACTTTTATTTTAGATAAAAATACCTGTTGTATAAAAATTCTTCATGTGGCAGGGTTTTATAAATTTTTAAACGTTAAATTAACAAAAGTGCCATGCACACCCGATTTTATTGTGGGAATTGTCAGTATAAAAGGCAGATACATTACCGTTATTGACCTTTTAAAATATACAGAAAACAGAAATGTTGAAATTACAAAAGAAACAAGCATTATTGTTGTTGAATATGAAGATTATGAAATAGGTATTATAGCAGATGCAATAGGCGAAACGATTGATATAGACGAAAACCTTATAAAATATAAACAAGATAAAATTACAAATTGTTTGAGCGAATGTGTTATAAACGATGCAATATATCTGTTCCTTGATATTAAAAAACTTTTTGGTGATGAAAAGCTTTATGTCAGTTGATTTAGCTAAAAATAATATTAATAAAAAAACTATGATTAAAGATGTTTTAAAAATTTTAATTACATTTTTTACCGTTTTTATATTTACATTTTTTCAGCCTGTTTTTGCACAGGAAGATTTTCAAAAAATTTATGATGAATTAGAACCTGCTAATTTTGAATATATTTTCGGAATTGACCCTTATCAGGCTCAAGAATATAAGCAGTATATGTTTTCCCCTTATCCTTTGATGAGAACAGGGGTTAATTTCGTTTTTAAAGAAACGATTATTCCGCCGGGGTTTTACCTTTTAACACCAAGAAAGAAAGATGGCAAAACATACGTTTTATTTAAAGAAAACGGCCGTGTTAAATATATGGTGCCTTGTTATAACGTTGACCTTACAACCGAAGAATTTTATGATGAATATATTCCAAAACCAAAAACCACAAAATGGCAAAGGTTTAAAACTAAATTTGCAGATACTGTCGGCACTTTATTTCCCGAAAGAACGCAAAGAAAACCCATTCCGAAAAGTTATATGGAAATAAACGATATAAATGGTGAATTTTGGCAAATTATATTGTATTATGGAACAAATAAATACTATATGATTTTCAAACAAGATAAATAGGAAGTTATATGAAAAAAATTGTTATATGCTTAATTTTAGCGTTGATTTTAAACTTTACACTTAAAGATGTTGCATTTGCATTAGTTACGGAAAAAGATGTAGCAAAAGTTGTTAAAATAACCGAAAAATTAAGAAAACTGTCCGATAAAAACGATATAGAAGGCATTAAACAATATTATTCAGACAGCTACAAAAGTGCAGACGGCTATAACAAAACTCAAATAATGGAAATTTTTGAAACCGCAAGAAAACTATACCCCGGTTCAAAAACAAAAGAAACCATTAAAAAAGTAGATATAGAGGGCGATTTAATTAAAATTTATATAGATGAAATTTCAACCACTAAATTTGTTGTCAAAGGAAAAGAAGCAAGCTATACGGAAAAGGGCAAAATAAAAGGCAGAATGGTAAGCACAGCCGATTATTCAATGACATATAAAAAAGAAAATGATAATTGGGTTGTTGTTGCAGATGAAATTTATTCCGAAGTAACCGATATAAGATATGGCGAAGCCATGGATGTTGAATTTAAAATGGATGCGCCAAAAACCCTGAAACCTAAAGAAGAATTTACCGTTAAAACAACTCTTTTTGTTCCTGAAAACAGAATTGCAGTGGGTTCAATCGGTCATGATAAAATAGTTTATCCTGTTGAAAAATATTGGGACCCATACAGGGCGATTGATTCAACGGGAATTTTAGAAAGAGTTATGATTGCAAACGATAAAAATATAAATGAATATGCAAATGCAACGTATGCTTTTATAAAATCTGCCGATACAAATGTTGAAGGCAAATATAAGGCAGTAATATCAGGCATGGGTTTTTATGTTCAAAGAATGAATATGGAAAAAACAAACAATGAAAATCAAGGATAAAAAAGCGCTTACGATATACATTCTTTTAAGCCTTGTTATATGGCAATTTTGTATCAGCCTGACTAAAATTTTTATGAATGAACGTTTTTTCGACAAAAACGAGGATATGCTGTTTTTTATGATAACCGAAACCAAAAACAAAGGGGCAGCTTTTGGCATTTTTCAAGACGCCTCTCTCATTTTGGGGCTTTTGGGGGTTTTGGTTCTATGTTTTTGTATATTTTATGTTCTAAAATATATTTCTTTTCAAGATAAAACAAAAATTTTATGCTCGTCAATTTTTACGGCAGGCATTTTAGGTAATACGGTTCAAAGACTTCAAGACGGGTATGTTGTAGATTTTATTAAATTTACGTTTATAAATTTTCCTGTTTTTAATTTATTTGATGTTTTGATTACATCTTCTGTTTTTCTTTATATTTTCTTTTGTTTAAGAGAAGAAATTATAAAAAGGATAAAAAATTGCAAATAGAAATAGCGCAAAACGGGGTAAATAAAAGGCTCGATAATTTCATCACGGAAGCTTTTTTTGATGAGTATAAAATTCAAACCGGAGATGATTTAACAAGAAGCATTGCTCAAAAAAATATTACAGAAGGGCTTGTTTTGGTTAATAAAAAGATGCAAAAACCTTCTTATAAATTAAAAATGAATGACATTGTCGATTTTGAAATAAAAAAAACCGAAGAATTGACAATTAAACCGAAAAACATTCCTCTTGATATTGTTTTTGAAGATGATGACCTTATTGTTTTAAACAAGCAAAAAGGGCTTATAGTTCACCCTACAAGCAAAATGGAAGAAGATAACTTAGTTTCTGCACTTTTGTTCCATAATAAAAAATTATCTGATATAGGCGGAATTATAAGGCAGGGGATAGTTCACAGACTTGATAAAAATACATCAGGATTAATGCTTATAGCAAAAAATAATGAAGCCCACAAAAAACTTCAAAAAGATATTCAAGATAAAGTAACCGTAAGAAAATATCTTGCCGTTTGCTACGGCACAATAAACGATGATTTTGGCACAATTAATAAACCCTTGGTTCACTACTTAAATAAAACGGTTAAAATGAATGTGGCAGATATAGGTCAAATGGCAGTTACTCATTATAAAGTTTTAGAAAGGTTTAATGGCGCCACTTTTCTTGAATTGAAACTGGAAACAGGCAGAACACATCAAATAAGATGCCATTTATCTTCAATTAATCACCCCTTAGTAGGCGATGACCTATATGGCGCCAAAGGTTTTCAAAAAGGTATTTTTAAAACCCTAAAAACACAAGGGCAAGTTTTAATGTCGTATTATTTATCCTTTACACATCCAACGACAGGTGAGATAATGGAATTTATATTAGATGATAAAAATTATCATCCCGATTTAATTAAAACATTGAATTTATTAAGGAGTATAAGCTAATGGGTACAATTTGCGTTATTTTAGCGGTTTTAATTACCGTTTTTGTTTTAATGACAGGTCAATACAACGACACCATAATAAACATTCAAATCATGTATACAAACATCAATCTAAAGCTTTCATTCCTCATAATTTGCCTTCTTACATACTCCCTCGGCATTTTAGCCGGTGTATTGTTAATGCTCAGTTCATTTTTTGAAACAGCAAGCAGATATTCAAAATTAAAAAAACAATACGATAAAACAAACATCGGCGCAGACAATGCAGAAGAAAAAATAAAAGTCCTTGAAAATAAAATCAAAACTCTGGAAACTGCACTCAACAAAGCACTAAACGATAAATAAGGGGTTAAAATTAACCCCTTATTCAATATCTAAACACCCTAAAACTCACCCCTTGCCAATTTTTACAATCAGAATTTTAAAAAAATTATTCTTCAACAAACAAAACCTTTCGTTTGATTTTCTAAAAAATCAGCCAAAATGATAAAGGCTATTTTCTTATACATCTTACATAAATAATATTAGAGCGAGTGCAGCGGTGTCGGCGTCCATTATCAAAAGCTTGAGCCCAAGCTAATCCGGAGCTTCCTTGTGATATAACAGAACCCGACCAGTAACTGCTTGTCTTTTCATTCAAGTTAATCAAAGGCGCATTTATGAATAATGAAGTAAGTTCGTCTTTGTCAGGAAGTCTTAGGTCTTCTCCTATGGTTTTGCATACTGTCTGAGCATCAATTCCTTCTGAATTTGTCGAATATTGTGGCACTTTTGATGCATAATCCGATTTATATGCTACAGGTGCAACAACAACAGGGCTTTTATTATAAAAAGCTGTAATAAATCCGACATCTTTCCCTACCTCATTAGGACCTTCGCTGCCATTTACATCAAATATGAAGTTAACACACATTTTGTTTTGTGCAACATTATTAAGAGATGTATCTGAACTACAAAGAGGATTATAAAAAACAGCCACTGATTCCCCATTTACCGTTTCAAAAGCCGCTGCCTTCGTATCAGCAACATCGCCTTCTTCATTTGCTTCATGCGCCCCATTTAATAATTTTTCATTCAACTCGCTCATTTTTGTCGGAAAACTAATCTCCGCTTCACCACCTAACGTCGCAATTTTACTTGGCACCCCGCAAGCAGAAAGCTTACCCGCCCCACAAACGTTGTTTATTTTATAAACTTTAGATAACGCATCCAAAATAAAACTTTCAGCAGCAGTATCTTCTGTTGCAGTTCCTTCCTCATCAGTTTCAAACTGACCATACCCACCCAACATATTCATCTGTCCAATCGCTTGCGCCATTCTGGCATGCAACGCCTTCTTCTGCGCTTCCCATGCTTTCTCATTCACATTAACAAGCAAACTCGGCAACGTAATCGCCGCCACAATCCCAATAATCGCCAAAGTAATCAACACCTCAGCCAACGTAAAACCTTTCAACTTTTTCATATCATTCTATCCTTTCAACTTTTTGCACCAATCTGTTTTATTTTGTTGCAACCCATTAAAAATCTAATAACAACAATACTTTTTAACCCCTCAAAAAGTTCATCCGCCCCTTTTCCCAATCTTGAACAAAATCCAAAACAATGCTATATTAATAAAAAGACCTAAAATGCACCAAACTAAAACATTTTGGTGCATTTTTATATACCACAATTCCCCCGCAAAGTAGGTTGGGCTTTCAGCCCAACAGCATTGAACGGTTTTTGCGCCAATTCTTTTAAAGCATGCAAAAAATGAAAAGTTGTGTTGGGGTAGAAACCCCAACCTACAAGCTTTAAAAAATCAAAAAATAAATAAGCGTCATTTTTAAGTGGCGCTTATTTGATAATGAAGTTGAAAAGAAACTTGTTATTTATTTCTTAAAAAGTTTTTTTGTTTGGTATTGTCAAATTTGAGTGCATTGGCGTTTTTATTTGTTGATACAGCGGACTAAAGACTCGGTAGAACGAGCATAACGGTAGTAGCGACCGCTACTGAAGCCAAGGCGCCAAGCTAACCCAGAAGTGCCAAGCGAAATGACCGAGCTTGACCAATAGATGCTACTGCTTTCACTCAGGTTGATAAGTGGAGCATTTATAAAGAGTGATGCGAGTTCATCTTTATTAGGAAGCTTTAAATCTTCCCTAATGGTTTTACATGCTGTTGGTGCATCTATTGTTCCTTTTGCTTCTGAGTTTTGTGGTACCGATGATGTATAATCCGTGTTATATGGAACAGGTGCTGCAACGACAGGGTTTTTATTATAGAAAGCTGTGATAAAGCCAACATCTTTGCCTACTTGATTGGGTCCTTCTTTACCATTTAAGTCATATATGAAGTTAACACACATTTTGTTTTGAACATGGTGATCAGCTGTTGTGTCTGAACTGCATAATGGGTTGTAAAATACTGCGATTGATTCACCGTTAACGGTCTCAAATGCAGAGGCTTTTGTATCTGCTACATCACCGTCTTCACCCGGTGTATGTCTTCCTTCTAAAAGTTTTTCATTCAATTCGCTCATTTTGGTTGGAAAATTAATTTTAGATGCTGCGTTTAATGTTGTAATTGTACTTGGTATTCCACAAGAACTTAATTTATTTGGTCCGCAAATGTTGTTAATTTTGTAAACTTTGGAGAGGGCATCTAAAATAAAGCTTTCAGAGGCGGTATCTGTGGTGGCAGTTCCGTCATCATCGGTTTCAAAGGTTCCATAGCTGCCTAGGGTGTTCATTTGACCTATGGCTTGAGATAGTCTTGCATGGAGAGCTTTTTTCTGTGCTTCCCATGCTTTTTCGTTTACGTTTACAAGTAAGCTTGACAGGGTAATTGCTGCAACAATTCCGATAATTGCTAAGGTGATTAAAATTTCTGCCAGAGTGAAGGCATTTTTTTGGGTTGGGTTGTGTTTGAATTGATTCTTTTTCATAAATTAACTCCGCTTAATTATAAGTAACTATATTATTATACATATCACTATATAGTTATTATGAATTACGGTTTAAACTTTGTCAAGGGTAATGGCAAAAAATGGCTATATAATTAAAAAATGAACGTAAAAGAAGAAATAAAAGTTATGATTGCAAGAAGGGGGACAACCTTAAAAAAGGTTTGCGAGCAGTTGTCTGAAATTACAGGCAAATATTATTCATACAACAACGTTTCAAACAAATTGCATCGTGGCACAATTAAGTTTTGCGAAGTTGAACAAATTTTTAAAATTTTAAATTATGAAATTTGCTATAAAGATTTAACTAAAGAGAATTAGCAAAGTGAAAATATTTCATAAATTTCATCATCAGATAATTCTGTAATAATTTTTTCGCCTATAAATACGGCAGAATCTGCCAGCTCTCTTTTATCTTTTATGATTTTATCAATTTTTTCTTCAAAGGTAGATAGGGTTATGAACCTATGCACCATAACGTTTTTATCTTGTCCGATACGGTAAGTTCTGTCTGTTGCTTGGTCTTCAACCGCAGGGTTCCACCAAAGGTCATAGTGAATAACATTTGAAGCGCTTGTGAGATTCAGCCCCAAACCCCCTGCTTTTAAGCTTAATATCATAATTTTTTTCTTGTCGTTTTCAGAAAATTCTTTTATCATCTCTTCTCTTTGTTTAACATTTAATGAGCCATGGAAAAAGAGAGGGTCAAATTCAAATTCTTCTTTTGTAATTTTTTCTAAAATGCTGCCCATTTCTTTGTATTGGGTGAAAACAAGGGCTTTTTCATTGTTATCAACAATATTGTGTAAAATTGACATTAATTTTTCTGTTTTGCCTGAAGCCCCTTGGCTCATATCGCCATGCTTTAAGTAGTGATATGGGTGGTTGCACACTTGTTTTAGATTTGTAATAAGTTTGAAAATGGCGCCACGTCTATTTATACCCTGACTTGCAGAATGAATTTCCGTCATGGATTGAGTTAAAACTCTTTCATATAAAGCTGCCTGCATTTTTGTTAAATAGCAGTATTCATCCAAAACAATTTTTTCAGGAAGGTCTGAGATGATTGTTTTATCTGTTTTTAAGCGCCTTAACATAAAGGGTGAAATTGCCTGTTTTAATTTTTGCGCTCTTTGGGTTTCTTTAAATTTTTCGATAGGCATTGAATAATTTTTTGAAAAATCAGTGATAGTGCCAAGATACCCCTTATTTATAAAGTCAAAAATACTCCAAAGCTCTGATAGCCTGTTTTCAACAGGTGTACCTGTCATGGCAATTTTCATGGCAGCTTTAATTGATTTTACTGCTTGAGTTTGGCTTGTTGTTGAATTTTTGATGTTTTGAGCTTCATCTATTATTAAAATATCCCAGTTATACTTTTTAAATTCTTCAAGGTCTATTCTTAAAATTGCATAAGTGGTTAAAATAACATCGTGGTTAATTGAAAATTCACGGTTTAGCCCATGGTATATAAAAGCATCTAATGTTGGGGCAAAATTTTCCAACTCTCTTTCCCAGTTGCCAAGTAAAGTTGTTGGGCAAACAACAAGGGCGGGTTTTTTCAGCTTCTTTTCTTCTTTTAATTTCAAAATTAAGCTTATAACCTGAACAGTTTTACCAAGCCCCATATCATCTGCTATACAACAGCCAAAACCTTTCATGACGTTTGTATACAGCCACCTGTAACCAATTTCTTGATATGGTCTTAGGGTTCCTTTTAATTCTTTTGGCAAGGTTACATCTTCAACTTTTGTGAAATTGGAAACAATTTTTGCAAATGCTTCATCGTAATCAAAATCATATTCATCAATTTTACCTGATAGTGCATGGTGCAAAAGTTCCATTTTGTTCATCACAAAATTGGGCTTTTTTAAGCGGGAGAGAAGTTTTTCAGTTTCTTCTTTATCAATTAAAATAAATTTACCTTTATATTCAATTAACCCGTTTGTATTTTTAGCAAGTTCTCTAAATTCTTCAGCTGATATTTTTTCATTTCCAAGAGCAACTTCTATTGAAAAATCCATAATTTCATCAAGTGAAACCGATGAATCGTTTCTTAAAGAAAAGAATTCTTCAATTTCATTTAATCTTTTTTCTTTAACTTTGGCGTTAATTGAAGCTCTTGGAATGATTACATTGTCCATACCTTCTGGCAGATTCACTTCCATTCCCGCTTGCGCTAAATAGAAGGTTATTTTTGTAATTAATTTATAAACGCCTGTAAGGTCAAGTTCTAAAGTAATATCTTCTAAGTCTTCAATATATTTTGTTGCCCAATTTATTTGTTTTTCTATTATTGTTTTGTCATTGTCTGAAAGCTTATCAGGCTCTATAATTTCGCCTGTTAATTTGTTTTTGGCTTTAATTCTTAATAAAAATTTCTCGCCGTCTAATTTTTCAATGTTAAAAATAGGAACAATGTCATAGGTTCCAAGGCTCATTTCATCGAACCAAGTTTGAATGTCTGATGCTAAATCGTGACCTTTTAAAATTCTTTTATGACTCAGATATTTTGTGAAATAAATTGCAGCTTTTAAGTCTTTAAATTTATAATGCTTAACACCCAAAAATGCAAATAAAAGATAGTTTAGGTATCTGTCGATTAATTTTTTTGTTGTTTCTCTGTCTAAAATGCTGTTGTTTATAATCTCACTGTAGCTTGTCAGATAATCTTTATTTAACAAGTAAGGTTCCCAAATAACAGAAAAGGTTTCTTTTCTAAATTGAACGGTTGGTATGAAATTTAATTTTTCCACCGTTTTTTTCACAAAATTTGTTAAATTGAAATAAAATTTAAAACTGTCGGTAACATCATCGGTTAATTCAGAGTTTTCACTTAACCCTGTAAAATATTCAAAAAATAAATCTAAGGGGATGTTATAACCCATTTTATCGTTTTTATATTCTGTTTTTAACCTGTATAATGAACCCCTTGATTTTAAGTAATAATCAAAGTTATAAGGTGGTGTTATAAAAATTTTTACTTCATTATTTTCATTTTCAAAAATAATGTCTGTTGCTCTTAATATGTTATTTTTAGTGTCAAACGTTTCACTAAATTCTTCTTCAATGAGTTCATAAATTAAAGATAGTGTGTATCTGAAATCTTTATTTTTTTGTGAATAGGGGTTTGAATCCAAATTCAAAAGTAATTTTTCAATATCGTTTTTCTTAAATGTTAAATTGTTTGTTTCCATCATTTACACATTTTAATATAAAAAAGTTTTATTGTATAATCGTTTTTATGAAGTTTGCAGTAAGATTAATAAAAAATGCTTTTCATCCTTTAAAAGTGGCTGATAATGTCAATTTAAAAGACGGTCAGCTTGTTATTATTCGAACGGAAAAGGGTGAAGAAGTTCACAAAGTTATTGTTGTTAACGATTTAGTTGCAAAGCAATGGCAAAAATATAAGCCTGAAGCCTTATCTGTTGTTCGAATTATGACAGATGATGACATAAAAACGTATAATGAACAAAAAGAGCTTGAAGTTAAGGCGCTTTTGAAATGTCGTGAATTTGCAAAAAAACGCAAATTGAATATGAACTTAACAAAGGCTGTTTATACGTTTGACAGAAAAAAAATCACTTTTTATTATACAGCCCCTGAAAGAGTTGATTTTAGAGAGCTTTTGAAAGATTTAACCCAAGAATTTAAGAAAGTAAGAATAGATTTAAGGCACATTGGTGTCAGAGATGAAACGGCACTTTTACAAGGGCAAGGGGTTTGCGGGCAAAACTATTGCTGTTGCAGTTTTTTAAAGAATTTTGATTTTGTTTCAACAAAATTAGCTAAAGATCAAAATATTCCACTAACCCCTGGGAAAATTACAGGCGCATGCGGCAGGCTTTTATGCTGTCTTAATTATGAATATTCAAACTACATTGAAGTTGCAAGAATGTTGCCGCCTGTAGGTTCTGCTATTATGACGCCTGACGGTGTTGCAAAAGTGGCTTCAATTTGCTTTTTAACACAAAAAGTTTCTGCGAAATTGGAAGACGGTAAAATTAAACAATATTCAAAAAATGAAATTGAGATGATTGATCAAGAAGTAAACATTGAAATTGATCAAACCGGAAATGTTTTAAATTATGCAGAAAGCGATGAAAACATTGATATTAAAAATTTAGATAACGATAAAAATTCAAGCACGGGAAATATATAAATGACAGACATTTCAAGTAAAAAATTGGCTTCAACCATTGCAAGAATATTAGATGATAACAAAGGCAAAGACATTGTAATTTTAAATGTTTCAAATGTCAGCGTTCTATCTGATTTTTTTGTAATTGTAACTGCAACATCTACTCCTCAAGTTAAAGGTTTAACTAATAATGTTCGAGATGATGTTAAAGAAATTTTTAACAGATTGCCAAAAAACATTGAAAACGATACAAAAAACAGCTGGAATTTAATTGATTACGGCGATGTCGTTGTTCATATAATGCATTATGAACAAAGAGAACTCTATAAAATTGAAAAATTTTGGAACCATGCTCTAAAAGTTGAAAGAGAAATTTGGGAAGAAGAATCAAAAGAGTTTGCAAAATATCTTGAAAAAGAAAGCTTATAGGATATTAATCCAAAGATTAATCTTATTTTTTAAGGCAGATTTTTTAAAAAAATAATGCTAGAATTTTCTTATGAAGAAATTTTTAATATTTTTATTGCTTTTATCAGGAATTAATTTTGCGGCAAATGCGGCAGATACGGCTGATTATAAGCAATATACAATAATTAAAACCACAAATAATTATGTTCCTTTAAGAGATGCTGCAAGCGATAATGCAAAAAGGTTTTCTCACCTTGAAAAAGGGGTTAAAATTTTTGCAGATGATACAAAAAATAATTTCTTTAGGGTTGATTTAGGCTTAGATAAATATTATTGGATTAATAAAAAATATGTTGATGTTGCAACAAAGGTTCAAAAAAAAGAACTTGCAACAATAGATGAAATTCAAATTTATGAAAACCCAAAATATTACATTGCAAAAATTAAATTATCAGATATTCCCCCCTACAATGAAATTGAAACAAGTAAAAATTCCGTTGATTTTATAATTTATGATTCAATTTTGGATAAAGATAAATTAATTCAAACAATTCAAACAAATGCCGATTTTAAAATATCAAAAGATGAATTTGATAACCTTAAAATAAGTTATTATTCAAATAAGCCTTTATCGGGGCATAATGTGCAAATAGAGGGGAATAATCTTTTATTAAAGGTTAAAAAACCTTTTTTATATGGTGAAAATAAACCTTTTGAAAATTTAACCGTAATTGTTGACCCCGGGCATGGGGGCAGTGAATCCGGCGCTGTAGCATTTAATTTAAAAGAAAAAGATATTAATTTACAAATTTCAAAAAAATTGAAAAACAGTTTACGGAAAAATGGCGCAAAGGTTTATTTAACAAGAGAAACAGACGAATACAAAGATTTATATAAAAGGGTAGATTTTGCAAAATCTAAAAATGCGGATATTTTTATTTCAATTCACCAAAATTCTCTTCCAAACAGAAAAAAAGTGAATGAAAAACACGGAACGGGTGTTTATTACTATAATAAAGAAGCCTATGAATTATCAAAAGAAATAAAAGATTCCCTTGTGAAAAAAACAGGTTTTAGAGATGACGGGGTTAATTTAGCTTCATTTGCCGTTATAAGGGCGACAGACCCTGTTTCTGTTTTAGTTGAATGTGGCTATATAATTCACCCCAAAGAAGCAAAAAAAATTTCTGATGCCAATTTTCAAAAGAAAATTGCAAAGGCAATTACAATCGGCATTAAAAATTACTTAAAAAATAATTTTTAATTTTCCAAAAACTTCAATTTTGGTTTATAATAAACTAAAAAGTTAAAGGAAGTGAATTTTGGAAAGATTTACAGGGCTTTTAGGCATTATTATTATAATCGGCATTTGTTATTTAATGTCAAACAATAAGAAAAAAATCAGTTTAAAAACGGTAATTACAGGATTTGTTCTTCAATTCCTTCTTGCTGTTTTTGTTTTAAAGGTTCCTTTGGGGCAGCAAATTTTAGCTGTAATTGCAAAATGCATTGAAAAAATTCTTTATTTTTCAAATTCAGGCGCTGATTTTGTGTTTGGCTTTTTAAATAATTCCCCGCAAGTGATAGATCATATTTTCTATAAAGGTGCTTCTTTTGTATTTTCAATAAAACTAATTGCAACAATTATTTTTGTTTTAACTATCGTAAATATTTTATATTACTTTGGCATAATGCAAAGAATAGTGGCATTTTTTGCTAAATTAATGTATAAAGTGATGAACGTTTCAGGCGCAGAAGCCTTATCAAATATAGCCTCTGTTTTTGTTGGGCAAGTTGAAGCGCAAATTATGATTCGCCCATATTTAAAAACGGCTACAAAATCTGAAATTTTAGCCTCTATGACAGGCTCTATGGCATGCATTGCAGGGGGTGTTATGGCAATTTATATTGCAATGGGGGTTGATGCAAAATTTTTGCTTGCAGCATCTGTTATGGCAGCACCGGGGGC